>NZ_SBEF01000142.1 GCF_004011885.1 Serratia microhaemolytica | reverse complement strand
AAAGCGCTGGGCGCTTCTGGCAGCGGGGCTGCTGTGTATTTTATTAACGTTAGGGGGCTACTATCTGTTAACCCGACCGTACCAAATGGCGATTTCGGTGGTTCCAGAAAGTATGGATGATCCGGAATGGCCGAGTAAAAAGCAGTGGTTTGATGCCAGTGAGTGGTTGAAAAGTGGGCAGTATATCAAGATCAATGATTTTGATCTGTTAAATCTTGGCTATATCAAAATTGATGATGTTAATCATTTTGGTCTCGAAGGCAAGCTGCAAGATGCGATCCATGAAGCAGTATGGGCTGAACCTACACTGGCACGGCTGGATCGTATGGATTTTCTGGAGTTTCATAAAGAGATGAAAGGGCGGCTAACGTATGAGTATCTCTACAGCACGTTTGATACCAGGACATTAACCCCCACCGTGGACTATTTTCTGATCTTCTTTAGCGAACAAGGCCGGGACTACGAGGTAGAAATGCGCCGCACGCCGTTCCAGGATGGCTTTACGTTTTT
>NZ_SBEF01000141.1 GCF_004011885.1 Serratia microhaemolytica | reverse complement strand
TCGCCAGCTACGTACTACCGCCCTCCGGCCTCGGGCAGAAACTGGCCGGGCGCTTAACCGGCGCCCTGGGCAAACTCGCCAGCCGCGCCCCGAAAGTGCTGCGCGGCGCCATGACCGGCGCGCAACGCGCACTCGCCGCCGCTGGCCAAGCCACCCGCCGCGTCGCCAGCCAGGCCGCACACCTGGCACGCAAAGCGGCCCCGAACCGCCTCAACCGCCTGATCCAGAAAGTGCTCGACCCGGTCGACGTCGCCACCGGCGCCTACTTTGAAGACCGCTGCGACCTGCGCCTGGGGCAAACCCTGCCGCTCACCTTCACCCGCCACCACCACTCACGCAGCGACTGCCACGGGCTGTGTGGCCTCGGCTGGCGTGACAACTGGAGCGACTACGCGCTCGTCAGCGGCCAAGGCAGCTTTGTCGACATCGTCGAACACACCGGCCAGACCTACAGCTTCACCTTTCTGCCGGGCGACAGCAGCGCCTACCACCCGAACTACCCGCACCTCACCCTACG
>NZ_SBEF01000140.1 GCF_004011885.1 Serratia microhaemolytica | reverse complement strand
TTATCTTCTGTAGAGCTGGTGACATAGGCAAATGCACGACCAGAGTAAGCAAACAGTTGTTTTAACTTTTTAATATCCTTATTTT
The DNA here is from genome assembly GCF_004011885.1 of Serratia microhaemolytica. Classification (GTDB taxonomy): domain Bacteria; phylum Pseudomonadota; class Gammaproteobacteria; order Enterobacterales; family Enterobacteriaceae; genus Serratia_G; species Serratia_G microhaemolytica. The sequence continues at coordinate 448 of NZ_SBEF01000140.1, read as the reverse complement.
GCATCGCCTGCCACACTTCCTGATAGGCTTGCTGCAACAGTTGGCGCTGTTCTGGTGTATCAGTATAGGGGGTGGCGTTGACCCACGGCCATTCAGGCACACCATTTACCGTCACTTTGCGGCTAAATTCATACACCACCATCTCTTTGGGAAACCAGTTTGGTGCATATGCATCTTCATCAATAAATCCCGGCACAACGGTGGGTGCAATATGTTGTGTCACAGTGATAGGTTGGTTAATAGCAGCAAAGGCGGCAGGTGTTACGGTGGTTGCCGCCGTCGGCAAGCCTTTTTCACCTATGGTTACCTTGATGGCGCTAATTTTTTCCCGCCGCGCCGGGTTTTTCGGGTTGTAGATAACCAAATCCAAGTTGCAGTAGGCGCTGGGGTTAAAACTGTTCTTCTCTTTGGCCTCGGTCAGTTTTTCATTAAACCAGTTCAGTGCTGA
>NZ_SBEF01000139.1 GCF_004011885.1 Serratia microhaemolytica | reverse complement strand
TTTAATCGATTATTAACTAAAGTTTGTTCTGTGCCACAATACGAGGAGCCAGGTAGTTCCCTCCCCTTAATAAGGGGAGGGTTAGGGTGGGGTTTTAACGCATTTGATTATTTTGAAATACCCCCTCTCAGCCTCCCCCTTTGCAGGGAGAGGCGCGAGACAATGCTTTTGCTTTGATAAGGGGAAAAACATCAACACGTGCTCAGGTCAAATACTGTTTTTGGTTAAAAAACGTTCGTGATCTTGCCCTGGTGTGACTCCCCGGTGATGGGGGAGTGGTCTGTTATTTTGCGTTAGTTAAGCAGATGCTTTTTTGGCGAAGAAAAGACGTAGCGTAATAATCCAAATTAAGCCAATTAATAAGTTGAATTGATTAAACATCGGATTACCGCCGTGATTATAGGCGACTTTTGCTAATTCAATGCCAATGGTGAGTATAGCCATGCTTAATACGCCGAGTGCAGCCGAGACGCTTAACCATCCCCTCATATGAACGAGGCATGGCAAGGCTTTTGAGGTATGATCTCCGTTATTGACCCGCTAATATCGAGCAGACAACCTCTATGCTTAATCACGAAATAATCTTTAACCACATTGAT
>NZ_SBEF01000138.1 GCF_004011885.1 Serratia microhaemolytica | reverse complement strand
CCCAAAATGAAAGAAGCCTATGCGATATTGTTGATGGAGAAATTTACTTATTACCTGAGGCAGCATCGATTATATACCCGCACACTTGGCATTATTTGAGTTTATAGAAATGAGGGGATCACTAAGCAACCAAGTGCATCAGGGCCACCGCATGAATGCATAAATTTTAACCAGCGCGGTCGATGGTTTGGTATATGGCATGGTTTATTCTCAAGCAGAGGATGTGATGGCGAGAATAATGATCGTGGTTGACGAGGCTAACAAGGTGAGATGGCTGGATGTTTACGATACATCAATGAGGCTGTAATTGTTAAGATGACGGGTTTCCCATAGCGTAATCCGACATCATTAGCTGTTTTTTTATCTGTAATCAGGTGTACGTAGTGACGTTGATTAGCTATCAACCCAGGGCAACCGCATGAGTGTTTATTTTTTAGCCTCACCAGTTAATCCCGCACGTAAGACGGCCTCCAGATGAGCGGTATTCATGAGGCACCGTTTTCGTTTGCCAACAATACTGAGCTTCGTTGTAAACATCCGGCGATCTCACCTTGCGAGTTTATATTAAGTGGTTAAGGTGAGCGGCAGATTAGGTGGATGAGGAGAAGGTGTTACCGGGCAGGGGCAGCAGTTGGTCCAGTTGACTATTTTTCCAT
>NZ_SBEF01000137.1 GCF_004011885.1 Serratia microhaemolytica | reverse complement strand
AGCAACTTGGCCTACCTGATCTACACCTCCGGCTCGACCGGCCAGCCCAAAGGGGTGATGGTCGAACACCAGCAGATCGTCAATCTGGTACTGGCGACCGGGCAACTGCTGGTAACGCAGGGTGTCAGTGTGGCGCGGATGGTGATGAATGCCAGCCTGATGTTTGATGCCAGTTGGGATGAGCTGGCGGTGTTATTTCACGGTGGAACCTTGATCCTGACCGCCAGTGAGCAGCGATACCAGCCAGCCAACATGGTCAGCCACCTGGTGGCAGCGCGCGCCAATTGCTTCAGTTGCACCCCGTCACAACTGGAGGGTCTGCTGGCGGCAGGATTGGCGCAACAATGTGCAGATGCGCGCTTGCTGGTGCTGGTCGGTGGGGAAGCGATCTCGGCTGAGTTATGGCGACGCTTGCAGCAGACAGCGGGCATCGATGTGGTCAATGTTTACGGCCCGACCGAGACCACGGTTGATACCAGTGTTGCACTGATTGAGCGTGACGGTGGGTGCGAGCCGGTGATTGGGCGACCGATTGCCAATGCGCAGATCTACCTGCTGGACAGCGAACGACAGCCGGTGGCTCCGGGTGCTGTCGGCGAGATTTACATTGGCGGAGCCGGTGTGGCACGCGGCTACTTTAAGCGTGCGGATTTAACCGCAGAACGCTTCCTGCCGGATC
>NZ_SBEF01000136.1 GCF_004011885.1 Serratia microhaemolytica | reverse complement strand
CCGGGTCGTCAATGCAGACGATGTTGTCGTGCGCGTCACGCCAGTAGCGGGTGCAGGCGCCCTGGCTGTCGATGACGTCGGTGTAGTCGTCACCGTACACCAGGCGGCCGCAGTAGTAGCCGTCGGCGCCCTCGGTTTCGATACAGCGCCCGAGGGGGTCGTAACGGAAGTTAACCCAGGTTTGGTCGTTGTCGGCCCATTGGCTGACGCGGTGCGCGCTATCGTAGCGGTAAAACAGGTGGTAACCCTGTTGCGCGTCGGCTTCAATCAACCGCCCTTGGCTGTCTTGCTGGTAGGTGGCCAGTGTTTCCAGTGCGCCGTTGTAGCGCAGGATTTTGTGCAGGTAGCCGTTGGGGTGGTATTGCAGCCGTAGGCGGATGCCGTCGCTGTGGACTACGCCGAGGATTTGCCCTTGCGGGTTGCGTTCGAAGTAGATTTTGTTGTTGTGCAGGTCGGTGATGGCGCCGAGCGAGAAGTGTTGTTCGTCTCCGCTGCCGTGATGCACCGGCAGGGCATGGAAGTAGCGGCTGGTGAGCTGTTCGCCATCAAATAGCTCCAGCACCTGGTCACGCCGACGTAGGGTGAGGTGCGGGTAGTTCGGGTGGTAGGCGCTGCTGTCGCCCGGCAGAAAGGTGAAGCTGTAGGTCTGGCCGGTGTGTTCGACGATGTCGACAAAGCTGCCTTGGCCGCTGACGAGCGCGT
>NZ_SBEF01000135.1 GCF_004011885.1 Serratia microhaemolytica | reverse complement strand
GCGAACATGAATATCCACAAACATCTCCTTCGTTAACATAAATCTCCGCACAGAAAAAGCACGGATGATATCAGGTGGATCAGTTTTCGATGATCGTTAGTGGATCAGTTTTGCATGATCGGTGACACGCGTCGATTTCCCACTCACCCCACACCGCCACCAACGGCGTGGCCACCATGGCTACTGCCGCCTGCACACCGTCACCGCTGCCAGCGGCCGCAAACGCAACTGGCTACAGTTCTACCAACCGAATGGCCAACCGATGCACACCTTTCCGCAGAGCCATTTTGATTGTCATTTTCTGATGCAGATGAAAGCGCCACCGTTTGCCACACTGCCAACTGACTGGAAGATGGGGGCCGACACGCCACCCGGTTTTACCGTGCGGCCAGTCAGCACACCTTCCGTGGCCGCCGTGGCACTCAGCGATAGCCACCACCAGTGGCGATTAATCTCACACCTGGCTTTTCGGCCACACTTTGCCGCTGCGTTACCGGTGTTGCGGCGCCTGCTGCTCGACTTCGCCTGGGGGCTGAGCCACGACGCCCCGCAGTTACGCCAGTTGCAACAGCGGCTGGATGAGTGGCAGCAGCTTGACACTGTGCCCGAGGAGATGCCGTGTTATGGCCGCCTGAAACGCGGTTTACACGTCACACTGACGCTGAGTGAAACGGCAAACGCCCACACTGCCGAGCACTACCGGCTGGTCAGGCTATTACGGCTATGCCTGGCTCGCACCCTACCCACCCAGAGCTTTGTCCGCCTGGTGGTGC
>NZ_SBEF01000134.1 GCF_004011885.1 Serratia microhaemolytica | reverse complement strand
GGAAAAATAGTCAACTGGACCAACTGCTGCCCCTGCCCGGTAACACCTTCTCCTCATCCACCTAATCTGCCGCTCACCTTAACCACTTAATATAAACTCGCAAGGTGAGATCGCCGGATGTTTACAAAGGAATGCCATTCTTATGATAAACAGGCAATGCTGATGTAGGGTTACCAGCCAAAGTAGCATCTGTGGCAACAGCACAGTTGACACAGTTATGTGTACGGCCTGAATCAGGGTATCCTGGATTTACATTTTTAATTGAGCCAGCAACCGTAGTGGATTGCAATGAATGGTTCCCCACTGCATCATTCGAAATATTGAGTGGGGAGGCTTTCGGTGATCTTAGAACTTTAGCCAAACTCCCCAACCCCACCCCAGCCATTTTCGCCCCATACACCATACCGACAGTATCCTGGTCTTTTTTTATACGACCATTGGTCAATAAACATTCGTGATCTTGCCCTGGCGTAAACTGCAGATAAAAGAAAAGGCCGGATCTGTTATAAGTTCCGGCCTTTTTTATGATCAATAAGTTGGGAAAAAATACGATGAGAGCGTGGGACGCAACACCTGCGGCTACTGTTCCGTGGCCATTAATGTTGCAGGTGGTTCACCCCTTGGCACTGTTTCCCCCTTTATAATTTGCTCTATGGGGGTAAGCGTCCGGTAGCCTCACCTTGCCGCAGCGAATAAAGCCTTTCATTATTCTCGCCATCACATCCTCTGCTTGAGAATAAACCATGCCATACACCAAACAGCAAAAACAGCAGCATCTTGATAA
>NZ_SBEF01000133.1 GCF_004011885.1 Serratia microhaemolytica | reverse complement strand
GAAGTCGTAACAAGGTAACCGTAGGGGAACCTGCGGTTGGATCACCTCCTTACCTTAGAGATAGCGCGTGAGTGCCTACAACAGATTGTCTGATAAACGTCGCGAGCAGAACCTTTATAGGCTTGTAGCTCAGGTGGTTAGAGCGCACCCCTGATAAGGGTGAGGTCGGTGGTTCAAGTCCACTCAGGCCTACCACATTCTCTGTTATACCGTGTAGCTGATGTGGCGCGGTAGATGGCGAGGAAGCGTTTCCTGCCGAACAGCGCGAAGCACTGACATTAAGTCACGTGGTAACGATAAAGGTATTCTGTATTGACGGTATGGGGCTATAGCTCAGCTGGGAGAGCGCCTGCCTTGCACGCAGGAGGTCAGCGGTTCGATCCCGCTTAGCTCCACCATATTACGGTCATAAAAAAGCTTCAGAGTGTACTGGCAACAGTGTACTGCGAAGTTTATTGCTCTTTAACAATCTGGAACAAGCTGAAAAATTGAAACGACCAATGGCGTAGCGCTATTGGCGAGTCTCTCAAATTCATCACAACCGCAAGAGGTGTTTTTAGACATTTCTGCATTGAGGTGTGAGCGAGAAGGCACTGAGCAAGGCGTACCGCGCACAGCAACCGGAGTGGACAGAGCGTCCATGAGGATTGCGCGCACGGCACAACGCAGCACAGTGGGTTCGCAGCCACACCGAACAGAAGAAACATCTTCGGGTTGTGAGGTTAAGCGACTAAGCGTACACGGTGGATGCCTAGGCAGTCAGAGGCGAAGAAGGGCGTGCTAATCTGCGAA
>NZ_SBEF01000132.1 GCF_004011885.1 Serratia microhaemolytica | reverse complement strand
CGACTTTGCCCATCCAGTCTGAAAGCGTACTGGTTGGCAGGGTGATGCCCTCACGCGCGAAGATGTGGCTTTGGCGGTAGAGAGGCAGGTGGTCAACACATTTACTGAGGGTGATGTGGGTTAACAGACCTGGAGCCACCTGACCTTTATCAATAATCTGAGCGGGGAGTTCGGCACTGTGTACCGTTTGGCAATCTGGGCAACTGTATTGCGGACGTACGGTTTTTCTGACGATAAATTGTGCCGGGATATAATCCAAAGTCTCGTTGACTTCATCACGCAGAAAACGCAACGGACTGTCACACTGTGGGCACTGCGTGCTCTCAGGCGCCAAGCGGACTTCTTCACGCGGCAAGTGCGCGGGCAGGGGCTGACGCTTGGGTTTGTTGACCGGCGCGGGTGTGACGGATGGCAGGTTTTTTTCCAGTTCGGTTTCCAGCGCGCTGATGTCGGTGTCACTGTCTTCATCGAGCAGACTGAGTTGCGCGGGTGAGAAGTTTTCCGCCTTGCGCCCGAAGCGGGCAAGTTTAGCCTGCGCAAGCAACTCCGCTAACCGGGTATTCTCACGATGGAGTTTAATTACCAGGTCACGGAGCTGTTGGTTGGTGAGGTCGGGCGGTAAGGTCATCATGGTTGGCAGAATAACACAAACCGAGTGCATTGTAAATTAAATCAATGGATTATTCTATTTTTATCGCCATTTTGTCAGTGTTTGCCCCTCGACCTGCTGCCAGTCAATGCCTTTTATCAGCCAGGAAAATTGCTCCGTGGTGAGAGTCCAAGTGGTATCGCCTTGTCGCGGCCAGAC
>NZ_SBEF01000131.1 GCF_004011885.1 Serratia microhaemolytica | reverse complement strand
TCAAGATGCTGCTGTTTTTGCTGTTTGGTGTATGGCATGGTTTATTCTCAAGCAGAGGATGTGATGGCGAGAATAATGAAAGGCTTTATTCGCTGCGGCAAGGTGAGGCTACCGGACGCTTACAATTGATGTAGGTTTATTGCCATTTATTGCATCAACACCAATATTTCTACCCATATCTACAATACGAATATAATTACCTGTTGAAGGGGAATGCTGTACTGGTGTTTTCACGACCACCTTAGATTGCAGTATCATTTTCAGTTCATCTAACGTAACAGTGAAATGTGATTTATTGGCACCCCACTCACCCCCATGTTTTCGCCAAGCGTACTGTAATCCGGAACCGGTAGAGCCATCCCCATTTCTAAGGTTAACTCTTGATTGAACAACAGAACCTTTCCAAATTGAGTTTGCCGAAACCTCCTCACTGGCCTGATTAATCAACTTCGCCGCCCCAGCCACATCGCCTTTTTTCAACGCGTGTTTTGCTGCTTTCAGCGCTTTGCCAGCGGCGTCGCCGACGACCGGGATCACCCCAATGGCGGCAGCGAGAAAGTCGAGTGTGTCTTCCGCTTCGGCAAAGCCTTTAATATCACCGACCACCGGGACAAAATCGGCCAAGGTTGAGAAATAGCTGATCTACTTTTCAGCACATAGAGCGTAGTGCTCGTTGCTACAGGTGGCGAGTATTTCGCCATCCTTCGGTTCGGTAGAGTTGCTAATTTCATAGTAGAGGCAGAAATTCTACACATTCAATCAATAAAAGGCGTTATTAAAATGCTTTTATGTATTCTGATAGCTTCAGCAATC
>NZ_SBEF01000130.1 GCF_004011885.1 Serratia microhaemolytica | reverse complement strand
ATCACCCGGTTTTCCTCGCTCACTGACCACTTCAATCAGGCTGCGTATTGACGGCCAACGCTGTTTCAAATCATCAGGTAAATCAGCGGGTAGCTGCATGACAATACGCTGTTCAAGACGACCATGACCTTTATTTTGTTCCGTGAATTCAGCAAATTCCTCTGTATCATAAGCAGCGGAAAACCTTTCTTTAACAAACTGATAAAGCTGTTTTTGGTTGTTCTTAACGCCCACAATATAATCGCCTTTACGCTGTGTGATTAAGTCCAGCGTTTTCACCTGACAGTGAAGTGCATCCATCGTCACGATGGCATTTTCAAGGGCCAGTAATCGAATGATTTCTCTGCCAATCGGCCCTTCTTTTCCTTTACTTTCGGTCGCCTTTTGGTACAAGGCAATGCCAGCCCCCACATCGTAGGCGCTCACCACATGCAATGCCTGCAATATTGATGTTTTTCTTGTACCTCTCATCGTTTTTCCATCAATAGCAATCAGTTTTTTTCCGTCCTTTACTCGACGCTCATTAATCCATAGGAATAAGGCTTCCACCAAGATATCACTATCTAATGTTCTGATAATGTTGGCAATACAGTGTCTTCGGGGGATCCCATTTTCAAATGGAGCATACTGTTTGAGCCAGCCAAGTTGCAGTTCGCCAAACTCCTGTATCGATTTCCATCCCGATGCGCCACTGAGCACAGCGGAGAAAACCAAAAAAATGACATCGACCAACTTATGTTTTTTGTTAATGTCTTTGCGTCTTAGTGATCCCCTCATTTCTATAAACTCAAATAATGCCAAGTGTGCGGGTATATAATCGATGCTGCCTCAGGTAATAAGTAAATTTCTCCATC
>NZ_SBEF01000129.1 GCF_004011885.1 Serratia microhaemolytica | reverse complement strand
AGCGCCAAACCAAAATATTTCACTCGCTCAAAGCGTTCATGCTGGGAGACTTTAACAATCTGCTGTTGTGACTTAGAATCACGCTTAGCCATAGTAACTACCTCTTTTAGTTGCTGGGGTTAGCGGGTTGTTGGTGTCGTCAGCATCTTCAACCCGCGCTCTTTATTAACTCTTTCCGCTATTTATCACTCTTTCAATTTGTGCTTTCTTCACAAAGCTATCTAGTACCAAAATCAAAGCTTGTTGATCGATGTCTGGTAACACATCAGCTTGCTGGCAGAGGTCATGCAAGATTTTATTGTGTATTTTCAATTCAGTAGTAATCGCTTTGCGTCCTACCAGTTCATCTAAGGAAACTTGCAATACATCGGCAATTTTGATCACCGTCTCTAAAAGAGGTGGATTGCCGCCTTTTTCCCATCGATTATAAGTTCTTGGATCTACTTCTAAAAGTTCAGCCAATCTGACTTGGCTCATTTTTCGTGCTTCGCGTAGCAAGCGTAAACGTTCGGCAAAAGCTGACATATCAATACCCACATACCAATCTGACATGTTCGCCATTGTATAAGCCCCCTCTCATTCAGCCTGTTGCAAATCTATAAAGATAGGTATATTGTAATCTACATCTTTATCTATTGACAAGTTTTTTTAGGAGGTAAGGAAATGCCCCGCATCAACGAAGCAGAGTTACAACACCTGAAACAAGCGGTGTCACTGGTGGCGGTGGCGCAGCAACAAGGGCGGGTGCTGATCAAACAGGGCAAAGAGTTGATGACGCTGTGCCCGTTCCACGATGAGAAAACCCCGTCAATGGCGCTGTCGCCAGAAAAAAATCTCTATCACTGCTTCGGTTGCGGCG
>NZ_SBEF01000128.1 GCF_004011885.1 Serratia microhaemolytica | reverse complement strand
CGGTTGCCCCTGTTCATCCAACAGTTCAATCTCTACCCAGTGGCGTAATAAATCACAGGAATAGTGGGTCGGTGGGCGTTTGCGTGGTGTGTTTTCGTTCGTCGTCATGATAAAGACACTCCTTGTTTGGTTAAGCGGTTAATCAGTGCGCTGTGGGCGGCTAAAAATGCCTCATGGGTAAGGCTGGGTAAGGGGTACCCGACGCTGATTTGTTGCTGCAGCCAGTTCATGATCAGGGTGTGCAGTGCGTCATCCGGGGTATCGAGTGCGGCGGCAAGTGCGCCGTGCTCTTCCCACAGTTCGCAGGCAATCGCCACCGCCTGGTTTTCTAACGCACGCGGCGAGTGTTCCCAGGCTTGGATCAAATGTGGCCCCAACACAAAAGGGGGGGCACTGGGCGTACGTTGAGTACCCAGTGGTGAGTACCGGTGCACTGGCTGAGCGGTTTCACTCTCCGGCAAGGTGTACATCAGTTCATCAACCGGGTAAAGCAACCCGCCCCAGTCTTCTTGCGTGAAGGCCGGTAATAGCCGCGCGAGAATGCGCGTATCCATCCAGCGCAGTACCACTTTGCGCCCACGCAAGATCACCTGGTTATGTTGCTGCCAATGTGCGATTTGTGCCTGCCATGGTAGCTGGCTGCGGTACACCCAGCCCCAGCTTTCATCGCTGAAGGTGCGCTTTTGCAGCAGGGCAGCAACGGCAGGCAAGGCGGTGATTTTTACCTGCACCAGCCAGGGGCCTTGTAACACCAGGTGTTGCAGCGGGCTGTTTTGATACAGGCCAAAGGCCTGTTCTACCCAATCATGGTAATAGAGCTGGTGCAGCGGGTTAGGTTGCGCCAGGTTGTTGAGAATAAAGAACAGTGGCGATTGCTGTGGGCGGCATAGCCATGCTGACCACCCAGTGGTGTTGGATG
>NZ_SBEF01000127.1 GCF_004011885.1 Serratia microhaemolytica | reverse complement strand
TTACTGCTAATATCTTTTTCAATCAGTGCGTTGATTTTTTCCTGCGCTTTTTCTTTTTCAGCCGGATCAGTCGCCTTTTGTAACGCCTGTTTCGCTAACTCAAGTTCTGTCTTTTCAGACACACTCAGGTAGTTATTCTCCACCGCGTTCTTCCCTATCTGGGCGCTTTTCGCGGCGTCGCTGCTGCTGTCGCCCAGTAGCCCTCCCGCCAGGCCGGCGGCGAGTGTGCTCAGTGAGGCGATATTCTGCTTCTCTTCCTCGGTTAATTCACTCACTTTTTTGCCCGGGTAGAGCGAGTTCATGATCGCGTTCGCCATCAACTCCGCGCTGGCGCCCGCTGCCGCTCCCGACAACCCGTTGTTGCCGCTCGCTACCGCGCTCAAGGCACCCAGTAACGCGTGAGCGATCACATTCGCCGCCATGTCGGTTTGACCATCGGCACCGGTGGTCTGGCGGTGGATCTCTTCCGCCAGGTACGGCGCCGCTGCGCCGGTCAATGCTTCCGCCAGATTGCCACCATTTAACCCGCTGATCAACGCCGAGACCGCTTGGATACCCCGTTGTACCGATCCCCCGGTGCCATACGGCGACGTTTGCAGCGCAGCGTTGTAGCGATCGCTGTACAGTGCCTTCTCGACCTCGTCAGCACTGACCGCTTGGCCGCCGTTCGCCTTGCTCAATTCCGCCTGTTTCGCCTCACGCTCTTGCGCGGTGACGTTCGCCATTTGCGCTTTCGCTTGCTGGGTAGCGGCGATTTTCCCTTCCGTTCTGGCGATGTCCGCCACCTGGCCGGTGATGTCGGTGATCAGCTTCGCACGTGCAATGCGCTGCTGCTCTTTCTCCTTGTCGAAAATCGTCTCCAGGCTGCCGTTGGCGTTGGCGGTGTCTCGGCTCAGGCCAGCACTGGCTTCGGCATTGTCGCGTACCGTCAGGGTGCCGGCGCTGATCGCCGCCTGGGTGGTGCCGTTGTCACTGTCGCTGCGGTTCATCGCCCCCAGTGCGCTGTTCGCCAGGTTGATCAGGTCATTCACCGCGTTGGC
>NZ_SBEF01000126.1 GCF_004011885.1 Serratia microhaemolytica | reverse complement strand
CATGGCCGATAACTTTCCCCAATTAAGGCGCTTCAACTTCTACCAGTTGGTAGAACTGCTGCGCGCGCTCTCGGATCGCAAAGCCGACCCGCTGCATGATTTAACCCCCGAGCAGGAGCCGATCCGCTTTCATGCTCACAGCGGCCTCGGCTTCCCGACCAGCGACGTGGTCAGCCTGAAACAAGATGAGCACGGCTGCTACCACCTCGAGCTGGCCTTTCTTGGCCTGCACGGCAGCCAATCACCGCTGCCGGGTTACTACCTGGACGAGGTCGCCTACCACGCGGCACAAGGCGAACCGGGCCTCGCCGAGTTTTTTGACCTGTTCCACCACCGCTTTTTTGCCCTGGTACACGCCATCTGGCGCAAACACCACTACTACATCAGCTTCCAACCCGGCGGCACCGACCCGATCTCACGCCAGATCTTCGCCCTGATGGGGCTGGCCGATCCGGCGCTGCGCCAGGCTCTCAATGTCGCTCCCGGCAAAATGCTGGCCTACTCCGGGCTGCTCTCCTCCAACCAGCGCGCCCCGGCGGTGGTGGCTGGCATGGTGGCGCACTGCTTTGATCTTGATGCGGTTCAGTTGCTGCCGTGGCAACTGCGCCGCGCCGAACTGGCCCCCGATCAACAAAACCGGCTGGGGTTACAGCAGCACCTGAGCGGCAGCCACTACCAACGCCGCTCGGTCTTGGGCGAGAACTTTGTGCTGGGCAAATTTATCGATGAGCGGCGTAACAAATTCACCTTGGTGATCTCGCAACTGTCACCGGCACGCCTGCTGACGCTACTGCCCGATGGCGAACACTACTCAGCGCTGGTCAGTTTTGTCTCATTCCTGCTGCCGCAACCGCTGGCGTGGGATCTGCGCCTGGAGCTGGCACGCGAACAGGCGCACGGAATGCAGCTCGGCAACCCAGAGACCGCACGGCTTGGCTGGAACAGCTTTCTCGGCGATCCGCAACAGAGCCATTACACCCCTCGCCTGACCTTGACCATTGAAGCGAACCATGCCGATCCGGTGCCGGATCTGACACTGCCACCGCCAGAAAATGACGGTGATTTTGAGTCGCACTACCGCCATGAGTGGCGCTATATGAAGGCATTAGGCGCACAAATTGCGCGTGAACAGCCGCATCTGGCCGATTTTATTGGTGA
>NZ_SBEF01000125.1 GCF_004011885.1 Serratia microhaemolytica | reverse complement strand
CGTTGCGCGCCGGTCATGGCGCCGCGCAGCACTTTCGGGGCGCGGCTGGCGAGTTTGCCCAGGGCGCCGGTTAAGCGCCCGGCCAGTTTCTGCCCGAGGCCGGAGGGCGGTAGTACGTAGCTGGCGATGTTGATCACGCCGAGGATTTTGCGCATCCAGGGCGGGAATTCGGCGTCGATGTCGAGGTAGGTCAGTTGTCCGCCGCCGATGAAGACGTTGTTTGAGCCGCTTTTGATGCTGGCGGAGCAGGTGAGTTTGTCGTCTTTGCGTGCCGCCGGTTGGCCGTTGATAAAGACGCTGCCGCTGCCTTGGGCGATGCGTGGCGGTTTTGCCTCTTTGCATTTCACCGTGTCGCCCGGCGCTTCGGGGAAGTTGACCTGTTTGGCGGTGCCGCCATGCCCCCCGGCCAGGGTGATCAGTTCGGCCACCACCGGGCCGCCGATCAGCCAGTCGCTGGCGGCGCTGAGGCGATCGCCCACGCTGGCGCCGTTGCGCCCGAGCAGGGTGTCGATATTGCGCCGCTCCACGTCATTGGCCCAGAGGACCGCTTGTTCAACGCCATCGACTGCCGCACCAACCCCTTCAGCCGCCGCACCAAACAGGTGCTGGGTGGCGGCCAGATACTGGCCTTGGTCGGCGGCCTGCTTCATTGCCTGCCACTCGCTGGTTGGCGGTTCGCTGACCGTCACTGGGGTGGTGGGCAGGGTGGCACCGGCGCGTGCTGCTGCCCGATGGTTGATGAACACATTCGGTGAGCCGGTGATGATCACGCCGTCGGGGGTGGTGAACAGGCTGTCGACCAGGCCGGTGACCTGATCTTTCAGTTTGTCGATCAGCGGGGCGACTTTAAACGCGGCATAGATCGCCAGGCCGCCGATCAGCAGGCTGGCGGGAAAGGTGAGGGTAACGGCGGCGATCACTGCTACGCCGGTGGCGATGGTCAGCGCGGCGCCAACCAGGGCACCGACCAGGGCGGCAAAGAAGCTTTTGTGTTTGACTGGGTCGCCGAGGCGGGCGGCGACCGGCCCTGGTTGCCAAGCGGCACGCTGTGCGCTTAGCGCAGCAAATTGCTGTTCACGCTGCTGTTGTTCGCCCTGTAGCCGTTGCAACCCTTGCATCCGGCCCACTATTGAGGCGCCGAGCCGCGCCCCCAGCGGCTCTCCGTT
>NZ_SBEF01000124.1 GCF_004011885.1 Serratia microhaemolytica | reverse complement strand
TTTGAACGTACAAAACCGCACGTTAACGTTGGTACTATCGGCCACGTTGACCACGGTAAAACTACCCTGACTGCAGCAATTACTACCGTGCTGGCAAAACACTTCGGCGGTTCTGCGCGTGCTTTCGACCAGATCGATAACGCACCAGAAGAAAAAGCACGTGGTATCACCATCAACACCTCTCACGTTGAGTATGACACCGCTAGCCGTCACTACGCACACGTTGACTGCCCAGGGCACGCCGACTACGTGAAAAACATGATCACCGGTGCTGCTCAGATGGACGGCGCGATCCTGGTTGTGGCTGCAACCGATGGCCCAATGCCACAAACCCGTGAGCACATCCTGCTCGGTCGTCAGGTTGGCGTACCTTTCATCATCGTATTCATGAACAAGTGTGACATGGTTGACGATGAAGAGTTGCTGGAACTGGTAGAGATGGAAGTGCGTGAACTGCTCTCTGCTTATGATTTCCCAGGCGACGACCTGCCAGTAGTCCGTGGTTCTGCCCTGAAAGCGCTGGAAGGCGACGCTGAGTGGGAAGCGAAGATCCTTGAGCTGGCTGAGCACCTAGACAGCTATATCCCAGAGCCAGAGCGTGCTATCGACAAGCCGTTCCTGCTGCCAATCGAAGACGTGTTCTCAATTTCTGGCCGTGGTACCGTGGTAACCGGTCGTGTTGAGCGCGGTATCATCAAAGTGGGCGAAGAAGTTGAAATCGTCGGTATCAAAGACACCGTGAAATCAACCTGTACTGGCGTTGAAATGTTCCGCAAATTGCTGGACGAAGGTCGTGCAGGTGAGAACGTCGGTATCCTGCTGCGTGGTATCAAGCGTGAAGAGATCGAGCGTGGTCAAGTTCTGGCTAAGCCGGGTTCAATCAAGCCACACACCAAGTTTGACTCAGAAGTGTATATCCTGAGCAAAGAAGAAGGTGGTCGTCACACCCCATTCTTCAAAGGTTACCGTCCACAGTTCTACTTCCGTACCACTGACGTAACCGGCACCATCGAACTGCCAGAAGGCGTTGAGATGGTGATGCCAGGCGACAACGTGAACATGGTTGTTACCCTGATCCACCCAATCGCGATGGACGACGGTTTGCGTTTTGCGATCCGTGAAGGTGGCCGTACCGTAGGTGCAGGTGTTGTTGCTAAAGTTATCGCTTAATCGCCGATAA
>NZ_SBEF01000123.1 GCF_004011885.1 Serratia microhaemolytica | reverse complement strand
TGTTAAAAGAACATCGTCGCATTGCCACTCGCTCGGAGAAAACCGCCAGAAATTACCTTTGCATGCTTAAATTAGGCTCTGTTCGGTTGTTTTTAAAGCGGTTATTGGGTTAAGGGACACAGCCTAGATACCATCAGCATCAATTTTAACCCGCTTAGTGGCGTCAATGGCAACACCTCCCGACCAAACTACTCGCGACCTTGCTCACCTCGCTTTTTGTGCGCTTGTTGCGTTACAGACAGCCATTCAGGATGGTGCCGTAGCTTCCCCAATGGCAGAGCACCTTTTTATCGTCCGTTGGCTGGCAACTGCTCAAAAGCAGAAGCGTTTTCCCAAGACAGTGGCGATTGATATTCAACTGTTGTTGGATAAGGGCCGTAAACAAGGTATCGGGGCCAAGCTTAAATCTCATCTTGCATACGTCTGGCGCTCACGCAGCGGTGATATACAGCAACAAAGTGACCTATTTAGGCTTACCTACACACTTGAGAGCCTTAAAACACTTGGTTGGCGTAACGAGTTGGTAACGTCTGCTGAGTGGGATTCTGGGGCGCTGGATGAAACTACTGTTGGGCCTGCGGTGTATGTGGTTAAGACAGCGTTACAATCAGCTTTCACCAGTGAAGGGCGTCTGATTACACCACTTGTATTCAAGGTCGCGGGTGATACGCAGACTATTGTTGATGCGCTGGCAGCGAGCAGTTTCACCGCTGATTGCCTAGATAATGTAGTGACGCTCACGCCTCAACGTTGATCATGTATCTACGAGGTTTTAGCTGAGATCGGGGCGATATAGCGCTTGTAAGCCAGTTAGACGCGTTAAACCTGCCAACGTATGCAACTGGCAACGCAATGCAGATCAACACTACTCGGCAGCGTGTGCGTTGCGTATGGTGATAGTTTGGCTATGGGTAAAAAGTGATTGCTGAATGGCGAGTGGCGAAGTACGAGCCTGCACGCACCACTCAAGCATTCACTTTTCAAACGGGTCGCTTACTTCTTTGATTGCAGTTGCACTTTGCAAGGGAGTTCACTGGGTACTGACTTTCTACCATCCAATATCGTGGTAATGACCTTAGTGATCCCCTCATTTCTATAAACTCAAATAATGCCAAGTGTGCGGGTATATAATCGATGCTGCCTCAGGTAATAAGTAAATTTCTCCATCAACAATATCGCATAGGCTTCTTTCATTTTGG
>NZ_SBEF01000122.1 GCF_004011885.1 Serratia microhaemolytica | reverse complement strand
TGTAGTGGTCAAGTGAAACTGGCCACGGTTTTGGCGTTTTCCCAATACAACCGTTCAGATTCATTGGGCGTGAGACCACCGTTATATTGATGTGGTCTTAAATCGCTGTAATAACTAACTAAGTATCGAATTATCTCTTGTTGTGCCTGACCTAAACTAGAATAGCCACTTGCCGGCACCCACTCTGTTTTTAAACTCCTAAAGAAGCGCTCCATTGGGCTATTGTCCCAGCAGTTTCCCCGACGCGATAAGCTCTGTGTCATCTGGTATTGCCACAGTAACTGGCGATATGTGCGACTCGTATAATGGCTTCCTTGATCGCTATGAAATAATACCCCTTTTGGTTTACCTCTTGATTCAAAAGCTATAGACAACGCTTTGCCCGTCAATTGACTATCGGGGGAAAATGACATCGCCCAGCCAATCGGTTTACGTGCGAAAAGATCCATGACGACGGCTAAATACATCCAGCGATTTCCAGCCCAAACATAGGTCACATCACCTACCCAAACCTGATTAGGCTCTGTGACTGCAAATTGTCGATCCAATAGGTTTGGCGTTTCACTGTGTTCTTGTACCACTTTTTGATAACGATGCTTAGGTTGTTGACAACTCACTAACCCGAGTAACCTCATTATCTTGGCGGCACGATAACGAGAGAGAGGAACCTTATCGGTGTTGGTCACTCTGTCTGCTATCGTTCTTGCACCCGCTGAGCCGTAACTCTCCTCATGGGCTTTACTCACCAGTTTCTGTAGTGCCAATTGCTCTGGTTTCGGTGAGTCAGGCCGTTTAACCCAGTACTTGTAACTGCTACGATTAACACTGAACACCTGGCACAAGGTTTTTACTGGATAGCTCTTCTTAAGGTTCTCGATTAACGAGAATTGTTCAGTGAGTCGGACATTAAGAGAGCTGTAGCCTTTTTTAATATCGAGTTTTCCTCCTCTATCCGCCTGATTTTCTTTTCTAACTCTCGAATTTTTTGTTGGTCAGGTGTGATGGGGGAAGCTTTAGGGCTGATACCCTGTTGCTCTTGTTTTAATTGCCTGACCCAGCGATCCATCGCCGATTTACTGACATTCATCGCTGTGGCCGCCTCTTTTACTGAATACCCGTGCTCAGTAACGAGTTGCGCTGCCTCTAGTTTGAATTCTGCACTAAATGTTCTATTGCTCATTGTTTCACCTGCTCGCGTATGAGGTGTATCTTAACACCTCTCATCAGGTGGCCAAAATTACTGTACCACTACATGA
>NZ_ML137214.1:1051-1346 GCF_004011885.1 Serratia microhaemolytica | reverse complement strand
TGCGCCATCGATAGTGACCGCACTGCTGCCCAGGTTGCCGCTGTAACTGAGGCTGATCGACGCGCCGTTGGCGATCTGGGTGTTGGCGGTGAAGCTATTGTTCGCGCCGGTGATACTCAAATCGCCGCCCTGCACATTCAACGCCCCGCTGCCGGTTAATCCGCCATCAGCGCTGGAGCTACCGCCAGCGCTCAGGTTGAGTGTGCCGCCGGCCAGGTCGATCACCCCGCTGTTGCTGAGCAAGCCGCTGTTGAACAGGCTGTTGGCTAGGTTGATCTGCCCAGCATTGGTTAAC
>NZ_ML137214.1:216-1041 GCF_004011885.1 Serratia microhaemolytica | reverse complement strand
AACGCCCCGCTGCCGGTTAATCCGCCATCAGCGCTGGAGCTACCGCCAGCGCTCAGGTTGAGTGTGCCGCCGGCCAGGTCGATCACCCCGCTGTTGTTCAGCCAGCCAGTGGTGAAGATGCTCGGATCGAGATCAATGTAACCAGCATTGGTTAACGCGCCCAGAGTCTGGTTAAAGCCGTTGCTCTTTAAGCGAGCGCCGTTCTGCACCGTTAACCGTGAACTTTGGCCAAAGGCGTTATCCGATCCCATCAGCACTTGACCGCGCACTGTGGTACTGCCCCGGTAGTCGTTGCTGCTGTTGGCTACGGTGAGTGGCGCGGCACTGCCATCAAACACAATGCCGCCGATGCCGGTCAGCCGTGCAGTTAACCGGCGGTTGCTGGCCGGATCGCTACTGCTGGCAATCAGCAGTGCGTTGACATCATCCGTCAGCAGGTTAAGAGTGTGCAGTTCGTAGTTGAGATACAGTCCCTGTTGACCACTGACACTTGAGTTGGAGAGATGGTAGTCGTAGATCCCCTCGGCAACGGTGATACCATTTTGCGTGATGTCCGAAATCTTCCCTTGCTCCGGTAGCACTTCGACGCCGTTCAATCGCAGCGTCAAATTGTCGGCACCACTGGCGCTGTTAGCAATCGCCAGTGTCATGCCGCTGATACCACGGTTCTGATCCAGTAGTGACAAGTTGTTCGGGTTGCTGTTGTCACGGTTAAACTCACCATCAATGTTCACTTCACCGCTGTTGGCGGTAAAATTATCGGTCTGGATCACGCCGTCGGCACGCCCGTTGGCGATATCACCCACGAAGTTGAGCTGGCCGCCG
>NZ_ML137214.1:0-206 GCF_004011885.1 Serratia microhaemolytica | reverse complement strand
GGCACTGCCATCAAACACAATGCCACCGATGCCGGTCAGCCGTGCGGTTAACCGGCGATTGCTGGCCGGATCGCTACTGCTGGCAATCAGCAGTGCGTTGACATCATCCGTCAGCAGGTTAAGGGTGTGCAATTCGTAGTTGAGGTACAGCCCCTGTTGACCGCTGATACTGGTGTTATCGAGCAGGTAGTCGTAGATCCCCTCAG
>NZ_SBEF01000118.1 GCF_004011885.1 Serratia microhaemolytica | reverse complement strand
TCGGGAAAAGTTGCGTGTCGGTTTTTCCCAAAATGGGGAAGTGTGTTCTTTAAAAGCATTGCTGTTCAGTGAGATGCGAGCGTCGGTGAGTACGATCGCCTTGGGATCACTCCTAAGACCCGATAGGGTTATCGGGCGGAATTAATTTATATCAGTATGCGCCAAATACATTTAATTACATCGATCCGTGGGGATTGACGTGTGGGCTATTATATAGAGGCGTAAGTGCTAAGCATCCCGATATAGAGCTTGCGAAAAAAGGAACTGTTAAACCAGCGAAACCTGATGCAGATCTAACGCCAGAACAACATGCTGAAGGTGGTTTAACTGGTGAGAGTCAATATGTTTCTTGGACTCCAAATAAAGAATTAGCTCTGCAACATGCTAATAAAGACGGTTCAGGCGGTGTTCTACTTGAAGTTCCTACAGGTGCTCCACCTGCGGGAGCTACTTGGTCTTGGGGATGGACTCATATCAATCAGTGGAATGAAGTTGAAATGTTGCAACTGGGGACTCGAAAGGGTGCTAAGGTTATTATGTTATGATGAATAAAGGTAATTCTATAACTTATTTGGCTGAACTTATTAGTGCGCTCCCTTACGAAAGGCCGTGGATAGAAGAACTAAATAAAGTTATATTTTCAGATAGTTGCGTGGAATTACCAAACAATCCTGAAGTAAGGAGAAATGAGTTTTTTTTGAATATCTCAAAGATGAGATTAAAGAGCACATTAGAAAACAAAGTGAATACCTTTGGCATTGTGGATTTAATTTTTTATTTAGAAAAACTGCCTGCCGATTCACTATTAGAAAGGTATGGAATAAAAAATAATTTTTTCTTTGGTGATTGTTTTGTTTTTAATGGCTCACTTATTGGCTGTGCTTTTGTAAAACAAGTAAGAACTGAAACAAAAATAGGGTTATCATGGCTTGACAAGTGAAAAAAT
The DNA here is from genome assembly GCF_004011885.1 of Serratia microhaemolytica. Classification (GTDB taxonomy): domain Bacteria; phylum Pseudomonadota; class Gammaproteobacteria; order Enterobacterales; family Enterobacteriaceae; genus Serratia_G; species Serratia_G microhaemolytica. The sequence continues at coordinate 414 of NZ_SBEF01000118.1, read as the reverse complement.
AGTTTTAATAGCTAACTGAACTGTTTTTAATAAGAAAAGCCGGAAAGATCTTCCAATCTTTCCGGCTTTTTATTTGCAGCTAAATAAATTTACTCTTGCAGCACCAAGCCATTGGGATAATTTTTCCTACGCTCTCATTGTATTTTGTCCCAAATGATTCATCATAAAAAAGGCCGGAACTTATAACAGATCCGGCCTTTTCTTTTAGCTGCAATTTACGCTACAGCCTTTCTACTATCACCTTTCCTTGTGTAACAAAAATATCTAGCAGTTGGCCTGCTATGCCGGTTTCTATCAGCCATTCTCCGGCTACATAGAGTTCGCCACTTTCCGTTACAGCGTCTAAAGCAATATCTTGGCTATGATTATTCCGGCAACGGCAAATAACAGTTTTGATATCCTCTTCATCATCCA
>NZ_SBEF01000117.1 GCF_004011885.1 Serratia microhaemolytica | reverse complement strand
CTGGGTGGTTGAACGGACACATAGCTGGCTTAATCGATATCGTCGTTTATTGGTTCGCTGGGAGAAAAAGGCTGAAAATTACGAGGCCATGTTGCATTTTGCCTGCGGACTTATTGTGTGGAATAAATTCCTATTGAGATAGGCTCTTAGTACCAATGAATGGCAATCTGAACAAAGGCGCTTGGAAGCAAATGGAGAATACTTGGGCTAAGGCATTGAGTGAAGGTAAAGAGGTTAAAGTGAGTATCCAGCCATCTTATGTAGGTGAGAGTGTCAGACCGGATAAGTTTAAGGTTGTGTATTCGGTAGATGGTGGTCGTCCAATCGAAAAAGTGTTTAATAATTCTCCAGGAGGTAGGTAATGCGCTCTGACCAGGAAATATACAATGACATTGGCTCGGTATTACTTTCCATTTCACCAAGCGATGCATCGAAAATTATTTTGTGTGCGACTTTAGATCCAGCGAGTGATTGTGGTGAGTTCACTTATGATTATGTTGATAAAAGTGGATCTCAACATTGGGTAACTGAAACAAGTAATGCCAGTGAACAACTGTTAGATCTTCTTGTTGAACTAAGAAACTACTTTCTGGCTAACTTTAAATCACAAGAAAAACCATTTTGGCATGGTTGTGAAGTTACTGTGGATGTGGAAACTTTAAAAATACATATTGACTTTAAATACAATAACTAAAAGCAAAAATCCCGGCCAGCTGGCTGGGGTTTTTGCTTTTACGTAAACATCCGGCGATCTCACCTTGCGAGTTTATGTTAAGCGGTTAAGGTGAGCGGCAGATTAGGTGGATGAGGAGAAGGTGTTACCGGGCAGGGGCAGCAGTTGGTCCAGTTGACTGTTTTTCCACGTTGGAAGATGTGTCAACACAAAGTGCAACCAGGTAAATGGCTCAATACTATTAAGTTTGGCGGTTTGCAGCAGGCTCATGATACCGGCCATGCGCTGCCCGGCCAGCAGCCAATTTTTTCTTCCCAAGTCCACAGGACGGATGCAGTTTTCCACATGATTGTTGTCAATCGGTATCCGCCCATCGTCAAGATAAGTGTAAACATAATCCAAGGTCTCATTGACTTCATCACGGAGAAAACGCAACGGACTGTCACACTGTGGGCAATGCGTGCTCTCAGGCGCCAAGCGGACTTCTTCACGCGGCAAGTGCGTGGGCAGGGGCTGACGCTTGGGTTTGTTGACCGGCGCGGGTGTGTCTGATGGCAGTTTTTTACTCACAGCGGCACCATCAGCAGCGCCGGTGACCTCAACCTGACACTACAGAGCGATTTTATCCACCAGGCTGACACCCACTGGCATGTGGGTGGCGATTTTACCCTGAAAACCAGCGGCGACATCCTCAACCA
>NZ_SBEF01000116.1 GCF_004011885.1 Serratia microhaemolytica | reverse complement strand
GAGTTGCGCTGCCTCTAGTTTGAATTCTGCACTAAATGTTCTATTGCTCATTGTTTCACCTGCTCGCGTATGAGGTGTATCTTAACACCTCTCATCAGGTGGCCAAAATTACTGTACCACTACATGAATAGACCGATCACTAAAACTCAGAACAAAGGTGGCATTAGTCTTGCTCAGAGATTCTCGGATATCGGCGAAATGCCGGAGAAAACCGTATGCATCTTCAAGGGTCACTTTGTTGTCGAAACAGCAATCGCGATGAAGCAATGTTTGAAGGTAAGACGCTGTTTTTGCACCAATGCACCCAAACGAATCTGACTCAACAAAAGCAAGGAGTTTATCAAAGACTTCTGGACTATTTGTAACCAAGACGCTATCTCTAGACACAACCCAATCCTGCATAAGTTCTTAGTATATATGCATAAATATAATTTGAGATGCAGGTGTATGTCAAGAGTTACTAATGGAAAAAAAATACTTTAGAAGAAAAAAAATATAATTCATTGTATTAAAAAGGTTATTTTAGTGTTAAGTGCATGCCAATATTGAAAAGTTGAGCTAATACATTAAAACTTGATTAACTCCAGCATTTGTATAGTGAAAAATACAATTAGAATGTAATAAAGTTATTTTATGGGAAAAACATCTATAAAAACATATCTACAGCATAACATGCTGTAGATATAATGAGAAAACGGTGTTACAGATTGAGCTCAAGCTCAATCTGACTTGGCAAAACCGCAAAGGTGAGAAGTACGATTTACGTACCAATGATCCAATGACCAAATATTGGCCGACTGAATATTTATGCTTTCCCCTCAAAAGGTCACTGATGCAATGGCACAAGTGAGAACCGTGCAACAGGAACAGTTGAGTATGCGTCTAGCGGCTATGGCGGCAACTCGTCAGCAGTTGGAAAGTACCAATATCGTTGGTGCTGATAACCACGATAATGTGATTGAGTTTAGCCGTTATCAGCAGAAGAAAAAGTGATTCAGGTACGCCAGTGCATGAACTAGACACTTACGCTTTCAAGGTATCGAGATAATCCGCCCATTTTTGCAACCAAACTTTACATTCCTTAGTGTAAAGCATAAATATATTGATATTTAACAAAATTTAAGGCAATTTCACTAAAAGTTGAATTTTAACCTATACTTAATTAATTGTCTGATTTTCAGGTAGTTAGCAATAGCACAAGTTTAGCACCTACCAGCAGATGCACCTAGCTTACCCTCACTCATTTGAGGTTGCCACTGCCACCAAGCCTAGGGTGTGTCCCGTAACTATTTTTTGTACAATTTGGCGATATTTAGTCGAGAAGAGGATTTTGAATTTGGCTCGTTATGATGTCCCTGATGAGGCTTGGGCGCTCATTTCCACCCTGTTGCCGCC
>NZ_SBEF01000115.1 GCF_004011885.1 Serratia microhaemolytica | reverse complement strand
TTTTCGCGACAGTAAGCGGATTGGGAGAGTCCGCTGTTTCGCCAGTTATCAAGATGCTGCTGTTTTTGCTGTTTGGTGTATGGCATGGTTTATTCTCAAGCAGAGGATGTGATGGCGAGAATAATGATCGTGGTCAACGAAGCTGACAAGGTGAGATGGCCGGATGTTTACGCTTCGTTGGCTCTTTACGCAGCATGTTCAATCCGATATGGCGTAAGCAGGAGAGGTTTTCAGCACCACTATTTTTATAAATCTGGCAGGCATCCTCATTCATGCTGACATCCAGAACCCAGTGCATGGACTCGATCCCCCAGTGCTCTCTCACTGCGTTGGCGGCCTGTTCGGCGGATAACGCCTTAGAGCTAATGTAATAACGCTACTCTAAAGTGAGTGCTTTGCCTTTAACCAGAGGTAAATTTTCGACCATCACGAGGCGCGTTAAGTCTTTCCATCTGCTGAAATCGCCATCCAGCACCTCTGCCGATAGCACATGGCATTGTCTTGATCCTACGCGCCCATGCCCACGTTCTGGCTTGAATTTTTCTTTATCTATCATTGCAGAACGCTGTTCTGCAAAAGCATGACGAATGGCTTTTGCCAGTTTGCTCTGATTGTTTTTGACCGCCAGTAGGTAGTTTGCACCTTGGTCAACAATGGCACTGGCTATCTGGTTTTGGCACGCCATCGCATCAATCGTGACCAGCGTCCCTCGGAGGTCAAGTAGGCTCAACAGGGCTGGAATAGCGGTGATCTCATTGCTTTTCTGGTCTGTTTTTAGCTGACCTAAGATGAGTTTATTGGCTGACGCATAGGTGCTAATCATATGAATTGTACTGTTACGGTCTTCCCGGTCGTACGAGCCTCGCAGTGTTTTTCCATCTATGGCAACGACTTGCCCGTTCGTTAGGGTATGGGAAATAACATATGGACTGATTGCATCCAACTAAGGAAACACGCATGGAATGCTTCGGGTTTGATGGTTGAAACAATTCTGGCGATCGTGTCATCGACAGGAATGTCGTTCAAAAACATTTTTTGCTGCTTAAACCAAGCGTGATGACCCAACATGTACTCACGAATGTCACACCAACCCTGTGCACCTGCTATTACCGCACATAACGAGCCAAAGAGAACATCAAAAAGGGGGTAAGTGATTTTTGCACTTTGTCTTTTGTCATGGAGTGAACTGAAATGGCGCTGAAATGATGGGAATGGCATGATTAACTCTCCTAAAAGAGAGTATAAGATCACAACGAAAACTGATCGTCAAATCGACCCGCTTTGTTCAAAAAACATTCGTGATCTTGCCCTGAGCTATGTGTCCGTTCAACCACCCAGCGGCGGGCTTTCATACCAGGCTCTTTTTTCAACGCGTCTGACTCCGCTTTTCTGCCTTGAATATGCGGAATATAACGGCGTGCTTTTAACTCGCTTTCCAA
>NZ_SBEF01000114.1 GCF_004011885.1 Serratia microhaemolytica | reverse complement strand
TTATCAAGATGCTGCTGTTTTTGCTGTTTGGTATATGGCATGGTTTATTCTCAAGCAGAGGATGTGATGGCGAGAATAATGAAAGGCTTTATTCGCTGCGGCAAGGTGAGGCTACCGGACGCTTACATTCCTTTGAGTGTATTAGAAAAACAATTTGATGTTAAATTTAAATATGTATCCTCGTCTGAAAATATTGTGCAACAAATGATAGATGCAGGTTCTGGAGCAAGGGGTATTGTTTTTGGTTCATATGGCCCTGGTCTTCCTGGGCATGTGTTTAATGTAGTGAACCAAAACGGTACAATTCGATTCCTTGATGGGCAAACAGGTAAATCTGCTGTTCTTGGCCAGTTTAAATCATTCCAATTATTGAGAACGAACTAATGATTAGTTTTACTGAAGCAGTAGAGAAAGCTACTGATTATATAAAAAATATGGATACTCCTGTTGTGATTACTCTTCAGGGGCGTTTTGCAGAAGGATGGTTTTTTTGTTTCCAATCCCGTGAATATCTTGAAACTGGTGAGTTCTCCGCTCAACTTGCGGGAAATGCACCATTCATAATTGATAAAGATACAGGTGAAATACATGAGCTTGGAACAGCTTATCCCATTGAGAAGTACTTGCAGGATTACGAAGAAAAGAAAAATGTACTGAGCTAAATCATCTTTCAAAATAGTAAATCACTGAGAGAACTTAACCCGGTTTGAGTGTTCTGAACAATCGCCTAAAAAAGCAGACTCAATGCCGCTGATCAAGTACGCAAAAGTGCGCTTGATCGTAAAGCGACCATCGGCACACTCAACGCCAATGAGCAGCAACAACGGGCTAATCTGGTAAAAAAAGCAGCACAACAGCAGCAAAATCTGTTCACGGCGTGTGAAGATGAAACCAGTGCAGCCTGTCTGGCAGAACACAAAAAACTGTTACAGGCACAAGAAAGCTACCGGGGTTACGCCGAATACCAAACCTACTACGACCTACGCGAACAATTTCCTGACGAGATGGCGCACTATGCCGAATTGATCGGTGATTATTCACATCAGTGGATTGGTTTACTCGAAAACGGCTACACTCTTGAGCAAGCGAAGGCCAAGCTGGCACAGGATCAAGCTGAATCGGTAGAATATGCCAGAAAATACCAAGAGGCCGTAGATAAACTGCCAACTTGGGCAAGGATTGCGATGACCATACAGGATACTGTCGGTATGGTGTATGGAGCAAAGGCTGCGGGTGTGGGGTTGGGGAGTTTGGCCAGTAAAATATCCATGAAAGGCGCAGAGAGAGCCGCGAAATTCTCAGAAGGATGGCGCACAGCAGATCTTAACTTAGAGCCTATCTCAATAGGAGTTTATTCCACACAATAAGTCCGCAGGCAAAATGCAACATGGCCTCGTAATTTTCAGCCTTTTTCTCCCAGCGAACCAATAAACGACGATATCGATTAAGCCAGC
>NZ_SBEF01000113.1 GCF_004011885.1 Serratia microhaemolytica | reverse complement strand
GTTGCCCAAAGAGGCATATGAGCCGCAGTTGCGTGAGATATCTCCTTGTTGTTCACCGATCATGGTGAGATAAATGGGGTAGGACATAGCACAAGGTTCCCTGTTTTATTTATGCCAATCAGAATTTTTTTGTACTTTGCCGGGCTATTTCCATGATTTTTTATAATGAAAATCGCACCATAACAAGTTATTAAACCAGTGAGTTGTATTTTTTTAGTCAATCATCGGGCAGAAAACCATTGAGCTTGTTCTGCAAGTGTATCGATTAATAGAGTGAGTGATGTTTAAAAAATTAATTTCTCACCAATGACGCCACTATAACTAAAAAATTACTGACATAACTTAGAGTTGTTTACGTATTGATTAGGTGACATCCACGATATTTTATCACAGATTATATATCCTTTATTACTTAACGAGTGATTAACATAAACAGAGGATGAAATTCCAATAATCACACCCATTGCAAATAGAATGGTTAATGATTTAGATAGTTTATTACTCATTCTGATTGGCTGATTTTTATATGCCATTAAAAAGCAAAGGATTGACAGGTAAAGTAGAATAGGCACACCAAAAACAAACATACCAATCATAGATGAAAATTCAACTCTATCAGCTAAGCGAAAAAATGCCCAGTATGAATCCAAAGAGACAAATGCCCCTGCTAATCCAGCAGCGAGAAAAAGAATGGCATATAAAATCACAAAGAGTCTATTAATCTTAGCCACCAGAAAAATGCCCCCAACTATCAAAAGATGGTTCTGTGCCATAAGGTGCGTAGGATTGGGTATGCTTATCATTTTGTTGATTTTTTAATGCGTTAATGATTCTTTCAGTAATCTTAAAATGCGTGTCCAACGCATTCAATCCATAACTAACAGCAACGCCAATCAGAAAGATCCCTACTGCAATAACAATCACTTCGCCACCCGCAACCATCAATCCAGTGGCTATGGCTTTCGCTCCCCAGGCCACTCCGACAGAAACAGCGAGTTTAGCAGCATCGATGCTGAGATTAACAAAAAAATCAGTCAGGCTATAGTCATCTTTTAACATCAGTTCAACGGCACGATAAGCGGCAGAGAAGATCAAGCAGAAGCGCGCACCACTGAGAATGCCATTCTCAATACCTTTGCTACCAATCCCGATATTGAGTATCTTTTTATTTTTAATCGAATATCTGGTGCCGGTTAAAATCTTGCGAACCCCTGGGTAGCCAGAGATTTTTATATAACCTCTGCCCTGTTTGTCACGATATTCAGTGGCTGTAATACCAAATGCCCTCAGCTCAACAATAATTCGGCCAAGTGCGAGACCATCCTTAATATTACCCGCATAAGGAGAAAGCGGATCACTACAGCCAAAACCGATATCACGCCAATGTGCTGCATTAGGGTTGCAGAACTGGCGCAGAATGGCACCCCCTTCTTCGAGGGTGAGCAGTGCATAGACATTCTCATCA
>NZ_SBEF01000112.1 GCF_004011885.1 Serratia microhaemolytica | reverse complement strand
TAGCTGGCTTAATCGATATCGTCGGTTATTGGTTCGCTGGGAGAAAAAGGCTGAAAATTACGAGGCCATGTTGCATTTTGCCTGCGGACTTATTGTGTGGAATAAACTCTATTGAGATAGGCTCTAAGCATAGAGGTTGTCTGCTCGATATTCGCGGGTCAATAACGGAGATCATACCTCAAAAGCCTTGCCATGCCTCGTTCATATGAGGGGATGGTTAAGGATCTTAGAGTGACTATCTTCAAAGCTCACGTGGATACAATTATAATAAGCAGAAAAAATCAGCTCTTCTTGACAAGAAACATCATATAACATATAACCAATATCACATGATGATTTTCATTTGAGCACCAAAATGACAAATAAAGACATACCAACATTAAATATATCAAAAGAAATGTTGCAGAAGCTAATGTTGGAGAATAAATTCACAAAAAAAGAAATAGTTAAATTAAATAAAGTAGCAGAAAGAGAAGGTACAAACCCAGGGCAAGATCACGAATGTTTATTGACCAATAATTGCATGGAAAAAAGACTAATGTAGAGCATTAAACGCACAAATCTGGTTCTAGACAGGTCACCTATGACTACACACCGACTGCATTGGTTAAAGTTCATGCATTCATGCGGTTGCCCTGGGTACAAACCTAACCTATGAAACACTTTTGTTAGGAAGTAAGTTCAAAAGATTTATATTTGTGTTGATTTTTTATATAACAATGGCTGTTATAGGGGTCGCTGTAGGCTCATATCATGGTGATGATTTAATCGTATCAGTAGTTATGGCTTTTTTGCTTTTTATAGTTGGCTATTTTGGATTCTCCATGGTTGGGATGAAATATATATATAAATCATACTTCCTTTTAAAGAAGGTAACAAACAATAATATACCTAAAGTAGATGAACCAAAATCAAACATGCCGGACATACCAACAGAAACGCTGATTGAATTAATGTTAGAAAATAAATTCACAGAAAAAGAAATCACTTCCCTGCAGCAACAAGCAAAAAGAAAAGATGTAACCCTAATTTTCTTAATAACTTCTTTAGAAGAAAAATTCAAAAAAATTTCGCTTGCATTAATATTTTATATAATATTAATTGCAACAGTTTCATACAATCCAGACAATCTAACTGCATCAATACTCCTTTTTTGTGGTTCCCTTTTCCCGATGCTAGCAGTATATTATTTACTAGTATTTAAACATTTTTATAAATCACATTCTCTTCTAAATAAAATAACATCTTAGTTTTTATTAGTTTTACCAAAATCCTTAACCATCCCCTCATACAGGGCAAGATCACGAGTGTTTTTTGAACAAAAAGGATCGATTTGACGATCAGTTTTCGTTGTGATCTTATACCAGGGCAAGATCACGAATGTTTTTTAACCAACGCAATGGCAGTATTGACGTAAATTGTAGAGCATGATCTTATACTCTCTTTGGGGAGACAATCATGTACCTTGATGCATTTATTCAACATTTTTC
>NZ_SBEF01000111.1 GCF_004011885.1 Serratia microhaemolytica | reverse complement strand
CAGGCACCTACATCAATAATGCCGGTAGACTGCGTAACCTTTCTGAATACTCGGCGGATACTGTGATTGAAACGAGTGGTGCGGCTGCGGTGATCACCAATCAAGGGGAATTACACGGTCGGGTGCAACTGGCGAACGCAGTCAACAACCTGTTTTTTAACCTCAGCGGCGCACGTTGGGATAGCTCGGGCGGTTTCAATGAGTTCGGTGAAATAAACAGTATTTTGATGAACGACGGGCGCTTGATTACCGCTAATCGTTCCGCCCATTCTCCACAGACCACCACGTTTAATAATATCGGTTACCTGCTCAATGCCGGTGAGCTCACCATGGCCAATGGCCAAGCGGGCGACGTCACAGTGATTAACGGTAACTACTCGGGCGGTGGCGGCACACTGGTGTTTGATACGGTGCTGGGTGACGACAACTCATTGACCGATAAACTGGTGATTAATGGCAACAGCTCGGGTGTCAGTTTTGTCACCGTCAATAACCTTGGCGGCAGTGGTGCAGCGACACTGAATGGTATTGAGCTGATCAAAGTCACCGGCCGTTCTGAAGGCAATTTCTTGCAACGTGGCCGCATTGCCGCCGGTGCTTACGACTATTCACTGGTACGCGGCAGTGGTGACAACCAGCGTAACTGGTATCTCTCCAGCAGCAGCGCACTGTTTAACGCCTCGGCACGTGCCGCACTGGATAGGTTGAGCCTGTCGGCGGATGCAGAGCTGGATGTCGACAGCTACCTGACTGAGTTGCAAACACAGCGTGCCGCCAACGCCTTGAACAGTCAGGCTGATTCGGTACTGTCAGAGATGGAGCAGTACTTGCTTGAGCTACAGACACAACAAGCCGCAGGTGAAAGACAACTCGCCTCAGCACGGCAACAGCTGGACAGCTACCTTGAACAACTCAGGGCGCAGCAAGCACGCAATGACGCACCGCAAGTCTCGCGCCCGGAAAACGGAGCGTATACCGCTAACCTGGCGGCGGCCAATAACCTGTTTATCACCTCGCTAGCGCAACGCAGTGGTGAAACCGCCTACCTTGATCTGCTCACCGGCGAAGCGCGCAGCACCAGCATGTGGTTACGCAGCGAAGGCGCACACAACCGCTCACGCGACAGCAGCCAGCAGTTAAAAACGCAGGCTAACCGCTATGTGATCCAGCTTGGTGGTGATGTTGCCCGCTGGCAGTTTGATCAGCAGCGCCTGCGTATGGGGGTCATGGCCGGTTATGGCAACAGCCGCAGCAGCACCGTTGCTCAGGTTTCTGGTTACAACAGCAAAGGCAAAGTCGACGGCTACAACCTGGGGCTGTATGCCACCTGGTATGCCAATGCGATAGATAATAGCGGTGGCTATCTGGACGGTTGGGTGCAGTATAGCTGGTTTGATAACACGGTATCTGGGCAGGGTCTACAATCGGAGCAGTATGACGCCGATGGCATCAGCGCCGCACTGGAGAGCGGCTACCGCTTCAAACTGCGTGACAACCCGGCCCAGAC
>NZ_SBEF01000110.1 GCF_004011885.1 Serratia microhaemolytica | reverse complement strand
GATGCCTGTAGCAATGGAGGTGCCGCCAGTGCAGCCTGTGCGCAAGCTAGACTGGAGGTGATAGCAGCCAAAGAGGGCTATGAGAACCTCGGCAACTACAACTCGAAAGCCAGCCAGCAATATGCGGATGCTTACGGTCAGATAGTGGATCTGCTGAATATCACCAGCGTTGATGCCCAGAATCAGCAGCAGGTGAAGGATGCGATGGTGAACTATGCGATGGATCACTTTGGCTTAGATAAAGCCACGGCAGAGCAGTATGTCTCAACCTATGATGGGATGAAGACTGTGGCGGCGTCACTGTCGCCGGTGTTGGGGTATGCGGCAGCGAGTAAGATAAGCCAGTTGGGTCAGAAGGTTGTTTTACAGCAATCCGGTGAGTCGGGTAACGTGGGTTGGAAGAGCTATCTGGAAAGTGAAAAGGCTATCCAACAAAGTGTTGCGATGAAACAGCAAATTACCGATCTGCGCTCTGGATTGTCTTCAAAGATAAAAAACTCTGGTAATGCTGCTGTGGCACAAATTGATATTGAAGGTATGCCTAAAACCATGGCGGCACATAGTCGAATTAGTGAGGAAAATAAAGGGTTTATTGGTGATGGTGGTCAAAACTTCACCTATCAGACCTTGAAAGCTAGTGATGGAAGACTTGTTGAGAGAAATACTGACTCTGAATATAAAATTCTTGATAACTTAGCAGATCTGTTAGGTAGCAATACGTCCGCTAAGGGTAATATAACAATTCTTACTGAGCGTCCAGCCTGTGCGAGTTGCTTGGGTGTGGTGGATCAGTTTCAGCAAAAATATCCTAATATTCAAGTGAATGTATTGGATAATAACGGTGTATTACTAACGCCGAGGAAAAAATGATGAGTGATGAGCGCATTGATTACTATGAAATTAGGAGTTCATTTTTGGAATGTTGTTACGAAGGTTGTCGTGTGAAATTGAATAATATTGCTAGAGGTTCATCAGGATTGCCAAAAAGTGATGACGGCATGGGGTACGCGTCGTACCAATATGAGGGTGTCTATCAACTTCCTGTAGAACGGTTAATGCTAGAAGTGGTTCATTTAATTCTTATGGCAGCTCGTGGTCCTGAAAATGTTGAGGCTTATCATAGAAATGAAATAAATAAGATCTTCTCTGAACATCCTCTTGATGAATTAATTCAAGATATTGGAGAAGAAGAACGTAAAGAACTTCTTCGTGATATGAAGTTATTAAAATTGCTGTAATAGCTAACCCCGGCCAATTGGCCGGGATTTTTGCTTTTATGCCTTAAGAGCCGCCGGTCTGTAATAGCACGGCCAACTCACATTGACGCGATTAGCCGACTCTGCATCATGCAGAACCGGCTAATGAACAGGGGCTGGCGATAGGCTCAATGCTGTCGGGTAACACGGTCGCGGTGAAAGGCAACAACGTCACCGTCAGCGGCAGCGCGGTGGTGGCAGACAACACTCTGCGCCTGGATGCGGCACAGAACCTGAACATCGTGGCAGCGGAACAGCAGCAGAGCGAGTTCCACCCCAAATCGGGGTTGATGAGCAGTGGCGGCATCGGCTTCACCGTGGGCAAATCGATGCAGCGCACCACTGCGCA
>NZ_ML137213.1:868-1698 GCF_004011885.1 Serratia microhaemolytica | reverse complement strand
CCTGTTTGCGTTCGCTGGCCAACTGCGCCACTAACGCCCCGATCAGCTTCAGCAACTGGCGGGTTTGCGGGGGCAGCTCATCCAGCGTGCGGCCTAAAATTTCCTGCGCCAGTGGGTTGGCGTGTTGAATGTCTTGTGCTGTCACTTCGATGTAGTCGATCACCTCGCCGCGATGGCTGACCTGCTTTACCTCGCGCTGATACTGATGCAGTAACGCGATGCTCTGGATCAGGCTGAGGTATTTCATGTGGTCACGCCGGGTACGGGTTTTATCGCTAATAAAGCTCAGTTGCTGCGCGAACGGATTGACCACTTTTAGTGGCCGCAATAAGCGTTGTGCGTTCTGGTGCAGTTCGCTCAGGTAGTGCTTATCGCGACTGGCCAGCAGCCCGGCCAGCGTTTGTGCCTGCCGTTGTGCGTGATGAATGGCTTCGGTCTGTTCGCGTGACTCATTCACCGTGAGCACCAGGCAGCGGTTTAACAACTCTTCGTCGATGTCGATCGCAGTGCTGGTCAGCATTAACATCACTGGCCCTTCTACCCGGTACTGTTTGGTCACCAAGTTGCCGCTCACTTCATCTTTGGCGGTGCTGGCGATGGTCAACTCGCCATCGGATTGCAGCAGTTTCAGTGCATAGGCGGCTTGCCTGACGCCCTCTTCTTCGGCGATGGCCAAGATTTTATGTTTCACGTTCACTTCACCGAGGTAGAACAGGCTTTGCCCGGTCATGGCGCTGTATTGCAACCGTTCTTCGGGTGGCATCATATTCAGCACCGCATCCATTAATGACGACTTCCCCGCTGCGCTGCTGCTCTGGATCAAGATCGCT
>NZ_ML137213.1:0-858 GCF_004011885.1 Serratia microhaemolytica | reverse complement strand
GGCGGCTAACAGATTGCTGCGTTCACCGACCACACCACAGGCGGCCAAGTCTTGGGTGATACGCGCCAACAACTGCGGTGAACGCAACAGCGCCAATGCTTCCGACTGCTGATCGGCACTCAACACCGGTGCTGCTTCGGCGCTGGCTTCTGCCTGCACCCGGGCTTTTTGCTCGGTTTGATACTGCTCGACCCACAGCAGCACGCGCCCCAATGCCCGGCGCAACGATGCTTCATCACAACCCAGCTCCAGCGCCGCCAAGCGCGCGTAACCTTGCCGACTGCGTGCGCTGAGTAAATCGAGGTGATCGCAGAACAGCACGCCGCTGACCAGATCGAGCACTTGCACATTCAGCTTCAGTGCCAGACTGTGGCGGCTACGTTCGGTGAGGCCACGCAAGCGCCATTGGTGGTTGAGCAGGGTTAAGCAGAGATCGCCATTGTCTAGCCACTCGCTGACCAACCCCGGTTCACTGCAAGCAGCAGAAGAAGAAGAAGAAGAAGAAGAAGAAGAAGAAGGGGCAGCAGCAAAATCAGACGCGGACTCGACGGCTGCCACTTTCTCGGCTGCCTCAACCTGTTTCACTGCGGCCGCTAACGCCCCATCGGCCGCCATCGGCAACGCTTGGTCAAGCAGCAACTGGAACGCCAGCGCTTTCTGTTCATTGGCCAGCAGATAATCATTGGCATCCATACCGGCCGGGAAGATCACCCGCCAAGGTTCAATGCCTTTTTCGCGCAACGCCTCGGCCAGCTTCAGCGCAGCGCTGTTACCGGCGGCATCGTTATCAAAGGCGATCAACACCTGCTTGACACCGTTGGCGGCAAAACAGTGCCAGTGATCTGCCGTGACACCATT
>NZ_SBEF01000107.1 GCF_004011885.1 Serratia microhaemolytica | reverse complement strand
AACTGTTGCAGCAAGCCTATCAGGAAGTGTGGCAGGCGATGCAAAATAAGGATATTAAAAAGTTAAAACAACTGTTTGCTTACTCTGGTCGTGCATTTGCCTATGTCACCAGCTCTACAGAAGATAAGGTACTCAATGAGCACTTGAGAGACATTACAAACAGTCCTAATTTAAAAATGCAACCCATTAATTGGCAGGCTTATGAAGTTAGGATAATGAATAAAGGGCGTATGGTCAGGTTAGTGAATAAATCAGACTTTGGTTTTTCACCATTAATGTATATGGATAAAAACAATATTTTATCTGTGTTATCTCCTTTCTTTTCACTTATCAATGGCCGGTTTGTGATCGTACTATAACCAGGAACTACCGTGCAGAAGCACTCTTCTGCACGGTGATTTAAGGAAGAAAATATGCAAAAAGTAGCACTTTTGTTATGTGGCTGGCTCAGTATCGTTGCTGCCCATGCCGAAGAAACCAAAGTGATTTACCGCAGTGCCTTTGATATCAAATACCTGTTTTGCAATATTAAAACCAATGGTGTGGTAGGGCAGAATAACCGAGATAGCGCGGTGGCGGGTAGGGGCTTTGGTACCGGGAGTACCGGTGCGATGCTATTTATGGAAAACGGCGAAAATGAGATCAGTGTCGAGATCTCAGCACTTAACTGGTTTAATGAAAAACTGACCGATATGAAAGAGAAAAATAGTTTTAACCCCAGCGCCTACTGCAAACTGGATCTGGTTATCTATAACCCGAAGAACCCGGCGCGGCGGGAAAAAATCAGTAGTATTGCCGTGACCATCGATGAAAAAGGCTTGCCGACGGCGGCAACCACCGTAACACCTGCCGCTTTTGCTGCCATTAACCAACCTATCACTGTGACACAGCGTATTGCGCCCACCGTTGTACCGGGATTTGTGCGCGAGCGCTCCTATGCACCAAACTGGTTTCCCAAAGAGATGGTAGTGTATGAATTTAGCCGCAAAGTGACGGTAAATGGTGTGCCCGAATGGCCGTGGGTCAACGCCACCCCCTATACTGATACCCCAGAACAGCGCCAACTGTTGCAACAAGCCTATCAGGAAGTGTGGCAGGCGATGCAAAATAAGGATATTAAAAAGTTAAAACAACTGTTTGCTTACTCTGGTCGTGCATTTGCCTATGTCACCAGCTCCACCGAAGAGAGAGTGCTCAATGAACACCTTATGGATATCACCAATGGCGCCAATTTCAAAATGCAACCGATTAACTGGCAAGGATTTGAAGCTAGGATAATGAATAAAGGGCGCATGGTCAGGCTGGTTAATAGATCAGACTTTGATCTTTCACCGTTACTCTATTCATATGGTGATGATATTGGTGCAACCTTAGCCCCTTATTTTTCATTAATCAATGGTCGTTTTGTGATCGTTATATAAATAGGGAAATTGCTGTGTGGCAGAATATTTCCACACAGCCCTATAAGGAAGAGGAGATGAAAAAAATAGCACTTTTGTTATGTGGCTTAAGTATCATGGCTGCCCATGCCGAAGAAACCAAAGTGATTTATCGTAGTGCCTTTGATATTAAATATTTGTTTTGCAATATTAAAACCAATGGTGTAGTTGGACAGGATAACCGCGATAGTGCAGTGGCGGGTAGAGGGTTTGGTACCGGCAGCTCTGGTACCGTACTACTTATGGAAAACGGCGAAA
>NZ_SBEF01000106.1 GCF_004011885.1 Serratia microhaemolytica | reverse complement strand
AGATTGAACACATCAGTGTGCGTTATGACTATATCCGTTGTCGGCATTTGATCAGCAATACCGAATACAGCTACTTTGCGTTACCTGAAAACTACAATCAGTTGTTTACTCGGCTCAACCCGATTATTGCTGCTCGCACAGCGAGTAAAACTCAAAATGGCTATCTCAATGCCGCTGATCAGGTACGCAAAAGTGCGCTTGATCGTAAAGCGACTATCGGTACACTCAATGCCAATGAGCAGCAACAACGGGCTAATCTGGTAAAAAAAGCAGCACAACAGCAGCAAAATCTGTTCACGGCGTGTGAAGATGAGACCAGTGCCGCCTGTCTGACAGAACACAAAAAACTGTTACAGGCACAAGAAAGCTACCGGGGTTACGCCGAATACCAAACCTACTACGACCTACGCGAACAATTTCCTGACGAGATGGCACACTATGCCGAATTGATCGGTGATTATTCACATCAGTTGATTGGTTTACTCGAAAACGGCTACACTCTTGAGCAAGCGAAGGCCAAGCTGGCACAGGATCAAGCTGAATCGGTAGAATATGCCAGAAAATACCAAGAAGCCGTGGATAAACTGCCAACTTGGGCAAGGATTGCGATGACCATACAGGATACTGTCGGTATGGTGTATGGGGCAAAGGCTGCGGGTGTGGGGTTGGGGAAGTTAGCCGAAAATCAACTGGTACCCTACAGGCAGATGGTCACAGATGTGCGTGCTGGCTCATCATCAGCTCCAAAGCGCTCAGGTAATGTTGCGGTAGCTGAAGTGGACCCATTGAGGTTGGCGGCGAGTGATGCGAATGCCGTTCTTATGAACAATAAGACGGTGCTTTCTAAAGAGCAAATAAATCGATTACCTGCAGAACAAAGACTGAAGTATATAAAGAATGTAGTTGAACAATTGAATGTTAAAACACCTAAAAATAGTGCTGTTTTTTATTCAGGAAGAGGAGCAAGAGCGGAAGCTGAGTTGTTTGCTAAAAACAATGGGAAAATGACATTGGAGTCAACCCCCGGTGGTAAGTGGCTGGATAATTTAAAGCTTTTTGATAAAGGAGTTAATGGAATAGAAGCAGAACATGCTTATCCTTTATGGGAGAGGCTTTCACAAAGATATGCTCAAGAAGCATCGGGTACGGCAGTAGGGATATTAAATAATCCACGGCCTGCATCTATTTTCAATACTGTGGAGTTTCCTGCGCTTAAATTAAATCCTGAGATAACCAACGTAATAACAGGAGGGAAATAATGTCAGATTACACAAAGATTGATGCACAAGAAGTGAAGCATAAATCTGGCTATCATGTATTTTCAGCCGGAAGGCAATATATTGGTTACAGAAATGGGGAGGTATTTTATAAAATTGAAAGAGAGCTAGGGAGGAATCCGGACACAAATAAAATACATGAGTATATTTATAAATTAAGTGTGTTTAATGAGAATATGGAGAAAGTTTCACTTCCCAAAGAAGAGCTAGATGAATTGATAGATAAGATTGTACAAGCAGAGTTGTTTCTTACTGGCTTTGAAATTGAAATTGTTGAAGAGTAATCCCTCCCCCATAGGTAAACATCCGGCGATCTCACCTTGCGAGTTTATATTAAGTGGTTAAGGTGAGCGGCAGATTAGGTGGATGAGGAGAAGGTGTTACCGGGCAGGGGCAGCAGTTGGTCCAGTTGACTATTTTTCCA
>NZ_SBEF01000105.1 GCF_004011885.1 Serratia microhaemolytica | reverse complement strand
TTGCGCTCTCCGGTGCCAACAGCGCGGCGGTAAACAACGCCAAGTTAACACTGAACAGCGGCAGCATCACCGATGTTGGCCAGGCCGGCACGCTCAGCGACGAAACGGTCGGCAACCTGACACTCAACGGCGGCCAGCTCAACTTCGTGGGTGATATCGCCAACGGGCGTGCCGACGGCGTGATCCAGACCGATAATTTTACCGCCAACAGCGGTGAAGTGAACATTGATGGTGAGTTTAACCGTGACAACAGCAACCCGAACAACTTGTCACTACTGGATCAGAACCGTGGTATCAGCGGCATGACACTGGCGATTGCTAACAGCGCCAGTGGTGCCGACAATTTGACGCTGCGATTGAACGGCGTCGAAGTGCTACCGGAGCAAGGGAAGATTTCGGACATCACGCAAAATGGTATCACCGTTGCCGAGGGGATCTACGACTACCATCTCTCCAACTCAAGTGTCAGTGGTCAACAGGGACTGTATCTCAACTACGAACTGCACACTCTTAACCTGCTGACGGATGATGTCAACGCACTGCTGATTGCCAGCAGTAGCGATCCGGCCAGCAACCGCCGGTTAACTGCACGGCTGACCGGCATCGGCGGCATTGTGTTTGATGGCAGTGCCGCGCCACTCACCGTAGCCAACAGCAGCAACGACTACCGGGGCAGTACCACAGTGCGCGGTCAAGTGCTGATGGGATCGGATAACGCCTTTGGCCAAAGTTCACGGTTAACGGTGCAGAACGGCGCTCGCTTAAAGAGCAACGGCTTTAACCAGACTCTGGGCGCGTTAACCAATGCTGGTTACATTGATCTCGATCCGAGCATCTTCACCACTGGCTGGCTGAACAACAGCGGGGTGATCGACCTGGCCGGCGGCACACTCAACCTGAGCGCTGGCGGTAGCTCCAGCGCTGATGGCGGATTAACCGGCAGCGGGGCGTTGAATGTGCAGGGCGGCGATTTGAGTATCACCGGCGCGAACAATAGCTTCACCGCCAACACCCAGATCGCCAACGGCGCGTCGATCAGCCTCAGTTACAGCGGCAACCTGGGCAGCAGTGCGGTCACTATCGATGGCGCACTGAACTTCAACGCGGCTGGCAGCTTTGCCAATCTGTTGACCGGCACCGGGGTGATCAACACCAACGCCAATGTGGCGCTCACCGGCAGCAACAGCTTTAGCGGCCGCCATGCGATCAACAGCGGCGGCAGATTAACCGTAACCCAAGCGGCTAACTTAGGCAGCGACAGCGCAACGGTAGAGTTAACCGCCAGCGGTGCAGCACTGGATCTGGATGGCATCAACGGTGTGCTGGCACAGGCGATCAGCGGCGTTGATGGCGCACAGGTCAATATCAACCACGCCAGCCAACTCAGTTTCAGCGGTGATAACAGCGCGTTTGCTGGCCAATTTAACATTGATGGCAGCAGCAGCCTGACCGCCAGCCAACAGCAGCAGTTGGGCAGCGGCAGCATCGATATCGCCAACGGGGGGCAACTGATTTTTGACCAGTTTGCCGCCGGCACACCGGTACAACTGAGCAACCGCATCAGCGGTGCTGGCACCTGGTTACTGCGCAACAGCCAACTCGACCTGTCTGGCAACAACAAGTTGGCCAACTTCAGCGGGTTAGTGGAACTGAACGGCAACGCCCAGATGACACTGGACGCCTTAACGTTGCTCAACAGCGCGCTTGGCTTCCATATC
>NZ_SBEF01000104.1 GCF_004011885.1 Serratia microhaemolytica | reverse complement strand
ATGATCCCCCGCTCAACCTACCAGAGGAAAAGACCCGCACCACGCTTCGCACCCAAACCCACAAAGGCAAAGGCTTCAACGAACTGCGCTTTGACGATGCCAAAGGCTTGGAAGAGGTTTATCTCCACGCGCAGAAGGATATGAATGTGATGATTAACCACGATGCGCACTGGCATATTAAGCACGACTATAAACAGCGCGTGGAACACAGCAGCTATCAGGAAATTCTGGCCGATGAACACCAGCAGGTACATGGCTCACGCCTGCAACGTACGCAAGGCGATGTCTCCCAGCAGATAGCCGGAAAACAGCACACACAGGTGGGACAGTCGCTGGTCATCAACAGTGGACAGGAAATTCACCTGCAAACTGCCGGTAAACTGGTGCTGGATGCTGGCAGTGAAATCACCCTGAAAGTGGGCGGCGATTTTATTCGCGTGACACCGGGTGGCATTTTCACCTCAGCAGGCTTGCGGGTTGCCAGTGGCGGCCCCGGGCAAGGCAGCGCGCTTCATCTTGCAGCACCAGAAACCGTAGCCGCGCTGGCAAACCACGACATCCGGCGACCGGTTTCAGCGTTGCCGGTGGCGGCAACCATCGCCACGCCAACCCCGGAAGCCCCCGCCAGCTACGCCTGTGTTGCCTGTGCCGCGATAGCGCAGATGAACGGCGATTGGACTATTGAAGGCCAGGAGGCTGCCCCCATAACACCGACTGATACAACAATAAACTCATCTGCACAGCAAGCCTCAAATACACTGGCGCCCTCATCAGGTCCAGGTCGCTGGGTCACGATAGATAATGATTATCATGGTATTTCCAATACCATGATAATGGCAATTAATCGGCTTACTTCAATGGGAGATGAAGGACGACTCTTTGGTTCTGAAGGTAAAGATTTCATGAACACCATAAGAGATAAAATTCAAGCTTGGCAACCACTACCTGATAACGCAAGCTTAAATCAGGCTGAAAACTCAGCTATACACCCCTACGGAACCGTGAGAA
Source organism: Serratia microhaemolytica (assembly GCF_004011885.1). Lineage (GTDB taxonomy): Bacteria > Pseudomonadota > Gammaproteobacteria > Enterobacterales > Enterobacteriaceae > Serratia_G > Serratia_G microhaemolytica. Next base: position 711 of record NZ_SBEF01000104.1, on the reverse strand, counting down.
AGATAAAACAACGTTTTCTTGAGGGGGATGACACATGGCAAATAACCGGTAAATCCTGGCACTGGCAACCGGTTGTGGCTGATGAAGTGTATGAAACAAAGGATAAACCATGATCACAAGAAAAACTGTTTTCCGGTTCTGGGCAGTATTGGATCTATTCTACCTAGTACGTTTTATTTGGCTCAATATCAGTCAGCAGCGCATCCCGCTTTATGACGACATCGTGGCGTTTAACCACTATTTACCGCAACAAGGGACTGCCAGCATTATCCTGTTTTGCTTGTCGATAGTGTTGACGTTATCGATACCTGTTTCAGCAGGATTGTTGTTTAAGCAACACCGCCTGGCAACCTGGCTGGCTTATGCACAAACGCCGTTACGGCTTTTGCTGGTGGTGCCATCACTCGCGTTTCTACCGTGGGCACTGAAAACCCTCGATCTGCATAACGCTCAAATAGCATTGGGCTTACTGATTATTTCAGAGGTGTTAAAGGTATGGACGCTCTACCGCACACGCTAAAGAAAATCGCCGTATTCCTTATTCCAGCATCAGGGTTCAGGAGAAAAGATGCATAATACCATTTCATCCAACACCACTGGGTGGTCAGCATGGCTATGCCGCCCACAGCAATCGCCACTGTTCTTTATTCTCAACAACCTGGCGCAACCTAACCCGCTGCACCAGCTCTATTACCATGATTGGGTAGAACA
>NZ_SBEF01000103.1 GCF_004011885.1 Serratia microhaemolytica | reverse complement strand
TATCGAAGACCTGTATAGCCGAAAAATCGTTGGATATGAAGTGCATGAAAAAGAGTGTGGGCATCTGGCCGCTTTACTGGTGCAACGTACCTTACCGCGTGAGCAGTGCCTTTTTAAGCCATTAGTTCTGCACTCAGATAATGGTGCTGCGATGAAGTCACAGACACTCAAGGCCAAACTGGAAGAACTGAATGTGTTGCCTTCGTACAACAGGCCCGGTGTTAGCAATGATAATGCGTATGCGGAGTCGTTGTTTAGAACACTGAAATACCGTCCGCAGTGGCCTTGCAGCGGATTTAAAAGTTTAGCGGATGCCCGGAAGTGGGTAGATGATTTTACTCGATGGTATAACGATGAACACAAGCATAGCCGTATCCAGTTTGTGACACCGTCAGAACGACATGCAGGCCAGGATAAAATGATTTTAATGCACCGCCGTCAGGTACTGGAAGCCGCCAAACAAGCGAATCCCGCTCGCTGGAGCGGCGATGTCAGGAACTGTTCTCCCATTGAGGCCGTAACATTAAACCCAGGTGGGAAAACAGGAGACAAAAACGCAGCATAAAAAACAGGCAAACAGTGACAACTATCTTGAAAAACACCGCTACTTGAGCCTCGGCAAAGCTCCGATATCCCAGGGTAGGTACCCATTCGCTCTTAAGACTTCTGAAAAAGCGTTCCATCGGGCTGTTATCCCAACAGTTGCCTCGTCGACTCATGCTCTGTTTGAACTGGTAACGCCATAACACCTGCCGATAGGCACGGCTGCTATAATGGCTTCCTTGGTCACTGTGAAACACCACACCACTAGGCTGGCCCCGATGTTCCCAGGCCATCTGCAATGCCTTAACAGTAAGCCTCGAATCCGGGGAGTAGGACATCGCCCATCCTATAGGTTTACGAGCAAATAAATCCAGCACAACAGCAAGATAGGCCCAGCGAACCCCCACCCAAATATAGGTCACATCACCGTACCAGCATTGGTTTGGTTGTGTCACAGCAAACTGTCTATCAAGAAAATTAGGAATATCAATGCGTTCGTTACCTCCTCGTGGATATCTGTGCGTACGGCGTTGCCCACTACGAATATTCAGCTCTTTCATCAGGTTGCCAGCTAACCAACGCCCGAGTTTGATACCTCGATGGCTCACCATAGCCGCGATACTTCTGGCTCCTGCCGAGCCATTGCTGGCATACCAAACCTCTTTAACAAGGCGGCGTTTTATCAGTCGTTCTGTATCAAGTTTATTGACCCGATAACAGCTGTTCTGATAACTACTACGATGAACCTCAAAAACTTGGCAAAGTACTTTAACGGTGTATTGCGCTCTAAGCTGGGTGATTATCGTGCACTTTTTAGTGAGTCTGACATCAAGAGAGCGGTAGCATTTTTTATTATTTCGTTTTCTATTTCAAGACGTTGTATTTTCTTTTTAAGCTCACGTATCTCGATTTGTTCAGGTGTGATAGGGGCGCCTTTGGGTGTGACTCCTTGTCTCTCCTGCCTGAGTTGATGTACCCAATTGCTCATGGCCGATTGTAAACATCCGGCGATCTCACCTTGCGAGTTTATGCTAAGCGGTTAAGGTAAGCGGCAGATTAAGTGGATGAGGAGAAGGTGTTACCGGGCAGGGGCAGCAGTTGGTCCAGTTGACTGTTTTTCCACGTTGGAAGATGTGTCAACACAAAGTGCAACCAGGTAAACGGCTCTATGCCATTGA
>NZ_SBEF01000102.1 GCF_004011885.1 Serratia microhaemolytica | reverse complement strand
CTTTGCGTGGGTCTGGTATTTCACTGATATAATTAAAAATAGACATCATCAACTCTGCGTTACTGAAGGAGACTGATCAGATCGTATCTACAGAGAAAAGTTCCATTAAAAGTGGGATCCGGCCCTGACGTATACGTAGAAACATTATCGATGCATCATACGACATTAATGCAAATAGATTGACTGTTGAAGAGTATTATTATACAACGAGAGGAAAGTAATGAATTTTGTCTCCAAGTTAACTTATTATCCGCTTAAATCAGGTGCCGGAGTTTCATCCAGTTCGTGTTCAGGAAATGCTAATGGTATTATTGGTGATCGTTTGTATTGTCTTTTTGATGCGGAGCAAAAAAAGTTTATCTCGTTACGTGAAACCTCCTTGCTACCAGATATTTCGATTATTGACAATGATAACGAAATAACTATTTCTATCGATAACTCTATCCGTAAATTAAATAAGCCCCCCTCCACTAAGGATATAATTAAAGTATGGTCAAGGCATGTTGAGGTGGAGACTTATCCTGGAAAGATCTCTGAGTATATCAGTGCTTATTTGAAAATGAATGTGATCCTTGCGAAGATCAAGCACTTTGATGATTATACTCAATGTTTCATGGATACCGGGCCAATACATATAATATCCCAGAAATCACTGAATCTTTTGAGTCTAAACTGCGGTTTAGCTGAGATAGATAGTTCCATTTTTCGTCCAAATATAGTAGTTTCTGATTTTGGTATTCGAAATGAGAAAGATATTAAGAAAATCTTGATAAATAGACAGGTATTCAATGTTACGGAAATAACCGAACGTTGCAATGCTATTCCTGTGCTTCATCGAAAATTGCAGTCAGTATCTGACTCTCCGGTTTTGGAAATACTGGATGAATGGAATGACTTTGATGGGGCTGTGTTCGGGATTTATGTACGTGCTGAGTCGGACTTCCGTATTAATATTAATGATCATGTTGAAATCGAGAGTACTTAGTTATGGTTCCACTAAATAGCTGTTCCAAATAGTAGATCACCACGAGGGAACTCAGTCCGATTTAAGCGATCTGATCAATCGCTGAATATCCCAAACCACCAACCGGACTGAATTATGCCGATCATAGCACCAATATCCGATGCCGAAAGGTCTCTGATGCAAAAAAACATACATAAAACAGACGATAAGAACCATGCTCGAAGACTCTCGGGACGATAACTTTTGTTTATACGGTGACGATTGCGATGAGTTGAAAGTGGATGGGAATTATTATGTGGCAGATTACCCTGATGTAGATGATCAGGATAATGAGGTTTTCCCTCAGGTGGTTATTTCCAAGAAATTAAATTATTTATATTCAGGACAACAATTTGTGGATGTTATTGATTCAGTTCTTGAACAAAAACCATCAGCCTCACTTGATGAGTTTGTGAGGGCACTAAATTACTATTCTGTTAATGATGACTTTCTTGATTTTTAGCTTTACCCTAGCTGGGAGGAGCCTTTTGGGGGACCTCCCAGCTTTTTAGCAACTAATATACTAACATATTACATTGCTGAACCTGAATCATCACCCAGTCGGATATAGCGCAAATCGCCATAGGTTGGTAGTAGAATCGTTCTGCATGAGTCAATTATCCTCGGATAGCAGGGCAACCGCATGAATGATTAAAATTCACTCTATCGCCCAAATCCTGCATTAAGTATGCGTTCTAAAAAATCTGTTTTCATCCACGCTCGTTTGCGTTTCAGTTTTATACTGAGCTTGGTCGGT
>NZ_SBEF01000101.1 GCF_004011885.1 Serratia microhaemolytica | reverse complement strand
TCAGCGCCAGCAGCCTGAAAGCGGGGGAAACGCTTTCGGTCACGGCCGGCGGCGACATTGTGTTGCAGACCCAGAATGAACAGCACAACGCCGAGCGGATGCACACCAGCATCAAGCGCAAAGTGGCCAGCACCACGGTCGAAAAGCGCATTGATGGTTACGAACAGGGGCTGGCGATAGGCTCAATGCTGTCGGGTAACACGGTCGCGGTGAAAGGCAACAACGTCACCGTCAGTGGCAGCGCGGTGGTGGCAGACAACACTCTGCGCCTGGATGCGGCACAGAACCTGAACATCGTGGCAGCGGAACAGCAGCAGAGCGAGTTCCACCTGCAAGAGAAGACCAAGTCGGGGTTGATGAGCAGTGGCGGCATCGGCTTCACCGTGGGCAAATCGATGCAACGCACCACTGCGCAGGCGCAAGGGGTGACCCATGCCGCCAGCACTGTCGGCAGCATTGGCGGTGATGTCACACTGAATGCCGGTAAACAGCTCAATGTCGACAGCAGCGACCTGGTGGCGGCGAACAACCTTGAACTGAGTGGTGCGCAAGTGAACGTGCGCGCACTGCATGACCAGTTCAGCCAACAGCAAGTGACCGAAACCCGCACCTCGGGGTTGACCATCGGGTTGTCGGGCTCGGTGGGCAGTGCGCTCAACTCAGCGGTGCAAGCGGCACAGGCGGCACGCCAAGAAGATGATAACCGCCTACAGGCACTGCAAGGCACCAAAGCGGCACTGCATGGCGCGCAAGCGCTGCAAGCCTACCGGCTGGACAACGCGCAACAGGGCACGCCGGATGCCAGCAACGCCTCGATTGGCGTCTCGGCCTCCTATGGCAGCCAATCATCGAAACGCACCGATATCAGCGGGCAACAGGTCAGCCAATCGAGCGGCCTGACGGCGGGCAACAACCTGAGTATCCGCGCACGCGGTGATAACGGTGAAGCGGGTGACATCACCATCAGCGGCAGCCAATTGAAAGCCGGTGGCGATGTTAACCTGTCGGCTGAACGCGACGTCAACCTGCAATCGGCACAAGACAGCCAATACCTGCGCAGTGAAAACAAAAGCCAGGGTGGCAGCGTGGGCGTCGGTATCACGGTCGGCAACGGCAGCGCGGGGATCAGCTTCTCGGCCAGCGCCAACATGAGCAAAGGGCACGAACGCGGCAACGGCACCAGCCACAATGAAACCACCGTCACGGCCGGCAACCAGCTCAGCATCAGCAGTGGCCGCGACACCAGTCTGACCGGCGCGCAAGCCAGCGGCGACAGCGTGAAACTGGATGTCGGGCGCAACCTGAGCCTGAAGAGTGAACAGGACAGCGACCAGTACGACTCGAAACAACAGAGCCTGAGCGTCAGCGGCAGCTTCACCTACGGCAGCATGAGCGTCAGCGGGCAACTGGATGCCAGCCAAGAGAAGATGCACAGCGACTACCAGAGCGTGCGCGAACAGACCGGCATCCAGGCCGGCAAAGGCGGCTATGATATCCAGGTTGGCGCACACACCCAGTTGGATGGCGCGGTGATCGCCTCGGAAGCCGAGGCGGAGAAAAACCGCCTCGACACCGGCACACTGGGCTTTAGCAATATCGAAAACCGCGCCGCGTATGATGTGGAACAACAACAGATCAGCATCAGCGCCAACGCGGTGAATGACCTGATCAACCTGGCGAACAGCGCACTGGGGGCGATGAACCGCAGCGACAGTGACAACGGCACCACCCAGGCGGCGATCAGCGCCGGCACCCTGACGGTACGCGACAATG
>NZ_SBEF01000100.1 GCF_004011885.1 Serratia microhaemolytica | reverse complement strand
ACCTCGAGCCAGCCGGCGAGCCGGTGAACTCAACGCTCTTTAACAATTTATCAGACAATCTGTGTGGGCACTCACAAGGCCGTTATCACGCTGCGCAAGCGGCGAAATAAATGAAGTCTTGAAGAGTGACTCGTAGAAGTAAATTCATACAGTTAATTTTCGAGCATCGCAACCGAGAGGTTGCACATCAAGCTTTTAATTGAAGAGTTTGATCATGGCTCAGATTGAACGCTGGCGGCAGGCCTAACACATGCAAGTCGAGCGGTAGCACAGGGGAGCTTGCTCCCTGGGTGACGAGCGGCGGACGGGTGAGTAAAGTCTGGGGATCTGCCTGATGGAGGGGGATAACTACTGGAAACGGTAGCTAATACCGCATAACGTCGCAAGACCAAAGTGGGGGACCTTCGGGCCTCATGCCATTGGATGAACCCAGATGGGATTAGCTAGTAGGTGAGGTAATGGCTCACCTAGGCGACGATCCCTAGCTGGTCTGAGAGGATGACCAGCCACACTGGAACTGAGACACGGTCCAGACTCCTACGGGAGGCAGCAGTGGGGAATATTGCACAATGGGCGCAAGCCTGATGCAGCCATGCCGCGTGTGTGAAGAAGGCCTTCGGGTTGTAAAGCACTTTCAGCGAGGAGGAAGGGTGTTTGTTTAATAGACGAGCACATTGACGTTACTCGCAGAAGAAGCACCGGCTAACTCCGTGCCAGCAGCCGCGGTAATACGGAGGGTGCAAGCGTTAATCGGAATTACTGGGCGTAAAGCGCACGCAGGCGGTTTGTGAAGTCAGATGTGAAATCCCCGCGCTTAACGTGGGAACGGCATTTGAAACTGGCAAGCTAGAGTCTTGTAGAGGGGGGTAGAATTCCAGGTGTAGCGGTGAAATGCGTAGAGATCTGGAGGAATACCGGTGGCGAAGGCGGCCCCCTGGACAGAGACTGACGCTCAGGTGCGAAAGCGTGGGGAGCAAACAGGATTAGATACCCTGGTAGTCCACGCTGTAAACGATGTCGATTTGGAGGTTGTTCCCTTGAGGAGTGGCTTCCGGAGCTAACGCGTTAAATCGACCGCCTGGGGAGTACGGCCGCAAGGTTAAAACTCAAATGAATTGACGGGGGCCCGCACAAGCGGTGGAGCATGTGGTTTAATTCGATGCAACGCGAAGAACCTTACCTACTCTTGACATCCACAGAAGGCTTTAGAGATAGAGCTGTGCCTTTGGGAACTGTGAGACAGGTGCTGCATGGCTGTCGTCAGCTCGTGTTGTGAAATGTTGGGTTAAGTCCCGCAACGAGCGCAACCCTTATCCTTTGTTGCCAACGATTTGGTCGGGAACTCAAAGGAGACTGCCGGTGATAAACCGGAGGAAGGTGGGGATGACGTCAAGTCATCATGGCCCTTACGAGTAGGGCTACACACGTGCTACAATGGCGCATACAAAGAGAAGCGAGCCTGCGAGGGGAAGCGGATCTCATAAAGTGCGTCGTAGTCCGGATTGGAGTCTGCAACTCGACTCCATGAAGTCGGAATCGCTAGTAATCGTAGATCAGAATGCTACGGTGAATACGTTCCCGGGCCTTGTACACACCGCCCGTCACACCATGGGAGTGGGTTGCAAAAGAAGTAGGTAGCTTAACCGAGAGGGGGGCGCTTACCACTTTGTGGTCCATGACTGGGGTGAAGTCGTAACAAGGTAACCGTAGGGGAACCTGCGGTTGGATCACCTCCTTACCTTAGAGATAGCGCGTGAGTGCCTACAACAGATTGTCTGATA
>NZ_SBEF01000099.1 GCF_004011885.1 Serratia microhaemolytica | reverse complement strand
TGAAAAATGTTGAATAAATGCATCAAGGTACATGATTGTCTCCCCAAAGAGAGTATAAGATCATGCTCTACAATTTACGTCAATACTGCCATTGCGTTGGTTAAAAAACATTCGTGATCTTGCCCTGCCGGAAAATCCCTTTAATGATTAGCCGGTTTTGCATGATGCAGAGTCGATTAATGGCCTTAAGGTGAGTTCGCCATGCTATTACGAAGTATTTTGGGCTGTCGTTGCGTGGCAAGTGGTTACAGGAAGCCGGATTTATCCAAGGCTTGCCGGTAAAAATCCGCGTGATGCCGAGATGCCTGATCATCACCGGTCAGGATATCAACGAGCTGTGGCAGTGCCTGGAAGGGTTGAGCGTGGAGTCGTTCGAGGCAGAACAGCAGCAATTAACGCTGGAGTGGTTAAAACAATATCCTAACGGATTGATGATTGAGTCATGAATTAAATTAATTATTCGACTTGAGGGAATAAAATGAATACACTAAAATATAACCACGGCCAATTAGGAAATGGTATTCCGGTACTGTCTATTGAGGGTGATAATATTGCCAAAGCCGGTTTTACTTCCAATGCTGTATATGTGATTGACAAGTTAGATACGGCGCTGATGTTGACTTTGCTGGAAGATGAACAGGATATCAAAACCGTTATTTGCCATTGCCGGAATAATCATAACCAAGATATTGCTTTAGATAGTGTAGCGGAAAGTGGCGAACTCTATTTAGCCGGGGAATGGCTGATAGAAACTGGCCTGGCAGGCCAACCGCTAGATATTTTTGTTACACAAGGAAAGGTGATAGTAGAAAGGCTGTAGCGTAAATTGCAGCTAAAAGAAAAGGCCAGATCTGTTATAAGTTCCGGCCTTTTTTATGATCAATAAGTTGGGACAAAATACGATGAGAGCGTGGGACGCAACACCATTTACCTCACAACAACTCACTTTGGATTGGTTAAAGCAATACCCTAATGGGTTGGTGATTGAGGAATAACACTAAACCCTTAGCGGCTAAATAAATAGCCGCTAAGGTAAAGCTCAGAAACCATTTTTCATAATCACGAACATACTAGTCACCAGTGACTCTTATAGACTTTATAGTTTCCCCAGTAGTTAAATTTAAAATATGATGAAGTTCCTGAATACACTCTGTTAATTGTGGACTTATCTCCTCTAACTCACTTAAAAACATGTTAGCCTCCTCACCATTAAAAACGGCATCTGCAAGATAATAGTCACTAATTTTTCTTAGCATTTTACAGCTAGACCATCTTGTGGATTTAGAAAAAATACTGGCATGGAGCGACTCAGAAATGACTAAGTCGATTTTTTCTCCTTTGGATGTTGTTATCTGCAAGTCCAAGCCCATAATTACCTTCACTTAATGATGACATCAGTTAATTTTAATTCCCTGAAAACACTTTGCGGGAATGAAGTGACAAGATCACCGTTTGATTCAACAACAACTCTAACTTTATTCAGCGGAACTCCATCGGGTGTCACGCCCACGTTTTTCTTATAAGTTTTCTCAAATATAAATCTATCACCATCCTTTGTTATCCTATCTGGCTTTCTAAATGTGTCCCTAACAGTTTTTTTCCATGAGGCGTTACTAATAGTCCATTTACTTTTATGTTCCCATCCCGCCTTTTGGCCAACATGCCTATCCTGTTATTTCCCACACTCTCACCGAACGATTAAGGCTTTTTTTCCCAAATTACCGTCATAACAACCTAGCCCGTTATAACGGTAATTTGGCACAATGAATTTCTGTGGCTAAAAACTCTCCTCAAAAA
>NZ_SBEF01000098.1 GCF_004011885.1 Serratia microhaemolytica | reverse complement strand
TATGCCATTCGAAAGAATATTGTTGCGCTATAAATCTATCAGTTGGGAGCATAAACTCTCCAATACCAGCGCGTACAGTTTCTGGGAAGAGAGAGTGTCTTAAAGGTGCTAGCCAACCATTTTTAGCTACCACGTTATCCTTGGATAGCGATCTACATTCTCGGCTACAACATGTAGGGCCCCGTTGCTATGTGCAGCCTGAACACAAACTGGCTGCACCAACGGCATCGACTGGAATCGAGCATTAATAAACGGCGGGTTAACAGGATGTATCACGATGAAATATGATCCTCACTTGAGAACTTTTGTCGCAGATGACTTTGAGTTAAGCGAACAGGTAAAGCAGATGCAGCAACAGGCTGAAGAGTCTAACTATCGACGCTTACAGCAACAGCTAACAGACATCCCAGACGAGAATGTCTATGCACTGCTCACCCTCGAAGAAGGGGGTGCCATGCTGCGCCAGTTCTGCAACCCTAATGCAGCACATTGGCGTGATATCGGTTTTGGCTGTAGTGATCCGCTTTCTCCTTATGCGGGTAATATTAAGGATGGTCTCGCACTTGGCCGAATTATTGTTGAGCTGAGGGCATTTGGTATTACAGCCACTGAATATCGTGACAAACAGGGCAGAGGTTATATAAAAATCTCTGGCTACCCGGGTGTTCGCAAGATCTTAACCGGCACCAGATATTCGATTAAAAATAAAAAGATACTCAATATCGGGATTGGTACCAAAGGTATTGAGAATGGCATTATCAGTGGTGCGCGCTTCTGCTTGATCTTCTCTGCTGCTTATCGTGCCGTTGAACTGATGTTAAAAGATGACTATAGCCTGACTGATTTTTTTGTTAATCTCAGCATCGATGCAGCTAAACTCGCTGTTTCTGTCGGGGTGGCCTGGGGAGCGAAAGCCATAGCCACTGGATTGATGGTTGCGGGTGGCGAAGTGATTGTTATTGGAGTATTAATATTTGCGGCAGGATTTGCTGTTACTGTTGCTCTAGATTGGCTGGACAAGCATTATCATATTAGTGAGACAATTATCAAAACATTCAAGTCATATCATGAAAATGAAAATCACCAGCTTAGCTGGTACTCATTATGATATAAATAGGCCTTTATATAATTGGAGATGCTTTGATCGTGGCTAATATTAGCAGAGCTGCTGCCGGATTTTACACCGTGCTGTTTTTTTTGTTAGGCGTGGTCGGTATTTTGTTCTCACTGCATGGATATCTTGGTTTTTTTAGTTTATCCGATATTATTGAGTTCTCGTGGTCGGTTGGTGTGGCAATTTTTTTAATGCCTGGTGTATTTTACTTATCATGGCTGGCATTCTGTATTTTTCTAAAAAAACCACAACAGAAGATGAATAGCTTGGTTAGTAAATATTTAATCTTCTTTACTGTTTTTGGTGTGATTTTTTCTTTTCTGTTCTCAATTTACATCGAGACTACACTGAAAAAACAAGGCTATCTGATCTGTCCAGATAAAGTGTCATGGCGATCACCAAATGAATATGTTCGTGATATTAAATTATGTCAATAGATAAGGTAGAGATCCCCTTGCAGAGCAAGCTCAATGCTTTTCTGCCCGATGATTGACTAAAAAAATACAACTTACTGGTTTAATAACTTGTTATGGTGTGATTTTCATTATAAAAATCATGAGAATAGCCCATCAAAGCTATGCACTGATTTACAAACAAATTCTGATTGGCATAAATAAAACAGGGAACCTTGTGCTATGTCCTACCCCATTTATCTCACCATGATCGGTGAACAACAAGGAGATATCTCACGCAACTGCGGCTCATATGCCTCTTTGGG
>NZ_SBEF01000097.1 GCF_004011885.1 Serratia microhaemolytica | reverse complement strand
GGGATCAGTGGTGCCATCTTTTCCCACAGTTCATCGCTAATCTGCCACTTGCTATTTGCCATAATTCACCCTCAGAAATGATCATGATGTATTATACAGTAATTCCTATTGAGATGGGCTCTAAGTCTTTGCGTGGGTCTGGTATTTCACTGATATAATTAAAAATAGACATCATCAACTCTGCATTACTGAAGGAGACTGATCAGATCGTATCTACAGAGAAAAGTTCCATTAAAAATGGGATCCGGCCCTGGATTGATGATTGAGTAATGAATTAAATTAATTATTCGACTTGAGGGAATAAAATGAATACACTAAAATATAACCACGACCAATTAGGAAATTGTATTCCGGTACTGTCCATTGAGGGAAAGGATATTACTAAAGCCGGTTTTACTTCCAATGCGGTATATGTGATTGACAAGCTAGATACGGCGCTGATGTTGACTTTGCTGGAAGATGAAGAGGATATCAAAACCGTTATCTGCAATTGCCGTAATAATCATAACCAAGATATTGCTTTAGATACTGTAGCGGAAAGTGGCGAACTCTATTTAGCTGGGGAATGGCTGATAGAAACTGGCCTAGCAGGCCAGCCTCTAGATATTTTTGTTACACAAGGAGAAGTGATAGTAGAAAGGGCTGTAGCGTAAACTGCAGATAAAAGAAAAGGCCGGATCTGTTATAAGTTCCGGCCTTTTTTATGATCAATAAGTTGGGAAAAAATACGATGAGAGCGTGGGACGCAACACCCCTTTACTGATTAACCGAATTCTGCACGATGCAGAGTCGGTTAATCGATCCAAGGTGAGTTCACCACGCTATTACGCCAGAAAAATAACAGCAGGGATTTGAACGACACTTGCATTACTATTAAACTACTTAAAGCATTCAATTAGCTCTATTATTTTTTTATACTCCCAATCAGTAAACTCCCCATAAGCCAGATACCCACATAAATTTCTGTATAAGTTGTTTAGTTCAACTTCAGTTGTATCTTCCTTTTGTAAAATAATTAACGCAGATCTATAAAGATCTATACCTTGCTTCTTGTTTTCATGTTCTATTTTATTTTTAATTTCATTTAGTATATTGATTGCATTTATTTTTTCCATTTCTACCTCATAAAATTTGTGTTTTCTGTTCTAAGAATTGTGGATTTTGGCAACTCTTTGATGTTGATAATACCTTGATATTTTCCTCCCTTTAATACTTCTAAACCATTACTGCTGATTTGAGGAGCCGCTGTCCCCTCAGCTATCCATGTTCCTTTTTGTGGTCTGAAGGTTGTAACTTTATCCATTTTCACTCCCCACTCTCGAAGAATAGCCAAATCACTTCTTAGCTCTACCTCAGAAGTATATTTTTTGTTTGTAACATAATTAAAATCCCTTCCCAATCTGTTAGATTTCCCGTGATACTTATAAAACACTTCATCACCACTAACCTGTCTATTAATTGTAACTCCATCAGTAAAATTGGCTTTATGGCCGTCAGGTATTTGAGGTCCAGGTAACTTACTACCACTTGAACACCTCGCCAACCCCAATGGATCCACTTCAGCTACCGCAACATTACCTGAGCGCTTTGGAGCTGATGATAAGCCAGCACGCACATCTGTGACCATCTGCCTGTAGGATACCCAGGGCAACCACATGAATGATTAAAATTCACTCTATCGCCCTAATCCTGCATTAAGATCCTATCTCAATAGGAATTACTGTATAATACATCATGACCATTTCTGAGGGTGAATTATGGCAAATAGCAAGTGGCAGATTAGCGATGAACTGTGGGAAAAGATGGCACCACTGATCCCGGAGCATAAAACTCAGCATCCGTTGGGA
>NZ_SBEF01000096.1 GCF_004011885.1 Serratia microhaemolytica | reverse complement strand
TGGAAAAATAGTCAACTGGACCAACTGCTGCCCCTGCCCGGTAACACCTTCTCCTCATCCACCTAATCTGCCGCTCACCTTAACCACTTAATATAAACTCGCAAGGTGAGATCGCCGGATGTTTACCAACCAACTTCGACGCCCCAGCGACATCGCCTTTTTTCAGCGCTTGTTTCGCTGCTTTCAGCGCCTTGCCAGCGGCGTCGCCGACGACCGGGAACACGCCGATAGCGGCAGCGAGAAAGTCGAGCGTGTCTTCCGCTTCGGCAAAGCCCTTAATATCGCCTACCCACCACCTTGGATTGGTTAAAAACCTATCCGGTGGCAGGTGCTGACAGCGTAGAAACTACAGGGCAAGAACACGAATGTTTATTGACCAATAATCACATAAAAAAAGACCAATGCAGAGCATTAAACGCACAAATCTGGTTCTAGACAGGTCCTGTATGACTACACACCGACCGAATTGGTTAATATTTATGCATTCATGCGGTTGTCCTGGGTGTTACTCCTCATCTAAAACATCAATAATATGTTTTAACCATTCTTTAGAGGATCCCCATTCACTTGGGTAATAGTAACAACATCCCATTTTTTCAAATAATAGTGACTGAAGGTCATCATCAGTATTATCAGAATCAATCAAGTGCAATACTTGTTGTTTCAAAGAAAAAATGGTTTTACTATCAACATCTTGTTTATAAAACTTGATTACACCGTCCGCATCTGGATGGTCTAAATCCCAATCTTGGTGAAAATAAGCTCCTAACAGTTGTTCTAGCTCTGAAAAGTGTAACATCATGGTGTTGGGTATCCTGTATGTATTCTGTAGCCATCAGGCATTGTCGGATCTTTCCTAATAACAACTGTAACATTGGAAACGGGCTGAGAAGAGGTACTCCCCCTAGTCATACTGGAACCAATGACGGCTGGTGACGAATGCTTAATAACTATTTGATTAGTATTACCTTTCATAAACAAATCTATTGCACTTCGGTTAGCACTCATAGCACTAGATATGGCTGATTCTGCAACAGTCCTATCAGTAAAGGTGGATGCTACGCGAACTTTAGGGTCATTAGATAGTCGGGTAGCAAGTTCAGCATCACTTTGTCCAACATGCCTAGCAATTAAATGACCACCTGCTTTTTCATGAGCAGCCAACCCACCACTAGGAACTATCGTGCTATATTTACCTACCTCCTCACTGGCCTGATCAACCAACTTCGACGCCCCAGCGACACCGCCTTTTTTCAACGCGTGTTTTGCTGCTTTCAGCGCGTTGCCAGCGACGTCGCCGACGACCGGGATCACGCCGATGGCGGCGACGAGAAAATCGAGTGTGTCTTCCGCTTCGGCAAAGCCCTTAATATCACCGACCACCGGGACAAAATCGGCCAAGGTTGAGAAATAGCTGATCTACTTTTCAGCACATAGAGCGTAGTGCTCGTTGCTACAGGTGACGAGTATTTCGCCATCCTTCGGTTCGGTAGAGTTGCTAATTTCATAGTAGAGGCAGAAATTCTACACATTCAATCAATAAAAGGCGTTATTAAAATGCTTTTATGTATTCTGATAGCTTCAGCAATCATACTTGCGACGCTCTCAAGATACGCTATTACCTCAGTATCAACACTTTTAATCTTCAATTCATTAACTTCATCAAGTAATTTATTTAACTCAACATTACTAAATAACTCCTCATCACAATATGTTAGTCGTGACAAAAGCGGATAATGGTCTTGATCTGACTGAGCTAAAAATTTCTCATTCTCGTCATATTTTTCGATTAACTTAATTTTTTGATACTTTTCAGTATCCCATAACACAACAGTAAACATGATTAATTTACCCCCGTTTTACCAGGGAACGTATTAACTAAG
>NZ_SBEF01000095.1 GCF_004011885.1 Serratia microhaemolytica | reverse complement strand
TATCAAGATGCTGCTGTTTTTGCTGTTTGGTGTATGGCATGGTTTATTCTCAAGCAGAGGATGTGATGGCGAGAATAATGAAAGGCTTTATTCGCTGCGGCAAGGTGAGGCTACCGGACGCTTACAAGTAGTTTGGGTGCTCGACCATTGCTATGGTCGAGTAAAGGGAGATATGCCCATTCAACCTTAAGAAGTTCATCTTGATTAACTGAGGGTTCTGCCTGCAGGAATTTGATCAGTTCTACAATATAATATCCACCCCTATGGTTAGATTCGCTGGATGTTATCGCTGCAAGTAGTGCTCTAATACATTGACTACTATCAACAGGCTTTCTTTGAGATTGCATTGTGGCCAAACAATCAATTGCCGCGTGTGGCCTGCCATATTTAATCAATTTGTCAATTGCAATAGTAATATTGCTCTCAATCTGATACGCATCCACGTTAGCACATAGCCAATATTCACCTTCATAAGTCTGAAGCCACTCAGAAGCACGATCCCATGTTTCTTGAGTAAATGGCAGGCAAGCTAAGAATTGTGCTATTTGCTTAGGTGTCCAAGCGGACTTATCGAGGTTATCGCACCATTTCCAACTATTAAGCTGATGTTTACGACAAATAAAACCACTCACCAACAGTTTGTGGTTACTGATCTCTGATTCCAGAAAATGCGGTAACAGGGTCTTCTCAAGCAAGGTATCAGCAATCACACCCAGTGCATATCCAACCTGATGCGGTGCTTTAACGATTTCAGCAAACTGTATAACGCGCTCTACACCCGCTTGCTGAAAAATTTCTAAAATAGCTTTTTCACGTGCTATTTCGATCTTTTCACGCTGCTCTTGCCAATTGCCGTTTTCTTCATAGAGATCAATGTCTCTATTTGTAAAAAATAGCTGATAGCGAAAAAATGGATTAGCAGGAGAAAGTTGTTCGGTAACTTGTTCAATTTTTTTGATTTTTTCCTCAGATAACGCCCACGTAGCCGTGGAAAACTTCCTGTGTTTTTTGGTAAATTTCGTAAGATGCTCCCAAATCGAAACTCTTTGCTCTTCAGGAGATGCTGAAATTTCTTGGCTGGCAAGATGTTGCAGCAGTTGAGCAAAAGCAGATGCAGGCAGCGTGTTCAAATGATTAATCAGCGTGCAAAGTCGCTCAATATTCTGGCCTGCTAAGGCTACAGCACGTTCGGCATAATAGGATACCTGCTGTTCGTATTCCTGAGGCGTGACTTCTTCCTGCCAGTTTGCGGGAATGGTTCTGCGCCAAGCAGGTTTGTGTGATCCCCGGGAAATTTGCCATTGATCTGGAAGAAGCTGAATCATCAATTGCCAAGCGATATCAGGCCACTCCTTTAAGAGTGTTTGCATTGCTGATTTACGCTTATCAATCGATGCCAGTGTTTGCGGCATCCAAGGCAGCAAAATCGTTGCGAGCGAATTGGATGGACGATTGAGCGAGCGAGCGCCGGGATCATGGCTGGCAAGCTCACCAAGTATGACACAGACACGAATGAGATATTGTTCATCCCAGGCCAACCCTTCCAAGGCCCAGAGTAGACCGGTTAGGTAATTTCTACCCGTGATCTCCGCACGTTCCTGGGCGAAAAGCGTACCAAAAGGATTATTATCCTGGCGTATCACGTTTTCGACCGCAGTAAGAAATTCATTTGGTGCGGCTTCGGCTAGGGATGGCAATAAACTGCTCAGGCTACCCCATAAAACCCAATCAGCTTCAGCCAAAATCTCTCTCACTGCTAGGGTGTGTCCCGTAACTATTTTTTGTACAATTTGGCGATATTTAGTCGAGAAGAGGATTTTGAATTTGGCTCGTTATGATGTCCCTGATGAGGCTTGGGCGCTCATTTCCACCCTGTTGCCGCCT
>NZ_SBEF01000094.1 GCF_004011885.1 Serratia microhaemolytica | reverse complement strand
CGGCAGCGGGCGCCAGCGCGGAGTTGATGGCGAACGCGATCATGAACTCGCTCTACCCGGGCAAAAAAGTGAGTGAATTAACCGAGGAAGAGAAGCAGAATATCGCCTCACTGAGCACACTCGCCGCTGGCCTGGCCGGAGGGCTACTGGGCGACAGCAGCAGCGACACCGCGAAAAGCGCCCAGATAGGGAAGAACGCGGTGGAGAATAACTATCTGAGTGTGTCTGAAAAGACAGAACTTGAGTTGGCGAAACAGGCGTTACAAAAGGCGACCGACCCGGCTGAAAAAGAAAAAGCGCAGGAAAAAATCAACGCACTGATTGAAAAAGATATTAGCAGTAATCAGAAAGTGCTGGATGCCTGTAGCAATGGAGGTGCCGCCAGTGCAGCCTGTGCGCAAGCTCGACTGGAGGTGATAGCAGCCAAAGAGGGCTATGAGAACCTCGGCAACTACAACTCGAAAGCCAGCCAGCAATATGCGGATGCTTACGGTCAGATAGTGGATCTGCTGAATATCACCAGCGTTGATGCCCAGAATCAGCAGCAGGTGAAGGATGCCTTGATCAACTTCTTTATGACTACGAAAGGGGTTGATTACGCGACTGCGAAGGGTTATGCCGAACTGAAACAAGGTAGTGATATTATTGTTGCTTCACTCACGCCGGTACTTGGCGCAGCAGCGGCGAAAGCAATCAACAAGATTGCTGGCGAAAACGTGAAGATCAACGAGGCTAATCTCAAGGTTAAAGCGGAAGGTAACGTTGATGGTAATAAGTTCATTGATACGAACCAGGGGGCAAGGCCTTCACAGTTGGCTGATTTTAATAAACCGACTCTGATCAACGATGTTGTGCAGGCTAAGATAGTGAAGGAGCCTCATAAAAACTTCCCTAATGGAAACATGGGAACTGCTCATGCAGAAATAGGTGTGATCCAACAAGCCTATGAGAAAGGGATGACTAATGGCAGAGATATGCTTATGTCAGTGAGTGGGGAGCCTCTTTGTACTTATTGTCTCAGTGACGTAAAAGCCATGGCTGCGAAATCAGGCTTAAAATCACTTACGATATATGAAGAATTCAGCGGTGATGTTTTGTATTGGGAAGCTGGTACAAAAAAATTCATTAGGAAATAGTATTATGAAGATAGGTCTTGAGCCAGATTATCTGAAAAAAGAGTTTGAAGCTGATTTTCACCTTAGTAACAAAAACTCTTTTACCAGAATACGTAGGCCAGATTGGGATGACATTGAAGAGTTGTTGCTAAAAGTAAAAGGTAAAGAAGGTACAGTAAGATTGACGGTACTACCTGACCCTGATATTGGTCCAGCAAAGCTTGATGTATCTACAGAGAATGGCTTTTATTTATTAACATTACTGGAATATTCAGAAAGTGACTCTGATGTTCGTTCATATTGGGATATGTCGAAAGCAGACAATAAAGTAATGCTTATTGGCAATTACTGGCCTGAACGACAGCTTACAAAGGACTTTGATCTTGTTATCAGGATCTTTAAAGAGTTCTTCGACACTGGCAACGTATCAACGGATCTTCTGAGTTGAGATTAGAATCCCGGCCAACTGGCTGGGATTTTTGCTTTTACGCCCTAAAACTTCGTAATAGCACGGCCAACTCACATTGACGCGATTAGCCGACTCTGCATCATGCAGAACCGGCTAATGAACAGGGGCTGGCGATAGGCTCAATGCTGTCGGGTAACACAGTCGCGGTGAAAGGCAACAACGTCACCGTCAGCGGCAGCGCGGTGGTGGCAGACAACACTCTGCGCCTGGATGCGGCACAGAACCTGAACATCGTGGCAGCGGAACAGCAGCAGAGCGAGTTCCACCTGCAAGAGAAGACCAAATCGGGGTTGATGAGCAGTGGCGGCATCGGCTTCACCGTGGGCAAATCGATGCAGCGCACCACTGCGCA
>NZ_SBEF01000093.1 GCF_004011885.1 Serratia microhaemolytica | reverse complement strand
TCAACGCGTGTTTCGCTGCTTTCAGCGCGTTGCCAGCGACGTCGCCGACAACCGGGATCACGCCGATGGCCGCGGCGAGAAAATCGAGTGTGTCTTCCGCTTCGGCAAAGCCTTTAATATCACCGACCACCGGGACAAAATCAGCCAAGGTTGAGAGCTGGCCGATTAACTCTTTCGAACTTGGGTCTTGGTAATCAGCATGATAGGCGTTTAGCGCTTCGCCGCCCAGTTTTCTAAAATTAATCAGGTATCCAATGAATAAGCCTTAACAAAATCGTTATATGCTTCATGCAGATGGTAGAAATCCGCATCAGGGTCATCTTTTAATTCTTCGTAGCGATCCATGAGCTTTTTAAATAAACCGTCTGGTACAGGATGAGGTTCTGTCTCATTTTTAGCACAGTAAAAATAGACCAATCCCTCTTTCAATAGCTGAATAGATAATATATTGTTAAGTAAAAACAGAAAAGCATATTCCCAATCTCTTTCTGACAACAATAAATATAACAAGCAAGTTGATCTCAGAAAGTCATTATATAATACTCTTGATTCAAGAATTAATTTGCAAAAAACAATCCCTTCATTCTGATCAATTGAGTAAAGCATATTAAGGTAATCGAATGCATCTTTCTCAGGTGCTTCAGTCGAAAGCTCATTGACATAACCATTCGTTAGATAACTGCTTAATCCTTCAAGTAGCTCTTTAATATTTTTATGGGTTAAGTTCATCATTATTTAAATGCTCCTGTTTGTACTGTGGACAATCGTTTTGAACCATCCGACAAAATTACCCAAGTCGCATAAATTCTTACAGAACCATTATCACCAGATACCACAACTGACGTTCTTCGGTTCTTGGGTGTAACATCTATCATTGAATCCAATAATTTATCTATTATCATATTGTTAGCGCTAGAGGTGTTAGGTATGCCAGCATTATTGAGAACGCGTTCCATATCACGTGATCTTTCGATATTGTGTATTTTATCTTCTAGTTGTTTTAACTTAATTGCATTATTGGGATCTTTGGCAAATAAGCTTTGACTTTTATTTTTTGAGTTCTTGAGAACATTATACTCTTTTTGCAGCGCATCCAAATCACCGGAAGCCTTTCCGCGCATATAAAGCTCCACTTTATCGATAGGTATTCTTGCATCTCCTCTTACTGCTGTGAGGTGATATTTTCCGTTAGCATCAGGTAGCGAACTAATTTCAATATTACCATACAGCCGCTGTTTGGCTGCCAACGTCTCTAATTGGCTCGCCTCTTCAACCAACTTCGACGCCCCAGCGACATCGCCTTTTTTCAGTGCGTGTTTCGCTGCTTTCAGCGCTTTGCCAGCGACGTCGCCGACGACCGGGATCACGCCGATGGCGGCGGCGAGCTGGCTGATTAACTCTTTCGAACTTGGGTCTTGGTAATCAGCATGGTAGACAATCAGTGTGTTACTGTCCAGTTGGCTAATGATGCTAAGCCTAACACGCTCAAGATTTAATTAAAATGGTGAGAATAAGATACCTTTATTCTCATTTTTTGCCCGTTCGATCAATATAGCTAATGACGATAAATAACCATGAACATCTTGTCCTGCCAATTCCTCCATCAACATGGTAATTTCTTTACCAAGAACGATGAGTTGTTCATCACTAAAAAGTTGCATATCACAGCTAGACAGTTCTGATAACAATGCATATTTGTCGGGATCACTCCTAATTAAAAAATTCTCATTTCCATCGAAGTCACTCAGTGAAGCAAGACTCTCACCAATAGACTTGTCCCATAAGTATATTATAAACATATGCTCACCTAATTACCGTTTTACCAGGAAATGTATTAACTAAGCTACCTTTGTCATCAGTGATGACTGTCATAATTGATGGTAAACATCCGGCGATCTCACCTTGCGAGTTTATATTAAGTGGTTAAGGTGAGCGGCAGATTAGGTGGATGAGGAGAAGGTGTTACCGGGCAGGGGCAGCAGTTGGTCCAGTTGACTATTTTTCC
>NZ_SBEF01000092.1 GCF_004011885.1 Serratia microhaemolytica | reverse complement strand
CGGCAGCGGGCGCCAGCGCGGAGTTGATGGCGAACGCGATCATGAACTCGCTCTACCCGGGCAAAAAAGTGAGTGAATTAACCGAGGAAGAGAAGCAGAATATCGCCTCACTGAGCACACTCGCCGCCGGCCTGGCCGGAGGATTACTGGGCGACAGCAGCAGCGACACCGCGAAAAGCGCCCAGATAGGGAAGAACGCGGTGGAGAATAACTACCTGAGTGTGCAGGATGTACTCAATTTAGAGAAAGAGCTTGAAGCGGCAGAGAAAACGGGCGCAGACAAGCTTGAGATTTACGAGAAGTACGCCGAAAAGAGTGAGAAGAATCGCGAAGAGTCGGTAGCGGAAAGCTGTTCTGGTAATGTGTTCTGTGCCAATGGTGCTTTGGCAGAAGCGGAAGCCGGTTCTGATATGGCTAAGACACTGAACCGTTTTTCATTTATTTCGGATTTAAGCAGTGAGGATGCGGCACAGTTGGCGCGTTTTGTGCTGGCGGAGAATGAAGAAAGTGCCTTAGCGATTTACCAAGCATTGCCAGGTTATGTAAAAGCGGCCTTGAATGGTAAGGAAGCCGTGGAAACGATTGGGCTAGGTGCGGCAGTGGGTGGCAAGGGATTGGCTGCACTGGGGGTGATGAGTAAGGCTAATAAGCAACAAGTTGGAAACAAAGATAATAGATTGCCAATTCCAGAAGCGACTGTAGCAAGTAATGGTCTCAAGATAGAGTCAAATACTAAGCATACGCCAGGAGCTCAAGGGTTTAGGCCGGATGCCGGGATTGAGCCAAGAAATTCACTAGATTTGTTTGAAAATTCGATACAAACATCAAACCCTAAAGTGAGGTTGGCAATAGACTCAGACGGTAATATTCATCGTTTCTTTAATAATGGCAAAGATGGTTCCGGTGCTTACCATTGGAGTGGCAGTACTGGAGATAAAAATAATGCGTTAGGTCAAAGAGAGTTGGGTAAGTTTAATAGTGAAGTCAAACAATTAAGGGGTGTTAAATGATTTATGGAGATCCTTACTACTTTGGTGTTCATATTGATGTCATCTATAAAAATGATAATAATCCTGACATGAATTTGGGTGCGTTTAATTTTATTATAGATGATGTTTTTTTTCCTGGGAAAGGTGCAAATTATACATTAAAAATGGTTACTAACCATTTAGTGGGTAATTTGGATGAGTTAAGAAGTATTAAAGAACAAAGTGTTGATAGAGTTAACGAGCCAAGCTTTCCTCTTATGCTAGCTCATTCTTTTCGACAATGGCTATCAAGTGATGTTGAACATTGTTTTTCTGAAAATAATGAAGTTGTTGGTGTTGATTTAACACCATTAGAATTTTCCGACTTAGGTTACTACATTTTTTATGTGTTAACTTCAGAAAGTGAATATGTTTTTTCAACACGTGATAGCGGAAAAACTTTCAATAAAAAAGTATTACCTAAGGGATATGTTGTTGGGGTTCTTGAACTTTTGAAAGGATATACATTTTAATAAATAGCTACCCTCGGCCAATTGGCCGGGATTTTTGTTTTTATGCCTTAAGAGCTGCCGGTCTGTAATAACACGGCCAACTCACATTGACGCGATTGGCCAACTCTGCATCATGCAGAACCGGCTAATGAACAGGGGCTGGCGATCTTAACCATCCCCTCATATGAACGAGGCATGGCAAGGCTTTTGAGGTATGATCTCCGTTATTGACCCGCGAATATCGAGCAGACAACCTCTATGCTTAGATCCTATCTCAATAGGAATTGCTGTATAATACATCATGAACATTTCTGAGGGTGAATTATGGCAAATAGCAAGTGGCAGATTAGCGATGAACTGTGGGAAAAGATGGCGCCACTGATCCCGGATGTTGCGTCCCACGCGCTCATCGCCGCTTCCAAGAGTGGACTGCTGCTGGGGTCTTTGAGCGTTTTTGGCAAAATGGATTGCTTGAAAGTGAGGCATTGTCCTGTATCGATTGGTCGTGGCTTTCTCTCGATGGATGTATG
>NZ_SBEF01000091.1 GCF_004011885.1 Serratia microhaemolytica | reverse complement strand
ACGGAAAGTGGCGAACTCTATGTAGCCGGAGAATGGCTGATAGAAACTGGCCTGGCAGGCCAACTGCTAGATATTTTTGTTACACAAGGAAAGGTGATAGTAGAAAGGCTGTAGCGTAAATTGCAGCGAAAAGAAAAGGCCAGAACTGTTATAAGCTCCGGCCTTTTTTATGATCAATCATTTGGGGCAAAATACGATGAGAGCGTGGGAAAAATTATCCCAATGGCTTGGTGCTGCAAGAGTAAATTTATTTATCAATCTTCATCTAAAGCAAATGTAATTGCTTCTTTCACGTATCTAGTGCGTTTATTTTTAGATAAAAATCTAGGGCTGTTTAATATTTCCTTGAGCTTTTCCTCACCAAGCACTTCCTTTACATCATCAAACATGATTTCCAAATCTGAACCTAAATTCCTTGGTGACTTTGTCAGATCAATTGATAAGTACCTATCAAAAAGGATATCAATTGCCACATCTGGATTGGTTTTTAATAAAATCTCGAATGCTGGCAAAGTAAAATTCCATGAAATTATTAACTTTCTTAATAACTCCAAGTCTTCAGATGTCAACCCATCAGCAATAAACTCTTCTTTAACAGAGTCATTCCTTATTTCCAGCCACAAGTTCTCTCTTGCTTCCCAGAAATCTTTTAATCGTTGACTGAGTGCCATGTTTTTACCTTTTGCTCACACTTCCTGTACCAACTATATCGTCAATGGTAACATTATCCTTTATTTTCCAATCCATTACCCCGCCTTTTGTTTTTCCTTTTAATTCAACTCGCATCTTGCTTGTATCTATATCAACATATTTTTCAGCACCTAGAGCTCCTGTACTATTTCTTATTGCATCAGGATCTTTAGGCTGAACTTTTACTGATGTAACACTAATACCACCTCGTGGATCAGCCGGATCATATTTAAATCCATTGCTAATGAATTTTTTAAACTCTTTTTTAGACATAAAACGTCTTACTATACCGGGGTTATTAGGAATACCGTCTGTTAATCCAGAACCTTTACCCGTGACACATGAAAGACCCCAAGGATCAATAAATCCCAATGCATTGGGCGCATACTGATATAAATTAATTCCGCCCAATAACCCTATCGGGTCTTAGGAGTGATCCCAAGGCGATCGTACTCACCGACGCTCGCATCTCACTGAACAGCAATGCTTTTAAAGAACACACTCCCCCATTTTGGGAAAAACCGACACGCAACTTTTCCCGATGTGCGTTTTTACCCGTTCACGTTCCAGCTCACCACCTTTTTATTGTGACTTTGCGAAGCACATCACAACTTTCGCTCTTTGCCGCTGCTGGCCAGTTTGCGAGCCAGATCGCAACATGGCTTTTTGCCGCCGCTGGCCGCTTTACGAGACAGATCGCAACTTCACCGTTAAGCGCCGTTTATTCGGGACGCTGAGGAGGCCACAGTTTACTGTGGCCGACGAAGGGTCGGCCGGGTGTGGGGCGGCCAGCCCCACGAACTTAACCCCCTCAAGGGAAGCCCCCCTTGGGGGGCTGCACGGGGCGAGAGTGGCGAGCACGGGAACGAGCGAGGAGCGCAGCGACTGCGAGCCGAGCGCAGCCAATAACGCGGGGTGGGGCGGGGGGAGATCAACGCCTTCAGCGGAGGCCGACAGGCCGACTGCCATTGATTGTTGGCGGCAACACAGCAACAAAGAAGTGAAGGCGATAACCACCTGAAGACAACAAAAAGGATAAGGAGTGAATGACGTGACCGAACGCGACACCGCGCCGCAGGGACGCGGCGCCAGCGGCCTAACAGAAGAGTGCGGGGCGCAAGACCCAGACCAAGTGGCGCAGCCGCTTGGCTGGCCGAGCGCCCAAAGCACGCGCTAAAAACGTGCCCGCCGGGGCGCAAGACATAAAGCTAATTGTGCGCATTGTGCACACGGCTGACCGGGGCAGGTTACAGAGACAGTGCGCACAATTCGGTAGCATTATGTTAAACCGGCCGCGCACCGCTGAAGAACCGACAAAGTGCAGGCTTTACCCTGCGGGGCGTGGCCGATTTACCCCGGCGCTCACCGA
>NZ_SBEF01000090.1 GCF_004011885.1 Serratia microhaemolytica | reverse complement strand
CCGCTTTTAATGCCCTGATATTGCTGCCATCCAGTGCTATAGCATCCCAATCGATGAGTTTGTTCTCATCCAAAATCTGGAGTAATTTATTGAAAATACTATTTATTACTCCAGATTTTGACCACCGATTAAAGCGGTTGTAAATCGTTTTCCAATTGCCATACCTTTCAGGAAGATCTCGCCAGGGAGCACCAGAGCAAAGCACCCAAAAGATCCCGTTCATTACAGGCCTATGTTCAAGGTAGGGTCGACCGCCTCTTACACGATTACGTTCAGGCGGCAACAGGGGGGCAATGAGCGCCCAAGCCTCATCAGGGACATCATAACGAGCCAAATTCAAAAGCCTCTTCTCGACTAAATATCGCTAAATTGTACAAAAAATAGTTACGGGACACACCCTAACATCTGATAGTGATTACTGTTAAACTGAAACTGGCCAACATCTACAAACCCGGCGCGAATATGAAAAGCATATGATCTCGGATTGACCCTATTAACAAATGTCACCGCCAAAGGGAAGCATTCTGCAAATAACCGTCGCTGATACTCCAATAATTTTTCACCAATGCCCTTACTACGATACTCCTCTGCAATACAGATTGGACCATATTGATAGGACGTTTGTTTGCTGAGACATTCTCCCTGGAAAAAGTAATCTCCCAACACACCCTGCATATAATCGAACATTGGCCATGGTTTTAAAAAATCCCATGATGCACCAATGAGTACACCAACAACAACGCCACTTGAAGTATCAATCGCAATAGTTACACCTTGTTCCTGGTGAGTGAGCGCCTGTAACTCAGCAATTGTCATGTCAGTAGTAACAAATCCGTTACTACGCGACTCACCAATAAGATTTTTAGAGTGGTAACGCTCAAGCAACTCCTTAACCTGAGGAATATCTTGCTCAGTTGCACATTTAATCTTAATGCCTTGCATTGTCGGCCTCCTTAACTACCCGAAAAATACTTAACCAATAAGGTAACCATCATAGCTCCTACTGATATATAGAGCACTTTCTTGATGATTTCTCCGTTGGTTTTAATTGCATGTAAACTACCCATGTGATTTCCTATGAGACTAGCGATTATCATAGGTATACCTATTATCCAAGCCATTTGACCGGCTATTGCAAAGGCGACGAAAGCACCAATATTTGAAGAGAAGTTAAAAATCTTACTGGTCGCTGAAGCTTCTAGTAAACAGAAACGATTAACGACTGCTAAGGCAATAATAAACAAACTGCCTGTACCTGGACCAAAAAAACCATCGTAAAAACCAACAACAAAACATACAGTAAAGATTGCGATTGGATTAGTTGTAGGTGGCTGATCTGTTTCTTTCAGATGGCTTTTTAATGTCGCTGCTACTAAACCAATCGGTAGCAGAGCAACAATCACCAATGACAGTGTTTCAACGGGTACAAGCAAAATGACACGAGCGCCAACATATGCTCCTACCAACGCAGATATTAAGCCCGCAGGCACGACCTTCCAGATCACTGAGCGATTTTTGACAAAATTCTTTATCGCCGCAACTGTACCTATAGTACTAACGAGTTTTTCCTGCCCTAATGCCAACTGCGGAGGCAACCCTGTAAGCATAAAAGCAGGAATAAGGATTAATCCAGCACCACCCGCTATAGCATCGATATACCCAGCTACAAACGATGCCACCACCAGTAGAAGCACGCCAAGCAGTAAATATTGAGCAATTAAGCTCCCCTCAACAAAGACTGAACTATCAATAAAATTAAACATAACTTGTCTGTACCGTTCTTAAATGATATTGGCAAATTTCAGGATTAAGAGCCCATCTCAATAGGAATTACTGTATAATACATCATGACCATTTCTGAGGGTGAATTATGGCAAATAGCAAGTGGCAGATTAGCGATGAACTGTGGGAAAAGATGGCGCCACTGATCCCGGAGCATAAAACCCAGCATCCGTTGGGAACGCATCGCAAACGTGTCGATAATCGTGCCGCCATGAACGCCATTTTCTTCGTTCTGCGCACAGGGTGCCAATGGAATGCGCTCAATGCGACAGGAATATGCTCCTCCAGTT
>NZ_SBEF01000089.1 GCF_004011885.1 Serratia microhaemolytica | reverse complement strand
CTCCATTGCTACAGGCATCCAGCACTTTCTGATTACTGCTAATATCTTTTTCAATCAGTGCGTTGATTTTTTCCTGCGCTTTTTCTTTTTCAGCCGGATCAGTCGCCTTTTGTAACGCCTGTTTCGCCAACTCAAGTTCTGTCTTTTCAGACACACTCAGGTAGTTATTCTCCACCGCGTTCTTCCCTATCTGGGCGCTTTTCGCGGTGTCGCTGCTGCTGTCGCCCAGTAACCCTCCGGCTAGACCGGCGGCGAGTGTGCTCAGTGAGGCGATATTCTGCTTCTCTTCCTCGGTTAATTCACTCACTTTTTTGCCCGGGTAGAGCGAGTTCATAATCGCGTTCGCCATCAACTCCGCAATAACCGGTGTGAACGTGCCATTCGCCCGGTGGTGATGGGGCGCTCCAACTGGTTGTTCGCGGGGTCGTTGGCAGCAGGGCAGCGCGCAGCAACCATCATGAGTTTGCTGGAAACCGCGCGGCTGAACGGTTTGGAGCCGTATGCATGGTTAAAATCGATACTGACGCGTTTACCTGAGTGGCCGAAAGAACGCCTGCACGAACTGCTTCCCTTCCCGGAAAACCCCTTTACTGATTAGCCGGTTCTGCATGATGCAGAGTCGGCTAATCGCGTCAATGTGAGTTCGCCGTGGTATTACCTTGGTGGTGACCGAGTAGCAACCACTCATAACAACGCCCCAGGCTGTTAGGCTTGGGGCGTTTATCAGTTATCTGTCACTGAGATAGCTAACAAATAAAACTGATCACAGTTCCTTTGCATAAAAGCTAAATTTATTAGCTCTGGGTTCATTTTCAATGATCACTCTTCCACAAGAGGGGCATTTATAAACGTCTTGCCTAAATTGATTGTAATAATCAAAAAAGTCATCACTTGTGAAAGCAGTATCTTTTTCATCCCATTCATTCAGTAGCTGTATAATGACTTTTTGAGGAATAATTTCATATAAAAAATCCTCTTCCATTGTACGAGCAACCATCACATGCCCACATTTACAAGCTAGTTTCGACATCAGTTACCTCCTATGGGACGATCAAAACGATGAATTTGCCCTGTAGCGTCTTGAAAAAACAACGTATTAACATTCTTAACATTGGGTTTACCCCAAACTCTAGCAGCAATACTGCTCATTTCTGCACCTGTCAAATCAACCTGTACAAGTACTGCTGATGTTTGGCTGTCTTTTTTCTCGATTGTAGTTATTATGCTCTTAGCCTTGGTTGTCTTAGGCGTGTAGACATCAACCCTACCAATCCCATCAACATATAAATCCGATGTTCTTGTGCCTGAAATCCCCTGATCTGATGCTGTTGCTCTATATGTTACATCATATCCCTGATCAGCAAATCTCTGCCCAGCCCTTGTTTCATTCGCGTCAGGTTTAGCTAACGGTTCATAAGTAACCTTGCCTTCACGAATGACAGGTAAGTTGCCACCTTGATTCTGTATAACTTTACTGCTTTGATTTACAGTGGGCTTTTCAATCTCTGCTATCACCTTCCCTGCCTGCGATGTAGCTACCGCAACCATGCTAACAGTAAAGCCCGTACTAGTTAACTCCACTAAACCTGGTGAAATCCCCAACTTATCCGCAATGTAACTCTTCTTCCAAGCATCATACGATTGCTGACCATCAGTGATCTGATCCGCTTGGGTATACTCAAAACCCTGATATTTGGCTTTGACTTCTTCCGGAACTTTATTCCAGTAAAGCGGATCACTAAGCTCACTGGTCAGCAACTCGTAGTTCTTCAGTAGTTGCTGTTCCTCCTGATAATTTTCCCCCTCTTGCGCCAATGCCCAGTTTTTTTCATACTCAGCAGAACCAAACGGATATTGTGCATAACACTTGGTTAAAGCACACGATGCCGCTTCCAGTTTATTCAGATCTTGCCCTGCACTGGTCAGATTGTTGACAATCTTCTGCTCATTCTCGGTGCGCAGACGGTTATTCTCCACCGCGTTCTTCCCTATCTGGGCGCTTTTCGCGGTGTCGCTGCTGCTGTCGCCCAGTAATCCTCCGGCCAGGCCAGCGGCGAGTGTGCTCAGTGAGGCGATATTCTGCTTCTCTTCCTCGGTTAATTCACTCACTTTTTTGCCCGGGTAGAGCGAGTTCATGATCGCGTTCGCCATCAACTCCGCGC
>NZ_SBEF01000088.1 GCF_004011885.1 Serratia microhaemolytica | reverse complement strand
GAAAAATGTTGAATAAATGCATCAAGGTACATGATTGTCTCCCCAAAGAGAGTATAAGATCATGCTCTACAATTTACGTCAATACTGCCATTGCGTTGGTTAAAAAACATTCGTGATCTTGCCCTGGGGGAGGAGCGAGACAATGCTTTTGCTTTGATAAGGGGAAAAACATCAACACGTGCTCAGGTCAAATACTGTTTTTGGTTAAAAAACGTTCGTGATCTTGCCCTGGTAGGATACCAGTTGATTTTCGGCTAACTTCCCCAACCCCACACCCGCAGCCTTTGCTCCATACACCATACCGACAGTGTCTTGGTCTTTTGTTTATACGATAATTGGTCAATAAACACTCATGATCTTGCCCTGGGTTAATTAGATGGGGATATTTATCTTTCCCTAACTATTGATTTTGATTACCAATATATATAACACCCGTTTCATAGGTGCACTCATCTTCCCATCCCATTGTATTCAATATTATTTTCGCTAATCTTCTCATTTCATTCCATTCATCACTATGCTGAAGTGCATTATCATTCCAGTAAACTAGATTAGTTGGACCACTAATTGACAACATATAATCATCTAATGCTTGGACGGCCTGTTTCTGCTCATCTGTTAACTGAGAGTCCTCGATTTCATTCAGGGCAATTTCCCATTCCACAGCTAACTGGTCAGCTACATTTACAAATTCAGGGAATAAACCTTTTTGTATTTCATATGGTTGAGAAAAATATTTCGTTATTTGTTTGATTTTGTTCATTTTCATCACTCTTTGGGTTTGCTGATAATCGTAGCCTTCTCTCCAGAGCTTGGCTTGTAATCTTTTAAATCAACAACTTTTATAGTGCCTTGTGTAGTCGTTGAGACTTTGTAGTAGCTTCCTCCATGTCGTCCTCCGCCGGAGGTGATATTGAATTTGACTAATCTCTGGATGATTCTTCACTTCAACAATGACAGCTTGTCCAGATCCTCGAGTGGATTGTCGGATATTAACCACATAGCCGGCAGACTGAAAATCTTTAGCAATATCATTGACTGTTCGCCCCCAAATTATGTGGGGGTTTTTTATGAAATCATTAGCAATGTTTGTTGTGCCCTTTACGACAGGCTTTAGTCCTTTCCCCCCCAAACTCCCCAACCCCACACCCGCAGCCTTTGCCCCATACACCATACCGACAGTATCCTGTATGGTCATCGCGATCCTTGCCCAAGTTGGCAGTTTATCTACGGCCTCTTGGTATTTTCTGGCATACTCCACCGAATCAGCTTGATCCTGTGCCAGCTTGACCTTCGCTTGCTCGAGAGTGTAGCCGTTTTCGAGCAAACCAATCCACTGATGTGAATAATCACTGAGCAATGTTTGCTACCAATAGCAGTCTTGCCCTATCCAGCCATTTGCTAAAGGTAAGGCTACACGTATAATCTACCAATTGACCAAACCCAATTAAAACAGCGAAGAGCTTTAAAAAAAGAAGAAAACTCCGGTATTATTTTCAATGGCTGAATTAATTTGTAGCAATAAATTATCAATAATGATGTCATTGCTTTTATTTAATGCTTTTTTTGATTCAACTATTCTTTTTGCTTCAGTCAGTTTTTCGATTCCTGTTATTCTTTCATCTTCGTAATCATCTATACTTACATTCAATTTTTCATTTATTTCATCGATCACACCCGTCGACCAAAGAGCAGCGTAATCAACTTTATTTAAAGTGAACTCAATTAAGTCACCCATTATGCACTGATCTAAATCAAGTCTAGCCATAGCTTCCTGATTTGTTGGAACTGATATGTATTTCATTTTATTTTTCCTTTTAATGTTGAAGTGTGTCACTTCATTATATTCACTTTGGGTTCTTCCCATTTTCTTTCCACTATCTAAGATTTTTTTATTTGGTATATCCCCTTCAAGGTCTAAATAAGCACGCTTTCCTATCAATGATGGGTCATAGATACGAAAGTATCTTCCTGATATATCCTCAACAACTTGTACTCTAGTTTTTGGGTGGGTATAAATACGTTTTCCTTTATCAGTTGTTGTTATAATTGGCCTATTACCAGCAAACTTTTTTATAGCTAAGAGCCCATCTCAATAGGAATTACTGTATAATACATCATGATCATTTCTGAGGGTGAATTATGGCAAATAGCAAGTGGCAGATTAGCGATGAACTGTGGGAAAAGATGGCACCACTGATCCCG
>NZ_ML137212.1:1479-2259 GCF_004011885.1 Serratia microhaemolytica | reverse complement strand
GTCGAGGCGATGCCGTCGATCAGTACCCCTTGGTAGTAGCGTTCGATCGGGCGTGAGGTTATCTCTGCCAGCGCCATGCGCCGCCGAAGGGCGGCTTCAGCCAGGTTCGGGTGGTAGCTGGCCGGTAGATCGTGCAGGCGCAGCAGTTCGCTCAGCGCAAACAGCGACAGGATCGAGCCGCTGCTTAAGGTCAGCGAGCTGAGCAGGTTATCCAGCAACTCATCGTCGCTCGGTGGGTAGAGTGAGCGGCTGGGGCGTGTCAGGTTGCGCACTGTGATGCCCGGCGGCAGTTCGGCGTGGCAGAGATCACCAATGGTCAGTAGCCCCGGCAGGTCACGCTGTGAGCAGGTCAGTTGCAAAGAGATCACTTCGGTGTCTGGGTGGCGCTGCGGTTCATCAAGGCGGATAAACGAGAGCTGATGCTGAAAGCCGCGTTTGGCCAGCACATGCGCCGGCAGACCAAGCTGGGTATGCAGGCGGTAGTAGTGCTGGTTGCCGTGCTGTTGCTGGTGACGAAAGCCTTCAAATAGGCGGTAGTGACGGGTGCCGAGATCAGGGCGCTGTAGCACTTGGCCTTGCACTTGGTCAATCGAGAACAGGTCATAGGCTTGCGGATGGCGGTAGCTGGGCACCAGCGGGTAGTGGCTCTGCTGGCCTTCAACAATCACCGGTTCGGCGGCGTGTGAGAACAGGTTGATTGCCGGGGTGCAGTGCAGGTGCAGGTGTTCGGTGCGCGGTTGCAGATCCTGCGGCAGTGGGCGCGAGAAGTGAAAGCGCAGT
>NZ_ML137212.1:0-1469 GCF_004011885.1 Serratia microhaemolytica | reverse complement strand
TGTCAGGTGTTGCACTGGGCGTGCGTCCAACTGTGCTGAGCAGTGCGCTTGCACAAACATCAGCAGTTGCGGGAAGCAGCTGTACTCTTGCAGTAATCGGCAGCCACTGAACACGTGGCTGGGGTAGGGCAGTGTCGCTTGGTCGTCTTCCGCCAATCCTTGCACACGAAAACGCCAGTCGGGCAGGGGGAGCGTCTGGTCATCCAGTTGCAGCTCGACCTGTGTCAGGTAGTGGCAGAGCCACAACAGCAGTTGGCTGCCGATGTAGTTATCCTGGCCGAGGTAGAGGTTGAGTTGCGTTAGGCCGAGGGCGTTGAGCGGCAACGGCTGGGGGCAGCTCAGTTGCAGTGCCAGGCTGTCACTCTCTGTGTGTACCTGTTGCAGTTGCAGTGGGGTGAGAGAGAGGGTGCGGCTGGTGCGGAACTGGCAACGTTCACTGCGGCCATCTTCCAGTTGCAGCGGGGCGCTGAACACGGTTTGGCCGGCGGCCAGGGTGGTGATCGGTTGTGCCGGATCGACAGTGTTGGCGTGAAATTCCAGGATGGTGAGGCTGGGCACTGGGCGCAGGCGGCTTGGCCACTGTAGATCGGTCAGGCCGTAGTCCAGTTGTGGCGCGAGTTGCTCGACCAGGGCTTCAAGTTGGCTGCCAAGAAAGGTGTTGCCTTCGCCCAAGCGTTCGGCGTCGGGGTCTTGAGCGGGTTCGGTAATGTAGCGCAGGGTGCTGGGGCGATCATCAAACAGGGTATCGATGTCGTCCTGCAATTTGACGATTTCGTCCTGGTAGTTGCGAATTATCGGCATAATACAGCTCTCTGTTCCATTATTTGTATGAGGGCCTATCCGATTAGGGCGATGTAACTTGCCGCGTTAATGGTGCTTGCCGGGATAGGCTCTGATTTTTTGTTCCATCGTGTGTCGTTTCACTGCCTGGCTGGCAGTACTTTTTCGTTGGTGCTGATCAAAACGGGTGTCGGCTTGCAATAAGGCAGTCAAGAAAAACAGCAATTATCCCCAGGTGGGGAAATATTTAATGCCGGTTATGCTGTTATTTTCTGATCACAATGTCAATCACTAATCCAGCTTTCGTCTGCATTTGGTTTATTGTTTGACGCAATTGTTTTATCTGTTGTTGTTACTGTTTAGATTTATTTGCCATTCTGGGTAGGTTATTTTGGTTGGGTTGATTGATTAACCTAGTTTAATGTTCTTGATTGGTGATTATTAAAAAATAATATTCTTTTTAGATAGTAAAAAGATAAATATGCGCGGCTGGCAAGCGGTTATTTTGTCGTTCACGCTAAAGCCATCTTGTTTCAGGTGGTTGCCAAGGTAAATATATGGGCGTTTTTTAATCGATTATTAACTAAAGTTTGTTCTGTGCCACAATACGAGGAGCCAGGTAGTTCCCTCCCCTTAATAAGGGGAGGGTTAGGGTGGGGTTTTAACGCATTTGATTATTTTGAAATACC
>NZ_SBEF01000085.1 GCF_004011885.1 Serratia microhaemolytica | reverse complement strand
TCCCCGTAGGGGTAAGCCATTCGCTCGCCGGCACCTGTTCCATACCTGGGTAGCCAACGAGAATATTTCCTTTAAAACGAATGATATAGGAAAATCCCAACTCTTGTTCAAGACGTTCAAACAACGCTGTCACCGATCATGCAAAACTGATCCACTAACGATCATCGAAAACTGATCCACTTTGGTATCCTTCGTACATTTTATGTGCGGAGAATTT
Organism: Serratia microhaemolytica; assembly: GCF_004011885.1. Lineage (GTDB taxonomy): Bacteria > Pseudomonadota > Gammaproteobacteria > Enterobacterales > Enterobacteriaceae > Serratia_G > Serratia_G microhaemolytica. The sequence continues at coordinate 2,082 of NZ_SBEF01000085.1, read as the reverse complement.
ATGTTAACCAAGGAGACATTTGTGGATATTCATGTTCGCTTTGCACAAGGGCAAAGCATTCGTAAAATTGCTCGGGAATTAAGCATTTCCCGTAACACGGTAAAACATCATTTGCAGCGGCATTCGATGCCAACGTATACACCGAGACATTCTTCATCAGCTAAACTGACACCGTTTCAGCCCTATCTCATCCAACGCATCGAGCAAGCGAGACCCGATTGGATACCCGCTACCGTGTTGTTTGATGAGGTGTGCCAACAAGGCTATCAAGGCGGTATTGCCCAGCTACGTCGCTTTGTCTGCCCGTTTAAGCCACGCATCACGCCCGAACCGGTTGTGCGTTTTGAAACCCCACCCGGCCAACAGATGCAAATCGATTTCACCACCATTCGACGGGGTAAACACCCGTTAAAAGCGTTTGTCGCCACGTTAGGCTACTCTCGGGCAAGCTACGTGAAATTCTTTGATAATGAACGTGCTGCCGCCTGGCAACAAGGTTTAAAAGAAGCGTTTGATTATTTCGGCGGCGTTCCCCAGCAGGTGCTGTGTGACAATGCCAAAGCGCTGATCCTTGAACGTGATGCTTACGCTCAAGGCGAACATCAATGGCACAGTGAAATGCTACAAATCGCCAAAGATTACGGCTTCACATTGATGGCGTGTAAGCCTTATCGGGCTAAAACTAAAGGGAAAGTGGAACGTTTTAATCACTACCTGAAAAACAGCTTCATCGTGCCACTCAATGCCAAATTGCGCGCGCAACACCTCGAACTGGATGTCGAGCTTGCCAACGCGAAAATCGGGCCATGGCTACACCGCATCGCCCACCAGAGGATCCACGGCACGACACTGGAAAAGCCCGCTGACCGACTCGTGGAGGAGACCCCACACCTCCTTCCGCTTCCCGTCCACGTGTGCTCATCGCTTGCGCCCAGCACGCCTCATACGTTGCGTGTCGTTCCCCCACTCGCGTCAATCAATTTGCAACATGCCATGAGTGTCTATGATGCCTTGTTGGGAGGTGACGATGTTATTGCATGAGCAAATCAACGGGTTATGCGAGTCACTAAAACTGGGCACCATCGCCACAGATTGGCCGGTGTATGCGCAGCAGTGTATTGCACAAGAAAAAAGCCACGGCGAGTTCTTGTTGGCTCTCCTCAACCATGAACAACAACAGCGCGATGAACGAACACGCAGCCTGTTTAACCACATGGCGGGATTTCCGGCACATAAGGCGTTGGACAGCTTTGATTTTACGTTTGCGACAGGCGTACCGAAGCAGGCGGTGATGGCATTAAGTGACCTCACTTTTATTGAACGTCATGAAAACATTGTGTTACTGGGTCCCAGTGGCGTGGGGAAAACCCATTTAGCGATAGGATTGGGGCTAAAAGCTATCCAAGCCAAGAAGAAAACCCGCTTTATCACCGCCGCCGAACTGATGCTGCAATTATCGACGGCGAAACGTCAAAACAAGCTCAAGGCCTATATCTCACGGGCAGTCATGGCACCGAGGTTATTGATTATTGATGAGATAGGTTACCTGCCGTTTGGGCGAGAGGAAGCCAATCTGTTTTTTACGGTGATTGCCAAGCGTTATGAGTACGGCAGTATCATATTGACGAGCAACTTATCGTTTGGGCAATGGCCCAGTGCGTTTGCCGATGATGCGACCTTAACAGCGGCGATGTTAGACCGGCTACTGCATCACGCCCATGTGTTGCAACTGAGTGGTGATAGCTATCGGTTGAAAGATAAACGCCGTTCTGGGGTAATACCTGAGTAAAACAGTGGATCAATTTTGATTGATCGAATTTGGCCTAAAAGTGGATCACTTTTCGGTGATCGTTGACAACGCCATATAACCGAAGCCACGATCCGCCACGACAGTGACAAAAACCCCTTCCGGCAGGGTCTTCTTGAGTTTGGTTAGCAGCGACTTTTCATGTGCGTTGCGTTGCCCTTTGAGCAAGGATTTTTGGTGGGTTTGCCATAGGAGTGGTGTATTGCGTCCATGGCTGGTTTGCAAGCTGATAACCAGAGTGCTGTGGTCATCGGCATCAAACTCGGTCCAATCCA
>NZ_SBEF01000084.1 GCF_004011885.1 Serratia microhaemolytica | reverse complement strand
AAAGGCTGCCTCAATGAGGTCGGCCTCCAGGTTTTTTTCTTTGGTTTCCAGCAAGAAAGCCTCTGCCAATTGCCAGATAATCTGGCGATAGGTGTGCATCGTGCGCGAGCAGGAGACCACGGTGGTGTCACGCGCTTTATCGCACGCTTCAATATGCTCGCGCAACACGGTTTTACCCACGCCGGGCTCGCCGATAATCACGGAAAAACCGCCCTGCTGGGCATGAATGCGGATCATCTCAATCGCCTGTTTTTGCTGCGGTAATAACAGTGTGGCTTCACGTTTGAACGGCAGAGTTTTGATCCCCCAGATGGCATTGATCATGAGTGTTTCTCCTTGGGCAGGCGGGCGTTGAGGGACAGGTTCAGGCGGCGGGCGAGGCCATAGCGCTGGCCGTTGAAATAGACGATGTAGCGGTCGCGGCGCTGACGGTCATAGCGGATCTGAATGGTTTTCCCCCGCAGGTCGACGGGGCATTCCCAGCGTTCGGCGTTGATGGAAAACACGTTGACTTTCGAGACCTGACGGTTTTCTTCGACATAAAAGACCTCGTCGGTGAATTCATCCTGTGCGAGGTAGTGGATGCGGGCATGGTCGAGATTAAAACGCTGCAGTGGCGCCATCTGAATGCCGCTATGATATTGAGTATTGTACTGATTTTCTATCCATTCCTGTGCCAGCTGATTGAGGTGCTCCAGCGAGTCAAATTCGAGGTGCATCACCAGAAAACGGTCACGAAACCCACGGAAAAAGCGCTCAATTTTCCCCTTGGCGGCACCGTCACGCACTGGGGCATGGGAGAGATGAATATCGAGGCGCATACAGGCCTGCAATATCGCCGTCGAGCGGTAATTCGACCCATTATCAAAATAGAGCCGCTCCGGCTTGCCACGTTTGTACAACGCGCTGCGAAAGGCGTCGATCATGTTCTCGGTGTTGTCGTGGTAAAAAAATTCACCGTGGGTGATCAGGCGGCTGGCATCGTCGATAAAGGCGATAAAAAAGGTTTTTTTCCACCTGCCGTTAGCGTCACGCAGGCTCGGGCCGTACATCGTGTCGCCTTGCCAGAGCTCGTTGGCGTGCAACATGGCGAAGGCGGTGCGTAATTTGTCGTTAGTTTCGCTTTCAAGCAGGTGGTGATGATTGACGAAGCGGTAAAAGGTGGTTCGGGCAAGTTGCTGTCGTGTAAAGTAATTATGTTCGAGCAAATAGCGATAGAGCGCACTTTTCGGTGTTTTGCCGACCTTGTTTTTACCCAGTTTTGGCAGCGCATCATTCAGGGCTTCGGCCAATTGGGGGAGTGCCACCTTGCGCTGTCGCTGCTTGTCCGAACGGGTTTTCGGCTCCAAGGTAGTGATGCCATCTTTTTTATAGCGATACAGCCAGGTACTGATAGTCCGCCAGGTGAACACATAGCGGATACCGGTTTCCCGGTCGATAAAGGTTTGTTGACTGACGGCTTTTATCCGCTCGCGGACGGTGGCGCCGGGCACATAATCAATGGCGGCAAGGACTTGCAACCGGATGATTAACGGTGGTTTTTTGTTAGACGTCATGATAGGACTCCAGTTAATAAGCTGTCTGGAGGGTAAAAGGCGAGCGGGTGTCTGGCGAGTGACACACTCTGTTGCTGTTCATTATCAATCGGTTAGTGGCATATTGCCTCCTTGGGTACGATGCCAGTGTGGTACAGTTCACAACAACGCGCGTTGAAAGCGGTACTGCACCGCCAGGGGTTCTGGTTGCAAAAAATCCTGCAATGTCGGCAGTAATCGCCTGAGACGATGCGAGGAGAAAGGCGCGGTAGTCTGCTGATCTCGATGTCTTTTTTCAAGCAATACGCGAAAGCTCCCCAGTTGTTGATCAAGCGCCGCCAGCCATCGATAAGCCTGACGGGGCTCGGTGGGCTTCCCTACGGCTTGCTGATAAGCCTGCGTTACCGTTAAGCGATGACATAACAATGAAATAAATTGGATGAAGGTGGAGAGTGGATGGTGTCGGCGGGGGATTGTTTGGGCGAGATAGAGCTGTCGAGTACGCCCACAGCCGTGTCGGCCATAGCGAGTGCTGCAGAATAGGCGTTTTGCCACCACGCGCCGTTTTTTAGAGGAAAGCTGTTTATAAACAAAGCCATGAGGCACCCAATACTGATGTTGATGGCAGGATGAACAGGCATGTTGCGAAGCAAGGCGTGCGGAGGAGTGAGAAAAGTGAGTTAGATCCTATCTCAATAGGAATTGCTGTATAATACATCATGACCATTTCTGAGGGTGAATTATGGCAAATAGCAAGTGGCAGATTAGCGATGAACTGTGGGAAAAGATGGCACCACTGATCCCGGAGCATAAAACTCAGCATCCGTTGGGA
>NZ_SBEF01000083.1 GCF_004011885.1 Serratia microhaemolytica | reverse complement strand
TCGTAAGCGGCCTTAAATCAGCATCTGTTTTTTAGCCATTGACTGCGCAACACTACCTCTGCGTTCATTTAATACAGAGGTGCCATCATGAAATCACAACAACGTGCCGACTACTGGCGTGAACAAATTATTCTCTGGCAGACATCTGGCCTTTCCGGGCAGATTTTTTGTCAGCAACATCAACTCACTTACCACCAGTTTGTTTATTGGCGGCAAAAATATCGCGAACCTCAAGAGAACATTTCACCCGGGTTTACCAAAGTCACCACCACGGTACCGGTCAATTCTGCCGAGCTGACACTTTCATTGCCCAATGGGTTGGTGATCACTGGATTCAATGATAGTAATGTCGCCCTGCTAGGCGCTATTCTTAGGCAACTCTAATGCGTAACCATCACTTACGCCCTGCGCTGGCAATGCCGCAGATTTACCTTTATCGTGCCCCCATCGATTTTCGTAAGCAAGTGAATGGTCTGGCGGCACTGATAGAACAGGAACTGGGCCATAATCCCTTTACGGGTGCACTGTATGCCTTCACCAACCGCCAGCGCAATAAAATCAAATGTCTGATGTGGGAGGATAATGGCTTTGTCCTCTATTATAAGGCGCTGGCCGAAGAGAAGTTCAAGTGGCCCAACCTGGCTGATGACCTGTTGCCGCTGACTGGCGAACAGATTAATGGGTTGCTGGATGGTTACGATATCCGTCTGCTCAATGGGCATAAAAAACTGCATTATGACAGGGTAAATTAAGTCATAAAGCGTGCATTATGCGGCTGTTTTTGTTATCATTTCCTTCATGAAAAAGCCTGTTCCCCCATCAGAAAAAAAACCTGACAACCGCAGTTTATCTGCGGTTGAATTGTTGGCGTTGAATGCGGAGCTACGGCAACAACTTCAATACCGCGACCAATATATTCTCCTGCTGGAAGAACAGCTCCGGCTCAAAAGAGCCCAACAGTTTGCTGCCAGTAGCGAGCGGCACGCCGACCAGATTTCTCTGTTCGATGAAGCTGAAATGGAAGTTGCCATTGAGGCTTTATCGGCACAATTGCCCGAGGAAGAGCCCACGCTGTCCTCGCCGAAAAAGGTCACTCGGCAGCGAGGTTTTTCCGATAGCCTGCTGCGTGAGCGCGTGGAGTTGTGCCTGTCTGATGAGGAGAAAGCGGGCGCCAGCAGCACCTTTTTCAGCAAGGTCAAAGAAGAGTTGGCCTATATTCCCGCCCAGATGAAAGTTATCGAGTACTGGCAGGAAAAAGCGGTATTTGAGCGCGACGGTAACGAAGTTATCGTGGCGGCCCAGCGCCCGGTTCATCCGTTGGGCAAGTGTTTTGCCACCGTCTCTTTGCTGGCCTATATCATCGTGGCCAAGTATGCCGATGGCTTGCCGCTGTACCGCCTGGAAAGTATCTTGGCCCGCAGTGGTCACTCGGTAGCCCGCACCAATATGGCTCACTGGGTCATCCGTTTGGCCGATGTTTTTCAACCGCTGATTAACTTGATGCGTGAAGTGCAAAACAGCAGTCGCTATCTGCAAATGGATGAAACCCGCATTCAGGTCCTGAAAGAAGACGGTAAAACGGCCCAATCGGACAAATGGATGTGGGTGGTACGTGGGGGCCCCCCAGATAAACCGTCGGTCTTGTTTGACTATGACCCGAGTCGCGCGGGCAGCGTTCCCGTGCGCCTGTTGGATGGCTTTAGCGGTATTTTGCAAACCGATGGTTATGCCGGCTATACCGAGGTGTGCCGTGAAAACCAGCTGGTGCGTATTGGCTGTTGGGACCACGCCCGGCGTAAATATGTTGAAGCGGGCAAGGCGATGCCTAAAGGGAAAAAGACATCAAACACTGCGCCTACCAAGGCCGATGTGGCCTTAGGGTACATTGGCAAACTGTATGGGATAGAGCGGGCCATTCAGGGGCTTGCCGAACAGGACAAGTATCAGGCTCGCCAACAACACAGTCTACCTTTGCTGACCACCTTCAAAGCATGGCTGGAGAAAAATGTGGGTTCAGTGATGAAGGGCTCACTGACACGCCGGGCGATGGAGTACACGCTAAATCACTGGCCATTGCTGCTCGGCTACTGCGAGCACGGTTATCTGAATATCAGCAATGTGTTGGCGGAGAATGCGATACGCCCGTTTGCGGTGGGCAGAAAAGCGTGGTTGTTTGCCGACAGTTCCCAAGGGGCACGGGCGAGCGCTTGTTGCTATTCCCTGATAGAAACAGCGAAAGCCAACAATCTGGAGCCATCTGCCTATATCCAACATGTGCTGGAGCGCATTGGTGAAGCCGATACGGTGGAAAAGCTGGAAGCACTGTTGCCGTGGAACATTGGCCTTGCCCCTTTTTCAAAAAATGTACCGCAATATGAATAGGGCAAATACGTCGATTTAACGGCGGATACAGTT
>NZ_SBEF01000082.1 GCF_004011885.1 Serratia microhaemolytica | reverse complement strand
ACGCCAATGTGGGACAAACTACGATGATAAAAGGGGACAGACTTTTTTGGCTTCGATGACAATGTGGTAAAACTGCTCATTTTCCCATCAATTTTATGATGAATAATTTGGGACAAAATACGATGAGTGCGGGACGCAACAGCAGAACAGCAGCAATTAGCCTTGGAGTGGTTAAAAAATTATCCCAATGGCTTGATGCTGCAAGAGTAAATTAGTTTAGCGGCAAAGAAAAAAGAGCGGCATTTAAAAACCGCTCTTTTTTACAGTGGAAAATCAATCAAACGGTGATTCGATTGTGAACTCTTCACCAGTGGTAATAAAACGCTCCCACTGTTTCAGATACCACTCAAATTCATTAAGAGTGATATGGATATTATCCTCAGTAAATTCATTGTATATTTCAACGTCATTTAACTTAATAATGACAGTATGTGCATTCCCTGTTCCCTCCCACTCTGACATCTCATGATTCCTGATAGAGTGGCATACAGATAAAAATAATCTCATATTATAATTATCAGAATGAGCCTGAATATCACTTCCCAAAAAATCAGCAATCACTTGTTTGCTACGCCCAACCTCAAGCACCGCAAAACCTAGATTATTAACATAAAATCTCATATAAAGTTATCCATCGATGGGAAGGCAGTAGTAATATTTCCATACCCCTCTATTTTTACTCCACTAGGTGAAACTCCTTGCCACTTGGTATCTGTTATCATCACCGAATTTGCTTTAGCTGCCTTAACTTCACTTAATACTTTCGCTCGGCTCCAGTGCTTCGGAAAGAAAGTTGATTCAGGTCCTTTAGCTACCCATCTCCCAGTAGCTGGATTAAATACCTCGACTTTCGCCTGATAAATACCGAGTTCATTAGGTGGTTTCGTTATTTCTACCACTCGAGCTTTGCCCTGATGGCCTATGCTACCTTCATGATGAAAACCAACCGCTCTGCCTCTTCTGTTGATTTCACCATGGAAGATATGTTTAGCATTAACTCCAGAACCAGAACACCCCGCCAAGCCGAGGGGGTCCACCCACTCCAGTGGGTTGGCGACGTAGGCCATTGGGTTTGGTCCACCGGCTAAGCCGAGTGGATCCGGGCTTAAGTAGCTGCCAGTCTGTGGATTGTAGTAGCGGAAGCGGTTGTAGGCAAGCCCGCTTTCTGCATCTTCCAACTGCCCGGCAAACAGTAATTGGGGGTCGTGCCGATCTTTCGGTAGGTGTGGCATCACCTCGGGTCGCCGACCCCACAGGCTGACTGGCCGTTTGCGCCAGACCCGTTGCCCGCTTTCGCTGTACAGGCACAGCGGTAAGCCGTTGAGGTCGGTCACCGCGTAGGTGGTTTGCCAGCCGCGCACAGGCACGGTCGGCCAGTCGATGCCCGGTTCAGGTTCCGGTTCGCGCCATTCATCCTGTTGTGCCAGTAGGTGGAAGCCGTTGAACACCCAGTGCCGCAGGTGGATCAGTTCACCGTGTCGGTATTCCAAGATCAGCGCCAGCGTGTCGCCGTCCCAGAGGTAGACGGTTTTCTCTCCGTGTCGGCCGCCGCTTTTTTCGATCCGCCTGCCCAGTGCGTCGTAACGGTATTGCCAGGTATGACCTGACGGGTGTTTAAAGCCGATCAACTGGCTTTGGCTGTCCCAGCGATAGTGTGAGATGGCCGGTAGGAAGCCTCGGCCGTCGATCACTTGGCGTGTTAACCGTCCCGCTGCGTCGTGTTCAAACTGGTCCTCCCCTTGCCGCCATAGCCGGTGCCCGGCGGTGTAGTGGCTCTGCACCTGCGCTGTGCAGTGTTGGGCGAGCTCTTGGGTCTGCAACTGGCCGGTCGGGTCGTAACGGTAATATTCATGCTGCGTGTCAGCGTGCTGTACCGCGACGACTTGCCCGTTGCCGTTCAGCCGGTAGTGCGTTTCGCCGTCGTCGTTGACCGCTACGCGTTGCCCGGCAGCATCGTAATGCAGGCGGCGATCGAGGCTGGCTTGCAGTGGCAGTGTTTCGTGCTGTGGCCGCAGCGGCGGTTTACCGGCGCGTTGGCGGATCAGCTGGTTCATCACGTCGTAATCTTGCAGCAGTTGGAAGCCCTGCGCGCTGTGGCGGCCGAGTTCATTGCCGACCGCGTCGTAACTGAACTGCAATCCAGCGTGGTGCGGCAGTTGCACGGACAGCAGTTCGCCGACTGCGTTGTAGCGGTATTCGGTGATCAGCGGGGCGATTTCCGGGTGCGCGGTGAGGCGGATTTCGCGCACTTTGCACTGTGCATCCGGGTAGCGGTAGTGAATTTCATGCTGTGGGTGCTGTTCACAAATCAGCCGTTGGGCGGCGTCGTAATGGTAGTGGATCGCGCCGTCGATATCGTCGATGCCGAGCAGTTGGCCACTGGCGCTGTAGCGGTAGTGCAGTGTTTTTTCCGGTCGCACGGCGGCGATGCAGCGCCCGCAGGCGTCGTACTGGTATTCGGTGCTTTCGCCTGCGCCGTTGGTGCGGCGGATGCAGTGGCCGT
>NZ_SBEF01000081.1 GCF_004011885.1 Serratia microhaemolytica | reverse complement strand
GCGGCACCATCAGCAGCGCCGGTGACCTCAACCTGACACTACAGAGCGATTTTATCCACCAGGCTGACACCCACTGGCATGTGGGTGGCGATTTTACCCTGAAAACCAGCGGCGACATCCTCAACCAGGCGGAACTGATTGTTGGCGGCAAACTGCGTACTGAATCGCAGAACCTAACCAACCTCAGCAGCCTGATCGCTGCCGAAATGACACTGCAAGCGGCTCAGGCGATCATCAACCGAGGCGCAAACGCCCTGATCGGCGCCCACGATGCCGAGGGCACCCTGGCACTGCTGGCGAAACAGATTGAGAACATCGACGACACCACCGACACCGACAGCGGCCCGAGCACCACCATCATTGGCCGAGGCAAAGTGATCCTGGCTGGTGGAGAGAATAACGATGGCAGCTACCGTGCGGCTGAGCAGATCCGCAACATTTCAGGGCTGATTGAGTCTGGCAGCGACATGCTGATCCAGAGTGAACGTTTCACCAACAGCCGACGCATCCTGACGGTCAACGACACCTTTGTTGATCAAAACACCGAAAAAGGCGAAGCCTTTTGGACAGAGCAAAACCCGGATGTCCCGGGCGGCCGCTATATTGAACCGCCACACGGCGGGGCAATGAACAGCGGGTACATAGGCACTAAATACAACACCACCTATGCCTACAACAGCATCGAACAGATCAGCCCGGAAGCACAACTTCTGGTGGGGGGTAACCTGCGCACGGCAGTCGAGACGCTGCAAAACTACTGGAGCAAAATCAGCGCGGGTGGCAGCATCGATCTCAGCGGTGCCGGTGTTGATCAGGATAGCTGGCGTGATGCACAACGCTTGCTGGAGCGCAGCACGTCGAAAGGGGTTTATGTTTATATGAACTATAAAGGCGATATATGGACGCGTCCTTGGCAAGATGCCCCGGTCTATAGTGCGGTCAACACCTACGAATCGAGCCTGAGCGCCAACACCCTCAGCGGCAGTGGAGTCAGCATCAACAACGGCAGTGAGGCTCCGATAGCGCCGGGCAGCCGAACCGACAGCGGCAAACGCTTTGAAAGTGGCGTCAATGGTGTCGCACTGACGCTACCGAGCAGCGGGCTGTATCGCGTTAACAAACAACAACAGCAGAACGGGGTGAATGACGCCGGCCTGGATGCACCGGCACGTGAGCGCAGCCCCTACCTGGTCGAGACCCACCCGTCGTTTGCCAACCTGAACAACTGGCGAGGCTCGGACTACTATTTCCAGCAACTGAACCAAGACCCGACGCGCATGGCGCAGCGGCTGGGTGACAACGCCTACGAACAGAAACTGGTACGCGACCAGGTGCTGGCATTGACTGGACGCACTGTTGCCAACGGTTACGCCAGCGAACAGGCACAATTTGAAGCGCTGTTTGCCGCCGGAGCCGAGTACAGCAAAGCGATGAACCTGGCACCGGGCGTGCGCCTGACAGCGGCACAAGTGGCCGCCTTGACCCAAGATATTATCGTGATGGAACTGCACGAGGTCGATGGGCATCAGGTGCTGGTACCGGTAGTCTACCTGGCGGGAATAAAAGCGGGCGATCTACAGGCGGAGGGGCCACTGATCGCGGCCAACAACATTCAACTGACTGAACTGGCAGGTTTTAAAAACAGCGGGGCGATCAAAGCGCGCGACAACCTGCAACTGAGCACCGCACAGGATGTGGCACTGAACAACCGGGGCGGCGTGCTGTCGGCCGGGCAAAAAATGTTCTTAAGCACCGTCAACAGCGATATCGACCTGACCAGCGCCCGCGTCAGCGCTGGCGAGTTGGCGATCCGCAGTGGCCGAGACCTGATCTTGGCCACCGCCAGCGAACAGTTGGGGGATACGTCTGGCCGCACGCCAAACCTGAGCGGATTGGGGCCATTGAGCCAGCGCTACGTGGCACCGAATGCCAATACCCGCAGCCGCACACAGTTGGGACAGGCGGGCAGCATCACGGTGAGCGGTAACGCCAGCATTGAGACCGAACGCGACTTTGTACAACAGGGGGCCAGCCTGAGTGTCGGCAATGACCTACAGGTGAAAACCGGTGGTGACTGGGTACTGGACACGGTAGAACGGCGCGACAGTAGTCGCGGACACGATTCAAAGAGCCAAGGCAGCAGCGAGTTGGTGAAGCATGTGACCAGCAACGTCAAGGTGGGCGGCGCACTGCGCGCCGATGTCAACAACCTGACCGCCACCGGTGCGCAGATTGAAGCCGGTGACATCGTGCTGAATGCCAACAACGTCACCCTCAACGCGGCGACCAACAGCCTGCATGTGAAGAGCCAATCCTCGAGTAAGCGTCACAGCGAATCGATGGATGTGTATGATGAGCAACTGATTGGCAGCCAACTGGTGGCCAAAGGCAACCTGCAGGTCAATGCACAGCAGAACATCACCCTCAGCGCCAGCAGCCTGAAAGCGGGGGAAACGCTTTCGGTCACGGCCGGCGGCGACATTGTGTTGCAGACCCAGAATGAACAGCACAACGCCGAGCGGATGCACACCAGCATCAAGCGCAAAGTGGC
>NZ_SBEF01000080.1 GCF_004011885.1 Serratia microhaemolytica | reverse complement strand
TGGCAGTGTCCTACTCTCGCATGGGGAGACCCCACACTACCATCGGCGCTACGGCGTTTCACTTCTGAGTTCGGCATGGGGTCAGGTGGGACCACCGCGCTATCGCCGCCAGGCATGTTCGTTTTATCCCAACCGCCCAATATCTCTCAAGATATCAAACCATCAGAACCAATCTCAGAACAAGCTAAATACCGTCTCTCTTCTCTCAACAAAACACCTTCGGTGTTGTAAGGTTAAGCCTCTCGGGTCATTAGTACTGGTTAGCTCAATGCATCGCTGCACTTACACACCCAGCCTATCAACGTCTTCGTCTTAAACGTCCCTTCAGGGAACTTAAAGCTCCAGGGAAGACTCATCTCGAGGCAAGTTTCGCGCTTAGATGCTTTCAGCGCTTATCTCTTCCGCACTTAGCTACCGGGCTGTGCCATTGGCATGACAACCCGTACACCAGCGGTGCGTTCACTCCGGTCCTCTCGTACTAGGAGCAAACCCTCTCAATCTTCCAACGCCCACGGCAGATAGGGACCGAACTGTCTCACGACGTTCTAAACCCAGCTCGCGTACCACTTTAAATGGCGAACAGCCATACCCTTGGGACCTACTTCAGCCCCAGGATGTGATGAGCCGACATCGAGGTGCCAAACACCGCCGTCGATATGAACTCTTGGGCGGTATCAGCCTGTTATCCCCGGAGTACCTTTTATCCGTTGAGCGATGGCCCTTCCATTCAGAACCACCGGATCACTAAGACCTACTTTCGTACCTGCTCGAGCCGTCACTCTCGCAGTCAAGCTAGCTTATGCCTTTGCACTAACCTCACGATGTCCGACCGTGATTAGCTAACCTTCGTGCTCCTCCGTTACGCTTTGGGAGGAGACCGCCCCAGTCAAACTACCCACCAGACACTGTCCTCACCCCGGGTCACGGGGCTAAGTTAGAACATCAAACATTAAAGGGTGGTATTTCAAGGTCGGCTCCATGCAGACTGGCGTCCACACTTCAAAGCCTCCCACCTATCCTACACATCAAGGCTCAATGTTCAGTGTCAAGCTATAGTAAAGGTTCACGGGGTCTTTCCGTCTTGCCGCGGGTACACTGCATCTTCACAGCGAGTTCAATTTCACTGAGTCTCGGGTGGAGACAGCCTGGCCATCATTACGCCATTCGTGCAGGTCGGAACTTACCCGACAAGGAATTTCGCTACCTTAGGACCGTTATAGTTACGGCCGCCGTTTACTGGGGCTTCGATCAAGAGCTTCGCCTTACGGCTAACCCCATCAATTAACCTTCCAGCACCGGGCAGGCGTCACACCGTATACGTCCACTTTCGTGTTTGCACAGTGCTGTGTTTTTATTAAACAGTTGCAGCCAGCTGGTATCTGCGACTGGCTTCAGCTCCATCCGCTAGGGACTTTACCTAATGCCAGCGTGCCTTCTCCCGAAGTTACGGCACCATTTTGCCTAGTTCCTTCACCCGAGTTCTCTCAAGCGCCTGAGTATTCTCTACCTGACCACCTGTGTCGGTTTGGGGTACGATTGTGTGTTACCTGAAGCTTAGAGGCTTTTCCTGGAAGCGGGGCATCAACAGCTTCATCACCGTAGTGACTCGTCATCACGCCTCAGGGTGTATGAGCGGTCGGATTTACCTGACCTCTCCCCCTACACGCTTAAACCGGGACTACCAACGCCCGGACTGCCTAGCCTTCTCCGTCCCCCCATCGCAGTAACACCCAGTACGGGAATATTAACCCGTTTCCCATCGACTACGCTTTTCAGCCTCGCCTTAGGGGTCGACTCACCCTGCCCCGATTAACGTTGGACAGGAACCCTTGGTCTTCCGGCGAGCGGGTTTTTCACCCGCTTTATCGTTACTTATGTCAGCATTCGCACTTCTGATACCTCCAGCAACCCTCACAGGTCACCTTCAACGGCTTACAGAACGCTCCCCTACCCAACAAACTTTCGTTCGCTGCCGCAGCTTCGGTGCATGGTTTAGCCCCGTTACATCTTCCGCGCAGGCCGACTCGACCAGTGAGCTATTACGCTTTCTTTAAATGATGGCTGCTTCTAAGCCAACATCCTGGCTGTCTAAGCCTTCCCACATCGTTTCCCACTTAACCATGACTTGGGGACCTTAGCTGGCGGTCTGGGTTGTTTCCCTCTTCACGACGGACGTTAGCACCCGCCGTGTGTCTCCCGTGATAACATTCTTCGGTATTCGGAGTTTGCATCGGGTTGGTAAGCCGGGATGGCCCCCTAGCCGAAACAGTGCTCTACCCCCCAAGATGAGTTCACGAGGCGCTACCTAAATAGCTTTCGGGGAGAACCAGCTATCTCCCGGTTTGATTGGCCTTTCACCCCCAGCCACAAGTCATCCGCTAATTTTTCAACATTAGTCGGTTCGGTCCTCCAGTTAGTGTTACCCAACCTTCAACCTGCCCATGGCTAGATCACCGGGTTTCGGGTCTATACCTTGCAACTTGACGCCCAGTTAAGACTCGGTTTCCCTACGGCTCCCCTATACGGTTAACCTTGCTACAAAATATAAGTCGCTGACCCATTATACAAAAGGTACGCAGTCACCCCACCACTAAGCCCCCTCTGCTTGATTTTGTGAGGTTGAACAACGCTACGCGTTGTTAACCGATTCAATCAGCAAAAGATATCGCCTAAACACTCAGTGCTGGCTTAGTGGTGGGGCTCCCACTGCTTGTACGTACACGGTTTCAGGTTCTTTTCACTCCGGTCACCCCGGTTCTTTTCGCCTTTCCCTCACGGTACTGGTTCACTATCGGTCAGTCAGGAGTATTTAGCCTTGGAGGATGGTCCCCCCATCTTCAGACAGGATAAC
>NZ_SBEF01000079.1 GCF_004011885.1 Serratia microhaemolytica | reverse complement strand
TCAATGTGGTTAAAGATTATTTCGTGATTAAGCATAGAGGTTGTCTGCTCGATATTAGCGGGTCAATAACGGAGATCATACCTCAAAAGCCTTGCCATGCCTCGTTCATATGAGGGGATGGTTAAGGATGGTTAAGGATGCATACACATATTGAATACTTGCTCCCTAATAAAGGTCGGACTCGTGGCGAACTTGTGAATAGTGTTTTCATCAATCGCTTCTAAAAATAGCAATCAACTTCAGTTTTTCAGTGAAGTTGATTTTTGGGGTGCTGATGCAGAACGTTAATCAATTAAATGAAGAAAAAATCACTGATGCATTTACTCCTCCGAACCCAAAACCATTTACCAACACATTATCGATAGGGTATTTTTGTGAGTTGTTTATTACAATATTTAAATGCTCAGCAGCTTCATCTAGAACATCTATATTTATTGATGGAGGGATAATCCCATTATTTATGGCCTTAATGGAAAATATTGCTGCCGCAGCACCTGCAGCCCCTAACATATGGCCAGTAGAGGATTTTGTGGAAGATATATACGGACACTTTTTTTTAAAAATTTTTTTGATCGCGGCCATTTCAGCTCTATCACCTACATAAGTGGATGTGGAGTGTGCGTTAATATAATCAATATCTTCAGGTGACAGATCTGCATCGGCAATAGCTTTTTGCATTGATCTTGCAGCACCAGAGCCATCTTCTGGCCCTGCTGTTATATGCCAAGCATCGGAAGTTGTACCATATCCTTTTACTTCAGCTAGAATTTTTGCTTGTCTTTTCAGTGCATGATCAAGTTCTTCGAGTATTAATATACCAGCTCCCTCACTCATCACAAATCCATCTCGTTTTGAATCAAATGGTCGAGAGGAACATTCAGGTTTTTCATTAAAACTAGCAGTTAACGCTCGAGCTGCATGAAACCCTCCGAGTGAAACAGGATTTATACACGATTCGGCTCCTCCAACCAATGCCATAGTTGCGTATCCACCTTGAATAGCTCGATATCCATCGCCTATTGCTTGAATACTTGCAGCGCATGCAGAAACAGGAGCTCCAAGAATTCCTTTATAACCATATTTTATTGATACTTGCCCTGCAGCAAGATTTGCAATAAATGAAGGGATAGTAAACGGAGATAGTTTTTTACTGCCCTTTTCTGATACTGTGTTTACAGCATTTGTAATAGCATGAAAGCCACCAATACCAGTAGCTATAATTGTAGCCACATCTAACTTTTCTTCTTCTTCCAAAAAAAGAATTTTAGCATCGTAAACAGCCTCTTCAGCAGCAACCAAAGCAAGTTGTATAAAACGATCAGCCTTTTTCTGTTCCTTTAGAGAAATATATTTGTTTATATCCAAACCTCCAATGTTGTCATCCAGATAAGAGGGGATGACACCAGCTATATGAACTGGACAGTCACCATGATGTTCACGTGATAATCTTTTGATTCCAGAAAATCCCTTGATTAGCCTATCCCATGAAATTTCACTGGTACAAGCTAGAGGAGACACGAGTCCTACTCCAGTAACAACAACACGTTTTTTCTCAATAGATTTTGCCATTTTTCCTTGTTCCTAACCTTGAGTTTTTTCTTTCAAAACGAACTTCATAAAAAGCTTCTTTGATGTTAAGTGTACACGTGTAAGCTCAAAAATGGAAATAAACTTTGGGTGTAGTGATGTGATGGACGCCCCTTTCTGAGATAGCCGATATTATGTTATTACGGGTTACATTTACTACAGGAGTGACATCACATGAATACGATCTGTAGTGGTCAAGAAAGATTGGTCACCGAGTGGCAAACACGCCAAAATTGTCGCTCTGACTCATTGGGTGTGAGTCCACCATTGTATTGGTGCGGCCTAAACTCACTATAATAGCCCGTGATATAGCGAGTCATCGCTACCCCCCTGTGGCAGGATAGTTGTCACTATCAAAAAATAACCACATTGGGGTGGAGTAGAGTAAGTAATGGCGAAGTATTCACCGGAGCATAAAGCAGCCGTACTGAAACGGTTATTGCCTCCCTATAACCAGACAGTGGCAGAAGTTGCCCGTGCAGAATCTATTTCCGAACAAACTTTGTATCATTGGCGTCATCAGGCAAAACTTAAGGGGCAGCCAGTGCCAGGTAAAACATCCCATTCTGAAGCGTGGTCAGCAGAAGCAAAATTGGCGGTGATCATCGAAACCGCATCACTTTCAGAGACTGAATTAAGTCAATATTGTCGTGCAAAAGGACTTTATCCTGAGCAGGTTAAACGCTGGAAGCAAGCCTGTTTACAGGGAGTTAATACCCGCCAGGAACAGCAACAACTTTTGCAAAAACAAAGTAAAGCAGAACGCCTCGAGAATAAGATACTGAAAAAAGCGCTACGCGAAAAAGAGAAGGCGCTTGCCGAAATGGCCGCGTTGCTGATGCTGAGAAAAAAGCTCAAAGCCTTTTACGGGGAAGAGGACGAGGAGGATTAACCCCTACCGGTGAAAGGCAGAAAATTATCGAATTAATTCAGGTGGCTGTTAAAGGAGGATGCCGCCTTGAGAAGGCCTGTGACGAAGTGGAAATCAGTTTGCGAACCTACCGGCGTTGGTATCATTCAGGCGAAGTCAGGGTAGACAGGAGACCTGATGCAATCCGCCCGGTTCCGGCGAATAAGCTGACAGAGGAAGAGCGGCAAGCCGTGATTACGGTGTGTAACGAGCCTGCTTATGCGGAACTTCCTCCCTCACAGATTGTTCCCAGCCTGCTGGATAAGGGAATTTATATTGCTTCTGAATCAAGTTATTATCGCATTCTTAAAGCCTGTGAGCAGTTGCATCATCGTGGCAGAAGTCGCGCACCAGCGCCGAGCCAACGT
>NZ_SBEF01000078.1 GCF_004011885.1 Serratia microhaemolytica | reverse complement strand
TATCAAACAACATACCGGACTGAAAGACAGTATCGCCTCAAAGCGTAGACGGGCCGCCTGGTCTGCTGATTTTCGTAGCGAATTGATGTTTGCTTAAATTATATGCAAAGTGGAATCCCGCCCTGACCCGACACACCACCAGCGGCAGCGATGTTTTTTCTTATTGCTCTGATTGTGATGCTCTTCTTGTTCCATAGCCCTTCTTTGCTTACCCTGTGCTCTGTTTGTCCGCCGAGGTAGTTTACATTAACCTCGGCTGATGCACCCTATGTACTGGTGTTTGCCTGCTTATTCCAATAACCGCGAGGTGTTCTTTTTAAAATCAGGATAATATTCTTTATATAAGATATGATCTTCCGTGCTTACTTGATATTTTATCTTTAAACTTTCTCCTTTACGTGATCTCGGTAAGTTATTTATTGCAGTAAATTTCTCTGGGGTTCTTTTTTTATCATCATAGAAAAAGTCATAATCTATCCTTCCACGAACGGCTGTTAATTTGGAAATTGAAGGTGTCAGTGTGGTATGTAAACTGACGTGATTAACATCATTCTCTGTTTGTTTGGATAAATAATCTATCAACACAAAACTAAGCCTTGCAGTACGCGGATCTGTGCCTGATCTTCGTTCAAAACGACGAACAACTTCTTGTTTGATTTCATCAGTTATCTTTTTGCTTTCCAGAACATTAGGCGGAATTTTAGTATAGGCGGTGCTGATACTGAAGGCATTTAACCCCCAATTACAAGGCCCCCATGCCCAACGATATATCTTGGCTGTAACTTTGCCTTGACTATTCGGGGTATATTCTTTTGACCATCCTTGACGACCGAAGATTTGACCAAAATTAGAAAAGGTGATTTGCGTGCAAGCAGAAGAACGATAAGAGGCACCGACACGCAACTTCATGTCCGGTGGGATGGTTGCTTCTATTTCGGCATAAGGCTTACCAGTAAAAAACATGATAGGTAAATATGAACGAAAATAGTAAAATAGCAAGCCAAGCGGTAGCAAACTCCAGAGTAATAGCTTCTTTTTTATGCTCATTTTATATCCTTTAATTGATGGATGTTATTCTCTAATTTACCAATATCTTTCATTATCTCATCTAACTCTTTTTTATCATCACCCACCGGAACCTCTACCACATTGTCACTATTGTAGATTTTGCGCTGCTCCTTTTTGGCCAGTGCATATTTTTGCCCATACTTTTGTCGGTATTCCTGCAATGCCTGCTCGGATTGCTGCAAATCTTTCCAAGCATTCTGTTGCTGCTGCTGTGTTACATCTGGCTGATAATACCACTGTAGCAGCCGCGCGGCGGTATAGTGATAAATATTGCTTTCACCCAACAGGGTGCTGTGGTGGTCAAGCAAGCGTTGATCGAGCAGCAGCAGGGGGCGCCAATTAGCCTCACCACCGTAAAATGGCCGGTACTCGGCAGCCTCTGCGCGCTGTTGTAACCAGCTATGGCGCGAATCTTGCCGTGTTTCACAAATAAGTGCGGTCAAGCGCTGGTAGAGGTAGCTGGCATAGTTGCCTGAGCTGTGATCGGTAGGCACGGTTTTCCACTCCAGCGGGTTATCTTGTTCAGGGGTGGCATAGAGTTCAGCCACTTCTTGCCGCAGCTGCTCATCCGCCTGCTGATTGATCAGGCTGGTGGCCAGCAACACCTTGGTCTCGCGCCGCTGCCAGGATTTCACTGCCGGTTGCCCTTTGATATAACGTTCATAATTTAAATTTTTAAAATGCACCAAATCACCATGGTGGCTGTAATCCAGAGGCTCTGTCGGATCAATCATCAACGACGCGAGTGGCCTCAGGCTGAGCCTAATAAATTCCCTTGGCAGTACCTGGTAGTGTAGCCTGCCCAACCCCAGTGTCGGCACTGCAGTGATGGTGTCGCGGTTGTTAACATGGCGATAATGTGGAAAGGTTAACTGCTCAGTGATCGAGCGGGTAAAGGCTCGCGGCATACCATAGGTGTAAAGTAAAATTTCATTTTGAAATTTATCATACAAATAGGCGCTGTGAATCAGTGCCAACGCGCCGCCCAGGCTATGCCCACATAGATAGAGCTTTTTATCTGCGATAATGCGTGTAAAATCTTGATACCTGGCTGAGTTTTTATCATGCAACTCTGTCACAGTAAAAGCCTTTAAAAAACCGTAATGTGCATTGCCGGCTAGGCCAGTCACCGCTTCAGCATCGGTGGGGATCCCTTGGGCATCGGTCCAGATATCGGCTGCACCGGCGGTGCCACGCCAGGCGATGATCGCTTCCCCAGGCCTGGCGGCATAGAACAGTTGGGTATCACTCTCCCCTTCCTCATTCTCTTTCTTACTGGTATCAATAAAACCAAACTGCGCATAGCGTTCAGCAAAGGGCACATCTTTTGCCGCCAGCGGCAGGTATTGATCGTTCACTTTTTGTGGCAGTTGATCGAGATCCAGCAGTTGCCGGCAGAAAAAATCCTGCACCGAACCACGCGGGATCAGGTTTTCGTTAACGTCGTTATCGGCGTAAACCAGCACAGACATTAACGCCAAATTATAAGCATTGAGCAGGTTATAGTCTGCGGTGTGGGTTAAATAGGGTATCCAGGCACGGAACGGGCAGATCTCCACCACATGGCGCTGGCTCATTGGGTTAAGGCGCAACCCCTTCCCTAGTTCTACAGGGAAGTGATATTCCGGTAGTGGGTCTGTTTCTGGCCAGTTTGCGATATTCGGGCGGCTGTCACACAGTTCGCCGACACGTAAATAGTGGTAACGGTAACCGGCCGCTTCGGCGGCCGCTTTTACCGTGGAGCCCGCTTCACCACGCTGTACACGCAGTGGGCGTTGTGCCATCTCCTCCACCAGTGCCTGGGCGCCGAGCGTAATATACGCTGGGATCGCCATCAGTTTCTCTTCACGAATGATGCCGTTAAAATCGCTGCGCCCGTGACGGGTGACGCCGTTGCGGTCTCTGAGCTGGTAAGGCATGTTGGCAACCGGTTGCCCCTGTTCATCCAACAGTTCAATCTCTACCCAGTGGCGTAATAAATCACAGGAATAGTGGGTCGGTGGGCGTTTGCGTGGTGTGTTTTCGTTCGTCGTCATGATAAAGACACTCCTTGTT
>NZ_SBEF01000077.1 GCF_004011885.1 Serratia microhaemolytica | reverse complement strand
GGCGGCAACAGGGGGGAAATGAGCGCCCAAGCCTCATCAGGGACATCATAACGAGCCAAATTCAAAAGCCTCTTCTCGACTAAATATCGCTAAATTGTACAAAAAATAGTTACGGGACACACCCTAGTAAATTGTCGGGTACATTGAAGGCGGATTCAAGTTTGAAGTTCAATGTTAAGTTACTTTTTTAGTTTTGTATACTCCCACCAACAAACTGAAATTACATTAAAATTTTTCTCAGCGGCGTTTTATTTAAAAGATAACTAATGATGAATGAAGCCACAATAACAAAAAATGATACAGCCACTTGATATACCGTTTCTTTTATTTTTTTATCGATTACATAAATAGAGACATACAGTATGAGAACATGTAATAGATATATAGCGTAACTATTAATGCTAATAGCTGTGATTAATTTATTTCTTCCAACACCTTGAAACATACTGTGTATATAAAAAAGGCATGATGCTGAAATATATAATTGAATTTCACGTGGATACCACATATCAAAATAAAACCAAGATGGTATTTTATATACTAGGATTGACGAAACTAAAGTTGTGGTCATCAATATAACCACAGGTAGCACAATGTTTTCTTTATGTTTTATTCTAAAAATATACAACCCAAGAACCATATATAGATAATAAGAAAAAAGATCTGTCTTAGTTAAGACCTCCAAGAAGTTGTTATTTACTAATTTACTTTCCACCACCTGAGCCACTGGTCCAAGAACAAACAAAAAACCACAAAACCACAAAACCACAAAACCACAAAACCACAAAACCAAGCCAATTGTTCTTGTGACGCCTTAGCAGTAAATGCAGATAAAGGTATTGATAAAATAAACAATGGAAGATAGTAAAACATATACCACAAGTGATATGCCTTATCTATGTTTTTTATTGTTAGTGTGTTATTGTACTTTACACTAACTAATATGGAGTCAAGGCCTTGAAAAAGATGGTAATATACGAAATTTGTCATAACTGACACAATTGACACACCAACAATTAAATAGAAAACTCTTTTTATTGTTTTTATCGAGAATTTTTTCTCCACACCAAGTAACAACACTCCCGAAACCATAAAAAAACAGGAACACCTATTCTATCTATATAATAAGTTAATATACGAACATAATCAGTTGCGCCATAATACCCCAGATTCTCTTTTAGATGTGTGAACACAACTAAAAGTACAGCAACTACCTTTGCCAAATCAAGATAATAAATTCTTCCCATATTTCATTACTCCATAACACAAATAATCTATAATATTATTACTTTATATAGTATCAATACAGCACTCTTAGCTTGAGGAAACACTCGCATTGGGTCTCCTATTGACGTTGACTAGATAAAAGCTTTTTTGTCAAAATAAAGCGGGGCATATGACTGTTGAATATTTTCCCCGTAAGAAGATGTGTAAGCATGAAGCTTAATCAGGTAAAAGGCTCTATGCCATTGAGTTTGGCAGTTTACGACAAATTCATAATAATCAGTATGGAACCGGCTAAGAGTCAATCTTTCCACCCAAGACCACAATACTAATATGGTTTTAGACATAATTATTATCGCATCATTCGTCTGAGAGCAAAGCGAGGTTAATCCACAGATCAACGCATGCAGGATAGCTTTGTATGTCCTAGAATAATCAGAAACCTGATGTTGTCATGCTGATAATCAGCAAGATGACAAGATGTGACCTTGCACAACGGTATAGTCAATCGATATGTAACCATCAGTTGTAACCCAGATTTTGATCACTGGACATCAGATGTGGAATTGCCATTATACCGCGTATCCTCAATTCGATTGCATTGAGGACAAATTACTCCAACTTTTGCCATAGGCTAACTCCAACATTCAGATCATTCGGCATATATGATCAGTAAGCTTGCGTCACCACCGAATCCGCTTTAAGCATTTTTTATTTTTATAAGCATTAATAAATTTTCGCTCAATAAATCTATAACTCAGATCCGAACTAATGGCTGTAATTATGATAAAAAAAATCAAGTACAATGCAATATTTTGATACAAAAACCCTCCGTGCGACCATTTGTCTAATATAGTTTTTGTTATGTACATCATTGGAATATGACAAAGATAAATGCTGTATGACCGATCACCTATCCACTCCAACACTCTGGAATGAAACACACATGGCATAAATATAGAAAATGAAGCAAAAGTTGCTGCACCC
The DNA here is from genome assembly GCF_004011885.1 of Serratia microhaemolytica. Classification (GTDB taxonomy): domain Bacteria; phylum Pseudomonadota; class Gammaproteobacteria; order Enterobacterales; family Enterobacteriaceae; genus Serratia_G; species Serratia_G microhaemolytica. Next base: position 1,410 of record NZ_SBEF01000077.1, on the reverse strand, counting down.
GACAATCCTATAAAAAAAAGTTTAAATGGGGCAGGAACTATTGGAGTCAAGAAAACCAAAAATAAAATTGACAACAAAAAAATCAGGCAGATTAAAATATTACTTCTAATTACAACTTTACTTTGAAATATGTATACCAGCCCTCCCCAAAAAAATGCCTGCGGCCTTATCCACCAACCAATCGTTCTTTGAAAATCAACATCATTCGGGAGCAGTATTGATGACAATAAAATAATCACAGCCATGACACGAGATAACCATTTTTTTTTGAAAGTTATAAAAAGAAAAGCCAGAATAATATAGAGTTGCCATTCCAAGCTTAGCGACCAGGTTACGGAAATTAATGGATCATAACGAACATTGGCTATAGTATCTCGATAAAATAATATATTTGACATTCCCAGCATTGAATAAAATAAATTCTCCAATGACTTGGACAGACTGACTCCATACAAGGGGTGAAGATATATTGCCATCAATGCACAGATTAAACACCAAAAAATCAGCGCTGGCATAAGTCTAACAACTCTCTTTACAAGAAAAGAAAAGAAGACATCTCCTCCTCCTTTAAATTTAGTAGCTTCACTTTCTAAACTTTTACACATTAGATAACCAGATATAGCCAGAAAAATATCAACACCAGTCCAATACGCAGCCACTTTATATGTTGAAAAAAACCACTCAGGAATAGGTAGGCGATGAACATGCTGGGTTATAACCAATAACACAGCAATTGCTCTGAGTAATTGAATGTTACTATTTTTAATGTTGCTCATTTTTAATCTCACGCTCCTCTCAGCCTGAGTGATCGAAGTTGTATTATCTACAATAAGCAGATTGTAAGAGACCGCTTTTTTTGTAGTGATGCCAACTTAATGTTGGTGTACTATTTACTTCTGGGATGATTGATTGCAAAGATTGATGTAGTTTGTCCTCGTTGTCCTGAAACTCAAGGGATTATCCGAAACAGCCGTTCCGGTTCATGAGCGTAGCTCTATCGCTGCAAGCTGTGCTTGAAGACGTTTCAGCGCAAATGCCACCGGGCTAAGCCCGAAATCCATCAAATCATTGTTGGCATGGCAACGAATGGCTGGGGTGCTGCGGATACGTCTCAACACCATTTTCGCCGTTATCTAAAAACTCGCACCGCAGCAGGTAGCTGCAACATGTTGAGCCAAGCCAGGCGTCGTTATCTGCTGTGAAGCCGATGAGCGGGGATCATATATCCGCTGTAAAGGCAATCAGGGCTGGCTGTTTTATGCCTATAACCGCATGCGAAAGCGGTAAGCGTCCGGTAGCCTCACCTTGCCGCAGCGAATAAAGCCTTTCATTATTCTCGCCATCACATCCTCTGCTTGAGAATAAACCATGCCATACACCAAACAGCAAAAACAGCAGCATCTTGATAAC
>NZ_SBEF01000076.1 GCF_004011885.1 Serratia microhaemolytica | reverse complement strand
GTTATCAAGATGCTGCTGTTTTTGCTGTTTGGTATATGGCATGGTTTATTCTCAAGCAGAGGATGTGATGGCGAGAATAATGAAAGGCTTTATTCGCTGCGGCAAGGTGAGGCTACCGGACGCTTACGTTAAAGTTTGTGATGCAAGAGGAGTTTTATCAAAGCCTGGCGACGCTGAAGTTGAGCCAGTATATTGGTTATATCGCCGAAGATCTGGTGATGGCGCTGGCGAAAAACGGCACGCTGCACAAAATGATGCATCTGCCTGCGAAGGGTAAACAGGTGGCACAAACCTTTAACCGAGCGATCATCCCAGAATCGGTGTTTTCGCTACAAAACAGCAGTGGTCACGGAATTGATTTTTTTGCCGAACTGGTGCCACCACCGCCGAACCAGTGGATCACCCTAGATGTCAAAGCGACTATGCGCAAAACGTTTTCTAATTGGGGAACGCCACGAACACCAGGGTTGAGTGAGGTGCAGAAGGATGCTGTGAAGAATTTATATTCACATGTGCAGGATTCCATGCGAGCTTTCAATGACGGTAACCCCTATAATCTAACTAAAGAACAATATGCAGCTTTGCGTAGGTTTGATAGGCATTATCAAATAGCACGTGAGGCAAAAACTAGCTGTGTGACAGCCTATGAGTTAAAGTTAGGCATGACTGAAGGGTTTCAATTGGCAACCAACCAAAAATACCCATCGATGATGGTATTAAAAGAGATTAAATAAGGAGAGGCTAAATGCCTTCAATAAAACAGATTAATAACTATTTATTAAAACATGAGCTAGCCAGAAAATACAAAGATAGATCAATATTTGAAGATGACTATGGATTTGAACTTTCAATAGAAGATTGTGATAACTCGCCCGATGGCGAATTAATTATTAATTCAGCCATGCTATTTACTCATACATATGGTCAATATGGACGATATTACCTTACCTTGGCTTGCTTAGAAAATCAGTTAGATAATAAATATCTTTGTGGTTACTTGTCTAATTCTATTATCGTTGTGTTGTGTGATTATTATGGTACTACCTCAATTGCAGAAGAGTTTGTACGAATGTTTAGTTTTCAAGCAGAAAAATTTCTCACGCTGATGGCCTGTAACCAATTCTCCTGTGCAGAGGCCAGTTATGATCAAATTATTGACGCGATTAAAAGCGGCAAAATGAGCAGAAGTACCCCGTGGGGCAGAAAAACCGAACAGAGCGAGCCAGGGCCGTTAGTGGAACAGCGGCTCGGTGTGTTACTGGTAGAGATGTTAGCCAGTGAACGTAAAGAGACGGTGGATTGGGCCAGTGCCAATATTCCGGCTGATCCGTTTTACCTGCGTTTTTGTCATGAGGCACTCTACAGCACCGATGAAACCCTGCTCAAAGAGTGGCTGGTTGCGCTGTGTGATAAGCATTTGGAGCACACCTCTCTGTTTTTAGAAAATGCTGAAAAATCGCCGCTGACTGGTTATGAAATTAAAGAACCGATGCTCTTGGCCTGGCCATTTGAGTACTATGCGGTAAAAAATTTCCGTGCCCGGCATGGATTATCCACCCCGGTGATTGAACACCCGTTATTTACCACGCCAATAGGTGGCGAACATCTGCCGGATTTCTCGCGCTGGGAAGCCCCCGAGTGGTTCCACCCGCTGCTGGAACGATTAATCAAAGTCGATAACCGCTTTACCACCATTTATGGTTTGATTGGTCAACCCCAATAAGTGATGGCCTGCCAAGCCGGTGTGATGAATGAGAACACACCAGCTTGGCGGCCTATTTATCAATACATTGCACATTACCCGGCCGATAGCACAGAAAAACAGGACGTTAAACCATGAGCGCTGTCTATGAAAATGTGAAGAAAACCGCTAGCTTGCGCGTCAGCAGTGGGAAAAAATCCAAGGGATTAGCGAATATCCAGAAACTCCATCTGGATGAGGTCCCGCCGCTCAAAGCCACCACGCGGCTATTTACCACCAATTTAAAAGACGCCAAAATCGAGTTACTCGGCCCGTTGCCGGATGGCAACACCCTGCTGAGGATATTGGCGAAAACCCGCAACGGGGAAAAACCACTGAAAGCGCATGTGGAGCTGTCATTAAGCCCTGATGAAGCGTTAAAGTTTGTGATGCAAGAGGAGTTTTATCAAAGCCTGGCGACGCTGAAGCTGAGCCAGTATATTGGTTATATCGCCGAAGATCTGGTGATGGCGCTGGCGAAAAACGGCACGCTGCACAAAATGATGCATCTACCGGCGAAGGGTAAACAGGTGGCACAAACCTTTAACCGAGCGATCATCCCAGAATCGGTGTTTTCGCTACAAAGATTTTTTTGCCGAACTGGTGCCACCACCGCCGAACCAGTGGATCACCCTAGATGTCAAAGCGACTATGCGCAAAACGTTTTCTAATTGGGGAACGCCACGAACACCAGGGTTGAGTGAGGTGCAGAGGAAGGCTACAAAAAATTTGCTTGATCATGTAGAGAGAGCTATTACTTCTTTTAACAAAGGAAATCCCTATAATCTAACTAAAGCGCAGAAAATTGCTTTAGTTAGATTTCAAGATGTTTATGAGGAGTCCAAAGCACTGAAGGCTAGTGTTGTCACTGCTTATGAGTTAAAATTTGGCATGACTGAAGGATTTCAATTGGCAACTAACCAAAAATACCCATCGATGATGGTATTAAAAGAGATAAAAGGAAAATAAAATGCCTTCAATTGATCAAATAAATATTTATTTGAAAAAACATGAACTTTATTTCGATTATAATAAGAAGCCAATTTTTATCGATGATGATATTTTTGAGATAAAGTTAAATGGATGTCTAAACTCTGATGATTGGAAAATAAAAATAAAATCATCATTATTGTTTTCATATACCTATAGCCAATATAGGGATTGTTATCTCACTACAGCTTACTTAGAAAACAGGTTAGATAACTCACTGTTATGTCACAGCTTAGTAAATTCCATCATGACCTTACTTTGTGACTACTATAGCACGACAGCTATAGCAGAAGAGTTTATAAGGTCATTCAGTTTCCAAGGAAAACATTTTCTCACTCAACTGGCCTGCAATCAGTTTTCCTGTGCAGAAGCCAGTTATGACCAAATTATTGAAGCGATTAAAAGCGGTAAAATGAGCAAGAGCACCCCGTGGGGTAGCGATGGTGATGGCAATATTTATCCGCCAGATCCTCAACGGCTCGGTGTGTTACTGGTAGAGATGTTAGCCAGTGAACGTAAAGAGACGGTGGATTGGGCCAGTGCCAATATTCCGGCTGATCCGTTTTACCTGCGTTTTTGCCACGAGGCGCTCTACAGCACCGATGAAACCCTGCTCAAAGAGTGGCTGGTTGCGCTGTGTGATAAGCATTTGGAGCATACCTCTCTGTTTTTAGAAAATGCTGAAAAATCATCAATCACGGGTTATGAAATTGATGATCCTATGCTCCTCGCCTGGCCGTTTGAGTACTATGCGGTGAAAAACTTCCGCGCCCGGCATGGCTTATCCACCCCGGTGATTGAACACCCGTTATTTACCACGCCAATGGGTGGCGAACATCTGCCGGATTTCTCGCGCTGGGAAGCCCCCGAGTGGTTCCACCCGCTGTTGGAGCGATTAATCAAAGTCGATAACCGCTTTACCACCATTTATGGTTTGATTGGTCAAC
>NZ_SBEF01000075.1 GCF_004011885.1 Serratia microhaemolytica | reverse complement strand
CTTTGCGTGGGTCTGGTATTTCACTGATATAATTAAAAATAGACATCATCAACTCTGCGTTACTGAAGGAGACTGATCAGATCGTATCTACAGAGAAAAGTTCCATTAAAAGTGGGATCCGGCCCTGTGTGTCGGGTTAGCACTGCTGCTGCTCTACACCCTGCGCAGTTTTTTGCCGATTGTGTTTTTTAGTGGCACACCCTATGCCGAAATTGAGGCAGAAATACCGGTTGGAATGGAGCTGTATGTCTCCGGCAATTATAAGTCGAATAGTTGCCAATCGATCAGTTTTGGCAGTGGTCGTTTGGTAACTAACCATACCGGCTGGTCAAAAACCTATCAGCCGGATGCGCAAGGGCGGGTTAGCGCTAAAGTGTATCGCTGGGCCTGGGGGCCATGTGGTTGGGGATTAATCAGTTTTTCTATCGGCACCGTGTATAGCCAAATACCGGCGAATGTATTAGCCAGCGATAAACTTTCACCGGCGATTAAACAGGAGATCACCGAATACTTTGCGAAATATGCTGATGGAGGTGAAACCACCGCAGGTATAGGTTTTATTTTAAGCGATAGTCATACCCCCGCATCCGGTGATCCGCGGGATCACTTAAAGCTGCATACTGTGATTACGCCCTCAATTATTAAAAATACCTTCACCGATGATACTTATTATCATAAATTTTCTTATGATGATAAAAAAACAACGAAGGAGGGTTTTAATAACAAAGGACTATCGCGCTCTAGTCAAGACCCACCGTTTAAAATTCACTATACGGTGACCACGGATAATCATATTTTATATAAAGAATTTTATCCTAATTTTAGGAAAGATACCTCTCGTTTGCTGGAGTAGTCGGTCAGCCACTAGGGAATTAAGCATCTCCGCCACGGTGAATTTAAGCAAGCGTGGCGGGTAAACACGATATAGGGCAAGGACGTACTATGGAACAAAACGGTCCAACCGACATAAACAATAAGAAAAAACATCGCTGCCGCTGGTGGTGTGTCGGGTTAGCACTGCTGCTGCTCTACACCCTGCGCAGTTTTTTGCCGATTGTGTTTTTTAAATATGAACCCTATGCCGAAATTGAGGCAGTGATCCCGCCAGACATGGAGCTTTACGTTTCTGGTAGATATGAATCCTACAGTTGCCAAGGGATCAGTTTCGGCAGTGGTCGTTTGGTAAATAACCGTACCGGCTGGTCAAAAACCTATCGCCCAGATGCCGAGGGACGAGTAAAAGCCCAAGTGTATGAGCGGGCCTGGGGGCCATGTGGCTGGGGATTAATCAGTTTTTCCATCGGTACCGTGTATAGTCAAATACCGGCCAATGTATTAGCCAGCGATAAACTTTCACCGGCGATTAAACAGGAGATCACCACACGTTTTGCGAAATATGCTGATGGAGGTGAAACCACCGCAGGTATAGGTTTTATTTTAAGCGATAGTCATACCCCCGCATCCGGTGATCCTCGGGATCACTTAAAGCTGCATACTGTGATTACGCCCTCAATCATTAAAAATACATTCCGCAATAATTATAGTTATTATAAATTTTCTTATGATGATAAAAAAACAACCAAAGAGGGTTTTAATAACAAAGGACTATCGCGCTCTAGTCAAGACCCACCGTTTAAAATTCACTATACGGTGACCACGGATAATCATATTTTATATAAGGAATTTAATCCTGGTTATGACAATGACGTTATTCGGTTACTAGAATAAACAGGCAAACACCAGTACATCACAATGGATATAAAAAGTTTGACAGCAAGATCACACCATCCACGGAAAAAATTAACGTACGTTAGGAAAATATTACAAGATTGAAGGAGACATTATGAGTACCAAAAGAAAGCATACTCTCTGCTGGTGGGTATTAACATTTACAGTGCTTGCTTTGCTCTATACATTTCGTGTGGCGATACCGATAGTTTTTTTTAAGTATGAACCTTATGCGGAGATAGAAGCGGTGATCCCAACGGATATGAAACTGTATGTTTCTGCTAGTTATCATTCTAGTGCTTGTAAATTTATTACTTTTTCTAACTTTAAACTAATCTCAACTGACAAAGGCTGGTCCAAGGAGTATTCTCCTGATGCTCAAGGAAGAGTTAAAGCTAAAATATATAAGTGGGCCTGGGGACCCTGTAATTGGGGCTTAGAGGGCTTTAGTATCAGCACCGCCTATACTAAAATCCCATCTACTGTCCTGAGCAGCAACAAGATAACTGATGAAATCAAACAAGAAGTTGTTCGTCGTTTTCCAAAAAAATCACGACATGATCTTCTCACTGCAGGAATGGGGTTTGGTTTAGCTAAGAGTTATCTTGATGACCGGAATAAAGATGTTAATCACGTCAGTTTACATACTACACTGACACCTTCAATTATTAAAAGATTTGCCAATGATAACACCAGCAGTTATCGATTTGACTACGATGATGAAAAGAGAAAACCTAATAATTTTAGGAGGCTAAGTAATTTGTCCAGATCGCGTCAACAAGGGAGCTTAAAAATAAAGTATACAGTGGATGTAGATAGTCATATTTTATATGAAGAATTTCATCCACATTCTGCAAAGAACACCTCGAGGTTATTGGAATGAGAATGTGCTTAGAAATTAATGAGAGGTACCAGCCAACATTGAGTTAACTCGTCTGGCAGGCACATTCGTGCTAGCCATATCACAATGGGTATAAAAAATTTGACAGCAAGATCACACCGATTAACGCATTTTAGGAAAATATTACAAGATTGAAGGAGACATTATGAGTACCAAAAGAAAGCATACTCTCTGCTGGTGGGTATTAACATTTACAGTGCTTGCTTTGCTCTATACATTTCGTGTGGCGATACCGATAGTTTTTTTTAAGTATGAACCTTATGCGGAGATAGAAGCGGTGATCCCAACGGATATGAAGCTGTATGTTTCTGCTAGTTATCATTCTAGTGCTTGTAAATTTATTACTTTTTCTAACTTTAAACTAATCTCAACTGACAAAGGCTGGTCCAAGGAGTATTCTCCTAATGCTCAAGGAAGAGTTAAAGCCAAAATATATGAGCGGGCCTGGGGACCCTGTAATTGGGGCTTAGAGGGCTTTAGTATCAGCACCGCCTATACTAAAATTCCGCCTAATGTTCTGGAAAGTAAAAAGATAACTGATGAAATCAAACAAGAAGTTGTTCGTCGTTTTCCAAAAAAATCACGACATGATCTTCTCACCGCAGGGATGGGGTTTGGCTTGGCTAAGAGTTATCTTGATGACCGGAATAAAGATGTTAATCACGTCAGTTTAAGTGCCAAGATTATACCAACCATTACCAAGGATGTTTCTGGTTACGGTAATGTTTATTATAAATTTTCTTATCATGATCCTAATCGACGGGATGCTACACGAAAAATAGAACAGCTACCACGATCACGTAAAGGGGAAAGTTTAAAAATTGAATATCGAGTAAGCGTTGATAATCACATTCTCTATGAAGAATCGTATCCTGATGAAAAAGGAGATATTTCGAAGTTTATTGAATAATCAATAACACGGCTAGTCGTTAAACTAACATGTCCTCTGTTTGGCAAACGAAAACGGTGCCTCATGAATACCGCTCATCTGGAGGCCGTCTTACGGTAAACATCCGGCGATCTCACCTTGCGAGTTTATATTAAGTGGTTAAGGTGAGCGGCAGATTAGGTGGATGAGGAGAAGGTGTTACCGGGCAGGGGCAGCAGTTGGTCCAGTTGACTATTTTTCC
>NZ_SBEF01000074.1 GCF_004011885.1 Serratia microhaemolytica | reverse complement strand
TGGCTGCCTTACAGGCGTTGTTATCTGCACAACAGCATCAGGTGCCCAGCAACTCGGGGATACACAAAGCCATTATGCACGCCTTAAAGCGCTGGCCTGTGTTAATGACCTATCTCGACGATGGGCGGATACCGATTGACAACAATCATGTGGAAAACTGCATCCGTCCTGTGGCCTTGGGAAGAAAAAATTGGCTGTTTGCCGGTTCACTGCTGGCCGGGCAGCGCATGGCGGGTATCATGAGTTTGCTACAAACCGCGAAACTCAATGGCATTGAGCCGTTTACCTGGTTGCACTTTGTGTTGACACATCTTCCAACATGGAAAAACAGTCAACTGGACCAACTGCTGCCCCTGCCTGGTAACACCTTCTCCTCATCCACTTAATCTGCTGCTCACCTTAACCACTTAACATAAACTCGCAAGGTGAGATGGCCGGATGTTTACGACCCAACATGTACTCACGAATGTCAAACCAACCCTGTGCACCTGCTATTACCGCACATAACGAGCCAAAGAGAACATCAAAAAGGGGGTAAGTGATTTTTGCACTTTGTCTTTTGTCATGGAGTGAACTGAAATGGCGCTGAAAGGATGCGAATGGCATGATTAACTCTCCTAAAAGGAGAGTATAAGATCACAACGAAAACTGATCGTCAAATCGATCCTCTTTGTTCAAAAAACATTCGTGATCTTGCTCTGGTAATTATACTATCAGTATTTCTTGGCAATCATATTAATCCACTTTAATCCTTTCATATTTTGCAATAGCATTTAACAATGCAAGGAATGAGGCCTGAACAATGTCCCGGCTCTGACCGGCGGCACAATAACGTTGCCCGTTAATATTGGCTTGAATATAAGTGATTGCTTCCGAGTTCTCATTTACTCCCAAAGTATGTTCATTGTAACTAACAATATCAATATGGTAGCCAAACTGCTGGGTGAGTGCCCGAACAAAAGCTTCCAGCGGCCCCTGCCCATCAGCTTGGATAGTAATAGTACATTGTTCTCTTGTCAGGGTTATATATAGTTTCACGATCTTATTATCATTAAGAATATTGAAACTACCTATTTTCCACGCATTATTTATATTTAAGTAATTGTTCTTGAAAAGTGCATAAATAACCTCTACTGACACTTCGCTTTCTATCCTTTCAGCTTCATACTGTACCACCGGACTGAAATCAACTTGCATCCAACGAGGCAGTTGCCAGCCATATTTACTGGCCAGCACATATCCGATCCCTCCCTTCCCTGATTGGCTATTGATACGGATCACTTCTTGGTAAGTACGACCAACGTCGCGTGGATCAATGGGAAGATAGGCCACCCTCCACGTTTCTCCTTGTTGATATTTCGCTAAACACTTATTAATGGCATCCTGATGACTGCCTGAGAACGCGGCAAACACTAATTCCCCTACATACGGATGACGCGGGTGCACTTTGAGTTGAGTACAGCTTTCCACAGTCTGAATAATGCGATCAATATTCATCAGATTCAATTGTGGGTCGATACCTTGACTGTACAAGTTCATCGCGGCAATGACAATATCCATATTGCCGGTACGTTCACCATTTCCTAGAAGAGTCCCTTCAATTCTATCAGCACCTGCCATCAAACCAAGTTCAGCTGCGGCTATGGCACATCCGCGATCATTGTGGGTATGCAGGCTGATAATGATACTATCGCGTTGGGCAATATGATCGCACATCCATTCAATTTGATCCGCATACACATTCGGAGTGCTCATCTCTACGGTAGCCGGCAGATTGATAATCACTGGGGATGATGGGGTAGGCTCCCAGACTGCATTCACAGCATTACACACCTCTACGGCATACTCCAGTTCAGTGCCAGTAAAACTCTCTGGAGAGTACTGAAATTGCCATTTTGTTTCAGGTTGACGCATGGCATACTCCTTGACCCAGACTGCACCCTGTACAGCAATTTCTTTAATTTCCTGTTTTGATTTACAGAAAACTTGTTCCCGCTGTATCACTGAAGTGGAATTGTACAGATGTATAATCACACTATTCGCCCCCTTCAGTGCCTCAAAAGTTTTTGCGATTAATTCTTCTCTGGCCTGTGTTAGTACCTGAATAGTAACATCATTAGGGATTAGCCCCTCTTCTATCAGTTGACGGACAAAATCAAAGTCAGGTTTTGAAGCAGCAGGGAAGCCTACCTCGATCTCTTTTAATCCAATATCCACTAATAAATTAAAAAATTCTAATTTCTGTGTGGGTGCCAAGGGTTCAATCAGAGCCTGATTACCATCGCGCAGGTCGACACTACACCAGACTGGCGCTTTCTGAATAATTTTATCCGGCCAGCGGCGAACGTGCTTTTTTACTGGTGTGTAAGGGGAGTATTTACGATAATCAAATATGCTCATGTCACGGCCTTATATTTTATTGACAGTAAGGGGAGTACATACCCCGTAGTATACATAATTTCATTTGTAACACTACAGGGTGATGCTTTCAATTAGTTGAACCTAGGGTGTGTCCCGTAACTATTTTTTGTACAATTTAGCGATATTTAGAGCCTATCTCAATAGGAGTTTATTCCACACAATAAGTCCGCAGGCAAAATGCAACATGGCCTCGTAATTTTCAGCCTTTTTCTCCCAGCGAACCAATAAACGACGATATCGATTAAGCCAGCTATGTGTCCGTTCAACCACCCAGCGGCGGGCTTTCATACCAGGCTCTTTTTTCAACGCGTCTGACTCCGCTTTTCTGCCTTGAATATGCGGAATATAACGGCGTGCTTTTAACTCGCTTTCCAACCAGTTCGCTTTATAGCCGTTATCCAAACATAAGTGCAATCGAGCACCGGGTTTCCCCGTTTCAAGCGCATCGAGCGTTTGCTTCACCAGGGTGATGTCATGAATATTTGCCGACGCAATCACGCAAGAGAGCGGCAATCCGTTGGCATCGGTCAGCAGACTACGCTTGCTCCCCTGTTTTCCTCGGTCTGTCGGGTTGCGGCCCGTTTTTTTTTGTCCCGGCCAGTGGCGCTTTGGTCATACATCCATCGAGAGAAAGCCACGACCAATCGATACAGGACAATGCCTCACTTTCAAGCAATCCATTTTGCCAAAAACGCTCAAAGACCCCAGCAGCAGTCCACTCTTGGAAGCGGCGATGAGCGGAACTGGAGGAGCATATTCCTGTCGCATTAAGCGCATTCCATTGGCACCCTGTGCGTAGAACGAAGAAAATGGCGTTCATGGCGGCACGATTGTCGACACGTTTGCGATGCGTTCCCAACGGATGCTGGGTTTTATGCTCCGGGATCAGTGGCGCCATCTTTTCCCACAGTTCATCGCTAATCTGCCACTTGCTATTTGCCATAACTCACCCTCAGAAATGGTCATGATGTATTATACAGCAATTCCTATTGAGATAGGATCTTAGAATAGATCTTTACGCAGTGGGAATCGTTCATTCATAACACGCGAGCCTATATAAAACTTCTGCATTTTCTCACAATGTGTGATAATTTCCGGCTGTTTCGTCCGTTGTGCTACGGCGATGAGATTCCTGTAAATATCGCTGACCGGTGCCTCGAAACGCAACTGAATTTCTGACAGGCGAACCAAAATTTTCTCTGCATCATCTTTCTCCTTGAAACGCTCTGCCAAAGTATCTCCCCCTGTGGCAGGATAGTTGTCACTATCAAAAAATAACCACATTGGGGTGGAGTAGAGTAAGTAATGGCGAAGTATTCACCGGAGCATAAAGCAGCCGTACTGAAACGGTTATTGCCTCCCTATAA
>NZ_SBEF01000073.1 GCF_004011885.1 Serratia microhaemolytica | reverse complement strand
CGTTCATACGAAGACTTACTAAGACCGCCAACAGCGCAAAGATGATGTTCAACCGCTCGCTTACGCGAGCAGTAAAGCAAATTAGCGTTCAGGGCGAAAGCCCTTTTTTTACATTTAAAGTTGGCAATTATGCCGTTATCCACAGAAATACGACGCCAATGTGGGACAAACTACGATGATAAAAGGGGACAGACTTTTTTGGCTTCGATGACAATGTGGTAAAACCGCTCATTTTCCCATCAATTTTATGATGAATAATTTGGGACAAAATACGATGAGAGCGTGGGACGCAACAAGGAGTAGCAGCTAATAAAGAAGAGCGATCATTATGATCGCTCTTCTTATGTTATGCCAAATAAATTGATTTCATTGCTCTAATGAACTGTTCATTATCATCAAAAAACAATTCAACTCCTGTAGAAGTGGTAATTTTCAATGTTTCTTCTCTTGATATAGAGAAGTCAACACCAATTTCTGTGAGATATTTTTCAATCTCACAACCACTTGATTTTCTTGTCACCTTATGTTGACTCAAAAAAACCTGAGATATTCTATCCATGTTATACTCGATGAAACAAAGTTCATTGTTTTCAAAAATATATTCAACTCCAAAACGAAGCACAAACCATACGCCATTTGATGGACTACGAGATTCAGACTTACCATCTTCAAAAAAAAAATCCGCGTATTTCATGCCGAAATAAATTTTCTTATCAGCGCGGTCAAGCAAAAAATCCATAAAGGTCATGATAGCACCTCTAATAATTTGTTAAACCTGACCAAACCTCTCTCTGCCTGACTTAACCCAGGCGTTACTTTACGCAGGATAGAAAAAAAACTTGTCCACTGAAGTAAAGAATGTGACATACCCATCGATAGCAGAATCTAAAGATGCTTCTAAAAATATGATGCATCCACCTAAAGAAACTGTCAGAATGCCGTCTTCTTCATAGCAGATAACCTCAGCCACTAGTGTTACTACTTCATCCCTAAAATTTATGCTTGATGAAGTCTCATTTGAAATAGCTATGTTCCTGTCAAACTCAAATGTATCATTTATATCCACTTCAGTATCGTAATTGCCCCCAACAACAGGTGGCTCTCCAACCCAAAACGCCATCCCACACCCTAAGGGCGATGTGAATCTAACATATGAATTAAATGATTCCGTTACAGATATATTAATCATTTTTTTAGTGGCACCCTAACCACAAGATTATCAACATTCATAACATTATTCACTATGTCATAAGTCCAGGTTTCTTCATGGTAATGATGTTTTGTTGGTTTGCTGTTCATTTCATGAGCTCCATAACGAATACTACGTTTACCATCAGCAGATACTATTCTGTTTGCATCAGGAACCCCTGTCCTAGGGTGAATATTTGTATGTGGCTTCGGACCAAGAAAAGCATCCCATCGGTCTATAACATCCTCTGGTTTAATTGTTTTTTGAGCATATGTTTCAATGTGATAACCTTGTCCAATAGTTTTATCTGTACCGCCTATTGGACTCAGTGGATTATCACGGCTGTTTTTTCCCGCACCACACCCCGCCAAGCCGAGGGGGTCCACCCACTCCAGTGGGTTGGCGACGTAGGCCATTGGGTTTGGGCCACCGGCTAAGCCGAGTGGATCCGGGCTTAAGTAGCTGCCAGTCTGTGGATTGTAGTAGCGGAAACGGTTGTAGGCAAGCCCGCTTTCTGCATCTTCCAATTGCCCAGCAAACAGTAATTGGGGGTCGTGCCGATCTTTCGGTAGGTGTGGCATCACGTCGGGTCGCCGACCCCACAGGCTGACTGGCCGTTTGCGCCAGACCCGTTGCCCGCTTTCGCTGTACAGGCACAGCGGTAAGCCGTTGAGGTCGGTCACCGCGTAGGTGGTTTGCCAGCCGCGCACAGGCACGGTCGGCCAGTCGATGCCCGGTTCAGGTTCCGGTTCGCGCCATTCATCCTGTTGTGCCAGTAGGTGGAAGCCGTTGAACACCCAGTGCCGCAGGTGGATCAGTTCACCGTGTCGGTATTCCAAGATCAGCGCCAGCGTGTCGCCGTCCCAGAGGTAGACGGTTTTCTCTCCGTGTCGGCCGCCGCTTTTTTCGATCCGCCTGCCCAGTGCGTCGTAACGGTATTGCCAGGTATGACCTGACGGGTGTTTAAAGCCGATCAACTGGCTTTGGCTGTCCCAGCGATAGTGTGAGACCGCCGGTAGGAAGCCTCGGCCGTCGATCACTTGGCGCGTTAACCGTCCCGCTGCGTCGTGTTCAAACTGGTCGTCCCCTTGCCGCCACAATCGGTGTCCGGCGGCGTAGTGGCTCTGCACCTGCGCTGTGCAGTGGTGGGCGAGCTCTTGCGTCTGCAACTGGCCGGTCGGGTCGTAACGGTAATATTCATGCTGCGTGTCAGCGTGCTGTACCGCGACGATTTGCCCGTTGCCGTTTAGCCGGTAGTGCGTTTCGCCGTCGTCGTTGACCGCTACGCGTTGCCCGGCAGCATCGTAATGCAGGTGGCGATCGAGGCTGGCTTGCAGCGGCAGTGTTTCGTGCTGTGGCCGCAGCGGCGGTTTACCGGCGCGCTGGCGGATCAGCTGGTTCATCACGTCGTAATCTTGCAGCAGTTGGAAGCCCTGCGCGCTGTGGCGGCGGAGTTCATTGCCGACCGCGTCGTAACTGAACTGCAATCCAGCGTGGTGCGGCAGTTGCACGGACAGCAGTTCGCCGACCGCGTTGTAGCGGTATTCGGTGATCAGCGGGGCGATCTCCGGGTGCGCGGTGAGGCGGATTTCGCGCACTTTGCACTGTGCGTCCGGGTAGCGGTAGTGAATTTCATGCTGCGGGTGCTGTTCACAAATCAGCCGTTGGGCGGTGTCGTAATGGTAGCGGATCGCGCCGTCGATATCGTCGATGCCGAGCAGTTGACCACTGGCGCTGTAGCGGTAGTGCAGTGTTTTTTCCGGTCGCACGGCGGCGATGCAGCGCCCGCAGGCGTCGTACTGGTATTCGGTGCTTTCGCCTGCGCCGTTGGTGCGGCGGATGCAGTGGCCGTCTTGATCGTAATCGTAGCTCCAGCAGGCACCGGCGTAATCCTGTTCGCGGATCAGTTGGCCTTGGGCGTTGTAGTGGTAGCGGTAACGTTCGCCTTGCGGGTTGACCACTTCGCTCAGTTGGGCGTGTACCTTGTCGTAGTGGTAGACCCAGCGCTGTCCTTCGCCGTCGATGCGCGCCACTGGCAGGTCAAATGCGCCGTACTCCAGCCGCCATTCGGTGCCGTTCGGGTCGCGGTAGCGCAGCAGGTTGCCGTGCCGGTCGTGCTGATAGTCGGCGTGGTGCTGGTTCGGGTAGTGTACCCGGCTCAGTTGCTGTGGGGTGCGCCATTCAAAGCGGGTGACGGCTTGGTTCGGCATCACCAACTGTTCCGCTTGGTCACGCGTGTTGTAGTGCAGTTGGTAGTGGCGCCCAGCCGGGTCGAGCAGGTGCGTCAGGCGTTTGTGCGCGTCGTACCCCCAGTGGGTCTGGCTGCCGCTGCTGTGCTGGCGGGTGGTGAGCAGCCCGGCGCTGTCATAAATGAAGCGGATCTCTTCGCCACCGGGCAAGGTGAGCTGGATAGGCTGGCCGAGCGCATCGTACTGTTGTTGCCAGCGGTGGCCGTCGGGGTCGACCACTTCACACAATTTGCCCTGCTCGGTGTAGTGGTAGTGCCACTGTTGCCCGGCTTCGTCGATGTATTGGCTCAGTAGTGTGCTGTGCGGCAGGTAGTGGTAGTGGCTCTGCCGCCCCTGTGGGCTGGTTTTACTGGTCAGGTTGTGGCGGTCGTCGTAACTGAAATGAGTGCGGTGCCCGGCCGGGTCGTCAATGCAGACGATGTTGTCGTGCGCGTCACGCCAGTAGCGGGTGCAGGCGCCCTGGCTGTCGATGACGTCGGTGTAGTCGTCACCGTACACCAGGCGGCCGCAGTAGTAGCCGTCGGC
>NZ_SBEF01000072.1 GCF_004011885.1 Serratia microhaemolytica | reverse complement strand
AGACGGCTCAAAGCAGCATGCCAAGTACCGGCTTTCTCGATATCGCCCATTTTGTAAAACGTGAAGTCATCCTGGAACGGCGTGCGGCGCACCCTTACCTCGTAGTCCCGGCCTTGTTCGCTAAAGAAAATCAGAAAATAGTCCTCGGTAGGGGTTAATGTCTCTTTCTCAAACTTGCTATAGAGATACTCATACGTTAGCCGCCCTTTCATCTCTTTATGAAACTCCAGAAAATCCATACGATCCAGCCGTGCCAGTGTAGGTTCAGCCCATACTGTTTCATCGATCGCATCTTGCAATTCTCCTTCGATACCAAAACTATTGATATCATCAATCTTGATATAGCCAAGATTTAACAGATAAAAATCGTTGATCTTGATATATTGCCCGCTTTTTAACCATTGACTGGCATCAAACAACTGCTTTTTACTCGGCCATTCCGGATCATCCATACTTTCTGGAACCACCGAAATCGCCATTTGGTACGGTCGGGTTAACAGATAGTAGCCTCCTAACGTTAATAAAATACACAGCAGCCCCGCTGCCAGAAGCGCCCAGCGCTTTTTGCCGATTGTCATAGTTGCCACGCCAACGGTTGATAAGGTGGTAAACCGGTGTCGGTTGTCACCGGTTGGTGTCAGGGGCGATCGTCACGCAGGTAGAGTGATCCCCCCCCTCACCATTAGGGCACCGCTTTACCCGCCTGATAATCGCGGTAGGAGTAGAGACGGCTCAAAGCAGCATGCCAAGTACCGGCTTTCTCGATATCGCCCATTTTGTAAAACGTGAAGTCATCCTGGAACGGTGTACGGTAGATTTCTACCTCGTAGTCCCGGCCTTGTTCGCTAAAGAAAATCAGAAAATAGTCCTCGGTAGGGGTTAATGTCCTGGTATCAAACTTGCTATAGAGATACTCATACGTTAGCCGCCCTTTCATCTCTTTATGAAACTCCAGAAAATCCATACGATCCAGCCGTGCCAGTGTAGGTTCAGCCCATACTGTTTCATGGATCGCATCTTGCAATTCTCCTTCGATACCAAAATGATTAACATCATCAATCTTGATATAGCCAAGATTTAACAGATAAAAATCGTTGATCTTGATATATTGCCCGCTTTTTAACCATTGACTGGCATCAAACCACTGCTTTTTACTCGGCCATTCCGGGTCATCCATGCTCTCTGGTGTGACAAAAATCGCCATTTGGTACGGTCGGGTTAACAGATAGTAGCCCCCTAACGTTAATAAAATACACAGCAGCCCCGCTGCCAGAAGCGCCCAGCGCTTTTTGCCGATTGTCATAGTTGCCACGCCAACGGTTGATAAGGTGGTAAACCGGTGTCGGTTGTCACCGGTTGGTGTCAGGGGCGATCGTCACGCAGGTAGAGTGATCCCCCCACTCACCGCTGAGGCACCGCTTTACCCGCCTGATAATCGCGGTAGGAGTAGCGACGGCTCAAAGCAGCATGCCAAGTACCGGCTTTCTCGATATCGCCCATTTTGTAAAACGTAAAGTCATCCTGGAACGGTGTGCGATAGATTTCTACCTCGTAGTCCCGGCCTTGTTCGCTAAAGAAGATCAAAAAATAGTCCTCGGTGGGGGTTAATGTCTCTTTCTCAAACGTGCTGTAGAGGTACTCATACGTTAGCCGCCCTTTCATCACCTTATGAAACTCTTGCGAGTCTAAGCGGCCTAGTGCAGCCAGTGTGGGGGTAGGCCATGCAGTTTCCTGGATCGCACGCCGTAACTGGCGTTCAAGACCAAAATCATTAACATCATCAATTTTGATATAGCCAAGATTTAACAGATCAAAATCATTGATCTTGATATACTGCCCACTTTTCAACCACTCACTGGCATCAAACCACTGCTTTTTACTCGGCCATTCCGGATCATCCATACTTTCTGGAACCACCGAAATCGCCATTTGGTACGGTCGGGTTAACATATAGTAGCCTCCTAACGTTAATAAAATACACAGCAGCCCCGCTGCCAGAAGCGCCCAGCGCTTTTTGCCGATTGTCATACTTGCCACTCCAACGGTTGGTACAGTTGTAAGCCGGTTTTTAAGCCCTGTGGGCTGTCACCGGTTTGCGGAAGGTGCCAGGCACCGTTTGGTGCAATTGGCCCCCCTTGGCCGGTATCTTTATTTTTTTCTCGTGCTTTCAGATCGTGATAGCGTCTGACATTCTCCTCATAATTGTCCGGTTTAGCCGGCGGGCGGATACCGTGCTGGCCGCTGGCCAGTGCGATATCATAGGCTTTCAGTGCCATCTCATAGTTTTTGATCACGCTGTTATAGCCTTGCGCTAATTTAATCTCGGCATCGGTGCCGTAGGCCAGCGCATAATTAGAACGCATCTCAAAGGCGTGTACCTTCACATCCCACTGATCGGCCATCTTTTGTGCTGGGCTGTGTTGCTGCCCGGCAGACTGGCCGGTGAGATCACTGCCATCCACCGAGATACCGTTACGGCAGGCGTAGTTGATCACCTCGGCATCATGATCAAAAATCGCCTCCTCCACAGCAGCAATATCCGCCAGGGTAAACTCCCCCTCCTCCAGCCGCCCCTCACTGGCATAGTGGAAGCTGGTTTTATTGATCACCCCGTGGCTAAAAAACACCAGTTTCTTGATTAGCCGCTGCTTCTGTTGGCGCAAGTTGAGAAAGGCAATTAACGCCTGTTTGTTTTTTACATACACTATCCGAGCGTTTAACTTCTTGGTGTATTGGTTGATACGGCCAATATCCTGCTCGGTATAGCCATGCTGGAATACCACCATAATGCGCTGTTGAGCCTGATCACCTTGGCTGCTGGCGGGGAATTCACGCAACTGGCGCAACCCGGCGTTAATAAAACGGTATTGATTACCCAAACTTTCTTCACGCAGGCCGAATAAACCGCGCAGGCTGTAATCGTTTGGGGCAGTGCGTGCCCCCACCACCGTGATGTAATCATAGCCGCCGCAATAGGGCACTGCCTTGGTGGGTGTACCGCTTGCAGTTTCCAGGTGGATCATGCGTGAGGCGGTGTTTTTTAACGAACCAAAATGGCCGCCACGCCGTTGATAACTTGCCGCCAACTTACCGACCAGCACCGATACCGGCTCAGCATGAGGGCTGACAATACGCCAGGTTTCGCCCGCCATATCGGTTTTGCCCTGCTGATTTTTTGCTTGATCAGCAAAAATGAACTGCCAAGGGATATCCTTTAACACAACGTTATTGTTGTTCAGTGCCAACAGCTTAACCTGATGGCTCATCTGCGGTGCAGCCTGCTTTTGTGCCTCCTGCGTATAGAACACTTTAGTCAGTGCCGGTGGTGCTATCTCGGGTGGCTGGTGTTGCAGTATGTTGCCGTTTCTGCTTTGGCTATAGGGATTAGATATACCCTCCAACACACTCGGGGCGTCTGGATAACGCACCGCACCGGGGTTGCCACCGGAGTTAATCGTGACCACAGGCGCGTTGATATTCACACCGCCTGCATGCAGAGTGATAGAACTGCTGCCGGAACGAAAGGTAATTTTGCTATCACTATCAATCACTATTTCATCGCTGGCTTTAAGCGTCGTGACCCCCTCGATTTTTTCTACCCGATCCCCCTTCACCTGCAGATGTAATGCCCCGCCAATCAAGGTGACGACATTGCCGGTGGTTTTGTGATCCTGGTTGCCTTCTACCGTCACTTTGCGATCATGCGTGACCAGTAGCGCCTCATCATGGCCGATGTGGGTACTGCGGTTATGCAACACCTCCAGATTCATATCCTTCTGCGCGTGGAGATAAACCTCTTCCAAGCCTTTGGCATCCTCAAAGCGCAGTTCGTTGAAGCCTTTGCCTTTGTGGGTTTGGGTGCGTAGCGTGGTGCGCGTCTTTTCCTCTGGTAGGTTGAGCGGGGGATCATTCAGCGCGTTGTAGGTGCAGCCGGTGACGATCGGCCGGTCGATGTCGCCGTTGAGGTAGGAGATGATCACCTCTTGGCCAATGCGTGGGATGGCGATAAAGCCGTAGCCGTTGCCGTTCCAGGCTTGTGCTACTCGCACCCAGCACGAGGCGCGGTCGTCCGGTTTGTCGTAGCGGTTCCAGTGAAAATGGACTTTGATTTCGCCGTGTTCGTTGACGAAAATCTCTTCGCCCGGCGGGCCAACCACGGTGGCGACTTCGTCACCGTCGGCCAGCGGTTTATGGCAAAACGGTGCGCGCC
>NZ_SBEF01000071.1 GCF_004011885.1 Serratia microhaemolytica | reverse complement strand
CAAAGACGATGTGATCACCGAACTGCACTGGGAACGCATCGCGCAACCGGTCGCCACGGTGCAGAAAGATCGCTGGCACGGCCACCCAGATTTTGATCTGCAATACCGCGCTGAAACAGAACCGCCACTCGGCTATGGCGAATGGTTTGAGAGCACCGGCCGCTATCAGGATCATCAAAGCGGCGAACTGTTTACCCGCTACCGGCGCGATCGGCTGGTGATTGAGAGCCAACATGGCGCGGCGAAAAGCAACAGCATCCAACTGATGCCGGGACGGCGCTTTGACCTCACCGGTCACCCGATCGACGCACGCAACGACTACTACCAAGTGGTCAGCGTGCGCCACCACGGCCAAGTGCCCGAGGCGCGCAACGGCAATGCCGCCGACAGCGGCACCACCTTCTACAACCACCTGCACCTGGTGAACGGCTTCGACACCTGGCGCGCACCGTTTTGCCATAAACCGCTGGCCGACGGTGACGAAGTCGCCACCGTGGTTGGCCCACCGGGCGAAGAGATCTTCGTCAACGAACACGGCGAAATCAAAGTCCATTTTCACTGGAACCGTTACGACAAACCGAACGACCGCGCCTCGTGCTGGGTGCGGGTGGCACAAGCCTGGAACGGCAACGGCTACGGCTTTATCGCCATCCCGCGTATTGGCCAAGAGGTGATCATCTCCTACCTCAACGGCGACATCGACCGGCCGATCGTCACCGGCTGCACCTACAACGCGCTGAATGATCCCCCGCTCAACCTGCCAGCGGAAAAAACCCGCACCACGCTACGCACCCAAACCCACAAAGGCGAAGGCTTCAACGAACTGCGCTTTGAGGATGCCAAAGGCTTGGAAGAGATTTACATCCATGCGCAGAAGGATATGAATCTGGAGGTGTTAAATAACCAGCAGGCACGTATCGATCACGACCGGAGCGCCAGCATCGGCCATGACGATGCCCTGGTGGTCGCCAACGATCGCAAAGTGACGGTCGAAGGCAACCAAGATCACAAAACCGGCGGCAACCTGGTGGCGTTAACCGAGGGTAACCAGAGCCTGCAAGTGAAAGGCGATCTGGCGCAAAAAATCGACGGTGTGTTCAGCGTCGACAGCAACGGTGATTTAACCCTGCACAGCAGCAGCAAACTGACGTTACGTGTCGGCGGCAGCTTTATTACCGTGCAAAACGGCAGCATCGACCTCAACGCGCCGGTGGTCAATGTCAATAAAGGCGGCAGCCCGGGGGCATTATTAACCCCTAGCCGCCCCGAGATCCTCGCTGCTGCCGCCAAAGCCGGTTCGGCATTTGTCGCACACTGCCCGAAAGCCGGATAAGGAGGCATTAACACCATGGCATCCCCCCAAGAGACCTGCTACGCCATCATTGATGGCGCTGTAGAAGAAAATCTGTTGACGATGATCGAACAGCAGGATCTGCTCGCCAGTTGCCTGTATGCCGAACCGTTACAACCGGAACTGATCCCCCTGGCGCCTTATCTGGTGTTAGCCAACGACGCACTGCAACAGCAGTTGGCTAACCGCCACTCGCCGTGGGGCCTATTCATCACCACCTACGCCGACATGAAAACGCTCCGCCAGCATCTGCGTAAATTTTTGCAGATCACTATTCCCGGCCAAGAAAAGCCGGTGTTTTTCCGTTACTACGATCCACGCAACTTCTGGAATTTCTTGCAGGTGATCGAACCCTGGCAAAAACACCTGTTT
Organism: Serratia microhaemolytica; assembly: GCF_004011885.1. Lineage (GTDB taxonomy): Bacteria > Pseudomonadota > Gammaproteobacteria > Enterobacterales > Enterobacteriaceae > Serratia_G > Serratia_G microhaemolytica. Next base: position 2,594 of record NZ_SBEF01000071.1, on the reverse strand, counting down.
CTGGCACCGATAACATCGGCCAGTAGCTATTACCAGGGCGAACATCGGCATGAAAACTTTGCCGCCCTACATCAGGCTTACCCAGAGAACGTCAAACTGCATAAAAAGATGTTTGCCCTGAGCGAAGCGCAATATCAACAGATGGTGCTTGCCGAAGAACAGCAATACCTCAACAAATTGGTGGCGATGGGGCTGCCATGGCGCCAGCATTACCTGAGTGAACTGGCAAACAAACGCTATCAATTAGCGCTCAATACCCCCTATGCCGACAACGGAGAACAGCCTCAGCACCACACCGAGCCAGAAATCACACGCGATGCGATGACAGCGGCGGTACATGCGTTATATCGGTTTGCCCAGGATGAAGGTATTACCGATCAGCGTTCACTGCATATGCTGTTGTATGCCCTGTGCCAGCGCCCACCGGCTGAGGAGTTACTGCTGCCGCCAGACTGGCAGGCAGCGCTATTGGCCAGCCAACCGGGGCCAGGCTATTACCGGGTGGAAAAATTATTACGCAATCAGTTAGGTCAACTGCCGGTTATTGAAGAGGGACAAACACCATGAGTAATTTATCGTTAAAAGCAGGCTCGCCACTGTGTGATTGTGATATTCCCGATCCCTGTGTCAGTGAAATTCGCCTCAAATCGGGCAAGGTTGAGAAACTCTACCCGATTGATCCGCTGCCGACCTTGAAGGTGTATGACAGCGGCAGTGGTGTGGAGGTGGAGATTGAAGTCACCAGCAAGTGCCACCAACCGAACTGCCCCGATGCACAGCTAAACCACAGCGTGGATAACCGCATCCAGGAGAAAAAACTGCCTGCCGGGCAGGTGCATAAGGAGACAGTCTATTTTAAAGAGGAGGGCGAAGATCTGTTAAAACACTTCCTGGCGGATACGCCCTGGAAGCAGTTTGCTGATTTTGCCAATCCGCTGGATCTGTTTCGCGATGCAAAACAATATCAGATCACCACCACCGGTTGCCACTCCACTGATCTGCGCGGCAAAATTGAGGTCAACCCCAGCGTCGAGTTTTATATTGAAACCGGCCTCAGTTACAGCTTTGATGCAGGCGAGCGCTCAGTCAAAGAACGCCGCGATGAGCAAATCAAAAAAAATAAACAACATCCCACGTTACCGAAAGATCGCAATAAATTACGTAATGGCTGGACACTGCATACTGATGCTTTCTACATCACCCGGCAAATACAACTGGATGTCAGTTTTAAACTTGATATCTATGGTAAGGACTACTCAAAGGAGCTGGCGAGTAAAGTTTGGCGTAAACATGAGAACCGTGGCACCCTCGATACCCTAAATAAACTGGATACTCTGGTCAGTAACACGAAAAAATATCTGATGCCCACCCCGGGAAAATCGAGCACAGTACGTGCCTTTCCCACCACCACCTGGAAGATAGAAGCCACGCAACTGGGCCTCTGCTACAGTTACCGAGATAATGATGCCCAGTTAGGCGCGAGTCATTTTATTGGTTTTCATGCCTCACCACTCTATCAGGTCAGCTTTAGAGTGGATATTATTCAGTTAATTGCCGCTTACTACAAAGCGGATGCGGCAATCAGCAAAATCCGTGAAGTATTAGCCAGGCGTGAGGAAGAAAACTCGCCCTTCTCTGCTGAAGTGGATTGTTACTTAGAGATCAGCACCAATGCCCACCTGAAAATTGGTGCACTGTACCAACAGGAAAAATGGGCATTTCACCCTGATGAGGAGAGCAATAAACTGGAACTGAGTGTGATTGGTGGCGTGAGCTTGGCGATTGAAACCAATGTGATGGTGGCCGATATTGCCCTCTCGGCCTCGGCTAATGCAGAAGCCAAAATAGAGACCACCGGGCGCTTTGAGCTGGATAAACATGATGACGGCATTGATCTAGTGGGCACGCATGATGGCATTAAGGCATTGTTGCAGTTTAAGGCTGATTTCACTGTCAGACTGAAAAGCAGAAATATTCCGCTAGCTAGCAAAAATTTTGATGAAAAAAAAGAATTTATTATCGCTGATAAACTGGAAAAAGAGCACTCGGCCTTCCGTATTAGCTTGATGGGTAAGGCACGTCCGTTGCCAGCAGTAAAAACTGAACCGCTGGTGATGCCGTTATACGATGCGCCTGCTTATCCTTATCACCCGAAATATAATCCTGAGGGGTGGTATGGTGATTAAATGCCCAGTTTATGTTATGTCTCCTAAAGGAAAACAAGATGAAGAAAATTATTGCCCTACTGCTTACTGGAGTGCTTATGTCTGTTGCTAATGCCGAAGAAACCAAAGTGATTTATCGTAGTGCCTTTGATATCAAATATTTGTTTTGCAATATTAAAACCAATGGTGTAGTTGGACAGGATAACCGCGATAGTGCAGTGGCGGGTAGAGGGTTTGGTACCGGCAGCTCTGGTACCGTACTACTTATGGAAAACGGCGAAAATGAGATCAGTGTCGAGGTCTCAGCACTGAACTGGTTTAATGAAAAACTGACCGAGGCCAAAGAGAAGAACAGTTTTAACCCCAGCGCCTACTGCAACTTGGATTTGGTTATCTACAACCCGAAAAACCCGGCGCGGCGGGAAAAAA
>NZ_SBEF01000070.1 GCF_004011885.1 Serratia microhaemolytica | reverse complement strand
CAAAGACGATGTGATCACCGAACTGCACTGGGAACGCATCGCGCAACCGGTCGCCACGGTGCAGAAAGATCGCTGGCACGGCCACCCAGATTTTGATCTGCAATACCGCGCTGAAACAGAACCGCCAGTCGGCTATGGCGAATGGTTTGAGAGCACCGGCCGCTATCAGGATCATCAAAGCGGCGAACTGTTTACCCGCTACCGGCGCGATCGGCTGGTGATTGAGAGCCAGCACGGCGTGGCAAAAAGCAACAGCATCCAACTGATGCCGGGACGGCGCTTTGACCTCACCGGTCACCCGATCGAGGCACGCAACGACTACTACCAAGTGGTCAGCGTGCGCCACCACGGCCAAGTGCCCGAGGCGCGCAACGGCAATGCCGCCGACAGCGGCACCACCTTCTACAACCACCTGCACCTGGTGAACGGCTTTGACACCTGGCGCGCACCGTTTTGCCATAAACCGCTGGCCGACGGTGACGAAGTCGCCACCGTGGTTGGCCCGCCGGGCGAAGAGATTTTCGTCAACGAACACGGCGAAATCAAAGTCCATTTTCACTGGAACCGTTACGACAAACCGGACGACCGCGCCTCGTGCTGGGTGCGCGTGGCACAAGCCTGGAACGGCAGCGCCTACGGCTTTATGGCCATCCCGCGTATTGGCCAAGAGGTGATCATCTCCTACCTCAACGGCGACATCGACCGGCCGATCGTCACCGGCTGCACCTACAACGCGCTGAATGACCCCCCGCTCAACCTGCCAGCGGAAAAAACCCGCACCACGCTACGCACCCAAACCCACAAAGGCGAAGGCTTCAACGAACTGCGCTTTGAGGATGCCAAACAAAATGAACAAATTTACATGCATGCGCAAAGAGACCACGTGACTGAGATCTTGCATGACCAGTTTCATACCATCGGCAACAATCGCAGCAAATCAGTTGGTGTGGATCAGAAAGAGACTATCGGCCGTGATAAACGTACCGAGGTCGGGCGTGATCATTATGAAACGATCAACCGCAACGCGGTGCTGAAGGTGTTACAGCATCAGGAAATCCAGGTTGAGCAAAACCGTACCTTGGTGGTGAACAGTTCAGAACGGAAAACTATTTATGCTGATTCTATCGATGATATTGGGGGCAATAAAACCATTGAGATCCAGGGCGTGAAGGACGAGAAAGTCAATACCAAGGTGTTCAGCCGTTCTAAGGTTTACATTTTGCATGGTGAAGACAAGGCGGTATTGGCGGGACCGGGTGGCAGCCTGACGATCGACAGCAGCGGCGTGACGATCAACGCGAAAAAGCTCACCCTACTGGCTCCAACAATTGATATCCGAGGTGGTGGCAGTCATCAGGTCGAGGCATTGATGGCCACGGTAAAAGCAGGCAAACCGTTCTGTGAAGTATGTGCAAAAGCCAAAAAGGATCTCGACGATGCAGAATAGAGTCAACCGATTGCATGAGCGTGTGTTACCGCAAGATCCCCAAGAGGCACAGGCTCAGCTCAACGCATACCTTTTTGGCCCAGTGGTGCGCTTTGTTGATGAGGATATTCACGTCATACAGGCAGAACAGGGCGCTGTTTGCCATACCTATGCGGTGATTGATGCGATACATAAATCAGATATTTCAGTGCTATTAGACGCCTATGACACTGAATGGCAATGCCTGTGGAAAGGCGATGCGCAAGCGCAGTTTGCGTTTTATGCGCCTTACATCGTCAAACTGCAAGTCGATACCCCCTTTACCGAGTGGCTGCTTGAACAGGGATGGGGGAAGAACTGGGGGATCTTCATCAGAAGCTACCACTCGCTGACCGCATTGACGCGACACTTGCGAAAATTTAATCAGCTTTACAGCGAAGTCGATGACCATTGGGTGATCTTTCGCTACTACGCGCCGGAGGTGGTAAAAAATTACTTGCCGTTCTTACCGGCGCGTGATTTTGCGGAATTTACTGATGGATTGACACAGATAATCGCAGAGAACCGGCAGAACAACAGCGTGTTGTTTCTGTGACGGTAAGGGAGAAAATATGCGTATCACACAGGAAACCGATGACAGCCTGCGCCATTACCGTATGCAGGCTTTTTTGACCAACGCCATCCGCTATTTGCAGCAAAACTATGCGGAGGTGATAGCGCTACGCGGTATCACCGAGGCGCATCTTGAACAGGGTGTCAGGCAAAGCTACCAATGGACGGTGGAGCAACACCGCCCGAGTCAACTGCTGGCATTGCGTGTTGCCACCGCGCGGCTCTGCTTTGGTGCTTTTTTTATGCAGGATCCACGCTACGCGGCACTGCAACAGATCATCCACACGCAAGTGGCGACGCTCAGATTGACGGTAGAAGACCCGGTTCTTGACTATATCGAGCTGCACCAAGCGGATAAGCAGCCTGATGAGTGGCAAAAAAATCGCAGCACGCTTATCGGGTGGATACACACCCATCAACAGAACTCGCGTGGCGCACCTGGCTGGTTAGCAGGTGAAGCGATATTACATCGCCTGCTCGAGCAGGAAACCCGCACCGCCTGCCGCCTAGCGCCTGCGCAATACCCGGCATTTATCGCACAGATAAAAGCCATTGTGGCGCAGCACCTGCCTGTGACGCGAGATAGCGATGCAGCGGTGTTACTGGCCATCGGGCAATATTACGATGGTTTGTACTGTTTTGATGATCCGTTCAGGCCACGTTGGTTTAACGCCCTGTTGGGCAGCCATGACGCCACTAAATGTGAGCGGATACAACGCGCCTTTGCACTGACGATATAAGGAGAAATCATGAGCCAATCTGTTGCCTTAAAAGGCCATTACCATACCTGCCCACAGGTCGATCCTGGCCCCACACCCCATATAGGTGGCCCGATCAGCGGTTGCCAGCAATCGTTTGTCACCTACAATGGCCGCCCGCTGGCGCTGGTCGGCGATACCTTAACCTGCGAGGGCAGCCATGCACAGGATACCATCGTCTCAGGCTCTGCCTGCGTCACCATTAACGGGATCCCGGTGGCCCGCCAGGGGGATCGCACCGCGCATGGCGGCGTGATCGTCGAGGGTGAGGCGGGGTTAACCCTCGACTAAACAGGTGAGTTATCCTATTGATAAAAAGGAAGTCATAACATGAGTAGCACTAAAACCGCCACGGCAGCCACCTGTCAGGATGAAGCCATCGAAGACGACGAGCAGGTGATGCCCTGCCAGATACCGGACATGATCATGACGATTGATGATCCGGCACAAGCCAAAGACGCGTTTAGTAAGATCAGCAGCCCCCTCTCAATGGAGATGGAGGATATCCCGCTGGAGGGCGGAGGCCCAGAAGAGCTGGCCAATGAAGAAGCGCTACCGGAAGGGGTGAGTTTTTCTTCGGTGATGGCACACGTGCAGGCAGGCAAAAACAGCCGCAATGCCAAAATAAAAGCCTTGGCCAATGAAATCAGTGATATGGATAAGCTGTTTGATAAAGTGCATGAAAAAATCGGGGTCGAGGAGTTTCCGGTTTTCCTGGCGCTGTTCTCCGCCTCGGCACGCAGTGGGGAGAAGGGCAAATGGCAGATAACTCGGAATGGCAAAAAGCATGATATCAACAAGGCGGTGTTCAGAGTCACCTATCTGCCCCAACACCACTACTACCCGACGGTGGCTCGTGATGAGCTGGGGCCGAGTGAGGTGGGTGATAACGTGTATACCCCACACTCAACCTGGTTGAATGATGATTTTGAAATCATCGTTACCCCAGAGTATATCCAGACGGATGGCACATTATGGACCTACACCCACCCCACACGAAAGAGAACGCTCGATGAGCTGGCCGATCTGCTGATTAAGGAAATCTATAACATTGTCGAACGCAATAACCTGGTTGATTGGTGGAGTGGCAAAGCCCTGACGGCTGCGGAAGTCTTGATCACCATCGCCTCGGTGTTCAGTGGTGTGGGTATCGTGTTACGCGCGGGGCATTTAGCTATCCGGGCCACAGCGGCCCTGACCATTGTGGTGCAGGGCAGTAATACAATTGATGCGGCTAGCCGATTTATTGGCGTGAGTGAGCAGGGGTATAACCCGTTACTGGCGGCGGCACGTTATCTGGATGGTAAACAAGGCTCCAAGTATGAAGCGGCGTTTCATGCGGCGAACCTGATGATGATGTTTGGCAAAAGTGGCGTGGTGAAGACACTCACTGCTTTGGGTAGCGGTGCGGGCGGGGCAAGACTGTTCTACATGACCAAGGAGTATACGTTGACGGAACAACCGATCCAGGCGCTGGAAGATCCGCGCAATTACCCGGCCGATAGCACAGAAAAACAGGACGTTAAACCATGAGCGCTGTCTATGAAAATGTGAAGAAAACCGCTAGCTTGCGCGTCAGCAGTGGGGGGAAATCCAAGGGATTAGCGAATATCCAG
>NZ_SBEF01000069.1 GCF_004011885.1 Serratia microhaemolytica | reverse complement strand
AGATTGAACACATCAGTGTGCGTTATGACTATATCCGTTGTCGGCATTTGATCAGCAATACCGAATACAGCTACTTTGCGTTACCTGAAAACTACAATCAGTTGTTTACTCGGCTCAACCCGATTATCGCTGCTCGCACAGCGAGTAAAACTCAAAATGGCTACCTCAATGCCGCTGATCAGGTACGCAAAAGTGCGCTTGATCGTAAAGCGAGCATCGGCATACTCAACGCCAATGAGCAGCAACAACGGGCTAATCTGGTAAAAAAAGCAGCACAACAGCAGCAAAATCTGTTCACGGCGTGTGAAGATGAGACCAGTGCCGCCTGTCTGGCAGAACACAAAAAGCTGTTACAGGCACAAGAAAGCTACCGGGGTTACGCCGAATACCAAACCTACTATGACCTACGCGAACAATTTCCTGACGAGATGGCGCACTATGCCGAATTGATCGGTGATTATTCACATCAGTTGATAGGTTTACTCGAAAACGGCTACACTCTCGAGCAAGCGAAGGCCAAGCTGGCACAGGATCAAGCTGAATCGGTAGAATATGCCAGAAAATACCAAGAGGCCGTGGATAAACTGCCAACTTGGGCAAGGATTGCGATGACCATACAGGATACTGTCGGTATGGTGTATGGGGCAAAGGCTGCGGGTGTGGGGTTGGGGAGATTAGTTACGTCTAAAATCAAATTTAATGACAGGATACCAAAGCATTTTGCACAATTAGATGGATTCTCACAGAAAAGAGGAGTCGGTGGTGCACATAATGCAGATGAGTTCAAAAAAGCCATATCAAAATATGGGCTTAAAATTACAAGCGAGACACCGACAGCCGTGAGGGGAATAACGCAAGTAGAATACCAAATACCCGCAAGAGATCGAGTGGGTAATATAATAGGCTTTAAAGGCAATGGTTCACAACCTTTTAAAAAGACAATCTATGATCCTAATCTTTTCACAGATCAAAAAATGTTGCAATTAGGTTATCAAGCAGCTACCGATAGTTACAGTGAGGCTATTATCAAGAGTTTACAGTCTTATGATAGTCAAACTGGTGGAATCACTTTCAGGGTGTATATAGATAAAAAAACTGGAATAGTAAATAATTTTCACCCTAAATAAGGAGGGTAAATAATGAACAGAGAGTTATTTGGTCAGCCATATTCTGATGAAGATCCTTATTGGATAATTAAAGCCTATTTTGACCGTATTTATAGTGATGGTCATTTCCTGCAATCCATTGCGCTTTTTTCCGAAAGAGGTTCCTTAAGCACCGATGGTGCTTACTGTAGTTTTCCTGACATGAATAGTTTTTATGAGGAGGAGCACTTCGAAGGAGTTGAATTTGCGTGGGGCTATCCACCCAAAGATGATGATACCATCATAGTAAGTGAAGAGACTTGCTATCAATACGTTAGACTAGCCTGTGAAAAATATCTGCAACTGCACCCAGAAGACACGGATACCGTCAACAAACTATTGACAAAAATGCCGAGTTAAATACAGCAAAGAGCAAGCTCGCACAGGATCAAGCTGAATCGGTAGAATATGCCAGAAAATACCAAGAGGCCGTGGATAAACTGCCAACTTGGGCAAGGATTGCGATGACCATACAGGATACCGTCGGTATGGTGTATGGAGCAAAGGCTGCGGGTGTGGGGTTGGGGAGTTTGGCTAAAGCTACGGCACCGACGAAGTTAGCTCCAGATCCGACTATTAGGCAACGAGTGCTTGAGAATATCGCGAAGAGCAAGGCAGCCAGAGAGTCATCGGGGTTCTCGCTTGTTCAGAGGCTAGGGACAGTTACTGGAAAATACTCTGCTATTAAACCTGGACCACTTAATGAAGGACTAGCCGAGACTTTTTCAGGTGGAAAGTATAAAGAAATTATTTTGTCTCAGGATACAGATTTTTATCGTGCAGGCGTTGATGGAAAACCCTTTGGTCAGTTTTTTCGTTTAGATAAACCTCAAAGTGTGATTCAAACCAGAATTGATCAGGCTGTTTTGCCAAAATGGCCAAACGGTAATGAGTCTCCATTAAACACCATTTACAGAATAAAGATACCTGCAGGAACAAAAGTTTATGTTGGTAATGTAGGATATCAGAACGGCTTTTATTTAGGTGGAACACAACAAATAGTTATAACAGCACCGTGGAAAATACCTGGCACCCAACTGATGGAGAAATCGCCACTCTTATGAAAAACACTATCAATGATGTTATAAAACAAATAATTATAATCCTATCAAGAAATGATGAAACTGCTTGGGTTGATGTATTCCATCACGCACTATTACAGTTAGATGATGATTATGAGGAAGCCTTATATAATTTAAGGCGCCTATACGCAGGCATGGGTTCATTTAACGATTTAGTTTTACACAAAAAGGGACTGCTTTTAATACAAGAGAATAACGATTTGGATATATTAAGGAGAAAATTACATAGTTTATTGTGATCATGGGTGCATTTATATCATCTGTGGAAGACTGCTTGGGCAAGGATTGCGATGACCATACAGGATACTGTCGGTATGGTGTATGGAGCAAAGGCTGCGGGGTTCACTTTGACAAGGATGACGGAAGCCAAATTGGCACCTTTTAGACAGATGGTAATTGATGTTCGGGCAGGATTATCCTCCTCGCCAAAGCGTTCAGGTAACGTTGCAGTGGCTGAAATTGATATACCCGGTATGCCAAAGCAGATGGCGGCGCATAGTGGCATTAACAAAGAAGGTAAGGGGCTGGTTGGAGCTGGAAGTGGTAATTTCTCATATAAAGAATTACCTAACAAACAAGGGGATATGATTTCAAGGAAGGGGGACTCTGAGTACAAGATCCTTGATAATCTTGCTGATCAGTTGGGTAGCAACACATCGGCGAAAGGAACGGTAATTATCTTCACTGAGCGTCCAGCATGTGGTAGTTGCTTAGGTGTGGTGGAGCAGTTCCAACAAAAATACCCCAATATTCAAGTTAATGTATTAGATAACAACGGTGTTTTGCTTAGGCCGGGAGCGAAAAAATGATTAGTGAACGTGCTGGTTATCAAGAGATAAAAACGTCTCTCCTAGAGTTGTATTATATTTATTGCCAACAAAAATTTGATTCTACTGGTAGAAACATGAGTATATGGCTCAAAGATGAATCAGAAATTGGTTACGCTTACGGAGAGTTTTGTGATTCTTATGATTTACCAATAGAAAACATCATGTTAGAGGTTTTGAGTTTAATACTTCGAGCAGGTAGAGGCCCAGAAAAAGCAGAGCAATATCACTATAATCGCATAGCAGAAATTTTATCAGAGCATAGTCTTGATGACTTAATAGCAGATATCGACGAAGAAGAGCGTAAAGATCTTCTTTATGATATGAAGTTATTAAAATTGCTGTAACAACAAGCCCGGTGTTTTTCAAGATAGTTGTCACTGTTTGCCTGTTTTTTATGCTGCGTTTTGGTCAAGTATTCAAAGTGTGGATTGTGTTGTAAGACTACTCCTTTGACAGAGTGTATCGAATGGCAAAAGTTGATGTGAAGTGCCCATTTTGTAAACAGACGGAATTCGTTAAAAAACACGGTCTGGGAAAAGCCGGCCATCAGCGTTATCGGTGCCAAATGTGCTGCCACTGGACAACCTGCAAATACAGCTCATCTGCGAAGTGGATGAAATGTGGTCATTTGTAGGCAACAAGAAGCAGCAGCGCTGGTTGTGGTATGCATGGGAACCCCGACTTAGACGCATTATTGCCCATGCTTTTGGTTGTCGAAGCAAAAAGACTTTCCATAACTTATTGAAATTATTATCGGGTTTTAATGTTGCCTTCTGGTGCACAGATAACTTCAGCGCTTATGACCTGCTGCCGAATGAAAATCACATCACAGGTGCGCTTTATACACAACGAATTGAGCGTGAAAATCTGAATCTTCGCAACCGATTAAAACGGCTAAATCGCAAGGCTCTCGGATACTCAAAATCAGTAGAAATGCATGACAAAATTATCGGTACATTCATTGAGCGTGAGTATTACCTGCAATAACCAAATCTACACATTGAATACGTGACCAAACAGTGCATCATCAGAGATATTAGAGTGCGTGGATGATATGTTGATGTAATAATAAAATAGGGGCGCTGAGTTATAAATGTCCCTTTTAATTAATGTCATTTATTAATACATGGTAATGAGTGATGTTAATTAAAATTTAAACAATACAATAAAAATAGATGCTTTTTCATCTAAAGAAATGCGACATGCTACTGGGTCAGGGTAACCGCATAAATGCATAAACTTTAACCAATGTAGTCGGTGTGTAGTCATAGATGACCTGTCTAGAACCAGATTTGTGCGTTTAATGCTCTACATTAGTCTTTTTTCCATGCAATTATTGGTCAATAAACATTCGTGATCTTGCCCCGGGTAGCTACCGATTTTTTTGTAAAAACCAGTTTATTTTATAAATAGTGATTGGTCTAGTTAAAAAACAAACAATCCCAACAATGATAGAGGTGGTTATCGCTATACCTATTAAGATCCTATCTCAATAGGAGTTTATTCCACACAATAAGAGCCTATCTCAATAGGAGTTTATTCCACACAATAAGTCCGCAGGCAAAATGCAACATGGCCTCGTAATTTTCAGCCTTTTTCTCC
>NZ_SBEF01000068.1 GCF_004011885.1 Serratia microhaemolytica | reverse complement strand
TACCAGATGACACAGAGCTTATCGCGTCGGGGAAACTGCTGGGACAATAGCCCAATGGAGCGCTTCTTTAGGAGTTTAAAAACAGAGTGGGTGCCGGCAAGTGGCTATTCTAGTTTAGGTCAGGCACAACAAGAGATAATTCGATACTTAGTTAGTTATTACAGCGATTTAAGACCACATCAATATAACGGTGGTCTCACGCCCAATGAATCTGAACGGTTGTATTGGGAAAACGCCAAAACCGTGGCCAGTTTCACTTGACCACTACATCAGTCAGAAGCGGAGTTTGAAGAGTTTGTTTGGGTGACGCTTACCCGATTACACGAGCTTGATGTCCAGGCTGGTTATGTCTGGAGCGATGAGTGCTCCCCGGACCCTCACTCACCTGCTTTTGGGTTTTCTCTATTCGGTGAACCCTTTTTTATCGTAGGGTTACACCCTCGTTCATCACGGATCAGTCGTCAGGCTCCCTTTCCTGCTCTTGTGTTCAATGCCCATCGTCAATTTAGATATCTCAAAGCTGACGGTACATTTCAAAAAATGCAAAAGGAAATTCGGCGACGAGAGATAAAAATTCAGGGGACGCTGAATCCCAATCTCAGTGATTTTGGTGAGCAAAGCGAAGCTAGGCAGTACGCAGGGAATGCGACTCAACAAGTTTGGCTCTGTCCTTTTAGCAAGAAAATCTAACCTCAAAATAGAGAGATTAAATGGATACAATAATCGTCACTGGAGCATCTTCTGGTTTCGGAGAAGCGATCGCTCGCCGGTTTCTTGCTGAAGGATATAATGTCATTGCGATAGCGAGACGAGAAGAAAAACTGATGGACTTGGCCCATAATTTTCCGGGGAAAGTGCATGCTTTAGCTTTGGATATTACCGACAAACATGCGGTTGAGGAATGTCTTAGTAACATACCGGAATATTTCGAAAATATAACGGCTCTGGTCAATAATGCAGGGCTTTCGCTGGGATTTGGTCCTGCTCAAGATAACAATATCAACGACTGGGAAACGATGGTTAACACCAATATTGTTGCTCTTTTGCATATCACTAAAAAAGTGCTAAAGATGTTTAAGGAAAAGAACCAGGGCCATATTATTAACATAGGATCGGTTGCTGCTTATTACCCTTACATGGGGAGTAATGTATATGGTGCAACCAAATCATTTGTTCATAATTTTACTCTTAATCTGAAAACAGATCTTGAAGGTAGCAATATTAGGGCTTCCTGTATAGCACCTGGTTTATCAAAAACTGAATTTGCCGTAGTACGATTTAAAGGGGATGTGGAAAAAGCAGATTCACTGTATGAAAACAAAACATATCTCACAGCGGACAATATTGCTGAAACCGTTTTTTGGACATTCTCTTTACCTGCCAATGTTAACATCAACGTTATGGAAGTTATGCCGACAGGCCAGTCTTTCGCTTTAGGTTTTACAAAAAAACAGGATGAAAAATGAATATCATTAACAGTTACAGCGATTGGGGCAAGTTAGAAGAAATCATTTTAGGTAGCCCTAAGTATCTTACTCTACCGGATTTGGATATTTCCTCTAGAAATTTTTTTGACCTTCAAGAGGATTTTATCCAGCAGAAAAATCCCACACCGGTTATCGAACGGGTAAAAAATGAGATGGAGGAGGACTTCCAAGTATTGACATCAATTTTGGAAGGCTATGGCGTTAAAGTGAGACGCCCAGAAGCGATTAACTTAGACATCACCTGTCAATCCCCGCATTGGGTTTCTCAACAGTCCCATGCACTTATGCCTCGAGATTGCATGCTGGTGCTTGGTGAAACGCTGATCGAAGCACCTATGCCTTCACGTAATCGTTATTTTGAAAGTCAATCTTTTCGTAATATTACGCGAGAGTATTTCTCTAAGGGTGCAAAATGGATCGCCGCGCCAAAACCAATTTTAACAGACGATACTTATCTTTGGGATGGTACGACTCCTTACTTGGCCGAGAATGATCCGTTGTTTGATGCGGCGAACATTATGCGGTGTGGGAAAGATATTTTTTATAACATTAGCAATAGCGGAAACCGGGCAGGTTTTGAGTGGCTGGAAAGAACCTTTGGCGATCAGTTTAATTTTCATCAAATGTCAATTTGTAGTGATCATGTTGGAACAACCATGCAATTATTGCGTCCTGGCCTTGCCTTGATTAATGCGGAAAGGATGACAATGGCTGAAGTCCCTGTTCAATTTAGAGATTGGGAACTCGTTTTCTTTAACGAACCTGTAGATATCGGTTATTCGTTTGACTGGGCTCGTGCTTCAGTCTGGATCGCGATGAATGTTTTATCGATCGATGAAAAAACAATTATTGTAGAGAAAAATCAGCATAAGTTAGCTGAGTTACTTGATCGCTGCGGTCTAGAAGTTATACCGGCGTCATTCAGACATGGTCGAACGGTAGGGGGAGGTTTCCACTGTTGCTCACTAGACATCCGTCGTCAGGGTGGTGCTGAAAGTTATTTTTAAGTTCTGATATGATGCTCCCTCAGGAGTGGAGATTTATGAGTAATAAAACACTGCTCATTAAGGGAGCAATTCGACATGATGACGATAGTTCAGAAGTACAAAGATTACGAGTCTCAAGGTATGATCCATATGGATATAACAATGAGTCCTCAGTATTCGAAATTCATTTCTATGATGATGGGAATAATAAAATACTCTCCTTAGAGTTTGTGAATCTATATGATGCTTGTTATCTCAGAGATGTTGTCTACCTAGGAGATGAATGGAGCGTAGATGGTCTTCTGATGGCAATATCCGTTTCATTCCACCTGACACGATTTAAACGGTTTATTATAGTTGGCAGTTACCTGTTCGAGACCATCACACGAATTTTTAGCAATAACTATATTTTCCGAGAAATTACGTTGATGGAATCGGAGCATAATGGGTCGAAAGCCTATCATATCAATTACTCATTCAGTGAGATTATGGTTATACACCATGACGATGCTTTTGCAATTACCCCTGACGAAACCATCCTTGATTGTGCTCTGGAGAATAATGTTGAATTGAAACACATGTGTAAAGCCGGGATTTGTATGAAGTGCAGGAAAAAAATCCGGTCAGGAGCCTGTATGACTACGTCTTCGCAAGAAGAAAATAGCATGGTTAAAGTACAACATATACTGACCTGCAACTATAAAGCGCTGACATCACTTATTATAGGATAATTATGGAACATACAAGCATTCTTGCATTTGCATTAGCAGCATTGCTGCTCAATCTTAGCCCCGGTCCCTCATTGTTGTTTGTTAGTGCCAGAGGTATTAGCGAAGGAAAGGCCGCTGGGGCTGTATCCGCCTTAGGGCTGGCATCTGGCAGTTCTATCCACGCTGTTCTGGCTGGGCTCGGGGTAACGGCTATCGTTGCTCAGAATGCTCATGTGGCCAATGCTGTTGCGCTGATTGGTGGCGTGTATATATTATATTTGGGCTGGGATGCACTAAAGTCGGCCAGTAATACAGGAGAATATCAATCCCTGAATGTAGATAAGAAAAGAAATAAATTGTCCAAACTATATTTTCAGGCTGTTTCTGTCGAGTTTTTGAATCCCAAGACTATTCTGTTTTATCTTTCTATTCTGCCAGGGTTGATTTTGTCCGGAGGGTATACTCCTTTGGAGGCGTTGTTGATCTCCTTGATTGTACCGGCGACAGCCTTGCCTATTGACTTAACGGCGGGGTTGACTGGTGGCATGTTGGCAAAAATATCACAAAAAAATCAGCGATTAACTGTAATACTGAATTACATTTCAGGAGCGGCGCTTTTGCTCATTGGTATTTTACTTCTTTATAAAAATTTCATGGGGAGTTGACATGTTTTTCTCAATCAGCGAAGCAGCATCAAAAGTCGGCGTTACACATGCTCTTTTCCTTGTTGTACGAGGGCTGGTTTGTTCCCCGACTAAACCCGAGTTTCTTACACATTGTAATGAGATGGTGGAAACAAACATTTCTGGAGATCTACAGCACTTTAACGAAGGCTTCAGGAAAATAATAGAAAAAACAACTGGTAGAGAGAATTTCAAAACCGCCGGTGAAAAGTTGCGAGAGAACTTTTCCTCCCGTGGTTTTCGCTCCATTAATAATATTATTGATGCGTACAATGAGGCTGCATTTTTCTATGGCTTGGGAATTGGTGGGCACGACTTATCTTCGGTTGATTCTTTGGCTAAGATTGAGGTGTCATTAGCAACTGATAATGAACGGATAGTTCCGCTTTTTCAAAGCAAAGAGAAAAAAATCAATCCAGGTGAGCTTATCTATACTGCTGATGATAAATCTATGGCTTGGATTGGTACTAATGATATTGATGCAGATTGTTTCAAAATTTCCGAGAGAACAACGGATTGTCTTTTTGTAATTCTCGGTCATAACTTTGTTAAAGCTGCTGAGCTATATACTATAAGTTTACGTATACGTCAGGGCGGGATTCCACTTTGCATATAATTTAAGCAAACATCAATTCGCTACGAAAATCAGCAGACCAGGCGGCCCGTCTACGCTTTGAGGCGATACTGTCTTTCAGTCCGGTATGTTGTTTGATAATGCTGAGTGCAACGCGATTAAAGAGGGCCATATGGGCCGCTCCATCAAGGTCATGCAGCGATAACGCATCTTCGCGAAAAACGACATCCAGCACCCAATGAAGCTGATTTTCTATACCCCAATGTTGA
>NZ_SBEF01000067.1 GCF_004011885.1 Serratia microhaemolytica | reverse complement strand
GCAGGTTACAGAGACAGTGCGCACAATTCGGTAGCATTATGTTAAACCGGCCGCGCACCGCTGAAGAACCGACAAAGTGCAGGCTTTACCCTGCGGGGCGTGGCCGATTTACCCCGGCGCTCACCGAACCTAACAGTAGGCAGTCAGCCGCCAGGGAGGGCGGCTGTCTGCCGTGTTCACCGCGCCCCCAACTCTCAGAGAGCAAAAACAGCCAACTCAACACCTGCATCGATCACCGTTTGGCCGTCAACTCCCGCTTGGCTGTCGGCTCAGTTTGGCTGTCCCGCAACGCCGGTTTATTGCCGGGATGCGTGCGTTCATGCTCGGCTTTCAGTGGCGCAATGGCGACACGGGTATAAACCTGCGTGGTGTTCAGCGAGCTGTGACCCAACAGCGCTTGCAGATAGCGCGTTTCCGCGCCATTTTCCAGCATTTGTGTCGCCATGCTGTGCCGCAGCAGATGGCAAGCCCCGGCTTTCTCCAGCCGTGCCTGTTGCCGCAACGCGCGTCCCACTAACTGGGTCAGCGATGCCGAACTCAGCCGACCGCCGCGCTGGCTTAAAAACAGGTGGCCACTGTCCGCGCGCTGGCTCAACTGAGGCCGGGCTTCGCGTTGATAGCGCAACACCCAACTCACCGCGCGATCGCCGATCGGCACCACCCGATCTTTGCCGTTCTTGCCCTGATGCACCAACACCGTGCCACGGCTAATATTGATATCCTGCAACCGCAGGTTCGCCAGCTCCTGACGCCGTAGCCCGCTACTCCAGAAGGTTTCCAGAATGGCGCGATTACGTAACCCCACCGCGCTGTCGGTCGGTTGCGCACTCAGCAGGTTCAGCGTCTCCTCTTCGCTCAGCACCGCTAACGGCAATGCCGCTGGCGGTTTGGGCAGCGTTAACTGTGCTGCGGGGTTGTATAAAATCACATGCCGTTTTAGCAGCGCGGCAAAGAAGCTTTTCAGCGCACTTAACCGGCTCAGTTGGCCGCTCACCGCCAAGGGTTCGCCGTTGGCTTTGCGGTACTGTGCCAGATAGCGTTGATACCGCTCCAGCAGCGCCACACTCACTTGGGGCGCATACTGCACGCCGCGTTGTTGGCACCACAGCACGAACGGCGTGACCCGTTCGGCGCACGCTTCACAGGTGCGTGCACTCATTTGGCTGGCCAACTGCGCCAGATGTTGCGCCAGCAACTGGCTTAACGTTGCTTGTGCTGGCACTGACTCACTCAGTTTGCTCATGCGTTGACTCCTTGCTGCAAAACAAAAAAAGCCAGCAACAAAAAAATGTGCTGGCCGTTAATTACCACTACCGCCGCGCTGGATGCCGTGTTGCCGGAACAGTGATTTTTCACCAACCCCAACTTGCTACCCGGATAAACCGCTGCAACCCTTGCCACACCAGGCATTGCACCGATTTGCCTTAACCCAACTTGGCACCCACTTGCTACCAACTTGAGGCCAACTTGCCTACGCCACTGACCAACTTGCTGCATTCATACTGTCGGTTTCAGGCTCGCTTTCGCTGTTGACCTTGCGTTACCACTACCGCCATGTTTAACCCGATGTTGCCGGAGCAGTGATTTTCCACTCACCCCAACTTGCTCGGCTGATTTCAGCCGCCAAGCCTTGCCACACCAGGCATTGTGCCGATTTGCCTTAACCCAACTTGGCACCCACTTGCTACCAACTTGACGCCAACTTACCTACGCCACTGACCAACTTGCTGTCGGATAATCCCAACTTGCTGCATTCATACTGTTGGTTTCAGGCTCGCTTTCACTGTCAGATGCCGGTTTGGCTGATGCCAGCACGTCGATCAGCGCACAGAGTTGATGCTGGTCATCTTCATCCAGCCGCCAGATCAGCGCGTATTGCAACAGTTGACCCCGGCAACCGCCGAGTACTTGGAGATACTCCATTTCCGCCAGCCGCAAGCAATGCACTTTCAGTTGGTTATCACTCCACTGAGTAAATGCGCGGATATCCCGCCGGGTGAAGCGCACTTCATGCAACGCCTGCTTACGTTCGCTGGCCAACTGCGCCACTAACGCCCCGATCAGCTTCAGCAACTGGCGGGTTTGCGGTGGTAGCTCATCCAGCGTGCGGCCTAAAATTTCCTGCGCCAGTGGGTTGGCGTGTTGAATGTCTTGTGCCGTCACTTCGATGTAGTCGATCACTTCGCCGCGATGGCTGACCTGCTTTACCTCGCGCTGATACTGATGCAGTAACGCGATGCTCTGGATCAGGCTGAGGTATTTCATGTGGTCACGGCGGGTACGGGTTTTATCGCTAATAAAGCTCAGTTGCTGCGCGAACGGATTGACCACTTTCAGTGGCCGCAACAAGCGTTGCGCGTTCTGGTGCAGTTCACTCAGGTAGTGTTTATCGCGGCTGGCCAGCAGCCCGGCCAGCGTTTGCGCCTGACGTTGTGCCTGGTGAATGGCTTCGGTCTGTTCGCGTGACTCATTCACCGTGAGCACCAAGCAGCGGTTTAGCAACTCTTCGTCGATGTCGATCGCGGTGCTGGTCAGCATTAACATCACTGGCCCTTCTACCCGGTATTGTTTGGTGACCAAGTTGCCGCTCACTTCATCTTTGGCGGTGCTGGCGATGGTGAGTTCACCATCCGATTGCAGCAGCTTCAGTGCATAGGCGGCTTGCCTGACGCCTTCTTCTTCGGCGATGGCCAAGATTTTATGTTTCACGTTCACTTCCCCGAGGTAGAACAGGCTTTGCCCGGTCATGGCGCTGTATTGCAACCGTTCTTCTGGCGGCATCAGGTTTAACACCGCATCCATGAGTGACGATTTCCCCGCTGCGCTGCTGCTCTGGATCAAGATCGCCAACGGCTTATCCAACCGCCGCGAGGTGGCGGCCAGATAGGCGGCTAACAGATTGCTGCGTTCACCGACCACACCACAGGCGGCCAAGTCTTGGGTGATACGCGCCAACAACTGCGGTGAACGCAACAACGCCAACGCTTCCGACTGCTGATCGGCACTCAACACCGGTGCCGCTTCGGCGCTGGCTTCTGCCTGCACCCGTGCTTTTTGCTCGGTTTGATACTGCTCAACCCACAGCAGCACGCGCCCCAATGCCCGGCGCAACGATGCCTCATCACAACCCAGCTCCAGCGCCGCCAAGCGTGCATACCCTTGCCGACTGCGTGCGCTGAGTAAATCGAGGTGATCGCAGAACAGCACGCCGCTGACCAGATCGAGCACTTGCACATTCAGCTTCAGTGCCAGACTGTGGCGGCTGCGTTCGGTGAGGCCACGCAAGCGCCATTGCTGGTTGAGCAGGGTTAAACTGAGATCGCCATTGTCCAGCCACTCGCTGACCAACCCCGGTTCACTGGCCACAGAGGAAGAAGAAGAGGAAGAAGAAGAGGCAGCAAAATCAGCCGTGACGCCAACCGCTTCCACTTTCTCCGCCGCTTCAGAACCCGCCAGCTTGCCAACCTCGGCTGCCTCAACCTGTTTCACTGCGGCCGCCAACGCCCCATCGGCCGCCATCGGCAACGCCTGGTCAAGCAGCAACTGGAACGCCAGCGCTTTCTGTTCACTGGCCAGCAGATAATCATTGGCATCCATACCGGCCGGGAAGATCACCCGCCAAGGTTCAATGCCTTTTTCGCGCAACGCCTCGGCCAGCTTCAGCGCAGCGCTGTTACCGGCGGCATCGTTATCAAAGGCGATCAACACCTGCTTGACACCGTTGGCGGCAAAACAGTGCCAGTGATCTGCGGTGACACCATTGACGCCATAAGCTGCCGTGACATAACGCACCCCGGCAACCCACAATCAGCGATTCGCACAGCACCACGGTTTTATGCTGCAACAGCGCCACTTCGTTAAACACACCTTGGTGACGACCGCTCAAGTAGAGATGCAACGGCGTGCCGGGGCGGTAGTTCTCTGCTGGATAGATTTTGCGCCCGTAAATCTGGCCGATCTCGCCGTTGGCACCGACCACCGGGATCACCAGCGAACCGGTAAAATGCTCATGGCCTGAGCCACGTGTTAGCCCGAGCTGCTGCAACTGCTGACGCATTTTCACCCCTTCGCGCGTCTTACGCGCAGGCAAGCGATAGCCCAAGGTGCGATTGGCAAAGCCCAACTGGAAGTGCGCCACTAATTCGGCATCGGCCAGACCGCGCTGTTGCAGATAGTGCTGCGCCTCGGTGGAGCTGAACAGCGTTTGTTGATACAGCGCCAACACCTGCTGCAACAGTGCCTGACGCCCGGCGGGCTCTTCCACCGATGCCACTGGCGGCAGCGGCGCCAGTTGCGGCACCTGCCCGACCTCGGCACACAACCGCTGATAGGCTTTATGCAGACTGATTTTCTCGGTTTTGATCAGCCAATCGAGCACCGAACCCGATTCGCCGCAACCGAAGCAGTGATAGAGATTTTTTTCTGGCGACAGCGCCATTGACGGGGTTTTCTCATCGTGGAACGGGCACAGCGTCATCAACTCTTTGCCCTGTTTGATCAGCACCCGCCCTTGTTGTTGTGCCAGCGCCACCAGTGACACCGCTTGTTTCAGGTGTTGTAACTCTGCTTCGTTGATGCGGGGCATTTCCTTACCTCCTAAAAACCTGTCAATAGCAAAATAGTGAAAATAACTCTGTTGTGTTGTACTCTAATAAAGAGTAACATAAACGTCAATAACAAAAATGGGAGATAACATCATGGTCATGTTAACCAGACAACAACTACAGGCCATGGCACGTAACGACGAAAATTTCTTTAAAGAATTAGGGGCAAGGATCGCTAAGTCACGTAAAGAGCTGAACCTTACGCAATCACAACTAGCTGAAAAATTAGGAATTGCACAACAAACAATGGCTCATTATGAAGGTGGAAAACTGCGGATGCCTGCATCGTTTCTGCCTGAACTCGCAGAAATATTAAATTTATCACTCGACGAATTACTTGGATTATCAGTTAGTAAAAAAACAAACAAACGTGGCCCAACATCTAGACTTGAGCAACAAATGCAGTTAATCAGTCAGTTACCGAAGATGAAGCAAAAGTTCGTATCTGAAATGCTTGATACGATTATTGGTAATTCAGATGGATAGTGTTTTATAACACGGGGTTGAGGTGTTGGAGCACCTCAACCCCGCTAACCCCAGCAACTAAAAGAGGTAGTTACTATGGCTAAGCGTGATTCTAAGTCACAACAGCAGATTGTTAAAGTCTCCCAGCATGAACGCTTTGAGCGAGTGAAATATTTTGGTTTGGCGCT
>NZ_SBEF01000066.1 GCF_004011885.1 Serratia microhaemolytica | reverse complement strand
CCGCAGCAGCAGCGCATTTAACTTCCTCTATCGCCTGACCGGCAACGGATTACTGAGCGTCGATACTGCTGGCGCGGCGTTTAACTTTGCCCAGAGTACTGGCAACGCCTTCAGTGGCGAAGTGCAACTGAACAACAGCCGCTTTGCGCTCTCCGGTGCCAACAGCGCGGCGGTAAACAACGCCAAGTTAACACTGAACAGCGGCAGCATCACCGATGTTGGCCAGGCCGGCACGCTCAGCGACGAAACGGTCGGCAACCTGACACTCAATGGCGGCCAGCTCAACTTCGTGGGTGATATCGCCAATGGTCGCGCCGATGGCGTGATCCAGACCGATAATTTTACCGCCAACAGCGGCACAGTGAATATCGACGGCGACTTTAGCCAGAACAACAGCGACACAAGCAACCTGTCACTGTTGGATCAGAACCGTGGCGCTACCGGCATGACACTGGCCAACGCCAACAGCGCCAGCGGTGCCGACAATTTGACGTTACGGCTCAACGGCGTCGAAGTGCAGCCTGTGCAAGGCGTGAGGTCAGATATCACGCAAAATGGCATCACCGTTGCTGAGGGGATCTACGACTACCATCTCTCCAACTCAAGTGTCAGTGGTCAACAGGGACTGTACCTCAACTACCAACTGCACACCCTTAACCTGCTGGCGGATGATGCCAATGCATTGCTGATTGCCAGCAGTAGCGATCCGGCCAGCAACCGCCGGTTAACTGCACGGCTGACCGGCATCGGCGGCATTGTGTTTGATGGCAGTGCCGCGCCACTCACCGTAGCCAACAGCAGCAACGACTACCGGGGCAGTACCACAGTGCGCGGTCAAGTGCTGATGGGATCGGATAACGCCTTTGGCCAAAGTTCACGGTTAACGGTGCAGAACGGCGCCAGTTTAACCAGCAACGGCTTTAACCAGAGCGTCGGCGCATTAACCAATGCCGGACAGATCAATCTGGCTAACAGCCTGTTCAACAGCGGCCTGCTCAGCAACAGCGGGGTGATTGACCTGGCCGGCGGCACACTCAACCTGACCGAGGGCGGCAGCTCCAGTGCTGACGGCGGATTAACCGGCAGTGGAACCCTGAACGTACAAGGCGGCGATTTGAGTATCACCGGCGCGAACAATGGCTTCACCGCCAACACCCAGATCGCCAACGGCGCGTCGATCAGCTTAAGCGGCAGCGGCAACCTGGGCAGCAGTGCGGTCACTATCAATGGCGCACTCAACTTCAACGCGGCTGGCAGCTTTGCCAACCTGCTTAGTGGTGCCGGGGTGATCAACACCAATGCTGCCGTCACGTTGCGTGGTGCTAACCACTTCAGTGGCACGCACAATATTAATCAGAACGGCACGCTGACGGTGAGCGAGGCTAATCATCTCGGTAGTAGCAGTGCAAAAGTCAATCTGACCGATAGCCAGTCGCAACTGGTGTTCTCTGGGCTGAACGGTGATGTCGCCAATCAGTTGCAGGGGGTTGCTAATTCAACCATTACAGTGAATAACGCAGCTAACATGTCACTGTCGGCAGATAACAGTGCGTTCCAAGGTCGGTTTGCGATTAATGATAACAGTGCGTTAACGGTACGCTCACACCTCAGTTTGGGTTCTGGATCTGTCGATATCGCGCAGGGTAGCAATTTAAACTTTGCCCTCGATAATGCTGGTGCTGCTACTCCAGCCATGTTGAACAGCGTATCGGCAATCAGTGGCAACGGCACGGTTAACCTGGCAAACAGTGCCATCCGTGTTACTGGCACTAACCTGAGCGCATTTACCGGGTTGATTAACATCCGTGATGGTTCGGCTCTGTTTTTGAATCAAGATAACCTATTGAATGCAAATGCAACCATTAATGTGGCTGCGGCGGAGGATGCGTTAAACATCAACAGTAGCAGCGCGTTCAACTTCTACAGCAGGTTACTCGGCGCTGGTGTGATCAATGTCGACACCAGCAATACTGATTTTAACTTTGGCGCACAAGTGGGCAGCCAGTTTAGCGGCACGTTGAACCTGTCGAATAGCCGTTTCCGCTTGGGGGGCAACAACAGCCAGGCAATGCGTCAGGGCAATGTCAAACTCTCTCAGGGCAGCGTTGTCGAGGTTGAAGACGGCACACAGAATATCGGTGCGCTAGAGATGAATGGCGGTACGCTGGTCTACAACAATCTGACCGAGAACAACGCCGTGGTCACTTCGGCGGGAACGATTGTTGCCGATACCATTGATACCCGAGGTGGCGGTACGGTACAAGTCAACCTCTCGCCAACACTGTCGCCCAGTCTGGATGGTATCAATACACTGGATTTGGATACCGGGGTACAGATTGTTACGTTGGCTAAAGGCGCCGCGCAGGGCACCGGTAATGAGCTGGTGTTGACCGATGAGCATGGTTCACCGATTGGTGACACACATTTGCAAGGTATCACCAACCCGAATAGTAATGAGGTGGCGGCGATGGGGCATTTCCGCTATGGCCTCAGCACCGGTGCGCAACAGGATGGATTGTATGTCAATTATGGTTTGCAGGTGTTGGATCTGCTGTTACGTGGTGACCGCTCGCTGAAGTTATCCGGTTTAGCGGCCAACAATGGCACCTCTTCTAATAGGTTAACTGCTCAATTGATCGGCAGTGGTGATATCACTATCGATTCATCCGATGTCAACGCGGTTATTAACTTGGCCGGCTATCAAAGCAGCTACACCGGTGCTACCTGGGTGCGTTCCGGTACGCTGCAACTCGGCCGTGATGGTGCGCTGGGTAATACCTCTAATCTGTCATTGAGTGCCGCCGGACGGGTGGATCTTAACGGTTTCAGTCAGACCGTCGGCGCACTCAATGGTGCATTGGGCAGTGAGCTTGACCTCTCCGATGGCCGTTTAACCGTGACTGGCGGCGGTGAGAGTGCCAGCCAGTTGGTGGGTAACGGGGAACTGATCCTCAGTGGCGGCACATTAACCCTGCACACCGATAGTCAGCGTTACAGCGGTAAAACCACCATCGAGAGCGCGGCAAGCGCAGTATTGACCCAGGCGAAGGCGCTCGGTTACGGCAAGATTGACCTGGCTGGTCAATTAGTCCTGAAAGGGATCACCGGTAACTTGGTCAATGCGCTACAGGGTAATGGTGCAGTTTCAGTCACTGACAAGGCAAAAGTGATCCTGACGGGAGACAACAGCGCATTTCGTGGCAACTTTGTCACTCAAACCGATAGCCAATTAACCGCAACACGGGCGGAGAATTTTGGCCAAGCAACTGTCACCAATAATGGGGTATTGGCACTCGATGTAGTCGAAGATTTTTGGCAACTCAACACCGCCATTAGCGGCAGCGGCTCAATTCTCAAATTGGGGCATGGCACTTTGCAGATCAGTAACAGCGCAGTGAGTGCCGCCAACACGGTGGTTGAGGATGGCAAGTTGCTGCTGGGTACCGCACCAGTGCAAGCAGCGAATAAAAAAGCCAGTAAATCGGCAACACCAGCCGGAAGCCATAGCGTGTTGAACAGCAACATGGTGGTGCAGGCTAACGGTACTTTTGGCGGCGATGGTCAACTGATGGGTAACCTGACCAACAGGGGTACTATTCTGGTGGGGCGTAGTGCGACAGGCTTTGACTACAGCAATCTGACCATTAATGGTAACTATGTTGGTGACGGTGGCTTGTTGGTTTTTGATGCGATGCTGGGCGGTGATAATTCGCCTACGGACCGCCTGATTATCAATGGCAATACGTCAGGGAAAAGTTGGGTCAAGGTGAATAATATTGGCGGGAAGGGAGCAAAAACCGTTAATGGTATCCAGATTATTCGGGTCAGTGGTGACTCTGCGGGCAAATTTAGCCTGAAGGGCCGAGCGGTTGCTGGGGCGCTAGAGTATTACCTCTATCGTGGCACTTCAGCGAATCCGAATGACGGTAACTGGTATCTGCGTTCAGAAGCGGAGATCGATTATCGGCCGGAATCGGGTAGTTATATTGCCAATATTGCTGCGGCTAAGCGTTTGTTTAATAATCGCCTGCATGATATCAACACCCATGTGGTGAATGATATTAGCGACAAAGAGAGCAGCGTCTGGTTACGCCAGGTTGGTGGACGTAATAAATTTACTGATAGCAGTGGTCAGATCTCGAGTACCAGTGAGCGTTATGTGGCACAACTGGGTGGTGAGGTGCTTCAGGCACGCCTGATGGAGCAAGATCGGCTCGCAATTGGTGTGGTCGCCGGGTACGGTAACAGTAATGGCGACAGCGAGGCTAAAAAGAGCCACTACAGTTCAGGGCAGAGCCTGAATGGCTATAATTTGGGTATTTATGCAACTTGGTATCTGAACGCCAGCGAACGCCATAGCCCTTATCTGCATGGCTGGGTTCACTATGATTGGTTTAAAGCTTCGGTGAACGGGCAGGAGTTGGCCGGTGAAAGGTATCGGATTGATGGCATTGCAGCCTCAATCGAGAGCGGTTACCCGCTACCGCTCTACCGTAGTCACAAACATCGTGGTTATCTTGTACCACAATTACAACTGACCTATAACGGCGCGAAGATGGGCACGCATACCGAGAGTAACGGCACGGTGATCGAGCAGGTTGGTAGGGATAATCTGCAAACGCGGGTTGGGATCACGCTGGCTAATGATAGTGAGGCAAAAAACGGTGAGGTGCTGAAAACCTATCTTGACATCAATTACCTTTACAACTCAAACCCTTCAGGGGTAACAATGGATGGCATGAGAGTGATGGAGGATGGCAAGCGTAACCTGTTTGAACTGAAATTCGGCCTCGAAGGGCAGTTGAATCAGAGCGTCAGCATCTGGGGTAATATTGGTCAGCAGTTTGGTGAAAAGGGTTACGACGATAAATCGGCGATGCTGGGGGTCAGGTATAAGTTCTGATAACTGCTGTTGAGTCGCTTAAATCGGTGGGTGCCAGTGCGCTGGCATCCTGCGATTGGTTCGCGCGCAGGTCTTGGTAGTTGTGAGGTGATGTTTTTAAAAATCATGTTGTTAAGTGGTTTTAATATGATCATGCAGTCCAGCGTAAACGCATGAGCATTTTTCGCCCGATTATTGACTAAAGAGGGCGTCGCCGACAACCGGGAACACGCCGATAGCGGCAGCGAGAAAATCGAGTGTGTCTTCCGCTTCGGCAAAGCCCTTAATATCACCGACCGCCTTGAACTGGCTAAAGACTTAGATCCTATCTCAATAGGAGTTTATTCCACACAATAAGAGCCTATCTCAATAGGAGTTTATTCCACACAATAAGTCCGCAGGCAAAATGCAACATGGCCTCGTAATTTTCAGCCTTTTTCTCCCAGC
>NZ_SBEF01000065.1 GCF_004011885.1 Serratia microhaemolytica | reverse complement strand
CTTTCAGGAAGATCTCGCCAGGGAGCACCAGAGCAAAGCACCCAAAAGATCCCGTTCATTACAGGCCTATGTTCAAGGTAGGGTCGACCGCCTCTTACACGATTACGTTCAGGCGGCAACAGGGGGGAAATGAGCGCCCAAGCTTCATCAGGGACATCATAACGAGCCAAATTCAAAAGCCTCTTCTCGACTAAATATCGCTAAATTGTACAAAAAATAGTTACGGGACACACCCTAGTATTCATGTTCCTTGTCCGCGTTGTCAGTCTATTCAAGTTTAGTAGCATGGGCGAAGCCCTAAAGACGATGAACGATTTCGTTACCGTGATTGCCATCACGTCTTTCAGCTCACTCCCTTCAGAATGCATGGTAGCCAGCGATAACTGCCGGGAGCTTTGCCAGAGCAGTACCGCAGGATAGGCATTTGACCGGCAAAATTTTTACGTCGCGCATTGGGCGTAACAAGTTGCCTTTGTGCACTCATCTTAAACGCTTGGCACGAAAAACGATTTGTTTCTCTCGCTCTGTCGAGATTCATGAAAAAGTCATCGGAGCCTTCATTGAAAAATACATGTTCTACTATATTTTTTAAATCACACAGTGGCACAACGAATTAGTTGTGCAAGACCCGGAAGTTCATTATTAATCTCTTCCCAACACAGCACGGCGACAGCCATATTACCTTTGTCCACCACTCGAATAAGTCCGGCTTCACGTAGCACTTTGAAGTGGTGTGAACGAGTCGCACGCGAGACTGTAAGGCCAAAGCTAGAACAGTGTCGCTCAGTTCCCGGTTTATCAGATAATAGACCACGCATAATTGTTAGCCTTACAGGATCTGCTAGAGCTTTAAAAACTTTAATAATATCAAATGAAAACTTACGTTCTGCAATATTTCTTTCCATCTAATCCTCCTGAATCACATATTTTTAAAATTTTGTTGACAAATAGCAAAAAACCTATAACAATTCCATTTTGTTAGATGATCATCTAACGTTTGTTCTTTATGATGCGGTCGGGGCGAGCGGCCACCTCACTATGAGTTAGTGAAACAGCCCTAGTTATAGGATTAGTAATTGATTTAATGGAGCCAGTATGTCTTTTATCGAAAGTAGCGAGTCAGAACTCATAAACAAAGTCGATTCATATAATGTTCAAAATACTATACCGAAATCATATGTTCACCGTACCATGGTAGGTGAGGTATTTCTAACAGATATCAAAAAGATCCACGACAATAAATATGTTACCGTAGGTTACCTTCCTAAATCACACAGTTATTTCAATGATTTATTCTATCAAAAAACGAATGACCGAGTCTATGATGCTATTTTGTTGTTAGAAGTTTGTCGGCAAACGTCAATCTACGTTACTCACCACTTCTTTTCTGTTCCATACAGTGCTAAATTTGTTTTTGATAATGCTGATTTCACCTTATTTGATAGTGAGATACCGTATAAAACTGAGTGCTCAACCATTCTCGTTGTAGTTGATATTATTGAGCGTAAGTTCAGAAGATCGGAACTTAACGGACTGGTTTTCCACATGGACATCTATGTTGATGGTTACTGTTATGCGCAGAAAATCATGAGCATTTCGTGGATGGATGACAGGAAATGGTATCGTTTGCGTA
The DNA here is from genome assembly GCF_004011885.1 of Serratia microhaemolytica. Taxonomy (GTDB): domain Bacteria; phylum Pseudomonadota; class Gammaproteobacteria; order Enterobacterales; family Enterobacteriaceae; genus Serratia_G; species Serratia_G microhaemolytica. Next base: position 4,106 of record NZ_SBEF01000065.1, on the reverse strand, counting down.
GCCAAAGGCCACTAGAATGCTATGACACTACCTCTGTGGTACCTGCAACTTCGTTCGAAGTGGGGCGTCAATTGTTGCAAAACGTGGTGGTCGGTAACTTAGATATTCACAACTCTGGCGTGAATACCACGTTGATCGTAGACCAGTGTCATCCCTCGATTTTTGACCACCCGCTTGATCACGTTCCTGGTATGTTGCTGATAGAGGCTTATCGTCAGACCGCATTGCTTGCGATTCTAAACCGTTTAGGTGCTCAACATTTTGATTTAGTTATCAAGCGCTATAATGTAAATTTCAAAACCTTTTGCGAATTTAATTTGCCCATCTATTGCCATGCCAATATAGGAAACCTTTATTTTAAAAAAGGCAAGAAAAATATTATTGTCTCAATGGTGATTTCGCAAAATAAGCAAATCGTCTCTGAAAGCGAACTAACTATCACATTTAAGTAAAATATATGAAAATAATATGGTTTGACTTCGGTGGTGTGCTATCTCCATCAATTCCTGATCTTTTTACTTCTTATTACCTGAAAACCGGAATTCCTCCAGTAGTATTGCAAAAAGCAATGAAAGAAGTAGCCGACGATATGAATATGGATATGTTAGCAGCGATTGAGAAGGCAATTATTACTGAGTATGAGTGGGGCACACGTATCCGCCAAAAACTTAACCTGTCTTTTCCAGAAATAAATTTATCGAAAGCTAGGTTGGAACAATTTGGAAAACAATGGTTTGAAGGTGTTTTGCCAAATAAATTAATGATTGATCTATTTTACAAAATAAAATTAGCTGGCCTGAAGGTCGGAATTCTCACCAATAATGTACTCGAATGGGAGAACCATTGGAAGCGGGTAATTGGGATTAGTGGTGATGTCGATTTAATTGTCGATTCCTGTAAGGTTGGATACCGCAAGCCAGAGGCTGAAATCTTTACTATCGCCACTCAGCAGGCCAATGTCTCTCCAGAGGAGTGTCTGCTGATCGATGATGTTCTGGAGAACTGTATTGCAGCCGAACAAAGCGGCTGGCATACAGTTCATTTCAAGGATAACTCTGATGCAGTAAAAAAAGTCATGGAACTGCTACTAAAACAGGAGGTTTTTTTGTGAATAAAGATAATGTTGTATGGCCCTCAGTTACCGATATTCCGCATTACGACGGCAAACCGTGCTATGAGATTCTGGAACAATCAACTTATCAACGAACAGGAAAAATAAAACTTTTGAGTGGGCATGAAGCTTGGCATGTGATTAATTATCACGATGTTAAAAAAGTATTAGCTAGTAATAGCTGTTTGCGTGAGCCTTCAAACTTACCAGGTGCACCAAGTATTTTGCCGACGCTGACACCGAAAGATTTACTGCTAAATCTCGATTTTCCTCACCATTCCCGTATGAAGCGCTTTGTTGCGAAGGATTATAGCACCAGTGGACTTGTGTGGCTTGCTCCACACATGGTGAATATAATTGAAACGCTAATACAGACTGTCTGTACAAGGGAACAATTTGATCTGTATCAAGATGTACTAGATCCATTGGCCGTGCAAATAAACTGCCTACTACTAGGAATTCCACTTGTTGAGATTGAACACTTTCGAGTTCTTAGTGTGACTGTACAAAAAGCTAATCCACAGCAAGTACAAGATCTTGTGGAGAAGTTTACGGCACTTTATCAGTATATTTTTGAACATGTTACTGGTGTGCGACAACATACTAAAGATGGACTAATTTCCCGTTTTGTAGCAATGCGTGAGAATGCTACCCCTCAACTAAATGATGAAGAAATCACGGCTCTTCTGTTAGGTTCGCTTCTGGGAGGAGACCAAAATACTCTAACGATGATGACCAAAATTTTCTATGCCTTATTGTTTACTGAAACGCTATGGCATCAGATAGTAAAGCACCCAGAGACAACAGAACAAGTGGTAAATGAGCTTATTCGCCTCACCAACCTCGGAACCGCATCAACATTCCCGCGAATCTGCAGTAAATCGATTGAAGTTTCTGATATTACCATCCCTGCAGGAGCGACAGTTTTTCCGGACGTCTATCTCGCCAATCGCGACCCAACGGTGTACATCGATCCTTTAACAATTAATCCATTCCGCAATGGACTGCGTCATCTACAGTTTGGTTATGGTATGCATCACTGTATGGGGCAGGAACTAGCAAAATTAGAAATATGTACGGCGATAAGAACAATAGCACGACTTGTGCCTGATTTACGGTTATCCAATGAGGTGCTGCCAGAAAATTTCTTTTGGGATGAGGGGATTATTCTTAGAAGACCAACACAACTTCCTGTTTCTACTATCCGTAAACAAAATAAAGGTTAACCAATAATGGAATCACAATTTGTTGAAGAAAAGTCACGGAATATTTTGCTCCTTACATGCATTCTGATTGCAGTCTTTGTAGTACCAACGTCTATTTCTGGGACAGCTATTGCGTTACCAGCGATAAATGCCGAACTTCACTCACAAACAGCAGAGCTCCAATGGGTAGTTAATGCATTTAACCTAACTTTCGCCAGCTTCACGCTAGCTTGGGGAGGGATAGCAGATGTATTTGGTGGTAAGCGTTCATTTATTTCTGGTGCAGGTCTTTATTTTATAGCATCCTTACTATCATGGAATGCTACTAATATTTATATACTGGATGCGGCACGAGCTCTAGCTGGTATCGGTGGTGCCGCAATTTTCTCCTGCGGTAGCGCCATCCTTATTCAAACTTTTAATGGTATTCAAAGAACACGCGCTTTTGCACTATTCGGCACCACTGCCGGATTGGGTATCACCTTAGGCCCAACTCTCTCCGGCTGGTTGCTAGACGTGGCAGGCTGGCGGGATATATTCATCGTCCATGCTATTGCATTGTTGATTGTCTTGATGCTCGCATTTAGCATTCCAGCCGCATTAAAGAAAACGGAGAAGCTCGCTCTCGACATTGTTGGAATATTGCTTTTTATCCTGACGCTATTCCTGCTGATGAGCAGTATTACTCAGGGTGCAGAACGAGGCTGGAACGATAGCTTCACTCTCAGCCTGCTAGGCTCAGGATTGATTTTCCTGCTGTTGTTCGTAGCGGTTGAAAAGCGTTCGCCAAACCCGATGGTCAACTTTACATTGCTTACCAACCACTATTTTTTGTCGATGATTTTGATCCCCGTGGTAGCAAGTTTCAGCTTTGTGACACTTCTGACCTGGTTCCCGACTTGGTTAATATCCATCAAGAGCCTGTCCCCGTTCGATTCTGGACTTGTAATGCTGGCATTAACCTCACCAGTACTGATATTGCCGATTATTGCTGCCAAACTGGTTACTCGTGGCATTCGTGCCGAGTTGCTACTAGTGACTAGTTTAGTACTATTTGTTGGCGGATTGCTATTACTGTGGACTTTTAACCAAGGCAACATTTCAATAGCACAAATTTTGATTAGCCTGCTCTTAGTAGGAGCTGGCATGGGGCTGTCGGCGGGGCTAGTTGATGGCGTAGCATTAAGCGTAGTTTCCTCGCATGAAGTTGGGCGAGCCGCCGGTATCCTTAATACTTTCCGGTTAGGGAGTGAAGCTATAGCAGTTGCCATCTACGGCTCTCTGATGTCGATCGGTATTTTCCGTTCTCTGGACGAAAAATATGTTCCAGAAGGCATCTCTGCACACCAATACTTAGCAGATGTCGTGTCAGGAAATGCATTTAGCTCATCGAGTATGAGCCACACCAGTTGGCTCGAAAAGGTTTACACCAATGCCTTCAGCGATACCCTGCTAGTTTTGCTGGTTATTTCATTGATCCTTTCGATTGCTATTATGTGGATGATGCGCAAGAAGAATGTCTAGCATTGCTATTACAAAATATTAACATTCTCATCCTGGAATCGAACGATAGTTGTGTGTAACTGCCGGTGAATCAAAGGTAAGCATCCGCTTATCTCACCTTATTGCGTATTACCGTGCATGAGTGTAAACATCCGGCGAACTCACCTTGCGAGTTTATGTTAAGCGGTTAAGGTGAGCGGCAGATTAGGTGGATGAGGAGAAGGTGTTACCGGGCAGGGGCAGCAGTTGGTCCAGTTGACTGTTTTTCCACGTTGGAAGATGTGTCA
>NZ_SBEF01000064.1 GCF_004011885.1 Serratia microhaemolytica | reverse complement strand
ACCGACCAAGCTCAGTATAAAACTGAAACGCAAACGAGCGTGGATGAAAACAGATTTTTTAGAACGCATACTTAATGCAGGATTTGGGCGATAGAGTGAATTTTAATCATTCATGCGGTTGCCCTGGGGCATCAATAAAACTTTCCATCTTGTAAGTGTTAATTATATTTGCAATAAATTGATACGCTAATCAGCAATGCACAGACAGCAAAGGAAAATAAACGAGCAAGAGATAAGCAGAGAAAATCTTCCTCGTTTACACGTCTAAGAATGACAGCTTGCTGTAGTATTCCGAAGAATTTTAATCTACCAAACACTTTGTTTTACAGAGCCATGCTCTTAATGAAATATGATGATATGGAATTTTCATAAGTAATTTCCATGCGCTTATGATATAGATTCAGCTTTATATGTGAATGAGAATTTTATTATAGATGGGATATAAAATGGCGGATATAAAATGGCGAATATGAGATGTGATACAGAGATAAAGCTTTCATTGGTTGTACCAGTTTTCAATGAAGTAAAAATGATTGACTTGTTTGTAGGTAAAGTCTCAGATGAATTAAAAAGAGACCCACTTATTAACTTTGAAATTGTTTTCGTTAATGACGGAAGTACTGATGAGACATTGGAATGTCTCATCAAATGTCAGCGTGAAGATCCTCGAATAAAAATAGTGGATCTAAGTCGTAATTTTGGCAAAGAAGCTGCGCTTACTGCAGGACTTCAACTGGCGAGTGGGGAAGTTGTTGTGCCTATTGATGTTGACTTGCAGGATCCACCAGAGCTTATTCATGAAATGATTGCTCGATGGCGTGATGGATATGAAGTAGTATTAGGACGTCGGATCGATCGTAACTCCGATTCGTTAGCTAAACGTACATCCGCAAACTGGTTTTATCGAGTTCATAATAAGCTTGCTAATATTCGACTCCCTGAAAATGTTGGTGATTTTAGATTGATGGATCGTGTTGTAATTGAGGCACTTAAACAATTACCTGAGTCTAGGCGATTTATGAAGGGGTTGTTTGCATGGGTTGGTTTTCGTACTACTTATATTGACTATGTTCGTCCTGAACGTGTAGCAGGTTCAAGTAAGTTTAATAGCTGGAAATTGTGGAATCTTGCCCTTGAGGGAATTACTAGCTTTAGTACAGTCCCACTGCGTATTTGGACATACATTGGTTTGGCCATTTCGTTGACTTCCTTTGTTTTTGCTGTCTATGTTTTGTTTAAAATCCTAATCTATGGTGTAGATGTGCCAGGATATGCATCATTGATGGTTGCTGTGACCTTTCTAGGTGGATTACAGCTGATTGGAATTGGGGTAATTGGTGAATATTTAGGTAGAACTTATATTGAGTCTAAACAACGTCCAGTATTTCTAGTACGTCATATTTATGAGGGGTTAAATAATAAATGGATCTAAAAGAGATAGACATTCTTGGTGATAAAATTGAAAATCACTGGTACTACAGGTCAAAATCGAAAGCGATGATGCGATTTCTGAATGGATATGTTCCAGATAAAATTCTTGATGTTGGTGCAGGATCAGGTTTTTTTTCTCAACATCTTTTATCAAATACAAATGCTACGGAAGCTTGGTGTGTTGATATCAGTTATCAATCTGACTTTGATGACAATAAATTTGACAAGATGATTCATTATCGACGTGAAATTAGTGATGTCGGAGTGGATTTAGTACTTTTCATGGATGTTTTGGAGCATGTAGACAATGATGTTATGTTACTTAAAGAATATGTAGATAAAGTACCAAAGGGTTGTCAATTCTTGATATCTGTGCCTGCGTTTCAGTTTCTTTGGAGTGGGCATGATGATTTTCTTGAACATAAGCGTCGTTATAGATTGAATCACTTAGAGTCTATCGTAAATGAATCTGGTCTTAGTGTAATACATGGATCCTATTATTTTGGTGCAGTGTTTCCAATAGCGGCATTACTCAGATTGATAAATTCAGCCACCGCTAGTAATAAAAAGCCTAAGTCACACTTAGTTAAACACCATCCTATGATTAATGGAATTCTTGATTTTTTTTGTCGAGCTGAGTTGCCATTTATGAGATTAAATCGTGTTATGGGATTAACGGCATTTTGTTTAGCTGAAAAAAAATAACAGTTTCATATGAATTCTATCGAATTGTTGGGTGATGATTAGTAATATGGAAAATTGTCATTTTTTAACGAAACTATTGCGTTTCCTTACAACTGGTGTCTTTGTAACCGCTATTCATATTACAATTGCAACACTTCTTATTGAGTATGTTGAACTGCCTCCTATATGTGCTAATGGGATCGCTTTTGTTATCGCAACAATTATTTCATATCTAATAAATACAGTTTGGAGTTTTTCGACACAGCTACGTGGTAAGATATTGTTACGGTTCATCATTGTATCTATCATTTGTCTTTTATGGACGATATTGATGTCTTGGATTGCACAGCAGCTTGAATTTCATTATTTGTTTGGAATCTTAATAATTGCAGTCACAATACCACCACTCTCATTTATACTGCATAATTATTGGACATATAGGGAAGCATCTTTTGAAGACCATTACTAAACTATCATTATTTTTTACTGTGATTTTATTGCCGATAATATGGTTTTATTTTTTAATTCCAGTTCATCTTACAGTGAAACATGCAGCAGATACCGTAGTGACTGTATATGTTGATGGTACAGAGACAAGTTTAAAACATTATAGTCATACTTCTGAGCATAGACTTGAAGTTTTAAACTTGTCAAAAGAAAATCAAATTGTTGAATTAGCATTACCCATCCCTGATGGATCACCGCGTTTGAAGTTAGATCAATTTGAAGTCGTTTCAGATGGCTGGACTCCTACTCACAATGGAGAGAGAGTGGAATCTGGAGTTAATGGTAGCCGTCTAGTGTTTACCGTGCGTTCAGCTGAACCTGAATTGGCATTTCTGCAACGTGCTGATGGAGGAAATGTGAGTGTATCGAGTGACGATGGATTTAAAACTAGTTTAAATCTGAGAAGTGATTCCTATGGCTTTCGGACAATTAAACTCCCGGCCCGTGAAGTAGTGACCGTGAGTTACATTGGAAGTATAGCTTCGATTTCAGATACATTCGTTAAAGTTTCTGGGGGAAATAAAGATTCGTTATTGCTTGCAAATTTAGGTGGTGGACGATTATTGACGAGCGTAACAATTCCCCCAGAGCAACAGTATCATTTAATATTGAAAAGCAAGTTCCAGTTGCTTGTATTAGTTGCTGAAGATTTTTATTTTCCATTAGGGGTTGCTCTTTTATTTGTGATATTTTTTTCAAATATCGGAAAATTACTTCTTGCTCCATTATCTTTAAAAGGTGACTTTATTGTAAATCCTTTGCTTGCATTTGCTTCTGGATTATCGATATTTGCCTTGATAAACAATACAGCATCTTATTTCTTCTCTGGAAACGAAATTGCTCCGTTTGTTTTTGTGATTTTTTTACTTACATTCTTCTATGTTGTGTATTGGATGCTAAGAAATAAATCAATTGATTATTTTCGATTTTCGTCTTTGAGTAAGGGAGGACTATTGGCTGGACTCGCTAGTGTTTGGCTTGGATTTTGGCCAGCCTCGATTGCAGGGAATGCATATCTTGGTTTTCTTCAGACAGATTCATTTTTTTATACGAATGTTTCTACTGCCATACAAAATCTATCATTATTTGAGTATATTGAAAAAGGCGGACTAATTGGTTATGGCCTAAGATCAATTGATTTGTCTTTGGCTGCAGTGTTAGCAAGTAGTACAAATTTGCCGACAAGTACTGTTTGGCTTGCATTGTGTATGCTTTTTATGTTCTTACCACCAATTTTTGCATATGAGCTTGTGCTGAAATGGAGAGAAAGCAAGCGCATTGCATTAGTTACCTCTTGGGCAGTAGCAATGTCAGCTCCTCTGGCTGGGTTATTTTTTGAAGCATATTTTGCCCAGTTTCTGCTTGTTGGCTTTTTGTATATGAATTTATATACAGGATGGCATTTTTATCAAAGCATTGTTTCTGGTCAATTAAAATGGCAAGCTATATTGTCTTTTATCTTGGTTAGTGCAGTGATCATACTCCTCTATCCGTATTTTGCAGTGTTAACATTTGTAATTATTGGAGTGGTTTTTTTTCGTGCAATAAAGATTGGTCAAGTCAAGATTGTTTTTCTTATTATCATTTTGATTCTACTATTTGATAATATCGGTGTTTATTTTCTTTTTAATCATGCAGCTACTGATAGTTTTACACCAAGATTAAATGAAATTGCTCAGTACGTTGTTTTTCCTTTTTATAAAAAGGCAAAATTTGCATCGTTTATACTTGGATTTACCCCATTCCATGGTACAGCTGAGTTGTTTTTGAACATTGCATCAGAGTTTCATAATGTCATCTTCACTGGCATGGCTTATTTTGTACAAGTAACATCAGGAAAGTTTTCCTGGATATTGGTGTTTGTAGTCATTTATATATATGTACATTCATTGTGGCTCGGAAGAAGGTATTTTCTGTCAGGATTCTCACTTGTTATACTTATAGTTTTTTCTTGCTATGTTGCCCTGATGCTATTATCTTTCATGTTTAGTGGACTTTATGCATATGCTAAATTGACTTGGACTGTTGGGGCGCTGTTGCCAATTCTAATTATCCCTACTATTTTATCTCCTAGCAATATCCAAGCTGAAACTAAAAAAAGTCGAGCGTTAAAAATAAGTGGTATAATAATTGTGACTATTTTGATTTTTAGTAATGGATTATCAAAATTGCTGACAGGATTCCTTTGGGTGGCCAATCCATACGCAGCTGTAGGAAATCGTGTTAATACCGTGGTGGCTGGCCCGATATTACATATTCAAGAGTTAATAACACATAAGTTATACAATCGCGCTGATTTTATGTTTTATTGTGCATCAGATGCTAATTGCCAAAAAGATCAGAAAGCTATGGTGTTAGCAGCGCATTTATATTCTTATATGTTATCAATGAATTATAGTTGTATTAATTGTGATTTATCATGGCAGTTATTGGATTATCGTGGATTTAGGGTAAATAAAGACATCAATTTTGATGCTAAAAAAGGTGTTGTAATTCAAATGGATACTTTTGCTCCAATACTTGTAAAATGAGAGTTTTGTGAGTACAGATAATAAGTGTAATATTTATGCATAATGGCTAATTGAGAGCCCATCTCAATAGGACTTGCTGTGTCATACATTATGACCATTTCTGAGGGTGAATTATGACAAATAGCAAGTGGAAGATTAGCGATGAACTGTGGGAAAAGATGGTGCTACTAATCCCGGAGCACAAAACTCAACATCCGTTGGGAACGCATCGTAAACGCGTTGATAATCGTGCCGCCATGAACGCTATTTTCTTCGTTCTGAGGATGGGGTGTCAATTGAGTGCGCTTAACGCAACGGGAATATGTTCATCGACGCTTTCAGGAGTGGTGTGATGCAGGCGTGTTCGAGCGCTTCTGGCAGAACGGTTTAGTTGCCTGTGAGCATCTCGAGTACATTGACGGGTCATGGCTGTCGATGGACGGCTGTATGACCCAATCCCTCCCCTGTGGCAGGGACAAAAAAACAGGCCGCAACCCCACAGACAGAGGGAAACAAGGCGTCAAGCACAGTCTGATGACCGATGCCAACGGGCTGTCGCTGATCGTCACCGCAGCGAACACGCATGACATCAAATTGGTTGCAGATACGCTTGATGCCCTGCAGACAGGGCGTCCGGGAGAAAAGCTCAGGCTCTGTCTGGATAAAGGTTACGAAGCAGGCTGGCTAAGAACGTATCTACAGCGCCGCCGTTACGAGCCAGATATCCAATCTAGGAAAGAGGAGTCTGAAGCCAGTAAGAGCAAGAGTTTCAAAGCCCATCGTTGGGTCGTTGAGAGGACGCATAGTTAGCTTAATCGATATCGTCGTTTATTGGTTCGCTGGGAGAAAAAGGCTGAAAATTACGAGGCCATGTTGCATTTTGCCTGCGGACTTAGAGCCCATCTCAATAGGAATTACTGTATAATACATCATGATCATTTCTGAGGGTGAATTATGGCAAATAGCAAGTGGCAGATTAGCGATGAACTGTGGGAAAAGATGGCACCACTGATCCCGG
>NZ_SBEF01000063.1 GCF_004011885.1 Serratia microhaemolytica | reverse complement strand
ATCAATGTGGTTAAAGATTATTTCGTGATTAAGCATAGAGGTTGTCTGCTCGATATTCGCGGGTCAATAACGGAGATCATACCTCAAAAGCCTTGCCATGCCTCGTTCATATGAGGGGATGGTTAAGACTTGGTTGTTGAATCTAAGCATGTTGTACTAATTGGAGGCATTGCTCCAATTTTATAAAAACAGCCTCTCTTGCATAAAAAGTCCAAAGTAAGATACGCGGTATATTTGGTAATCAATTAAACTGAAGAGGATGTGTAATATGCCATCTTCATTTTTCCACATGTATGCTGCTAGGTTATCTGTGATTATTTTGTGATCTGGCTTTCTGTTTAATTTATTAATCACCATCTCAGGTGAATAATAAAATTTCAGATCAAAGGGGAGAGTTCCGGCATAACCTAATGATTTCATATCCCCGCGCCTATTTAATCGAAACCCTGCTAATATGATACCGCGATCAATTAATGACTCACGGTTGGCTTTGAATCGTTTAGCACAATCATAATATATTGTCAGGCCATTTTTTTGAGATGCATCTACTATTTCAAAATAACCACAATCAGTTGTTTCAATATCATTTTCATTAAGCTTTGGCAACGCATATTTCAATTCATCAGAGAAAATATTCTTACCAATGCATGGTATTAACTCATTGTAATTTATAATATTTTCTTTTTCGTCAAACAAGACGCCATGCTTGTGAAAATCAATACTCATCGCGTCAAAACAGTGTGCTTTTCTAATGTGAAGTATACTAAGTAAATTTTCAACATAAGATATGTTAACAACAAAATCATCAAGGTAGTACAGTTCGGTGATTAATTTATGCACGATTCTTGTTGCGATAGGTTCACGTAAAATTGCATGAACAGCATCCAAGGAAAGACCAAAAGATAAGTTAAATGGTAGTGTTCCTTTATGCCCACCATATATTTGAATCCCTGGTCCATAAATAGCCAGTTCTTTTAAAAAGAATTCACCTTTAGTATCATCATCTACCGGATAAATCAGCGCGTATTCGTCTCTTGGCGAATAAATCAATGAGATGCTGTCGCGTTCAATGTCTTCAATTGGAGAGCCAGCAACATTATCCGCTTCCTTCCCTTCGCCCTCACCTTCATTTTCCTCTGTAATATGTGGGCGTTCAAAGATACGATTTTCCTGTAAATACTCATTGAAAGAGACATCAACAGAACTGAGACCAATATATTTTATGAGTTCGTTAATTTTTAACATGTTAGCTCCGTTTGTTTAACTCCCCATAGAACTCTCAATCAGATTTCTTTGTTAAGATGAAATGTCTATTGGGATGTGAACTTTTTGTAAATTAAATGCTGTTGATGCCGTGCTTAATACTATACACTTTTCAATAATAGACTTAAACCATGTATTGCAATATAAAAATCACACAATAATCATCCTAATTAAAGCTTACGTATCAAAATCGCATCTGAATAGGTAAGTTATAATTATTTACATCATATGCATCAAGAAGCTGAAATTTAAATATATCAACATCATGTGTATTTTCCTTTAGAAAAGAAATAACAATTAAGTTTTTATAAAAAAACACCCAATAATCTTCTTCCTCACCAATTGGATTGCCTAGTATAGAGGATAGATTGGCTTTATTCATGTCAAAGGATAAATTAAAAGGGAGTTGAACTACTGAGTCTTTTTTAATTTCAATAGACACAAAAATGCACCATCCTTCACTTTTAGCTGGGAAAATAGCACAGTCTGCATAGCTATCCCGACCAGAAAAAGTTAGTGAAACAGTTTTATCATAGGCTTTAAGGCGTTCATCACCTTCATCACACTTAGGCCTTTTCTTGATACCATGCTGAAAAAGATAGTCAGCAAATTCTGGATGAATAGAAGCAAACCAGAGAAAATCAACTAATTTATCACCATGCATTATCTCAGTCGCCATTTTGTCTCCTATTTCTTTGATGTTCCTACTTTCAAGCAACTGTAATCATTTATCTAATTGTTCTTCCAATGATATACTGAGGCAATTCATTGGAAGATAACAATTATAGAGTAATTATTTTAATTGACTCTGAATGGGTAATTTATAATTCTTTATATCGTAAGTATCGAGCAGTTGAAATCTAAATGCATCTACACTTTTTTTCTTTACATCTATAAAAGAAATAATGATTAGGTTGTTATAAAGAAATTTCCAACAATTTTCAGCTTCTTTTATAGGAGAGCCCAGTATAGAAGATAGTTTGGTTTTATCCATGTCAAAGGATAAATTAAAGGGAAGTTGAACTACTGAGCCTTTTATAATCTCAACGGAAACAAAAATGCACCAGCCTTCACTTTTGGCTGGAAAAACAGCACAGTCTTCATAGCTATCCCGCCCAGAAAAAGTTAGTGAAACAGTTTTATCATAGGCTTTAAGGCGTTCATCACCTTCATCACACTTAGGCCTTTTCTTGATACCATGCTGAAAAAGATAGTCAGCAAATTCTGGATGAATAGAAGTAAACCCGAGAAAATCAACTAATTTATCACCATGCATGTTCATCATTGTGCTAAGCCCCCTTTGCCTTTCGTATATTTATTTCTTCGAAGAGTATTTAGTATAAACTCATCGTAGTCAATTTTGGATAATTGTTCAACTGCTTTTGCATAGGCCTCACTACAACCATGCTCTTTGGTATCCATTACTTTTTGGATGCTAGCAGTGTCTTTTTTAAATGCCCCCTTCAGATCTTTTGAATCCCCTTTATATAGCCCTTTATTTTTGTTGCCATATGTTCTACCTTCTTTGTGTATATCTTCCGGTATTGTTATGGTCTCGGCATTTCTATAAACACTATCGAGAACACGCTCTAATTCACTATCTAATAGGTCTATATCCAATTCCTTTAATTTATTCTTAGTTGCTTCTTTTAGTGCAGCACCGGATGGTACGTGATCGGCATTCAGTTTCCCCAGTTTTTTAGGTGCTTTGTAATATTTACTGACCTTGCCACAATCCGGGTGGGTCTTAGTTTGCTTAACTTTTGCACCGGGGGGCGGTTCATCTGGCTTCTTGGGGGCGTCTGCATTATCAGATGTATGTTTTTTCTCCTCTACTGGTTTGGCGTTTTTTTCAACGGCATTGTCTGCATTTTTCGCCGTGTTATTCCCCGTAGCTTCAGCCACGTTATCACCGGCTTTACTGCCTGCACGTGCTGCTGTCGTTTCGACAGCTTCTGTGCTCGCTCTCTCAATATTGCTGGCTCTTTTAGCAACCACTTCCACCGTTTCACTGGCTACCGTTTTACCCGCATGGCTCGCCGCTCCAGTTACCCCTTTGGCGATGGCCTTACCTCCCGATTTCGCCAGTCCACCAATCCCTGTCGCCAATGAAACGGTAGTGGCAATCACATCGCCGCCTGCTTGCGCGGGATTACTCATCTCTAAACGGATAGCATCAAAGCTGACAGCATCGACGGCATCACGCGTTAACTGAGCAGCCTCACGGGTTTGTTGCGCCATCCCTTCCTGACCAAACAGGCTGTATAGTGCCGCTGTCTGTTCAAGCTCTGCGGCACTTTGATACAGGCCGCCTTTTGCCATCAACTCACCCAAATCTGGCACCATATTCCAGGTGCCTTTGGCCGCACCGATCCCCCCTTGAACCGGGTCGCCTGCTGCGGCTTTCACTTCCTGCCAGCGTTCAGCACCCCAGTCTTTGGCGGCCTCCCACCATCCTTTTTCTTCCTTGGTTTCCGGCAGTGTGGCCGGGTTGGCGTCTTCGGCTTGGCCAGTTGCGGTCGGTGGCGAGCCGACCACTTTGCCAATGGTGTTACCGGTGCCGGTATTGCTTTGTGCCAGTGGATATTCACCGCTTTTAAACTTGGCTACCGTGCGATCCGCCACGTCGGTAAACCAGTCGCGATGGCTCTCTTGTAACCCTTCTTTTTGCGCAAATAATTCATCAATGTTGGCACGCGCACGTTCCGCATCCTGCAAATTCGCTAGCCCAAACTCCTGACAAAACGTGTCCGTGTCGTAACCCCGTGTGATTTCAATACGTACTACCATACTGCCTCCTGCGGTTAAGCGCCATTCATCCAGAATTCATCATCATGGCGCAGCACAAAACGTTTCCCGGCACGTACACTGTTGCTGTGTGCTTTCGGGTAACATTTGCCCCCCACTGTGCCGCTTTTCACTCCCTTGGCGCTGCCTGCCTGGTCGCCTTCGGTAGTGGGTAGATAACTTTGCCCAAACACCACCACCGGTTGCCCATTGGCGCGTACCGAAGGCACCGGCTCGGCCGCACTGCTTAGTTGAGCGGTAACCGGGTAAGGTATCGGTGGTGTGCTGTTGCCCATCGGGGTTTTACACACATCGGGCAGTATGCTGACCACCAACCACTCTCCGGCCTTGCGTGCGATGTAGTTATCGGCCATGTGTTCTCTCCTGGGGTGAGGCAACGCGCAACAGTGGCGCGTGCGGGTTCACTTCAAATCGCGCTTCCAGTACACGGATATCCTCGGTAACCGGCAGCAGTAAGCGGTAGGTCAGGTGCAGTTGTCGTTGATCAGTATCGATAATCAGCGTATCAAGCGGCATCAGTTGCGGGAAAAACGCACCATTGTGCAAACGCAACAACACCAAGGCACGGTGCCCCGGTAAGGTGGTGTGCAATAGCCCTTCCGGGGTCATATTGGTGAGCTGTAGTGTTAAATCCGCCGGCGGAAATGCGATCTGTTGGTCAGCCGGTGCGCCATTCCAATAGGAAAAATTAAAATCTCCCGGCAAATAAGGATGGCGTTCCGCCAGCCAAGTATCATCATAAGTGCCTGCCAAAGTCCGACGCGGCAACCACGCGCGTCCTACTGTCCCAAAGCCTTGAGGTAGGCAAGCCGGCGGTGGGTTGCCGGTATGTTCATGTTGCTGTGCGAACATCTCGGCCGTGAGGGGGGCATGTGAGGCTTCAATGTGTGGTGCCGGCCAACTGAGCAGTTGACTGGCCTCAGCATACGCGGGTGCCAGAAAGCCTTGCCCGAGCGGGTTGTGTTCACATACCCAGTGCGCCAGTGGCGCCTGTGGAAAATCCGGGTGTGCTCGGCGTTGGGTCTCATTCAGGTAGCATTCAGAAGCCAGGCGCTCGGCCGCGTCACTGTCGGCGTCAATGCGGCATTCGCCACCAAAGGCATAGCGATAATCGAGCGGCAGGTGAGTCAGCGGTTCTGGCTCGGTTAACTGCCACGGTTTATCCAGCGCCTCACGCTGAAATTGGCGTGCGCCAGACACCGTGAGGGTTTTCTCCAGTAACACGCCTTGTGTGGCACTACTCAGTTGCAGGTTAACGGCAAACTGTGTGCTGGGCTTGCCGCCGGGTGCTATTGCCGTGCCATTGACAATCACATCACACGCCGGTTTATACGGTGCCAAATCGCTTTCTCGCAGCACACTGGAGGTGTTTAGCGCGCCACGATAAGTGTCCTGCAAACACAGCGGTGTTGCCGGCTGGTCTTGTAGCTGTGCGTGATACACGCCAGCGCCTTGTGGCTGCAAGCTGTAGCTGACCTGCATCACCACCACTTGATGCTCTTGGTCAGCGTTATCGAGCATCTTGTAGCATAAGGTGGCAAATGGGGTAAGGTTGCGAAATTCCATTGGTGCCAGCCTCAGTTCAAATCGACATCGTGGCCAGTGATTTGTACCGGGCCCGAGGCTTCAAGGTTGAATTCAGTACCGTTGAGGGTCACTTTGCCGCTGCTGTCCATGCGCAATACGCTCTCACCACACACCAGTTCAATCACTTCACCCGCACGCAACGTCAGTGACTTACCAACCATGATCGACTTGTGCACCCCCACCTGTTCGCTTTGGCTTAACCCCACTGACGTGTTCATTGCGCCGCCCACTGTGGTTTGAAAACCGGCACCGACGGTTAACGCCTTGGCAATCAGTACCGTTTCCGCCTGATTCTGTTTCACCGTGATCACCTGATTAGCGCCGATGATTTCGGTGTGATTGTTACCCACAGCGGTATGACGATCATGGAGTACTTCAGTGTTCATATCCTTTTGCGCATGGAGATAAACCTCTTCCAAGCCTTTGGCATCGTCAAAGCGCAGTTCGTTGAAGCCTTTGCCTTTGTGGGTTTGGGTGCGAAGCGTGGTGCGGGTCTTTTCCTCTGGTAGGTTGAGCGGGGGATCAT
>NZ_SBEF01000062.1 GCF_004011885.1 Serratia microhaemolytica | reverse complement strand
CAATAACCCCATGGCTTGCATTGGCAAGCGACAAGACACGCTTGGCGTGCATGTCTTGTCCGAATATGTCATCAATGTGGTTAAAGATTATTTCGTGATTAAGCATAGAGGTTGTCTGCTCGATATTCGCGGGTCAATAACGGAGATCATACCTCAAAAGCCTTGCCATGCCTCGTTCATATGAGGGGATGGTTAAGGGATCACACACAGCAACCGCTTGAATGTTTATTTTTCATGCTTAAGTTGAAAATCGGCGATCACTTTTTCTTGAACACTACAACTGGTTCTACAAATTAATAGAAGATGGCAAGTTCCCGAAACCCATCAAACTGGGACGCAGCTCCCGTTGGTATAAAAGTGAAGTCCAGAGCTGGATGCAGCAGGTTATTGCAAACTCACTGGAGTAATGAAGTCAACCGGCCAGCATCGCTTCCGTAAAACGGTTAACTGCATATCACTCTGCTGGCAGTGCGAACACGATAAGCGGCGTTACTGTGACGGGAAGCCTTGCCCCGTTTGCATCCGAAAATCTTGAACCATCAGTTCCAGCCATCCATAATGGAGATGCTGAACTACAGCTTCATTTGGTCTGTCACATGAGCAACCATGGTTTTAAAAAGCGGATAATGCTCTGAAAGAGACCAAGTAACAACACTAACAATGCCGTATCTACATGAATGTTTTTGGTTACAGAACTAAATTTCGGGCATATATTGAAACGTAGTACGCAATTTTTCACGTAAAAAGACTGTAATTCTCGGCTGATTCACGTAAAATATCACGTACCCCAATTCATTAATTTTTTACGGATTACGGCATGCCTAGTGTCGATGCAGATTACTGCTACTCTTTTCCAGCTATACGTGGCATTCAGGCTGGTCGTCCTTTCTACATCGCCACGTGCCCGATGCGCATTATCCCCAAGATATTCAGCTTTGATGAAAATGATGTACCGCCTGAGCTACGCGCGCAGCGCACGCTGAATAAATCACGCATCCCTGAAATGGTTCGTTATCTTCTTGAAAACCCAAAAGATTATGTATTTTCCGCACTAACGGCGTCCATCGCTGTTGACGTCCAGTTTGATGAATTCCCCGGCTCTAACAATCTGGGGACGTTATGTGTGCCAATGGATGCACAAATCCTCATTAATGACGGCCAACATCGCCGTAAAGCAATTGAAGATGCTTTAAATGCTCGCCCAGAGCTGGGGCAGGATAATATTCCTGTGCTGTTTTTTGTCGATGAAGGGTTAAAACGCAGCCAGCAGATGTTCGCTGATCTGAATAAATACGCCATTCGTCCCAGTCCGTCACTGGCATCACTGTACGATCACCGCGATGCCAGTTCAAATCTGGCGCGGTATCTAGCAACGTCAGTGGAGCCGTTCATTGGGATGACTGAGCTGGAGAAATCCGGCATCAGCCAGCGGTCAAATAAATTGTTTACGTTGAGCAGCATCAAGCAGGCCACTCGAGCTTTATTGGGTAAAGATCCCAAAGAAAATAATTTTGAAGAATGCGTCCAAATAGCCTCCGGTTACTGGCAGGCTATTTTTTGCGTGATGCCGGATTGGCAACTAGCAACTAAAAAAGAGGTTTCTCCCGTACAGCTACGACAGGACTATATTCACGCCCATGGCATTGGATTGCAGGCTATTGGGCAACTCGGATATACCCTGTTGACGGATTACCCTGAGCAATGGTCGGAGAAAATCGCTGAACTCAAAACATTTAACTGGCACAGGAACAATCCGGATCTTATCAAGCGTGCAATGCAACATGGTAAGCTGAGTAAAACCAGCACAGCGATCCAGCTCACCTGCAATGCGCTAAAAACCGCGCTCTCAATTCCCCTCACTCCTGAAGAACAGGAGCTTGAAGCTCAAATATGGTTGTCTAATGAGTAAATTGGTTCAGGCCTTCGATCTGGCCGAGTACGAAGATTTTATTAATCAGGAACAGTTCGCCGGACGCCCTCTCGTGGAATATGTTGCTGAAGTTCAGCGTATCTACTGCGCAGATAAGCGTCCGTGGGTGATTGGTTACAGCGGTGGGAAAGACTCTTCCGCAGTGATCACACTGGTGTATCTGGCCTTGCTGGGTCTGCCCCCAGAAATGCGCAGTAAAGATGTTTTTGTGGTGTCCTCTGATACCCTGGTGGAAACACCGGTGGTCGTGGATCTGATTAAGAAAACCATGGTGCAGATTGAAGCAGGTGCAAAACGTAATGGCCTGCCAATCACTCAGCACGCTGTGACGCCCAAAACCAACGAAACGTTCTGGGTGAATTTGCTGGGGAAAGGCTATCCGGCTCCCACCCGCAGTTTCCGCTGGTGTACCGAACGCATGAAAATTAATCCGGTTAGCGACTTTATTAAAGATAAGGTCAGCCAATTTGATGAGGTGATTGTGGTTCTGGGTTCGCGCAGTAGTGAAAGCGCTTCCCGTGCGCAGGTCATCGCAAAACACAAAATTGATGGCTCACGTCTTGCCCGGCACACCACGCTGGCAAACGCCTTTATCTATACCCCGATTGATACCTGGGATGTGGAAGATGTCTGGAAACTGCTACGCGGTGCGTTTCGTTATGCCCCGTACGATATTGATGAATGGGAAAGCCCGTGGGGCGGCAATAACCGCCCGCTCTGGACTCTCTATATGGACTCTTCAGTACAAGGTGAATGTCCATTGGTGATCGATGAAAGTACCCCTTCCTGTGGTAACTCCCGCTTTGGCTGCTGGACCTGTACCGTGGTCACCAAAGATAAAGCGATGGAGAGTCTGATCAAGAATGGCGAAGAGTGGATGTCTCCGCTGCTGAAATACCGCGATCTGCTGGCGTTTACCACCGACCCAGTGAATAAAGACACATTTCGCAACTATAAGCGTCGTACTGGCAAGGTCAGTTATCAGTATGCCAAAGATGGCGAAGAAATTAGTGCCGAGCGTAAGCATGTTCCAGGCCCTTACTGGCTAAAGTATCGCCAGCAGTGGCTGAAAGAGCTGCTGGAGATTGAGCGCGATTTAAATGCCCAAGGCCATACGATTACGTTAATTACCCAGCCAGAGCTACATGCTATCCGTCAGGAGTGGCTGAAAGATCCTAATGAGCCAGACTGGTATGACACATTACCCGGCATTTACCGTGACGTGTATCAGTGGGATCTGGACTGGGTAGTTGATGATCAATCACGCTTTGATGCCAGCGATGCAGATTTGTTGGTACAGATAGCTCAGGGATTTGACGTTGCACCCGAGATGGTCATGAAGCTGATTCAACTGGAAGTATCAATGGAAGGTCTGAGCCGTCGTCAGGGGATTTTTGACAAGCTCGGTATCATTCTAAAACAGGACTGGGGCAGTCTCGAAGAGATCCAGCAGCAGCAGGCACCGCTACAAAAACGTAACGACCGGGATATTCATCAGGAAGAAGTCACCAGGCTGGAAGCTGAACTTCAGGTTCTACAGCGAAGAATTGTCGATGCCAGTGAATCCTCTGTTTTGCTCGAGGAGGAAAACGAACATGCTCATTAAACAACTAGTATTACATAATTTTCGGGTATTTAACGGTACTCACACCATTGATCTGGCTCCAAGAAAGCGCCCTCACGAAGTAAATCATCGCCCTATTGTGCTGTTTGGTGGTTTAAACGGGGCTGGAAAAACGTCGATTCTGTCGGCGATCCGCCTGGCGTTGTATGGTCGGTTGGCATTTGGCCTTGCGACTCAACAACACGAATATATTGAACAGCTTAGCTCGTTAATTCACAATGGCGCGTACCATATTGAGCAACCTGAAGAATCCGCAGTTGAATTGACCTTTACCTACAACAAGGACGGCCATGAAGCGGAATTTACCGTTACGCGAGCATGGAAAAAGGGCAAGAAAGACCGACTCTCTCTGCAACAGGATGGGCAACCCCTTAGTGAGTTGGATTACGATCAGTGCCAAGGGTTTCTTAATGAATTAATCCCGCATGGCATTGCCGATCTGTTCTTTTTTGACGGAGAGAAAATTGCAGAGTTAGCGGAAGATGAATCCGGCAATATTCTGCGTACCGCAGTGCGTCGTTTATTAGGTCTCGATCTGATATCCAAACTGCGTAATGACTTAATGATTTTTGTTAAGCGCCAGCAATCCAGCCAGTTAGCGGGTTCTCAACAACAGCAGATTGCAGTGCTTGAAAAACAAAGTAAAGAATTAGCGTGCCAGACTGAAGAGCTGCTGGAAAGAGCCGATTTTGCTAAAAATCGGATTGAGTTTCTGTCTAGAGATATCATCCGCTATGAAGGATTACTAAATGCTCAGGGTGGCGCATTTGCCCAGACTAAAGCACAGGAAAAACATAAGGTTGATTTTTTACTGAAAGATAAGGGCCGTCTGGAAAAGGCACTGCGACAGGAGTGTGATGGGGCGCTACCTTATGCGCTGGCCCCGAAGACGTTAGCCCGGTTGCTGGGAAAAATTGCTGATGAAACCCAGATTAAGCAAACTCAGAGTTTTGAAAAAGAGTTGGGGCAGTTTTTAGCTCAGCTTAAAAACGATATCGCGTTGCGTTCCAGTACTACCAGTAAAATTGTCACGGAAGCGATTACCGATAATTTGAAAGAGTATATGGCAACTAAGCCTAAAGGCGATTTGCTGTTTGATGTCTCTGAACGTGAAGCTGGTATTCTCCAGCAGTCGATTGAACAAGACAGCAAAAAGGCATGGCAACGCTTTGATCTTTACCGTACCCAGTTATCAGAGATTGAACAGCAGTTAGAACAGGCTGCCGCCAACATTGCCCGCGCCCCAGAAGACGACCAGTTAATGGATCTCTTTGAGAAGCTACGTGAACTGGATAAGCAACGTGAAAAACAGCGGCAAAAATATCTTTCATTGCTGGAAGAGGCTAAAAGGGTTAAGCAACAGCAATTGGATTGCGTACGTCAGGTACAAAAAATGCATGATGTTGCCTGCAGTCAGCATGGCTTCAGTAGCGCTTTTAAAAACGCGCAAGAAACGATTAATTTGCTCGACCAATACAGTGATGTATTAACACAGGCAAGGGTGAAAACACTGTCAACGAATTTCGAAAGCGCCTACCATAAACTTGCTCGCAAAGAGGATTTACAGCTTAATGCGCACATAAATCCACAGACATTTGATGTTGAACTGGTGGATGAAAAGGATTCGGTAATTAATCGTAAGCTGCTTTCTGCGGGTGAAAAGCAGATTTATGCGATCGCGATTCTTGATGCACTGGCAAAAACCTCTGGTCGTGATTTACCGGTGATTATCGATACGCCATTAGGGCGTCTGGATTCCCAACATAGAGATAAGTTAATTAACCACTATTTCCCGTTTGCCAGCCATCAGGTGGTGCTGCTGTCTACTGATACGGAAGTGGACGAGCGTTATTTTGTCGATCGACTGCGTGATGATATTTCTCATGCTTATGAGATTGTGTTTAATGCACATACCAAATCATCTGCGCTGAAACCTGGCTATTTCTGGGAATTAACTAAGGAGGCGATCTGATGCTCCCTAATCGAATGATGCTTAGTCGTCAGACTGAAGACCAGCTTAAAAAGCTAAAGGGATATACGGGAATTACGCCCAATGTTGCGGCCCGACTGGCATTTTTCCGCTCGGTGGAGAGTGAGTTTCGTTATTCGCCTGAGCTCGATAGTAAGAAACTGGATGGCTCGCTAGTGTTGGATAAAATTACGTGGCTTGGGGAAACACTGCAAGCTACAGAACTGGTGTTGAAGATGCTTTATCCACAATTGGAGCAGAAGGCGATGATTAAGGCATGGGCTGCGCATGTTGAGGATGGGATTGCTGCGTTGAGGAATTATCGGAGTTTAAAGGATTTGGTTCAAGTACTATAAAAACTCGCAAGGTCTGAGCATGTTATTTTTCATATCAGGCCTTGCGAAATATATCATCCTATTTGAGTAACCTCACATAGTCGTTATAATCTTTGTGTTCAACTGTAAGCATCCGGCCATCTCACCTTGTCAGCTTCGTTGACCACGATCATTATTCTCGCCATCACATCCTCTGCTTGAGAATAAACCATGCCATACACCAAACAGCAGTAAACATCCGGCCATCTCACCTTGCGAGTTTATATTAAGTGGTTAAGGTGAGCGGCAGATTAAGTGGATGAGGAGAAGGTGTTACCAGGCAGGGGCAGCAGTTGGTCCAGTTGACTATTTTTCCACGTTGGAAGATGTGTCAACACAAAGTGCAACCAGGTAAACGGCTCTATGCCATTGAGTTTAGCGGTTTGCAGCAGGCTCATGATACCGGCCATGCGCTGCCCGGCCAGCAGTGACCCGGCAAACAGCCAATTTTTTCTTCCTAAGGCCACAGGACGGATGCAGTTTTCAATATGATTGTTGTCAATCGGTATTCGCCCATCGTCAAGATAAGTGAGTAACGCAGGCCAACGTTTCAAGGCATGCACGATGGCTTTGTGAATACCCGAGTTACTGGGAACCTGATGCTGTTGCGCGGCTAACCACGCATGCAGGTTAGCCAGGTGGGGTCTGGCATAGCGCTGTCGCCAGCGTTGTCGATTTTTGGGTGAACGCGTTTTTATCAGCCGTTCGAGTTTGTAGAGTTCGCGGAAACTGTCGAGTACCCGTTTAGCCAACGGGTGGTGATTGACTTTATATTGTTCAAAGAACTTTCGCCTGACGTGCGTCAAGCAGCC
>NZ_SBEF01000061.1 GCF_004011885.1 Serratia microhaemolytica | reverse complement strand
ATGTGGTTAAAGATTATTTCGTGATTAAGCATAGAGGTTGTCTGCTCGATATTAGCGGGTCAATAACGGAGATCATACCTCAAAAGCCTTGCCATGCCTCGTTCATATGAGGGGATGGTTAAGGGTAACGGCATTAAATGGTACAGCAGTGCCAGTATTAATGGCCCACTGGCAGCACCGGTTTCACCTAATTTGGTTGACAGTAGCCAATGGTGATAATCCGGTATTCGCTTATCCAAACAGCGAGTGATAGCCAGTGCAGCTTCGCGTGAGTAGAATGCCTCACCGTTCACATCGCTGATATGAAAATCGGTATTACTCAGTGGGTGGCCCGCTTGTGCTATCGCTGCCCGTATTGCCTGAGTTAACCCGCGCGCCTTCTGTTTTTTCTCAGTCTGTAAAATATGTGCTTCTTCTTCAGCAAGCCCAATACCGAGTAATTGTAGACCAGGTTCGCTAGCTGGCCGTTGCTGCAACAAAATGGCCGCAGCCCCTTCACCAGGAATAAAACCATCCGGGTTATTTGGCGTGAGTAACCTGTCACTGCTCAAATAATGGTTAATCGCTTGTGGGGTGAAATAACTGTCGGTGGCAGCAAGCAGCACGGTTCGCCGTGGATCGGCATGTAGCAGATGTTGTGCTTTTTGTAGCGCCGGGCCAATACCTGCTTTGCCCACAGCCAAGCTGACCGAGTTATCGGCAAATTCGGTCAGTAACGGTGCCGCGACCTGTTGTTGCCAACCAAATGGTAAACCGGGGCGGTTCGCTTCCGGTAATAATAAGATCAGCGTGATAGCGGCACGTGGCAATTTGCTTTGTGTCAGACACTCTTGTAGTGCGTGCGTCAGCATCCAGCTTAACCGCGCTGGCCCCCAGAGATCGACACCATAGAGTTGTGAGCCGATCACCGGCTTTCCCGCACGATCAATAAAGCGTGTTTCACTAAAGTGATCCATCCCGGCACGAAATGCCGCTGCTGCCGCCAGTGCTGAATAACCGATTGGGCAACACAGTCCCACTTGGGTGATTTGTGTGATATCACTGTCGGGTAAATTCATGCGGCCACTCCAGCCTCTGCTTCATCCTGATCACGGTTGCCATTACAACTGCCACACCCGCTGCCGGTGAGTTTATTTGCCCACCACTCCTTGCACACTGGCCCGATGGCAATCGTTTCAATCTCTCGTATTTTACGCACCAAGGGGATAACACCACGCCATACCACAGAAAAACGCTGTTCATCCGGCTCAAAAAACAGCGTATCAACGATGGGTTGTACTTCCAGCACATCGTGATTATGTTTCAGTACGCGGATCGGGATATTGTCAAAGCGTGGCAAGTTGAAACGCACCTCGGTTCGTCCCGCCATCAAATTAGCCAGATAAACTGATTCACCGCCTTGCGGATAGGGTATCTGTTGATCCGCCGGTGAACTTTGGCAATAGCGTTCATCAAAATCTTCCGGCAAAAACGGGAACACCTCTTGTCGCCAAGTTTCGTCATAAGTGCCGGCATAGCAAACTCTTAACGCGCTGTTGCGTGGCAGCGCTGAGAGCGCTTGTGGTACGGCTTTACTGTCTGGCGCGGTTATTGGGCGATCCAGCGCTTCAATACAAGGTGTTGGCGTGTCTGCCAACTTGCGTTTGGCTTTAGTCGCATAACCTACACCGACTGGATTAATACGGTGGGTTTCTATGCGGGTCGGATCGTTGTCATCCCACGCATGTGCGCCCCCTAATGCATGGTCATAGGTCAGCGGTAGTGAGGTAACGAAGGGCTGCCGTTGCGCAACTAGTCCCGTCGGGCCGGATTGCCAAGTGCCTGGGCCATAAACCTTCAACGTTTTTGTCATGCTGGCGACTTGCACTGTGACGGTTACACTCTGTTTCGGGTAGTTGTCAGGCGTATGGGCTCTGGCGTGAAACAGTACGTCGCACAATGGCTTGCGTAAGACATAATCAGCTTCATATATCACTGCGGACAGCCCTGGTTCGCCCGTAAACTGATCAGCTTGTACAATCGGCTGTGGCGGAATAATTGGCCGTGGCATTTTGCCATCCTTAGGAATGCGATAAGTAGCTTTGATGATGACTACCACAAATTCATTCCCTTCCTTATCCATCATCATGATTGCTTCAGCGACGGTATGTTTTGCTCCATTCACGACTTCCATGCTAGTGCCTCCTAGTTGAGCTGCATCGAGCCGCCTTTCAGGCGATGTGTTGCCTGAGCCTGGCTATCAATGTAAAGCGCTCTGATCTGGATCACGCCATCGGCACTCATCACAATGCTCGATTGGCCGCATACCAGCACCAACTCCTCACTGGCACTGATCACTACCTGTTGATCGCCCTGTAGCAATGTCATGGTCGGCTCCGGCTCTTGCCTTGGTTGATGCGGTTGCTGTAACAATCCGATAATTAACGGCTGTTGTGGGTTGTTATTGACGTACTGTACCGCACAAACTTTACCAATATCTGATGTACTCACCGGGCAAAGACTCCAGGCGCGTTGGGTATTATTTTCCCCCATCATTAATACCTGTGCGGAGCCTTCCGTATCAACGGCAATCAGCTCAGCGAGCATAATTCCCGGTAAGTTACTACTCTGTGTAGCCTGAGTGGTGTGTTTGACAATATCATCCAGTAAGCTTGGTTGGTGTGTAGGTTGTTCATTCTCCACCGGTGAAGGTATAGCCTTTGTTTCCATCTTAATTCTCCAGAATTTTTTTGCCTTTTATATTGATGTCACCACCGGCTTTGTAATATTGCTCACCGGTGGTACCGAGTGAAAATTCATGGCCGTTAATGGTGATATTGCCTTCTTTATCCATTTTGAAGACTGATTTTCCACACACCACCTCAAAGGATTCACCAATTAAAAACTTGATGTTGTCTTTAACATTGACGGTTTTATCTGCACCAACAGTTTGGCTGTAACTCTTTGCGACCATCACATTTTTGGTTAAACCCACCTGTTCTGCTTGAGCCAAGCCAACAGAAGTGTTCATCGCGCCCATCACGGTAGTATTCATTGCTGCACCTACCGTAGTCTGAAAGCCGGCACCGACACTGAGTGCTTTGGCGATAAATACCGTCTCAGCCTGGTTGAGTTTGACTGTCACCACCTGGTTACCATCTACGGTCTCTGTCTGGTTCAGATTGACTTGCAGCGTTTGATTGCCTTCAATCGTTTCATTCTGGTCTTTTACCACGGTGATCGTCTGGTTAGCGCCAATCATTTCGGTGTGATTGTTACCCACAGCGGTATTACGATCATTGAGTACTTCAGTGTTCATATCCTTTTGCGCATGGACATAAACCTCTTCCAAGCCTTTGGCATCCTCAAAGCGCAGTTCGTTGAAGCCTTCGCCTTTGTGGGTTTGGGTGCGTAGCGTGGTGCGGGTTTTTTCCGCTGGCAGGTTGAGCGGGGGGTCATTCAGCGCGTTGTAGGTGCAGCCGGTGACGATCGGCCGGTCGATGTCGCCGTTGAGGTAGGAGATGATCACCTCTTGGCCAATACGCGGGATGGCCATAAAGCCGTAGGCGCTGCCGTTCCAGGCTTGTGCCACCCGCACCCAGCACGAGGCGCGGTCGTTCGGTTTGTCGTAGCGGTTCCAGTGAAAATGGACTTTGATTTCGCCCAGTTCGTTGACGAAGATCTCTTCGCCCGGCGGGCCAACCACGGTGGCGACTTCGTCACCGTCGGCCAGCGGTTTATGGCAAAACGGTGCGCGCCAGGTGTCAAAGCCGTTCACCAGGTGCAGGTGATTGTAGAAGGTGGTGCCGCTGTCAGCGGGATTGCCGTTGCTGGCTTCGGGCACTTGGCCGTGATGGTGCACGCTGACCACTTGGTAGTAAGCGTTGCGTGCGTCGATCGGGTGTCCGGTGAGATCAAAGCGTCGCCCCGGCATCAGTTGGATGCTGTTGCTTTTCGCCGCACCGTGCTGGCTCTCAATCACCAGCCGATCGCGCCGATAGCGGGTAAACTGCTCACCGATGTGGCCATCCTGAAAGCGCCCGGTACTCTCAAACCACTCACCATAGCCGAGTTTCGGTACCGTTTCGCAACTAAAGCGCATTTCATAATCCGGGTGCCCATACCAGTGATCTTTCTGCACTGTGCTCACCGGCTGTGCGATACGTTCCCAGTGCAGTTCAGTCATCACATCGTCTTTGATCACCGTGCGTGTGTCGGGGTTAAACACCACCTCCGGCCCCTTCAGCATCGCCATCGGGTCGTCGCTGTAGGCTACTTTTTGTTCCTCAAACCAGAAGCAGATCCCCTCTTCGGCCGCCAGGCGGCAGAAGAACTCATAGTCGCTTTCGCGTTTTTGTGTCACGTAGGTACGTACCGGGTGCTCATCATAGAATTTTTTATCGTTCACTACATTGTGTTCTGTCAGCAGCAGATCGAGGATCTCAGGTACGGTTTTTTGCTGAAAGATACGGCTGTCACGCTTCATGGTGAGGCGCAGCATCGCCGGGCGCAGCGTGACGCGATAGACGGTGTAGTGGCGGTGGTGTTCGCTCTGAGTCATTCTGCCGACAATGCCGTTGACGGTGCGTTGTACCACCCCGGCACGGCTAAAGGTGAAGCTGCCCGGTTTCAGCAGCAGTTTTTCCAGTGGCAGATCGTCGCGTGCGCTGGTTAGGGTCAGCGACAGGGTGAACAGTTCGGAGAGCGCTTCATCCAGGGTAAACTGGCTGACGACAAAGGTGTCGGGCGGCAATCCGCTGATGTTGAAGTTGAAATGTACGCCATTGTCTTGCATGAGTTTTCCTTCCTTAACAATCTATTTTTCGTCAGGGTAAGTGTCTCTACATCGCCGGCCGTAGCCCCGGCTGGGCTAAAAATGTCCAATTGGCTTCGCCAGGGCGTTGCACCACCAGGCGAACAAAGCTCTGGGTTGACAGGGTACGTGCTAGGAACAGCCGTAGTAGCCTGACCAGCCGGTAGTGCTCGCTGGCGTTTGCTGCTTCACTCAGCGTTAGCGTGACGCGTAAGCCACGTTTCAAGCGGCCATAACACGGCATCTCTTCCGGCACTGCATCAAGCTGCTGCCATGCCTCCAGCCGCTGTTGCCACTGGCGTAACTGCGGGGCGTCGTGACTCAGTCCCCAGGCAAGGTCGAGCAGCAGGCGCCGCAACACCGGTAACGCAGCAGCAAAGTGCGGCCGAAAGGCCAGGTGTGAGATTAACCGCCACTGGTGGTGGCTATCGCCCGGTGCCACGGCCGCCACCGAGGGGGTACTCACTAGCCGCACGGTAAAACCTACCGGTGAGTCAAGCCCCATTTCCCAGACTGAGGGGAGTTCACTGAAGAACGGTTGTGCGGTCTGGATCAGCAAACGGTAATCAAAGTGGCTATGCGGAAAGGTGTGCATCGGGTGGCCATTCGGTTGGTAGAACTGTAACCGGTAGCGTTTGCGGCCGCTGGCAGCGGTGACGGTGTCTAGGCGGCAGTAACCCAGGCGCGCACGCTGTCGGCCGCCCTGCGTTGTCAACGGAAAGTGCGCCGGGTTTTGCATTGCGTGATCGGATTTGCCACGGCTGTGGACGTTGAGTACCTGAAACAGTATCGCGTTATCCGGCAGTGACAGCGGGTATTGGTGTTGCCCGGCAATAAATGGCACTTTCTCGCGCTGTAGCGGTTGCAGATTGAGCATCGGCACGCAGTGTGTCAGGAAGGTGTCAGCCAGTTGTTCCTGGCTGAGCGGCAGCACCCCGGCAAACACCAGCGTGAGTGCGAACTGTGTCGGCAGTGACGATACCGCACGGCGGAGATCGAGTTCGACAAAGGCGTGTGTACTCGGCATCACCAACTGTTCCACCAGCAGTTGCAGCGGCCAGTGTTCGCTGGGTTCGCTCGGCACCACCCGATTTTCCGCGCTGAGAGCGGGCAATGTCAGCACCGACTGCTGTAATGGCAACACCTGGTCACCGATCTGCAACCGTACCTGGCGCAGCGCCTGTTCCAGCCAGAGTTGCAGCGTGGCGGCCACGGCAGGATCCGCACTGAGGTAGAGTGCGATGCGTTCCGGCCGCCAGGGGGTTTCTTTACCGTGGTAGTGAAACTGTAGTGTCAGTTCACTGCGTTGTTCGCTGCACTGTAATTGGCGATCATCGAGGCTGATCGGTAACAGGGTAAATGGGCGGCCAGTGATCAGTGTCTGTGACCCTGACTCAGTGTTGTCGGCGTAGATCTCAGCGCCAGCCAGTAATCGCTGTACTTTTTTCTGCGGTTTTCTTGGCCGCCACTGCACCACCACTACGCTGGGCAGGGGTTGCAGGGCAAATGGCCAGGTGCGCAGCAGGTAGCCGTGGCTAAAACGCGGTGAGGCTTGCAGCAGCCGTTTGCGCAGTCGCGCGGTTTGCAGGCAGAACCCTTCTAGCACGCGCTCGACTTGCGGATCACAGGCTTTTTCACCAATAAAATCGGCCAGATGCGGCTGTTCACGCGCAATTTGTGCGCCTAATGCCTTCATATAGCGCCACTCATGGCGGTAGTGCGACTCAAAATCACCGTCATTTTCTGGCGGTGGCAGTGTCAGTTCCGGCACCGGATCGGCATGGTTCGCTTCAATGGTCAAGGTCAGGCGCGGGGTGTAATGACTTTGTTGCGGATCGCCGAGAAAGCTGTTCCAGCCAAGCCGTGCGGTCTCTGGGTTGCCGAGCTGCATTCCGTGCGCCTGTTCGCGTGCCAGCTCCAG
>NZ_SBEF01000060.1 GCF_004011885.1 Serratia microhaemolytica | reverse complement strand
TGAGTGGTGACAGTTATCGATTGAAGGACAAACGACGCTCAGGAGTGATATCTGAGTAAAGTAGTGGATCAATTTTGATTGATCGAATTTACCCTAAAAGTGGATCACTTTTCGGTGATCGTTGACACGCGGTTTTGCATCGCGCGATCGGATTTGCCACGGCTGTAGACGCTGTGCAGTTGAAACAGCATCGCGTTATCCGGCAGTGACAGCGGGTATTGGTGTTGCCCAGGGATAAACGCGCGTTTTTTCTGTTTGAGCGGTTGCAGATTGAGCATCGGTACACAGTGTGTCAGGAAGGTGTCAGCCAGTTGTTCCTGGCTGAGCGGCAGCACCCCGGTAAATACCAGCGTGAGCGCGAACTGTGTCGGCAGTGACGATACCGCACGGCGCAGATCGAGTTCGACGAAGGCGTGTGCGCTCGGCATCACTAGCTGTTCCACCAGTTGTTGCAGCGGCCAGTGTTCGCTGGGTTCGCTCGGCACCACTCGGTTTTCTGCGCTGAACGAGGGTAATGCCAGCACCGACGGCGGCACCGGCAGCAGTTGATCGTCAATCTGCAGCCACATGTGGCGTAGTGCCTGTTCCAGCCAGAGTTGCAGCGTGGCGTCCACGGTAGGATCCGCACTGAGGTAGAGCGCGATGCGTTCCGGCTGCCAGGGGGTTTCTTTACCGTGGTAGTGAAACTGTAGTGTCAGTTCACTGCGTTGTTCGGTAATAGCACGGCGAACTCACATTCCAATTATTTTTCTGGCAAGAACATGCCGTTATGTTCATCGTGAGTTCGCCGTGCTATTACGCTAAACAAACCAACTTAGAACATTAAACGAACGGCTATGGTTCTAAACAGGTTACATATGACTACATAACGACCTGGCTGGTTAAAATTAATGCAATCATGTGGTTGCCCTGGATGTTATCCTCCTCGGGCAGGGCGGTGAGTGACGCCTGCCCGAGGTTGCCGCATTAGCGGGTTAACACTATCTTGCCATGGATTAATGAGAAGTAGGGGGCGTAAGCCGGGATAAACGCTCCATCTTTATCTAAAAATTGCAAAGGAGAGTATCCACGCCGCTCTAATTTTACCAAACGACCATTATTAATACTGATTAGCTCATACTCTTCCCAGTTAATCGGTTTGGCTGTAGCTATATTAGGTAGGTCATCGGCCAACAAGGAGTCGAACCAACTGCCTGCTGGCAGCCCTTCCGCCGCCTCTTTTTCACTGAAGGAGAAATGCGCCATCTGCTGAATACCGGCCGCATCATGATTCAGCATCAGGCGCTGTAACGTCAGATAGGCTTGCTGCAATTTAGCCATATTCTCCGGCGTGGGCTGGAATGGTTCGGCTTTTGTCCAGGCCCATTCAGGGATACCGTTAATGGTGATATCACGCGTAATACGATAGAGAATGGTCTCTTCTTCTTCTCCCTCATGCACAGGAAATTGTCCCTGCAGCCCCCGATAATCGGGCGAGCGGAGACCGGTTGGACGCAGTTTATCATTGGACGTGGCGACCAACTTGGTAATTTCCCGCTCATCCTGTGGCGTGGCGGCAGTCAATCTTAGCTCACATTTGGCGTCCGCTGGGTAGGTCTCATCACCATCTAATGCCGCTAACCCTGTCACCTTGAGAACCAAACTATTTTTGCCATTTTCTAGGTAGGGGGTAATATTTACCCCGGAAGTGATAGGTCCTTTCTGAGCGGTATTACCAAAAGTTTTCACCTCATTCATATATGCGAAGCAGGTGGAATTGTAAGCAGTAAATGAAAGCAGATATTTAACCGGTGGCATTGTTGTTGCTCCTAATGCAGTGGTGGAAACCAACAGACTTAGGCCAGCGAATAATACCGTGTATTTTTTCATCATATCTTCCTGATGTTATCCTCCTCGGGCAGGGCGGTGAGCGACACCTGCCCGAGGTTGCTGCATTAGCGGGTTAACACTATCTTGCCATTGATTAATGAGAAGTAGGGGGCATAGCCAAAAATATATTTTCCCTCTTTATTCAGAAAGCCTAGTGGTGAGTTGCCTCTGCTCTCTAATTTGACTAAACGGTCATTATTGGTGCTAATCAACTTATACTCCTCCCAGTGAATTGGTTCGGCGGATATCATATGAGGAAGGCTCTCTCCCAACAGGGAATCGAACCAACTGCCCGCTTTTAATCCTTCCGCCGCCTCTTTTTCACTAAAAGAGAGGTGTGCCATCTGCTGAATACCGGCAGCATCATGATTCAGCATGAGACGCTGTAGTGTCAGGTAGGCCTGCTGTAATTTAGCCATATTCTCCGGGGTGGGCTGGAACGGTTCGGCCTTTGTCCAGGCCCATTCGGGGATACCGTTAATGGTGATATCACGCTTGATGCGATACAAGACGGTTTCTTCATCTTCCCCTTCATGTACCGGCAACTGCCCCTTATGACCTCGATAATCGGGCGAGTGGACACCGGTTGGCCGCAGTTTATCATTGGCCGTGGCCACC
Organism: Serratia microhaemolytica; assembly: GCF_004011885.1. Lineage (GTDB taxonomy): Bacteria > Pseudomonadota > Gammaproteobacteria > Enterobacterales > Enterobacteriaceae > Serratia_G > Serratia_G microhaemolytica. The sequence continues at coordinate 5,520 of NZ_SBEF01000060.1, read as the reverse complement.
AGTTTGGTAATTTCCCGCTCATCCTGTGGCGTGGCGGCTGTCAATCTTAATTCACATTTGGCATCTGCCGGGTAGCTTTCATCGCCCTCTAGTGCCGCTAGCCCTACAGTTTCTATTGCAAGATTATTTTTACCGTTTTGCAGATAGGGAGTGATATTCATACCTGCTCCGATAGGTCCCTTTATGTCAAAATTATCAAATATCATCGCTCCATTTACATAGACCAGACAGATAGAGTTATAACTGCTAAAGGAAAGCAGATATTTAACCGGTGGCATTGTTGTTGCTCCTAATACAGTGGTGGAAAGCAACAGACTTAGGCCAGCGAATAATGCCGTGCATTTTTTCATCATATCTTCCTGATGTTATCCTCCTCGGGCAGGGCGGTGAGTGACGCCTGCCCGAGGTTGCCGCATTAGCGGGTTAACACTATCTTGCCATTGATCAATGAGAAGTAGGGGGCATAGCCAGAAACATATTTGCCCTCTTTATCTACCAACCTTAAAGGTGACTTTCCACTCTTGTCTAATTTAACTAAACGTCCATTATTGGTGCTAATCAGTTCATACTCCTCCCAGTGAATCGGACTGGCAGAAGCTATTTTGGGTAATCGTTCCTCGAACAGTGACTCATACCAACTGCCTGCTGGCAGCCCTTCCGCCGCCTCTTTTTCACTAAAGGAGAAATGCGCCATCTGCTGAATACCGGCCGCATCATGGTTAAGCATCAGGCGTTGTAACACCAGATAAGCCTGCTGCAGTTTCGCCATATTCTCAGCTGTGGGCTGGAATGGTTCAGCTTTTGTCCACGCCCATTCGGGGATACCGTTGATGGTGATATCACGTGTAATAAGATAGAGCATGGATTCTGCTTTTATCCCTTCACGTACTGGCAACTGCCCTTGCTGACCATGATAATCTGGCGAAGTGAGACCAGTGGGTCGCAGTTTATCATTGGCTGTGGTCACCAGTTTGGTAATTTCCTGCTCATCCTGTGGCGTGGCGGCAGTGATACGCAGTTCACATTTGGCATCTGCTGGATAATCCTCATCACCTTGCAGAGCAGCTAATCCTATCACCTCTATTGAAAGGCTATTTTTGCCATTTTGCAGATAGGGGGTGATATTCATACCTGCGCTGATAGGCCCTTTCATATCAAAATTATCGAAAGCTGTGAGCCCATTGACATAGGTGAAACAGACAGAATTATAACTGGTAAAGGAAAGTAGATATTTAACCGGTGGCATTGTTGTTGCTCCTAATACAGTGGTGGAAAGCAACAGACTTAGGCTAGCGAATAATGCCGTGCATTTTTTCATCATATCGTCCTGATGTTATCCCCCTAGGGCAGGGCGGTGAGTGACACCCGCCCGAGGTTGCCGCATTAGCGGGTTAACACAATCTTGCCATTGATTAATGAGAAGTAGGGGGCGTAGCCAAAAACAAACTTGCCATTTTTATCATAAAATCTCAGTGGTGAGTTTCCATGACTATCTAATTTGACCAAGCGACCATTACTGGCATTGATCAGTTTATAGTCCTGCCAGTTAATTGATTTAGCGGAAGCCATGTTTGGAACTTCATCTCCCAGTAGTGACTCATACCAACTGCCTGCTGGCAGCCCTTCCGCCGCCTCTTTTTCACTAAAGGAGAGGTGCGCCATCTGCTGAATACCGGCAGCATCATGATTCAGCATCAAGCGCTGTAACGTCAGATAGGCTTGTTGTAATTTAGCCATATTTTCCGGGGTGGGCTGGAATGGTTCGGCTTTTGTCCACGCCCATTCGGGGATACCGTTGATGGTGATATCACGCGTGATACGGTAAAGAATAATCTCTTCTTCTTGACCTTCACGTATCGGCAATTGCCCCTGCTGACCATGATAATCTGGCGAAGTGATGCCGGTGGGCCGCAGTTTATCATTGGATGTGGCCACCAGTTTGGTAATTTCCTGCTCATCCTGTGGCGTGGCGGCAGTGATACGCAGTTCACATTTGGCATCTGCTGGATAGGTCTCATCATCATCAAAAATATCTAAACCACCTACCAGTATAGAAAGGTTATTTTTACCGTTTTGCAGATAGGGGGTAACATTTGAGCCAGCAGTAAGCGGTCCCTTCTTGTCAAAATTATCAAACGCCCTTACCCCGTTGATATAGGCTAGGCAGACAGAGTTATAATTAGTAAAGGAAAGCAGATATTTAACCGGTGGCATTGTTGTTGCTCCTAATGCAGTGGTGGAAACCAGACCTAACCAACATAATAAAACCCCGCTTTTTTTCATATGGTGACTCGCTCCAGGTTGTGCCCCGTTCATCGGGGCAGGTATTGTTCTTACTGCTGATATAGCAAGCATATTGATTCACTAAATGGTACTGACATCTTATGACACGCCAGCTCACACCAACCACCCATTCTCGATAAAGGGTTTTAGATCTTCCTCAAGGCTACGATTATCTGGCTCTAGCTCTTTGCCTTGCCCACTGAGCGCAATCCGCCAACGGGACTGCTCTTTTTTAACCGGTGCCAGTATCAGCCACTTTCTTAATAGTTTCGCTTCCTCCGGGGTTTTCGCCGCTTGCGGTGCCACTATTTGGCTGGTAGTGCGACCAGTTATCACTCCTTTTGGGTTTTTTTCAACACTTTTTTCTTTCTTTTCCTCTAGCTTCGCACCTTCCCCATATCCCCAATCCCACCAATACGATACCTCAACGCCTTTATGGTAAAACACCAGGTAGACTGCTTCTGGCTTTGTCAGCAGGCCAAAGCAGCCGGTGGCGGTGGCTTGACCACCCATGGCGAAATACCCGTTTACAAACCCGATTTTGGCGCCGGTGCGCAGATTGCCGCCCGCGCTGATGGCCAGGGTGCCTTCCAGGGTATCATCCACTTCGTAGCTGATCTTTCGCTCTTCATTCAGGCTAAAGGCGAGTTTAACATCCAGTTTCCCTTCCACCACTAATTTCAGCTCAGCACCAAAATAGGCGCCATTGCCGCCCTTTTGGATTGTTTCTTCTCCGGCGGCTAAGGCAGCGCGCATTTCAGCCACAAAACGATCAATACCATAGGCCATGGCAAACGCCTGGATCAGATCAATGGTAAATTTAACACCAATCAGGGGTTCAAAACCAAGAGAGACACTGCCTTTAAGATAAGGTTGCTGCTCTTTTTTGGAGAAGTCTAATTCTGTTTCGGCTTTAACCGCCACACAGGGTGAGATAAATTCACAACTGAAAATGGGGTAAGGGTAGCGGCTGGTGCCACTGGTGAACAGCTTGCCCACGATGTTTAAGGTCTGCTCGGCCGTATCCAGCAGGGTGAACTGCTTTTTGTAGCGCACAAACTCTTTTTTGAGTTTATCGCTATTGGCATCAAGCGTCATACCGCCCCAAGCCCCGGACAAACTGCCGTTGAAGGTTAAGGCGCTGGCAACGCCGTATTTATGTGTGTATTTTTTCCAGCCATATTCCTCGTAATTATTCGGTGATGCTTTGTAAAACAACGCATGACGTTCAGCATCGCTGTACTGCTGTTCACCTTGTGAGCTGATTTCAACTTTGCCGGTGAGGGTGGCTTTGTAACGCGGGTAAACGGCGATCAGGCTATCACTGAGCAGGTGGCGCCCCGCGCCTTCAGCCGCATATCCGGTGGTTTCGACCGGGGGTTGTCCACCGCACTCACGCATTTGTATGCGGTAGTAGTGGGGCTGGAGTTTTTTTACATCCGGCATAATAGCCATCATCAACAGCGCGACGATATTGGCGGGGTTTGCCTTGGCTGAACCTTTCCACTCCCCTTCGAACTGCGCATAACGCAATAAATAAGTGCCGTCTCTTGACGAACCAATCGTCGTGCCCTCTTCGACATCAAACACTCGGACACTGGGGCACACCTCATCATACCCGCCAATACACCCTTTGCTGATCATCGTCACGTTGACCTTGGCACCGTTGCAATCGCTATCATGGGCAAAAATAGTTGGCAGTGGGTGGTTGGGGTAGCAACTGTAAGTGGGTGCGTCTTTAATATTGCTTTTGACATCGACCTTGCACAAACAGGTGTTGGGCAGATCACAGTCACAAACCGGTTTTCCTGCGGCCATTAGACTTCTCCTGTGGTTAAAAGGGGGATGGCACCCAGTTCATCAATCAGCAGTAATTCGGCGTTGAGTAAACCGGGGTTGTGGTAGTCTTCCAGGCGTGTTTTCATCGCCGTGGGGATGTCATCCAGGCAGGTATAGCCCCGGCTAACAAAAAGGTAGGCTAAGCCGCTGATCACACGGTCATCCGTGATCTCCATAGATTGCAGGTAGTAAAACAGTTCGTTAGCAAAGTGAACCCGTTGTGCTGACGGATGTCTGCCAGGAATCGCCTGCATCTGGGTGGCGAGTTTGGCAATGTAACGTTGTTCAACAGCCAGGGTGATCTGTTCCAACTGTCTGCTATCTAGGCTGAGCATTTTCTGCCGTGTCGTGGCATCGCGCGGGAAAGCCGCTCGTCGTTTGGCAAAATCGAGCGATTTTTCTACCCCTCCATGCACAGTGATTAGGGCCTGGATGGGGCCGAGGAAGTGGTGCAACTGCCAATCGGACAGTGTGTCGCACAATAGCTCAATATTGCGCGGATCATAAAAACGGAAAAAAACTGGCTTCGGCTGTTGCGGTAACTGCACCTGCAAATATTTACGTAAATGCTGACGCAGTGTTTTTAAATTGGCTTCACTCAGCAACCGGTAACCCCAATCGCTGTTGCGGCCTTGGAGCCACTGTTGCACCTCTGCGGTCACTTGTACCAGATAAGGTGCGACCTCTGCCAATTGGGCATCCAGCGGTTCAAGGTAGAGACAGCAGGCAGGCGGATCTAGCTGCTCCAGCATTGCCAGCGTCTCTTTTTCTGCTGCGCCATCAATCAATGCATAAGTGATCAGTGTCATGATGGCGTATCCTCAAGGCGTTTTTCTGGGCAGTGCGCAACAAAAGGCGCACCTTGAGCGGCGGCGGCGGCCAATACTTTCGGACTGTTGGGGAGCGCCAGTGTGCCCGGGCTGCCGCCTTTATTGACATTCACTACAGGCGCATTCAACTCAATGCTGCCGTTTTGTACGGTGATAAAGCTGCCGCCCGAGCGCAAGGTGATCTTGACATCACTGTCGATCACCAGTTCACGGTTGATTTTTAACCCAGCATAGCCCACCACCTGTTGCAGCCAGTCACCACTGATTTTTAACTCACTGTTACCCTCGGTTAACGCCACCAGGTTGCCGCCGGTTTTGTGATCTTGGTTACCTTCGACCGTCACTTTGCGATCGTTGGCGACCACCAGGGCATCGTCATGGCCGATGCTGGCGCTCCGGTCGTGATCGATACGTGTCTGCTGGTTATTTAACACCTCCAGATTCATATCCTTTTGCGCATGGACATAAACCTCTTCCAAGCCTTTGGCATCCTCAAAGCGCAGTTCGTTGAAGCCTTCGCCTTTGTGGGTTTGGGTGCGTAGCGTGGTGCGGGTTTTTTCCGCTGGCA
>NZ_SBEF01000059.1 GCF_004011885.1 Serratia microhaemolytica | reverse complement strand
CTGCTGGACAGCGAACGACAGCCGGTGGCTCCGGGTGCTGTCGGCGAGATTTACATTGGCGGAGCCGGTGTGGCACGCGGCTACTTTAAGCGTGCGGATTTAACCGCAGAACGCTTCCTGCCGGATCTATTCAGTGCCGAGCCGGGGGCGCGCCTCTACCGCAGCGGCGATTTGGCACGCTGGCGCGCCGACGGACAACTGGTTTATCTGGGGCGCAACGATGAGCAGGTGAAGATCCGTGGCTTCCGTATCGAACTGGGTGAGATAGCGGCACAACTGAGCCAGCATCCGGCGGTCAGTGACGCAGTGGTGGTGGCACAGGGTGAAGCGAATGCGCTGCAACTGGTGGCTTACCTGATCGCCCAGCCGGGGCAACGCATCGAACCGATGAAGCTGCGTGAATATCTGGCCGCGCGGTTACCGGACTACATGTTACCGGTTGCTTATGTCGCGATCAGTGAACTGCCACTGACACCGAATGGCAAACTGGATAAACGCGCTCTGCCCACACCGAACGTACAGGCATTTGCCCGGGCAGAATACGTCGCCCCTGAAGGCGAGATCGAGCAGCAACTGGCGGCGATCTGGAGTGAATTGTTGGCGGTTGAGCGGATCAGTCGCCATGACAACTTCTTTGCCCTCGGCGGTCACTCGCTGCTGGTGGTCAAAATGTGTGACTTGATCGGCAAACGATTAGGGAAAACGGCACTGGTGGCGACGGTATTTGCCGCCAGCACCCTGGCGGCGCTGGCTGCCAGTTTGCAGGGCAAAGCGTTTGCCGTGCAGGATGCCGAAGCGCAAATGGCGCAGGATAGACACCTGCCCGCGCTGTCGTTTATCTCCGCGTCTGAAGTGGCGTTTGAGCATATTCTGCTCACCGGTGCTGCTGGCTTCCTCGGCATCTACTTGTTGGCGGAACTGCAACAGCAGCATCCACAAGCAACGGTTCACTGTGTTGTGCGTGGTGAGCAGGGGCTAGAACGGTTACGGCAAGCGGCACAGCGTTACCACCTGACACTGGATGAGCAGCGGCTGAAGGTGATCACCGGTGATCTGAGTGCGGTACGCTTGGGGGTATCGGCACGGTGTTGGCAGCAATGGGCACAGCAGATCGACGCGATCTACCACTGTGGCGCCTGGGTTAACCACCTGCACAGCTACCACACGTTGCGCGACAGCAATGTGCAGAGCACCACGGAGTTGTTAGCGTTGTGCTGCCAGGGCAGGGCGAAGCAACTGTTTTACATCTCCACCCTTTCAGCGGCAGCACAGCAAGGTAACCGCTTGTGTGAAGCCGAGCTTGCCAGCAGGTCGCCAATACCAAATGGCTATGTACAGACCAAGTGGGTCTGTGAACACCTGATGATGCAGGCATTTGCGCGCGGCTTATATGGTGCGATTTTCCGCATGGGCAACATTACCGGCGCAACACAACATGGCGCTTCCAATCTAGAGAGCAACCATGCGTTGAGTGTGATGAAAGGCTGCGTGCAGCTGGGTGTGGTGCCGGACTGGCGCGAGAACAGCCTGGATATCAGTCCAGTAGACAGGTTGTCTCAGTTAGTGATTGTTGCGAGCCAACAGCGACATTATCTCAATCGTGCGCTGAATTTGGGTTACCTCGCGACGTTCAGTTGGCAGCATTTGTTCCAGTATTTGCACAGCAAAGGGCACGCGGTACGTTTTGTCTCCCCAGAAAGCTGGTCGCGTGACTGGGTTGTTGGTATCAACAGTGATAACGCGCTCTATCCGTTCAAAGCGTTTTACTTGTCAGCACAACCAGAAACCACACTACAGCAGGTGGAAGTGGTGGAAAAAACGCTGGTTGACGCTGTGGCTGAAGCCATTGATGTCAGTCAGTTGCTGGATGTGTATTATCACTACTGGCGGAAGTCGGGGTTCTTGCCAACGCCTGAGGCGGAGTTGCTGGCGAGCCGCATGGATGATGTGGTGCTATAGCGGCTAGTGGCAGCCTTGGCGGTATTGGCTTGCGGGTTGCGAGCCAATATCTAACATCTAACCGGTTCAGATCGGGGTTGGTGAAGATCTGAACCGTTAGTTTCATCACGGCGAAGCAAAGCTCACACTGAGTGCGCAAGATGGCCTCGCGGTGATAGCGGCTGTGGTGATCAGCGTGTGATCTGCGCCAGCAGAAAATCGACGATCTCTGCGGTTTTGATCATCTGTTTTTCACCCACGCGGCGATGTTTATATTCGATCTCTTCATTATCAAGGTTGCGATCACCAATAACGATCGAATGTGGTACACCGATCAACTCCATGTCAGCAAACATCACGCCCGGACGCTCTTTACGATCGTCCAAGATCACATCGATGCCATGTGTACGCAGGCTTTGGTAGAGCTGCTCAGCTACCGCCTGAACACGGAATGACTTGTGCATATTCATTGGCAGGATCGCCACTTGGAACGGTGCGATAGCATCAGGCCAGATGATGCCGCGTTCGTCATGGTGCTGTTCAATCGCAGCGGCGACCACGCGAGTCACACCAATACCATAGCAACCCATTGTTAATACTTGGTTTCGGCCATCTTCACCCTGTACGGTGGCTTTCAGCGCGGCTGAATATTTGGTGCCCAATTGGAAGATGTGACCGACTTCGATACCGCGTTTGATTTGCAGCGTTCCTTTACCGTCTGGGCTGGCATCGCCTTCAACCACGTTGCGGATATCGGCACTTTCAGGGAGCGGAAGGTCACGTAACCAGTTGATACCAAGATAGTGTTTGCCATCAATATTGGCACCGGCAGCGAAATCACTCATGACGGCCACTGCGTGATCGATGATGATCGGTAATGCGAGATTCACCGGCCCCAGTGAGCCTGGACCAGCACCGATGATGGCGCGGATCTCCTCTTCGTTAGCGAAGGTGAGCGGTGAAGCCACCAGTGGCAATTTCTCTGCTTTGATCTCATTCAGTTCATGATCACCACGCACCAGTAACGCGACCAGTTTGTGGCCGCTGTGCTCACTGGCGTGTACCAGCAGTGTTTTGACGGTTTTTTCTATTGGCAACTGGAACTGAGTGACCAGTTCTGCGATGGTTTTCGCATTCGGTGTATCAATCAAGCGCAGTGCTTCACTGGCGTTAGCACGTTGCTGGCGCGGGGCAACCGCTTCGGCCAGTTCGATATTGGCGGCGTAATCAGATTCGGTTGAGAAGACAATGTCATCTTCGCCACACTCAGCCAGCACTTGGAATTCATGTGAGGCGCTACCGCCGATCGAGCCGGTATCTGCCAGCACGGGGCGGAAGTCCAGCCCCATGCGCGTGAAGATGTTGCTGTAGGCTTGATACATCGCATCGTAGGTCGCCTGTAGCGAGTCTTGGCTGGTATGGAATGAGTAAGCGTCTTTCATCACGAATTCACGTGAACGCATCACGCCAAAACGTGGGCGAACTTCGTCACGAAATTTAGTCTGGATCTGGTAAAAGTTTAAAGGTAACTGTTTGTAGGAGCTAACTTCGTTACGGATAAGATCAGTAATAACTTCTTCATGGGTCGGCCCGAGTACAAACGGACGTTCACCACGATCAACAAAACGCAGCAACTCTGGGCCATATTGTTCCCAACGGCCACTCTCTTGCCATAAATCAGCCGGTTGAACAACCGGCATTGAGACTTCAATCGCATTGGCGTTGTTCATCTCTTCACGAATAATGTTCTCAACCTTTTTCAGTACCCGCAGGCCGGTGGGTAGCCAAGTGTAGAGGCCAGAAGCGAGTTTGCGGATCATTCCGGCACGCAGCATCAACTGGTGGCTGATCACTTCCGCATCGGCTGGTGTCTCTTTCAGGGTTGAAAGCAGGTATTGGCTAGTTCGCATGATATAAGGTTCCGTTAGCACTACACATGTTCGAGCGCTGTTAAAAGAGAGCTAAAGTTTTTCACGGTGGCTTAGAGCCTATCCCATTAAGCGCTATCTTGGCGTCTATTCGATTAGCGCTATTTGCTTTGCCATTTTTCCCCGAGCGGCGTCCGAAATCCTGATTGACGCGCTGGTTGCTGCCGGTTGCCGCTGAGCAAACTGGCTGCGCTAATGGCACCTGCTGGAATAGGCCGCTAGTCTACCAGCGCAAACCCAACGCCAAAAGGGAGCGGACAGAATTTTAGCGACTATCAATGCTCAGCACTTCTGTTTTTTGATCAACAATCCGCCAGCGTAGGTTAAATTCCAGCAGCCAAGCGGCATATTCACGCTGGCTTTCTGTTGACTGTTGGTAGGCGGGGCGCGGATCTTGCGCTAACAACTGGCTGATAAAGCGCCTCAGATGAGGATGGTGTCGCTGTTGCTGCTGTAGTTGCTGTTCGGCTAAGGGGGAAAAAAATACCGCCATATCCGCTGATGGTGCACGCTGGGCAAAACCAGCGCGGGCTTGCGGTAGACTTTCGGCAAACGGCAGATAAGGTTTTATATCGACGACTGGGGTGCCATCGACCAGATCCAGACTACCCAATTTCAGGATCACTTGGTTGCCGTGCTGTTCGATACCTTTCAGCTCAATCAATGACATACCTAATGGATTTGGACGAAAAGTAGAGCGCGTGGCGAAAACACCGATGCGGCTATTACCGCCTAGGCGCGGTGGACGCACTGTCGGACGCCAACCGGAAGCCATCGTCTGGTGAAAAATAAACATGATCCACAGGTGACTGAACTGCTCCAGTCCACGCACGGCTTCAGGTTGATTGTAGGGCGGAAGCAGCAATAATTCGCCACAACCATCAGTGACCAGACCCGGTTGGCGTGGTACCGCAAACTTCTCTTTGTAGGGCGAGCGGATGGTGCCGATCTGCTGAAAAACAAATTCACTCATTGTGATGAAATATTCAGTGCTGTGCCTTGGCAAACCGCTTGCTGGCGGCAACCGGCAACACTACGGGTGACTTGGCACCCCTCTAGCAGCACTGCATTTGCCTGCATGGCGGCAGCGCGAGCTTGCATATTCTGACGTGCGACTGCCAGGCTGGGGGGCGGATCTTGCAGTGAGAGTTGGCATGATTCGCCTGAGACTGGGCCAATTTTCTGGAATGATTTACCTTCCAACAGTTCGCTGTTCTGGTAGATCAGCACTGATGAAGAGGGTTCGCGTGCTGTGGTGTTGTCGGTGTGCCATTTTGAGCAACCGACCAGGACAAGCGCGAGTAAACAAACAGATAATGTACGCATGAAAACTCCTTTGTTGAAGAGGAGCTTATCCCGTTGTGGCGATGGTGCTGGTTAGGTTGAAACTGGGCAGTGTCTGTAACCATCAGGCAGTCGATGCTGCCTAGTTTCAGGTTCACTGCCTTTGTGCTGCCTACTGGGACAAGCGGTTAACTCTGGCTAGCATAGCAAGGCGTAACCAAGTTTGCCTTGCTGCGCTATCAATCAACGGCAAAATAAGCATCACCAACCTTTGACCGCACCACCATTGAAAATCTGGTTAGCGGCTCGGTCGACCTCTTCTGACTGGTAAGCTTTGATAAACTTGCGCACATTTTCAGCATCTTTGTTATTTTCGCGCGCCACCATAATATTGACATAAGGCGAGTTTTTATCCTCAACAAATAGCCCGTCTTTGGTTGGGGTGAGGCCAATTTGGCTGGCATAGGTGGTGTTGATGATTGCCAGTGCGATCTTCTGATCGTCCAGTGAGCGTGGCAATTGCGGTGCTTCCAACTCGATTAATCTCAGGTTTTTAGGGTTTTCAATGACATCAAGTACAGTAGGCAGCAAACCAACACCTGGCTTAAGTTTAATCAACCCCTGTTTTTGCAGCAGGAGCAGTGAGCGGCCAAGGTTGGTTGGATCATTCGGTAACGCGATCTGTGAGCCAGGCTGCAATTCGTCCAGTGATTTGATCTTTTTAGAGTAACCAGCAATCGGGTAAACAAAGGTATTACCGACAGCCACCAGTTTGTAGCCACGATCTTTTATTTGTTGATCAAGATAAGGCTGATGCTGGAAGGCGTTAACCGCAATATCGCCTTTGTTGAGCGCTTCGTTTGGTAACACATAGTCGTTAAAAATCACCAGTTCAACGTTCAAGCCGTACTTCTCTTTTGCGACTCGCTGGGCGACTTCTGCGACTTGCTGTTCTGCACCAACAATAACCCCGACTTTAATATGGTTGGGATCGGTGTCATCCTGGCCGCAGCCGGCCAAACCGAGTGTCGCAATTACCATCCCGATGGCAGCAAGATATTTAAATTTTAATGACATAACTGTTCCTCATTAGGTATGCCTATCCAATAGGCTTTACTGTTGCACCAGTTGCTAGTAAAAATTTGAACCCGCCATAGCGCAGCGGATTATTAACGGTGTGTGACCACTTTCACCAACCGCTCGCCACAAAACTGAATCAGGTATACCAGGATAACCAATAAAATCAAAACAGTATTCATCACTGTGGCGTTATAGCCAATGTAACCATACTGGTAGCCGATTTGTCCTAGCCCGCCAGCGCCGACTGCACCGCCCATCGCCGAGTAGCCAACCAGCGTGATCAGGGTGATGGTTGCTGCATTCAGTAGTCCGGGAAGTGCTTCAGGCAGCAGTACTTTGTTGATGATCTGTATTGGCGTAGCACCCATCGCGCGTGCGGCTTCAACCAAACCATAGGGGATCTCAAGCAGCGCATTTTCCACCATTCGTGCAATAAACGGCGCAGCCCCTACAGTCAATGGCACAATCGCAGCCTGTAGGCCGATTGAGGTGCCGACAATCATACGCGTGAATGGGATCATCCAGACCAGCAGAATAATAAAGGGGATCGAGCGGAACACGTTCACCAGCCCCGATAGCACTCGGTATAGCGTGCGGTTAGCCATGATTTGCCCGGGACGAGTAACGTAGAGCAGTACCCCAACCGGTAAACCGAGCACAAAACCAAAAAAGCCAGAAACGAAGGTCATGGTGACCGTTTCCCCAACACCACGGGCGATCAACCACATCATGGCTTCAGACATAACCTAGTACCTCAACTTTGACTTGATTCTCTTGTAGAAACTGGATCGCTGCCTGTGCATCTTGTTCTGAACCGTGCAGCTCTGCCAACATGACACCAAATTTGACGCCGCCGGCGTAATCCATCTGCGCACTGATAATGTTGTTGTTGACGTTAAAATTGCGTGCGGCTTGTGATAGCAGGGGAGCATCAACCGAACGACCAGTGAACTCAAGCCGTAGTAATGGGTGTAACCCAAGGCGAGGTTCTGGTTGCAGACGTTTGGCATAATCGTCAGGGATATCGAGATGCAGTGTCGATTGAATAAATTGCTGTGCTAGCGGCGTCTTGGGATGTGAAAACACTTCACTGACACTGTCTTTCTCAATCAGACGCCCTTGGCTAATGACAGCAACTTGATCGCAGATACGCTTCACCACATCCATCTCATGGGTAATCAACAGAATGGTAAGTCCCAGACGGCGATTGATATCTTTCAATAACTCGAGAATGGAGCGGGTAGTTGCCGGATCAAGTGCGCTGGTTGCTTCATCGCACAGCAGCACTTTGGGATTACTGGCCAAAGCACGGGCAATAGCGACGCGCTGTTTCTGTCCACCAGAGAGATTGGCCGGATAGGCGTCATGTTTGTCCGTTAAGCCAACCAGATCGAGTAACTCGGTTACGCGCTGCTTGATCTCTGCTCTGGGTGTGCGATCTAGCTCTAGTGGCAGTGCAACATTGCCGAACACAGTGCGTGATGCGAGTAGATTAAAATGTTGGAAAATCATGCCAATTTGTCGGCGAGCCTGCGTCAGTTCACGTTCAGAAAGCGCAGTCAGATCCTGACCATTAACCAAAACAGTACCGGAGGTTGGTCGTTCCAGCATGTTGGCACAACGGATCAGGGTGCTTTTACCTGCGCCAGAAGCACCGATAACGCCATAAATTTGTCCAGCGGGGACGTGCAGCGTAACATCGGAAAGTGCGCTAATAGTCCGAGACCCTTGCTGAAACACTTTAGTGATATTCGAAAGTTTGATCATATTCTTCTTGCTATGAGCGTAAATGCCTGTGAACAGGTAAAAGTAAACCTTGGCTTATGCCAAGGTGTGGTTGAGATGTTAAGGCGTCTAGACGTCTAAGTCAATCTTGCGCCACCGCTTCCTTTTTCACAACTTTTGACGGAAGATGCCATACTACCCGCTGTTTAAGGTTTCCAGGAGCTGAATAAGTGACACAACGTGTTCCCGCTGTTTTCTTAGATCGTGATGGCACAATGAATATAGATCATGGATACGTCCATGAAATAGATGATTTTCAATTTATTGATGGCGTGATTGATGCGTGTCGTGAACTGAAAAAAATGGGCTTCGCGTTAGTTTTGGTTACCAACCAATCAGGTATCGCTCGTGGTAAGTTTAGCGAAGCACAGTTTATGCGCCTGACCGAGTGGATGGATTGGTCGCTGGCTGATCGCGGTGTCGATCTGGATGGCATCTATTTCTGTCCTCACCACCCGCAAGCCGTGGTTGATGAGTATCGGCAACAGTGTGATTGTCGCAAACCACAGGCGGGTATGTTGTTACAAGCACAGGCAGATCTCAACCTCGATCTTGCTGCCTCTTACATGGTTGGCGATAAAATTGAAGATATGCAGGCAGCAGCAGCGGCTGGCGTCGGGCGCAAAGTGTTGGTGCGTAGCGGTCAACCGGTCGATACAGTAGCAGAAGACGCTGCTGATTGGGTATTGGATAGCCTGAAAGCGCTGCCAGATGCGATTAAGAACCGCTGCTAAGTTGTTTGCCACTGGCAGGAAAGTTCAATAAAGCAGCAGTTGAAAAAAAACTGCATTTAACACTTGCGCCATTTTTTGCAGTCCCTATAATGCGCATCCACTGACAGGGCAGCAAGAAAACAAGTTTGCAAAAGTTCCGTCAGTCGAGAGAAAAACCTGAAAAACGGGGTTGACTCTG
>NZ_SBEF01000058.1 GCF_004011885.1 Serratia microhaemolytica | reverse complement strand
GGGTGCTGTCGGCGAGATTTACATTGGCGGAGCCGGTGTGGCACGCGGCTACTTTAAGCGTGCGGATTTAACCGCAGAACGCTTCCTGCCGGATCCATTCAGTGCCGAGCCGGGGGCGCGCCTCTACCGCAGCGGCGATTTGGCACGCTGGCGCGCCGACGGGCAACTGGTTTATCTGGGGCGCAACGATGAGCAGGTGAAGATCCGTGGCTTCCGTATCGAACTGGGTGAGATAGCGGCACAACTGAGCCAGCATCCGGCGGTCAGTGATGCAGTGGTGGTGGCACAGGGTGAAGCGAATGCGCTGCAACTGGTGGCTTACCTGATCGCCCAGCCGGGGCAACGCATCGAACCGATGAAGCTGCGTGAATATCTGGCCACGCGGTTACCGGACTACATGTTACCGATTGCTTACGTGCCGATCAGTGCCTGGCCACTGACACCGAATGGCAAGCTGGACAAACGCGCCCTGCCGGAGCCGAATGCACAGGCATTTGCCCGGGCAGAATACGCGGCCCCTGAAGGCGAGATCGAGCAGCAACTGGCGGCGATCTGGGGTGAATTGTTGGCGGTTGAGCGGATCAGTCGCCATGACAACTTCTTTGCCCTCGGCGGCCACTCGCTGCTGGTGGTGCGGCTCTGTAGCCGGGTGCAGCAGCATTTTGGCGTCTTGCTGACGGTGGCGCAGGTGTTTCGCCACAGCCGTTTGCTTGAATTGGCCAGCGTGATCGCGACCCTGCCGCAGGATCAGTTGCCGCAGATGACACGCCTGCCGCGCGAACAGCCGCTACCGCTGTCGTTTGCCCAGCAGCGGCTGTGGTTCCTGTGGCAGATGGAGGGGCCATCGGCCACTTACAATCTCCCGGCGCTGTTCCATCTGCGCGGCGAACTCAATCGTGCAGCGCTGTTCGCCAGCCTGAATACGCTGTATGCGCGTTATGAGTCTTGGCGTTCAACTTTTGTATTAAATCAACAGGGTGAGGCTGAACTGGTGCTGTTGGCGACAGAGCCGGCGCTGCCAGTGATTGAGCAGGATCTGTCAGACTTGCCGGATGCAGAACAGCGATTGGTGGCGTTAACAGCGCAACAGGCTCATCAACCGTTTGATCTCAGTCGTGGGCCGCTGGTACGGGTGCAACTACTGAAACTGGCGCAACAGCAGTGGTATTTACTGCTGACACAGCACCACATTATCTCCGATGGTTGGTCAATTAGCGTGATCTGTCAGGAGCTGACACAGCTTTATAACGGTTACTGCCAAGGTGATACCGTCGCGTTACCCACGCGCACCATTGATTATCCGGACTATGCTGCCTGGCAGCGCCAATGGTTATCCGGGGAGCGGTTGAAGCAGCAGTCAGACTACTGGTATCAACAATTACACGGAGCGCCAGAACGGCTGACACTGCCGACGGATCACCCGCGCCCGTTGCAACAGTCCTATCAGGGGAACTGGCTCTGGTTGAGTTTTGATGCGGCACAGAGCGAACAGTTGCGCCAGTTTAGCCGTCAACAAGGCGTCACGCCGTTTATCGTATTGCTGGCAGCCTGGTCAGTGGTGTTAACACGGTTAGCCGGTCAAGATGAGGTGGTGATCGGCAGCCCGGTCGCGAACCGTGGGCGCAGTGAGCTGGAAGGGGTGGTTGGCTTTTTTGCCAATACGCTGGCATTGCGTATTAACGTTGCGGCGATGGCGGATGTTCAGCAGTTGCTGCAACACACCCGTGATCAGGTGATACAGGCGCAAGCGCATCAGGATTTACCGTTTGAACAGGTGGTTGAGCGGTTGAATCCGAGCCGCCAGCGCGGTCACACACCGCTGTTCCAGGTGATGTTGAGTTGGCAGGAACGTGAAGTATTACCGCAGTTTGCTGGCCTGGAAGTGGAGAGCCGCGCTATCGATTACCAGCGAGTGAAGTTTGATTTGGAACTGGTGTTAGGTGAGGCGTCAGACGGCCGGATCTATGCTCAGCTAGCCTACGCCACTGCATTGTTTAGTGCCGAGCGTATGCAGCAGCAGTTTGATTACCTGCAACGGGTGTTAAGCGCGATGGTTGCCCAGCCACAACTGCGCTTGTCGAGCATTACGCTACTGTCAGATCAACAACGTGCGGCATTGTTGGCCTTTGGGCGTGCCAGCCAGATGAGCAGCACGGTCGCGACACTACCGGCGCTATTTGACGCGCAATTGACACAATGTGCTGACGCCATTGCGGTGCGCCATGCTGACCGCACACTGACTTACCGTGAATTAAACCAGCGCGCTGACTGTCTGGCACAGCAGTTAATTACCCACGGTGTGCAGCCGGAACAGCGGGTAGCGCTCTGTGCTGAACGCAGTATCGAATTGATTGTAGCGATATTGGCAATCTTAAAAGCGGGAGCGGCTTACCTGCCATTAGACCCGGCCTATCCGGGAGCGCGGTTGCGCTATATTTTGCAAGATGCTGAGCCGTCGCTGTTGCTAGCGGATGAAGTGGGATACGCGGTGTTGCGGCAACCCGACGTACCGACATTGATGTTACACCCTGGGTTGTTTAGCGATCGGCATGAGAATGCAGCCAATCCTGAACTGCCGACACCGACAGCAGCCAATCTGGCTTATTTGATCTACACCTCTGGCTCCACCGGCCAACCGAAAGGGGTGATGGTTGAGCATCAACAGATTGTCAATTTGATGCTGGCAACCGTTGATGTGTTGCTAAGCCGGATCGTTGATCGTGTGCGGGTAGTGATGAATTCCAGCATCATGTTTGATGCCAGTTGGGGGGAGTTACAAGTCCTGTTTTATGGTGGCGAGCTGATTCTGACCGCCGCAGAGGATAAACGCGAGCCGGCCAAAGTGGTGGCGCACCTGGTGACCGAGCAGGCCAACTATTTTTGCTGTACACCATCACAGTTGGAGGGATTACTGAATGCCGGACTGGCTGAGCAACTCACCCGCCAGTTAATGTTGGTTATTGGTGGTGAAGCGATCTCTGTCGATCTGTGGCAACGCCTTCAGCAGACAGAGAATATCTGTGCCGCCAATGTTTACGGCCCAACCGAGACCACGGTTGATGCCACTTTTGTAGTGATTGAGCGTGATGGTTTGTGTGAACCGGTGATTGGTCGCCCGCTTGCCAATAACAGTATTTATCTGCTGGATCAGCAGCAACAACTGGTACCACCTGGTGCAATCGGTGAGATCTATATTGGCGGTACGGGTGTGGCACGTGGCTACTTTAAGCGTGCTGATTTAACCGCCGAGCGCTTCTTGCCGGATCCGTTCAGTGCTGAGCCGGGTGCGCGCATGTATCGCAGCGGCGATTTGGGGCGCTGGCGCGCCGACGGGCAACTGGAGTACTTAGGGCGCAACGACGAACAAGTGAAGATCCGTGGCTTTCGGATTGAACTGGGTGAGATCGCGTCACAGCTGAAGTTGCATCGCTCGGTGAGTGATGCCGTGGTGATCACGCATGGTGCAGCGAACGCGCTGCAACTGGTGGCGTATCTGATTGCGAATGCAGGCCACACTGTTGATGCGGCTGCTCTGCGTGAACACCTGGCCGCGCGGTTACCGGACTACATGTTACCGGTCGCCTATGTGCCGATCAGCACCTTGCCACTGACGCCGAATGGCAAACTGGACAAACGCGCCCTGCCGAAGCCGAACGCACAGGCATTTGCCCACGCCGAGTATATTGCTGCTGAGGGGCAGATTGAGCAGCAACTGGCAGCGATCTGGCGTGAATTGTTGGCGGTTGAGCGGATCAGCCGTCATGACAACTTCTTTGCTCTCGGCGGCCACTCGCTGCTGGTAGTGCGGCTCTGTAGCCGAGTGCAGCAGGCTTTTGGCGTCGTGCTGGAGGTAGCGCAGGTGTTTAGCCACAGCAGCTTGCTGGAACTGGCCAGTGTGATTGCGACCTTGCCACAGCAGACATTACCGCAGATTGCACCACTGTCGCGTCAACAGCCGCTGCCGCTGTCATTTGCCCAACAGCGGCTCTGGTTCTTGTGGCAGATGGAGGGGCCATCGGCGACTTACAATATCCCCACACTGTTCCATCTGCGCGGTACGCTCAATCGTACAGCGCTGCTTGCCAGCCTGAATACGCTGTATGCACGTTACGCGTCGTGGCGCTCGACCTTTGTGTTAAATCAACAGGGTGACGCTGAGCTGGTGCTGTTACCCGCAGAAGCGGGTCTGCCGGTGACGGAGCTGGATCTGTCCGGGTTGCCGGATGCAGAACGGCGATTAACCGAATTAACAGAGCAATATGCCCAACAACCGTTTGATCTCAGTCAAGGGCCGCTGGTACGGGCGCAACTACTCAAACTGGCCGATCAGCAGTGGTGTTTACTGCTAACACAACACCATATTATCTCCGATGGTTGGTCACTTGGCGTGATCTGTCAGGAGTTGGCGCAGCTTTACAACGGCGACTGCCACGGTGATAGCGTCGCGTTACCCGATCGCACCATTGATTACCCTGATTACGCTGCTTGGCAGCGCCAATGGTTGTCGGGTGATCGGCTGAAGCAGCAGTCCGACTACTGGTATCAGCAACTGTACGGTGCGCCGGAACGGCTGACACTACCGACCGATCGCCCGCGTCCGCTTGAACAGTCGTACCACGGCAGTGTGGTGTCATTGACTTTCGATGCCAGCTTGAGTGAACAGATACGGCAAGTTAGCCGCCAGCAAGGCATCACGCCGTTTATGTTATTGCTGGCAGCCTGGTCTGTGGTGTTAACACGTTTGGCAGGACAGGATGAAGTGGTGATCGGTAGCCCTGTGGCCAACCGAGGGCAGCGCGAACTGGAGAACGTGGTGGGTTTCTTTGCCAACACGCTGGCGTTACGCATTAAACCTGAACCGCAGCAGGATATCCTGAACCTGTTGCAGCAGGTGCGTGAGCGAGTGATCCAGGCTCAAGCGCAGCAGGATTTGCCGTTTGAACACGTGGTTGAACGGCTTAATCCGACACGTCAACGCAGCTATACGCCGATCTTTCAAGTGATGTTCACCTGGCAGCAGCCAGAACCGTTGCCACAACTGCATCAGTTAACAGTTGAAACCGGTGAAGTGGCGTATCAGCAGGTGAAGTTCGATCTGGAGTTGGCGATCAGCGAAGCGGCAGATGGCAATATTTACGCTCAGCTCGCCTACGCTAGCGCGCTGTTCAGTGCCGAGAGTATGCAACAACATCTCGATTACTTGCAGCGGGTGCTAAGCGCGATGGTTAACCAACCACAGCAGCGGCTGTCGAGCATCACGCTACTGTCAGATCAACAGCGCGCGGCATTACTGGCATTGGGGCGCAGTAGCCAGAACAGTGGCACCACTGCGACACTGCCGGCGTTGTTTGAAGCGCAACTGGCTGAATATGGGGATACGATAGCAGTCTGCTGTCGTGATCAAACCATTAGCTACCGTCAGTTAAACCAGCGTGCCAATCAGTTGGCACACCGTTTGATCGCGCTAGGCGTGCAGCCAGAGCAGCGGGTAGCGCTGTGTGCCGAGCGCAGTATTGAACTGATTGTGGCGATGTTGGCGATTTTAAAAGCCGGTGGCGCTTATGTGGCGTTGGATCCGATTTACCCGGCCGAACGTCTGCATTACATCTTGCAAGATGCTGAACCACTGCTGTTACTGACCGATGAGCGCAGTTTGGCCGTATTGGGGCAACACAATCTACCGACATTGCTACTGGAGCCTTCGCTGTTTGAGGGTGAAGATCAGCCTGATCCGGTGATCCCAACCCTGAGCGCGAGTAATTTGGTCTACCTGCTCTACACCTCGGGTTCGACTGGACGGCCGAAAGGGGTGATGTTGGAGCACCGTAATGTCACTCGTGTATTCAGCACCAATCAGCACGATTTTGACTTTGTTGCCGGTGAGCGCTGGCTGCTGTTTCACTCCTACAACTTTGACATCTCAGTCTGGGAGATCTGGGGAACGCTCTGTCATGGTGGCACACTGTGCATTACGCCGAGTGAGATGCTGATGCAACTGGATCAGTTTGATCGCTTTATTGAACAGCAGCAGATTAATGTCCTGACGGTTACCCCTTCAGCGTTGCGGGTGATGTTACAGCAAACACCGCGCTTGACCACGCTGCCTTGCCTACGCTGTATCGTGCTGGTGGGTGAAGCCACAGAGGCAGAAACGTTACGTCTCTGTCTTAGTGCTAAGAGTGGGGTACATGTGATCAATGCTTATGGCCCAACGGAGACTGCGATCTACGCGACCAGTTGTCGCATTAACCAGGTACTGGCTGATGGCATAGCGATCGGGCGGCCGATCAATGACACCTGTATCTACCTGCTGGACAGTGAACAACAGTTAGTCGCGCCAGGTGCAGTGGGGGAGATCTACATTGGCGGTATTGGTGTGGCGCGTGGCTACTTCAAACGCGCTGATTTAACTGCGGAACGCTTCCTGCCGGATCCGTTCAGTGCTGAACCGGGGGCGCGCATTTATCGCAGCGGGGACTTAGGCTATTGGCAAGCCGATGGACAACTGGTTTACCTGGGACGTAACGATGAACAGGTGAAGATCCGTGGCTTCCGGATTGAACTGGGTGAGATCGCATCACAACTGAAGTCGCATCAGTCGGTGAGCGATGCGGTAGTGATCACGCGTGGTGAAGCGAATACGCTGCAATTGGTGGCTTATCTTATGGTTAACCAAGGAGAGTCGCTGAATTCGGCTGAGCTGCGTGACTATCTGGCACAGCGGCTGCCGGAGTATATGCTACCTGCCGTTTATGTCCCGATCACCGAATTACCCTTAACCCCGAATGGCAAACTGGACAAACGGGCGTTACCCGCACCGGATCAGCAGGCATTTGCCCATGCTGAATATGTTGCTCCTGAGGGGCAGATCGAGCAGCAATTGGCGGCGATCTGGTGTCAACTGCTCGCGGTTGAACAGGTCAGTCGCCATGACAACTTCTTCGCGCTTGGCGGCCACTCGTTGCTGGCCGTGCGGCTCTGTAGCCGGGTGCAACAGCATTTCGGTGTTGCGTTGGCGGTAGCACAACTGTTCAGCCACAGCAGATTGCTCGATCTGGCGAGTGTGATCGCAGCACTGCCGCAAGAGGCACTGCCTGAGATCACACGTCTTTCACGCGAGCAGCGTTTGCCGCTGTCGTTTGCCCAGCAGCGGCTCTGGTTCTTGTGGCAGATGGAGGGGCCATCGGCGACTTACAACATCCCGGCGCTGTTCCATCTACACGGCGAACTTAATCGCGCTGCGCTGATTGCTAGCCTGAATACCTTGTATGCGCGTTATGAGGCTTGGCGCTCAACTTTTGTGCTTAACGCTGCCGGTGAAGCAGAAGTGCTGCTGCTGTCGCCCGAGTCGGGTGTGCCGTTGCTTGAGCATGACCTGTCGGCTTCAGCAGATGCGCGACAGGCATTGGCGCGATTAAGTGAGCAACAGGCGCATCAGCCATTTGACCTGAGCCGTGAGCCACTGGTGCGAGCAGGATTAGTGAAGCTGGCTGAACAGCAGTGGGCACTGCTGTTAACGCAACATCACATTATTTCTGACGGCTGGTCGCTCGCGGTGATCTGTCAGGAGTTGACGCAACTTTATAACGGTTACTGCCAAGGTGATAGCGTCGCGTTACCCACGCGCACGATTGATTACCCGGACTATGCCGCCTGGCAACGTCAATGGTTGTCGGGTGAGCGGCTGACGCAGCAGTCCGACTACTGGTATCAGCAGTTACACGGTGCGCCGGAGTTATTAACATTGCCAACCGACTATCCGCGCCCGGTTGAACCGTCCTATCACGGTAATGAAGTGTCATGTACCTTTGATCTTCGTGTGAGCGAACAGTTGCGCCAGTTTAGCCGCCAACAGGGCGTGACGCCGTTTATGCTGCTGCTGGCCGCTTGGTCTGTGGTGCTGACACGGCTTGCCGGGCAGCACCAAGTGGTGATCGGCAGCCCGGTAGCAAACCGAGGGCACAGCGCGCTGGAGAACGTGGTGGGTTTCTTTGCCAACACGCTGGCGTTACGCATTCAACCTGAACCACAACAGGATACCCTGAAGCTGTTGCAGCAGGTACGTGAGCGCGTCGCGCAGGCGCAAGCCCATCAAGATTTACCGTTTGAACAGGTGGTTGAACGGCTGAATCCGACACGTCAACGCAGCTATGCGCCAATCTTTCAGGTGATGCTCAGTTGGCAGGAGCCTGAGCTATTGCCACAACTGCATCAGTTAACGGTTGAAACCGGTGAAGTGGCGTACCAGCAGGTGAAGTTTGATCTGGAATTGGCGTTAGGCGAGGCGGCAGACGGCAGGATTTACGCTCAGCTCGCCTATGCTAGCGCGCTGTTCAGTGCCGAGAGTATGCAACAACATCTCGATTACTTGCAGCGAGTGTTGCGCGCGATGATTAACCAACCACAGCAGCCGTTGTCGGCCATCACGCTACTGTCAAATCAGCAGCGTGCGGCATTACTGGCACTGGGGCGTGGTAGCCGGATCAGCCATCAAGTCGCCACACTGCCAGCGCTATTTGAGGCGCAACTGAGCCACTGTGCTGACGCGATCGCTGTGCGTTACGGTGAGCAGGCGCTGACTTACCGTGCGTTAAACCAGCGTGCCAATCGGTTAGCTGATCAGTTGATCAAACTGGGTGTGCAGCCGGAACAGCGCGTGGCACTTTGTGCTGAACGCAGTCTCGAACTGATTGTGGCGATAATGGCGATCTTGAAAGCCGGGGGCGCCTATCTGCCGTTAGACCCGGTACATCCAACTGAACGATTACGCTACATTTTGCAAGATGCCGAGCCGATAGTGTTACTGGCGGATCAGGCCGGACGGGCGGCGCTGGGTGAGCCTGCGATCCCGACACTGATGCTGGACGCAACGCAGTTTGAGCACGGCATTGATCATAATGCGGATGTTTGCCCGTTGACCCCGAGCAACTTGGCCTACCTGATCTACACCTCCGGCTCGACCGGCCAGCCCAAAGGGGTGATGGTCGAACACCAGCAGATCGTCAATCTGGTACTGGCGACCGGGCAACTGCTGGTAACGCAGGGTGTCAGTGTGGCGCGGATGGTGATGAATGCCAGCCTGATGTTTGATGCCAGTTGGGATGAGCTGGCGGTGTTATTTCACGGTGGAACCTTGATCCTGACCGCCAGTGAGCAGCGATACCAGCCAG
>NZ_SBEF01000057.1 GCF_004011885.1 Serratia microhaemolytica | reverse complement strand
TTGCACTTCGCCACTGAAGGCGTTGCCAGTACTCTGGGCAAAGTTAAACGCCGCGCCAGCAGTATCGACGCTCAGTAATCCGTTGCCGGTCAGGCGATAGAGGAAGTTAAATGCGCTGCTGCTGCGGATAGTCAGTTGGTCGCCGCTGTTGGCGATATGGAAGCCAAGCGCGCTGTTGAGCAACGTTAAGGCGTCCAGTGTCATCTGGGCATTGCCGTTCAGTTCCACTAACCCGCTGAAGTTGGCCAACTTGCTGTTGCCAGACAGGTCAAGTTGGCTGTTGCGCAGTAACCAGGTGCCAGCACCGCTGATGCGGTTGCTCAGTGTGACCGGTGTGCCAGCAGCAAACTGGTCAAAAATCAGTTGACCCCCGTTGGCGATATCGATGCTGCCGCTGCCCAACTGCTGCTGTTGGCTGGCGGTCAGGCTGCTGCTGCCATCAATGTTAAATTGGCCAGCAAACGCGCTGTTATCACCGCTGAAACTGAGTTGGCTGGCGTGGTTGATATTGACCTGTGCGCCAGTGACTCCACTGAGCCGGTTAGCAATATTGCCCTGTAACTGGTTGAAGAACAGTTGTGACGAGGCCATCGCTAATGCCAGGTTCGCACTGCCTATCTGATTGCTTTGGCTAACGGTTAGTGCCGAGTGCTGATTGATTTGGATCGTGCCAGTAAATGCCTGGTTGTTTGCGGTGAAGCTGAGTTGATGGTTGACATTGACTTGTCCGTTGCCAGAGAGCCGATTGGCAAAATCGCTGTCTGCAACGTTGAGGTTGAGGCTGCCGGAGAGCTCAATGTCGCCGTCGCCCAGGGCATCCGCCGCATTCAGGCTGGCACTGGCACCGCTGGCAATAGTGGTCTGGGCGGTGAAGGTTCGGTTCGCCGCGTTGACGACAAAGTCTCCACCCAGCAGCCGCAACCAGCCATTGCCACTCAAGCCATCAACATGGTCAGAGCTGCCGCCAGCAGCCAGGGTTAAGCTTCCACCAGCAAAGTTCAGGCGACCGGCATTGCTCAGTGAATTGATTAACTGGCTGTAGCCGAATAAGTTCAGCGTGGCACCATTGGCGATGGTCAATCGGTCAGTATTACCCAGTACGTTGTTGGCAGCAAAATTAACCACACCGCCATTGACGCTGGTGTTACCGCGATAGTCGTTCTGTGAATTAACCAGTGTGAGTGCGCTGTTATCGGCACCAATTTCTAGGTTTCCGCTGCCAGTTAGGCGTGCTGATAGGGTGTCATCCTGCGCACCGAATGAGCTTAGCGTTAATGTCTGCCCTGCTTGCAGGTCGATCTGCGTCAGTTGATGTCGCAGTTGTAATCCTGGTGCGCTATCAAGGGCAAAGTTGTAGCTGTTGATGGCAACCCGGTTGCCATTTTGCATGTAGTCGAGCTGTGTGCCGTTAGCGAGTGCATTGCCCGCCAGATCCTGTAGGGTGAGATTTGCCAGTTGGCTGGCACTGAGTGTGTTGTTGCTGTTGACTAAGCTGGTGATGCCTTGCTGATCGAGATCGAGCAGGTTACCTTCAGTAAAAACCTCAGTAGAAACTTGTATTTGTGAAGCATCTTCTACCGTTAAGCTGTCGGTACTGATGGTGCCGCGCTGGTTAAACTGTAGCGTGCTGCCGTTTAAGTTAAGTTGACCAACCCGTACATTGTCTTGTGTGACACTGATCAGGCTGTTCGCCGATCCGCGTAGTGTGGCGTAACTCAGTGCGTTGGCGTTGCTGGGCGTTAGTGCAAAGCTGCCGTTGCTCAAATCCATCACACCACGGAAGGCATCACCGACATTATCGGCAAAATTAAAGTGCTGGTTATTGGCATCCACTTGTAACAGCCCATCACCGGTTAACCTTTTGTTAAACAGGGATACGCCGGTTAAATTGAGCCTGCCCGCTAGGTGTACTGCTCCACCGCCCGTGCCTAACTGTTCGTTTTGGCTGACATTCAGAATACCGGCGTGGTTGATGATCCACTCACCAAAAAAGGGGCTGGCGTGGATTAAGGTGACGTTGGCCCCCGCTTCCACTGTCGCGCTACCGACACCGGCCAGTACCCCAGTAAACTCGCCCTGATAACCATCGGCAAAACGCAGTTGACTGGTGTCAGCCTTTAAGGTGACCTGGCTGTCGTCATCAATGTTGTCGCTATCTACCAGTGTGATTTCCGAGGTTTCATCAATGCCAATATTATTGAAGTTGCTAAGTCTGGTTTCTCTATTCAGTGTGCGAATTGAATTAATAAAATTCAGCGTGTTAACACCAGCACCGGCATTCAGTATTCCCAGTGTCAAGGTTCCTGTTGCAGTCAGGTTCATGATATTAAAAACATCATTACCTGATCCGGTGTGAATATAGTTAACATAAGAGCCGTGGTAAATATTTATTGTGTTATCACCATCGCCAAGATCAATAATCCCCCTGCTGACTGATCCAACATTCAGGGTTAATGTGTCACTGCCTGATCCACTATTAAGTGAGTAGAGACTTCCATTATTAACAATGGTGTTGTCATGGTTGCCCATTGACACACTGCCATTGATCTCTCCATTATTAATTAAACTCTGACTAATGTCATTTTCAAAAACCACCGCACTACCCGCATTGGCGTTAATCGTGGTTTTTTCGCCAACAATAATATTAGCATCGCCATTCTGATCACCATGTGTATATAACCCAATGCTGCCAGCACCTGATGCATTGATGGTTAGCGCTGCATTCGACAAATCAATTCCAGCAAATTTTTTCTCTATCCCAAACCCCATGCCATAAATGTTTGCGACATTATTCCTGCTGCCATATAGGAAGTTTATTCCCAGCAGTTCTGTAAATAGTACGCCATCGGTGGTATTGAAGATGTTGTCGTATAAATTGAAGGTAGATTTTGAACCCGGTTTAAATACCATCGCACTATCATTGATGTTAAATGTTGTGCCTGTGATGGTGTGTACACCGCTGTTATCACTATTAACATTTATCGCTGCTGCCGTGCCATAGGCATTGATTTCACCGCCGTTCAAATTAAGATCAATGTTGGCGTTGAATACCTGAATACCTGAACCACTGTGGGCGTTAATGACTCCATTGCTATTATCCACTGTCATCGTCACGCGCTCAGAGATATTACTCAGCAATAGAACACCAGCAGAGGAGCTTTTGATAACACCTTCATTAATCAGTTTGGCTGTCCCAACCGTGGAGCTGATGCGTTGTAAAATACCAATCGCTTTCAGTATTAAACCTTCATTTTTTACTAGAATATCACCGGTAGCATCCGCTGTTGTTGTCTCTGCTGCGATCCCGATCCCCTCAGAGATCTGATCCGTACCGTCTGAGATCACTGCCCCTGAGCGGATATAGATGTTGCCTTTTCCTGTGCTTTTTTGTGCCAAAATACCGGCGACCAGTTCCTGATCGACCACGGTGATCACTGAACCTTTATCCAGGTTATAAATAACATCATTGTCTGAGGTCGGGCCGTTGAATATCGCTGCTGTCGGGTTAGTACTTGGCAGGTTGCTTAACTGGTGGTTCAGAATGCCACGGGTATTACTCCAGTTGTTAAGCTTTAATACTGCCCCTTTACCAAACCCAGTCACCGGATCATAAGATCCCACCTTTACACCAAAATTGGATATGCCGAGTACGTTTTGTCCAGGAATGTTGAGATCTACTTTTGCACCATCATCAATAAAAAAACTGTAGGTGGCATTATCAGGGCTGGCGCTATTGGCTGGGCCGTTAGTTAAACGCACATTGGAATTGCCTACTACTGAACTATGAAATTTTACGTCGGCATTTTCAGTAAAGCGTATTTTGCTTACTGCCGGGCTAGCATTACTCCAGAATACTGCCGGAAATGCGCCGGGGATAATTGTCAGATCCAGTGTTCCGGTCATTTCTATATTAGAAGAAGTCGCCAGTTGCCGGAATGTCCCTAAATTAAGCACACTAGGGCCATTATTGCCTATGCGTAATACGCTGTCGTTATTTGGTGGTGCCGATGGGCTGTCAGTACCAAAAGCCACTAATTTGTTATTCAGTAGTTTTCCATTATTTTCTATCACTACCGTCAGTCTGGTCGTAGCATCCTGTGCGGAAACAAAGCGTGCATCTTGTGTCAGGGTGCGTGTGGTATTGATGCTGCTAAAATTAGTGAATGTTAGCGTGGCATTGTCCCAATTCGGGTTATTGGTTCGATCAGCCCGCGTCTGAAAAGCCATCAGGCCAAATGTGATCGAATGTCCACCGCCATCGATGACAATATCTTTTCTATTAGATTGATTTTGGAAAATATCTACCGCTCCAGCACCACCGTAATCAATATCCTGAGTTAACAGTAACGTTGTCGCTGTGCCGCTGCTGGAGAGTGCGGCAACCAAGTCAGCACGGCTGGATATCAAGGCACATGAGCTGCCCATA
The DNA here is from genome assembly GCF_004011885.1 of Serratia microhaemolytica. Taxonomy (GTDB): domain Bacteria; phylum Pseudomonadota; class Gammaproteobacteria; order Enterobacterales; family Enterobacteriaceae; genus Serratia_G; species Serratia_G microhaemolytica. The sequence continues at coordinate 5,285 of NZ_SBEF01000057.1, read as the reverse complement.
TCGATACACTGCTGCTTAGTAATCGCGTAGGCTGGCTGATGTGCAAGTAATAATCCCAATAACGTTATGGTAACCGCATTGATTTTATAGCGGTTATTTTTTGTTATTCCAAAGAGATGAGCCGTCGAAGCGTGGGTATGGATATGTGAGGATTTTTTTTGTTTATTTTTCGTCAGTTCACTCACCACAACAAAAATATGTAGCACACGACTCCATACTACCTTGTAGACCTTGTTCATACGGGAACCTCTTGGATAGCGCTAAGTTATTCTTATCCTTAATAACTGTATTGAAAATAAACAGGTGATTTCAGTGCGATTGAGTCACTGAACTGGGTTGGATTGACGCTAATACACCCGTTGCAGCACAGCGGAGGAAGCAGCAATCTGATCGCTTGTGACAAGTATAGAAGAAGTTTTGGTTTCGGCAGGGAGATGTGATGCAAGACAGATTATGCAAATCTCTATGAGATCTGCGAGTTGTATAAACTGGAGTCGTTAATAAAAACACGTCCTCTCAACACCGGCAACTCGGGGATACACAAAGCCATTATACACGCCTTAAAGCGCTGGCCTGTGTTACTGACCTATCTCGACGATGGGGCTTCTAACTCAGGGCTACCGTATGAGTGCGGTTGCCCTGAGTATACAGGTCAGCGTGGTTATCAACATGCATAGTGACACGATGAGCTTTAACGCCGGTGATCTTATAAATTTTCATATCTGATTTCAGGCGATCCCTTTTACACCTCTCGGAAGTGTACAAAGCGTTAACCGGGAATGCCTGGGTATGTTCAGGTGCTTTGATCTCAATCTCTATCCAGGTGTTGTCACTGGGGGATCAAGCTCTTTATTGAGCTGGGCGCAACCGGCGGTGCTGAGCAGCACGGCAGATAAAAACAGTGGGTTATATTTCATATCCATTCCCTGTGTTAACAAACTAACTGGGGCAGTCAATCGCCTGCCCCGATCACCCTCACATTGCTTTTACCCGATTATAATTAGGGAATACTTCACCGTTATAGGTTTCGCTACCATCCGGGTAAATAATCCGCCAATGGTTGCCCTCTTTTTTTTCTTTTGGCCCAATCGATCTCACCACTTTAGATTCATCAACTTGTGGTAAAAAAGTGATTTTTGCCCCTTCATGCTCTTTTAGTCTAATTTTGTAAAAGTCAAAATCACGCTGACCAAATAAATCAACATCGGTGGATTGTTTACTAAAGCGCCACTCAATAATTACTGGGTAATAAATTGGCGAGAGCGTCAGCGGGCTAGAGACCACAGGGTAATCGATAAACTCACTGCTTCCGTAGCCATCACTAAAGGCGACATTAACGCCAACGCCACTTGTCACTTCTCCATTTTTCACGAGATGCTCGACACTCGCATATTCAATACCGAAAGTGACACGGCTTAGTTGCCATTGGCATCCTCCCCCTCCATTCCTAGGGATTTTAGCGCGATAAAGCCCAGTATCATTTTCCAGGCTCATAGTGATATTCCGCGCTTTGGTACCTGTAATCTTATAAATCTTCATATCTGCTCGCAGCCGATCTCTTTTACAAATCTCCGAGGTGTACAATGCGTTAACGGGGAATGCCTGGGTATGTTCAGGTGCTTTGATCTCAATCTCTATCCAGGTGTTGTCACTGGGTGGGTTCAGCTCTTTATTAAGCTGGGCGCAACCGGCGGTGGTGAGCAGCACTGCAGATAAAAACAGTAGGTTATATTTCATATCCGTTCCCTGTGTTAACAAACTAACTGGGGCAGTCAATCGCCTGCCCCGATCACGCTCACTATTACATCGCCTTTACTCGATCAAAATCGGGTTTAACTTCGCCTGTTGAAGTCACTGTGCCATCTGGGTAGATAATCCTAAAATAGCTCCCCAATTTATTTTCTTTTGGCTCAATCATTCTCACCACTTTAGATTCATCGACTTGTGGTAAAAAAGTGATTTTTGCCCCCTCCTGCGTTTTTAATCTGATTTTGTAAGAGTCAAAATTTATCCGACCAAATAAAGAAAGATAGGTGACCTGTTTGTCAAAGTGCCACTCAGTAATCAACGGGTAATAAATTGGCGAGAGCGTAAAAGGGTTAGAGACCACGGGATAATCGATAAACTCATTGCTTCCGTAACCATTACTAAAGGCTACACTGATACCAACGGCAGTTCCAATCTCACCATTTTTGACTAAATGCTCAACACTGGCATACTTAATACCAAAGGTCACACGGCTTAATTGCCATTGGCACACTCCTCCCCCATTTCTCGGGACCTTAACATGATAAAGTCCGCTGTCATCTGCAAGGTTCATGGTGAGATAACGCACTTTGGTGCCGGTGATCTTATAAATTTTCATATCTGATTTCAGGCGATCCCTTTTACAAATCTGCGAGGTATACAAAGAGTTAACTGGGATTGGTTTGGTGTTTTCCGGTGCTTTGACCGTGATTTCTATCCAGACATTATCACTGGGTGGGTTCAGCTCTTTATTAAGCTGGACGCAACCGGCGGTGCTGAGCAGCACGGCAGATAAAAACAGTGGGTTATATTTCATATCCATTCCCTGTGTTAACAAACTAACTGGGGCAGTCAATCGCCTGCCCCGATCACCCTCACATTGCCTTCATCCGATTAAAATCGGGTTTAATCGCACCTGTTGAAATTATTGTGCCATCTGGGTAGATAATTCGCCAATTCTCACCCTTTTTTCTTTCTTTTGGTCCAATCATTCTCACCACTTTGGATTCATCCACCTGGGGTAAAAAGGTAATTTTGGCTCCTTCATGTTCTTTTAACCGGATTTTATACGAATCAAAATCATGTCTACCAAATAAGTCAACATCAGTGCTCTGCTTACTAAAGCGCCACTGAGTGATTAGCGGATAATAAATTGGTGAAAGTGTCAATGGGTTGGAGACCACAGGGTAATCGTTAAATTCAAGGTAAGCATCATTAAAGGCTACTCTGACACCAACGGCACCTCCAATCTCACCATTTTTTACTAAATGCTCGACACTGGCATACTTAATACCAAAGGTCACACGGCTTAATTGCCATTGGCACCGCCCCCCCCCATTCCTAGGAATCTTAGCACGATAAAGCCCAGTGTCATCTTCCAGGCTCATGGTGAGATAACGCACTTTGGTGCCGGTGATCTTATAAATTTTCATATCTGCTCGCAGCCGATCTTTTTTACAAATCTCCGATAGATAAAAAGAGTTAACACGGATCGGTTGGGTATTTTTCGGCGCTTTGACCGCAATATCTATCCAGACATTATCACTGGGGGGCGCCAACTCTTGATTTACTTGTGCACAACCAGTGTTAGCTAGTAGTACACCAAACAGTACTACAGAGGGGCACTTCATGATGACTCTCCTTGTTGATAAAAACGTTGCATAATCACTTCACCCTCCGGCAGTGATTGGGTGATCACCAAGCTATGTGCCAGTTGCCGATCGAGGGCTAAAAACAGTTTATCCCTATTTTGCTCCGCTAGTGGGATCTCATGCTGGTATTGTTGCAGTTGTGCGGCAAAAGCAGCGATCTGTGGCTGATAACCGTGTCCCGAGGCAGGTGCCAGCAGCTCACGTAACCGTGCAGCAATATAATCGGCATACTGCCCCGAGGGGTGATCTTTGCCGGTTAACGCATCTTTCAATGTTGGGTTGCCATACTGTGGGAACCACTCTTGTTTGCTGTGCTCATCCAACTGTTGCATCAATTGCCGTTGATCCTCACCCGCCTGCTGGTGAGCTGCTGTGCCTAACTGGGGCACCAAAAACAGTTTGGCACTGTTCGGCAGATACTGGCGTCTTTTGGTTTGCGCGCGCGGGTTGCGCTGATCAAACCACTGCTGCACCGAACGTGCTTGGTAAAAGTGCACCACTTCGCCGTGGTGGCAAAATACCTCACTGCCCAACGGCAGCACCGCTTTCACCACCGACCAGGTGTAACCAAACAGGTTGCCAAGTGGCCCCCACAGCTTATAAAACAGGCTGTCAAGTTCACGCTCGGGCGGTACCGAAGGCACGGCATCGTTCTCATTAATATGGCGATAGTGTGGAATAGTCGCCAGCTCCGCCATACTGCTGAGCGTGAGGGTACGCGGCATACCGTAGGTATACAGCAGTGGGTTATATTGCCGGAGTTTTGCTGCATGGAGCAGCGCCAATGCACCGCCTAGGCTATGGCCGGCAATATAGAGACTTTTTTCCTTTTCCAATAGTCGATTCAAGTTACGCAGTGCTTTGACAATATCGTCATCCTCGCTGTTATCCACCACCTGAAACGCCTCTAAAAAACCCTGATGGGCGCGCCCCTGTTTAACAATGTTGCTACAGGGCACAGCGATATCACAGGTCATATCGATCGGTTTATAGGTGGCATCGGTCACCGCATCTTGAAAACTGGCGGTGCCACGCCAAGCGATGATCAGCTCTTGCTGATTGGCGGCAAAAAACAGTTGGCTATCGCCGCGTGGCGCTTCGCCGAGATTAGTGTCCATAAACGCCACATCGGTATAGCGATCAGCAAAGGGCACATCTTTTACCAGTGGCTGGCAGCGTTTATCGTTCACCTGATAGGGCAGGCGTGACAGATCCAGCATCTGTTGATGAAAGAAGTGCTGTACCGAACCTTCCTTTTGTCCTATGTCGTTATATTTTTCATTGGCATAACTCAGAATACTCATCAACGCCAGATTATGCGCGTTCACCAGCGAATACTCCGCAGTGTGGTGCAGCACCAGTGACCAAGCCCGGAACGGGCAGATCTCCACCACATGGCGCTGGCTCATCGGGTTAAGGCGCAAGCCACGGCCGAGGGTGCAGGGGAAGTGATATTCCGGTAGTGGGTCTGTTTCTGGCCAGTTTGCGATATTCGGGCGGCTGTCACACAGTTCGCCGACACGCAAATAGTGGTAACGGTAACCGGCCGCTTCAGCAGCCGGTTTTACCATAGAGCCCGCTTCACCACGCTGTACACGCAGTGGGCGCTGTGCCATCTCCTCCACCAGTGCCTGGGCGCCGAGCGTAATATACGCTGGGATCGCCATCAGTTTCTCCTCACGAATGATGCCGTTAAAATCGCTGCGCCCGTGACGGGTGACGCCGTTAGGGTCTCTGAGTTGGTAAGGCATGTTGGTAATCGGTTGCCCCTGTTCATCCAACAGTTCAATCTCTACCCAGTGGCGTAATAAATCACAGGAATAGTGGGTCGGTGGGCGTTTGCGTGGTGTGTTTTCGTTCGTCGTCATGATAAAGACACTCCTTGTT
>NZ_SBEF01000056.1 GCF_004011885.1 Serratia microhaemolytica | reverse complement strand
GCGAACATGAATATCCACAAACATCTCCTTCGTTAACATAAATCTCCGCACAGAAAAAGCACGGATGATATCAGGTGGATCAGTTTTCGATGATCGTTAGTGGATCAGTTTTGCATGATCGGTGACAATGTGCGTTGCGTTGCCCTTTAAGCAAGGATTTTTGGTGGGTTTGCCATAGGAGTGGTGTATTGCGTCCATGGCTGGTTTGCAAGCTGATAACCAGAGTGCTGTGGTCATCGGCATCAAACTCGGTCCAATCCATCGAGACGACGATGTCAGTACGGTCGGCCACCACATAGGGAACCCAGTCATCAAACAAGTTCCAGACATTGAGCTTGGTGTTGGTGAGCAGTCTATCAACCTGCTTAACAGCGTGCTTTCGCTCAAGGCCGCTTGCCAAAGAGAGGCCATTGCCAATGGCATGGATGGCCAATGAGCCCGACTCAATAACCCCATGGGTTGCATTGGCAAGCGACAAGACACGCTTGGCGTGCATGTCTTGTCCGAATATGTCATCAATGTGGTTAAAGATTATTTCGTGATTAAGCATAGGGGGTTGTCTGCTCGATATTAGCGGGTCAATAACGGAGATCATACCTCAAAAGCCTTGCCATGCCTCGTTCATATGAGGGGATGGTTAAGCTTGTTACCGCCTGAGCGAAGCCTTTCTAAGGCCGGTCGTCCTTATCTTAAGCACAGAAAAGTGATGAATGGCCTATTTTGGATACTGTGTTCAGGTGCTCCCTGGCGAGACCTTCCTGAACGTTATGGTCACTGGAAAACAATTTACAACCGGTTTAATCGGTGGTCCAAGGTTGGAATAATAAACTTTTTTTCAAAAAATTACTTCATATACTTGATACGAAAATGTTGATTGACTGGGACGCTATCGCGTTGGATGGCAGTCACATTTGGGCTCTGAAAGCTGCTGCCCGCGCTAAAAAAACACTTCGATGAACTCAGTTGTCATGGGTTGGGTCGCTCTCGAGGTGGCTTTGGTACCAAAATCCATATGGCGACAGAGAGCACAGGATTACCACTGAGTTGTTGCCTGAGTGGTGGACAAGCCGATGAGAGCAGATACGCGGAAACGTTGCTTGGCAGGGTTGGGATCATCCGACAAAGTGGGAACCTGAAGTCGCGGCCTAAAGCAGAGTTGACTGATAAGGGATACTCAAGTCAGGCATTGCGTAATCGACTGAGAACTAAAGGGATAAGAGCGGTTATCCCTTTTAAATCAAATGAAAAAGCCAGTCAGGATAAACGCCGAAAACTCGATATTCGCTGGTACAAAAAGCGTAATGTCGTTGAACGTTGCTTCGCCAAGCTTAAAGAACATCGCCGTATCGCTACCCGTTCGGAAAAAACAGCCAGAAATTACCTGAGCATGTTGAAACTGGGTGCTATTCGGTTATTTTTAAAGCGATTGTCAAATTAAGGGACACACCCTAGTTGATGGTTTTGGTTTTGACCCGCCGTTTCTGGATGTGTTTTGTATCATTGGTGACACCGTACGGATAGATAGTATATAATATTGAAATTGCTATAAATTATTGTGTCAAGGTGCCTGTAGATATCATGGGTTATCTTTTATACAATAGGCGAATTCTTACTTTAGAGAACATGAATTCATGAGCGCAATCACATTACGTAAAGCACTGGGTGTACTTGCGAAGTCATCTTCGCTTTCCGTCACCACCGTGACACATCGCCAGAAGGATGAGCTCGACCAACTGAAAGAACAACTCTTTGTTAAACAAAGCATTGAATCCGAATTACAACATTATTTAGATGTTACTAAACCTGGGGAAATCATTTTTTTGTGCGGTAGTAGCGGGGATGGGAAGTCCGAAATTTTAACCCGTTGCCAATCAGATCCGCGTTATCAGCGGCGATTTAGTTTCCACCTAGATGCAACGCATAGCTTTGCCCCTCGACAATCAGCCATTGATGCTTTGAATGAGTTATTTGCTAATCATCATCAGCAGTCATCTCCATTGCTCATTGGCATCAACACCGGAATGCTTGTTAACTTTGCCCGAGAAGGCGCTGAATGCCACAGGGTGATCCGGTCTGCAATTGACTCATTTTTATCAGGGCAGCAGGATGCAAGCCGTCCTTACCGTAACGAGAATTGTTCTTTTTTTGATTTTGAACATTACCCTAAATTCCAGTTTGACGAAAATAAACAATATTCATCATTTATTAAAACATTATTATATAATTTAACTCATGATGATAATAATTTATTTCAGTTTATTCTTCGACGCGATGAATCTGTTAACCCAGATCTAAAAGAGGTCGCAAACTTTAAATTGCTTTGCATGCCTGGCGTGCAGAATGTGTTAATTACGCAGCTCTTTAAAGCGCGATTAATTAAAGACCAGTTTGTAACGACCCGAACGCTGCTGGATTTTCTGCATCATCTGTTGATGGGGCCTGGCTACTTATTTGATAACCTCTTCACCGGTGCAGAAAATGATCTGATTAAAAAAGTTTCCGATTTTGATCCTGCTAGATTGCACACCTATGAACTTGATCAGTTTATTTTGCGCTATGAACTGGGACTGATTGACGCTGATCTTAATGATTTTTTAGCCGCACTTGAGCCGTTGCGCATTAAGTTTAATCGCCAGAGCGTTAAGTCTGGTGACGCAACCTCGTTGATCCGGCTTTTCTGGTTGTTGCAGCACGAGTCGTTGGGTAATGATTATCATCGGAGATTTTCTGCGTTCTTTAACGAATCACTGTTTGAACGTTACTCAGAAATCTGGCACTTGCATAGGAATTACACAGCAGATCCGGAGCAAAAAAGATCACTGAAACGCTTCTATACTGTTGAGCTTATAGCAGGTATCCAGCGCTACGCTAACCGCAAAGCGCCTGAATTAAGTATGCACAAAGAAGAGTTCTTTTTGGGTGAGTTTGGTGGAGTAAAAATAACCGCGCCGGTAGAGATAAAGCCTGACTGGGACTCTATTCGTAATAAACATACTGCTCATTCAACTGGCTTCGATGTCTATTTAAAAGTAGGGCAAAATCCACTGCCGTCTATCCATATCGGACTTAATTTGTTCGAATTATTGGACAAGTTGAATAATGGCTATCGTCCGAATAAATACGATAAAAATGCCATTGTATTACTGGATGAAATTGTTGAGTTGATCGCAGAGCAGGCTAAATCCAGCAGCGAAATCAAATTTTATGATGGCGGACCACGGGTTTATCGTGCAAAGGCGGATGACGATATGATCACTATTAGCAGTATGAAGGGTTAGCAGAATGTACCCTATCGCAATCGAGTTAAAAGTAGCTAACAATCAACTGGATAGTTACCTTCCTGTACGCAATAAAAACAACGATATTAGCTGGCAATTCGTCACCGGTCTGGTCCTTAGCTACGCCCTGAAACGCAAAATCGAAGCTTACGCTCCTGATCAATTCCGTGAAGATTGTAAAACACATCTACAGGAGCTGCTTGATGAGCCTGCATTCTGGTCCGTGCTAGAACGGATGTATTTTTCCAGTCAGGATATTTTCCGTGTCTCCCCACTTTTTTTACTGTTCCACGCCCAGTTTAATGGTGAAAAAATAAGTTCGGGTTCAACGGCAGATAAACGACTTGGCACGCTGTTTGCCAATTTGATGGGCGATTTCAGCCTTCGTTATCCCATACAGGACAGACTGAACTTCATTGAGCAGCGAATGCTGAATAAGCTCAATGAAAAAATAAAGCTGTTGGGGAAAGGACCGTTTGCCGAAGAGCAACCGTATCTTCCGTATATGGTAACGTGTTTTCAGTCTGATCTGGCATTTCTGGCAGAACATCCACAGTACCTTTTACAGGAATTGGCCAACACCCTACGTTTGTACGCTTTTAGCTGGTGCGCTCAACTGGCGCTCAATCTGGACAACTGGCAGGATGGCGAACCACAAAGCAAATCACTGTTTTTTATTCTTGATAGCGAAAAAGCCAGCTCCGAACGGGAAAAAGTGAAACGTTATGGCTATAAGCTGTTCGCTAGCCAGAGCAAAAAACTGTTCCCGGTGCTCTCTGCACTTGAGGTTTTGCAGTGGGGAAAAGGACAGAAAAAGCGTCCGTTATGGCAGATTTATCAAGACACTCTGAATGATTCAGACTCATCTGCCCGAGTACTTAATGACCTTAACGTTTATTTGCAGGATTTTATTGTGGATCGAGGCCTCTCGCTTCGTGAACGCGCAACAAACCTGGAAAATGCCTTCAAACAGCTCTTATCCGTTGCCGTAGAACAGTTCCAGGGTAAAAAAACTGACCGCGCGACGGTCAATCGTAAATACGTTAGCGAGCTGGAAAACCAGATTTGTACTGACTTCATTCAGGTCCGTGGTCGGGCAGGGAAAGTGCTAGTGCTGAATCAGGATCGTCTTCTGTTACTGACCAATCTCACTGTGGGCAAAAATGACAAACTCCGCCTGCATGAACTGCTGCGTGGTTTTGAACAGCGCGGTTTTTATCTGGACAACCAGTCGGCGCAAACGCTGGTGGCGTTTTATGAACGCATGGGAAATGTAGAGCGAATGAGTGATAGTGGAGACGCCGTGTATGTCCGTAAAACAGTATGAAACCTATCTGGCAGAAACCTTTATTGAGTGGGTGGGTGGCATCATTCAGCCCGGCGAGCGCTACCAGTTCAAATCTCCCGATCCCAGTAATGCCCTAAAACTCTGGGAAGCATTCGTCTCTCTGGCGGACGGCAATCAGTTGGAAATTGCGCCCGGGCAATATATTGATTGCCTCCCCTGCAATGGTGTTCAGCTTATTCCTGTACTGCACGGAGCCGAGGCTCCAGCATTCACAGAAAACTACATTTCTCATTTGCGCGATGAAGTTGCAGGGCGCAGCGGCGTTTTTGCCCAAACAGCGCTGTTGATTATTCACAACAGTATGCTCGATACCCTGATTAACAGCACGAAAGACGTGGCGGCACTGGGTGCTATCTGGTACCCACAAACTTTCAGTCATCAACTGGAAAAGCTCATTACTACTAATAGTAACCGTTCGGAATTGTCCCGCTGTTTGCTGGAGGATCAACTGGCAACGGTACTGGATGAAGGCGCGACCGTATTCGGTTTCTCGTCGCTGTATCGCTTGCTGGATGATGGCAATCTGGATTTCTCTGAGCTTCATCTGTTTAAAGATGATGAACTACTGAACTATAGCCAGAAGCAGCTACGCACCCGACTGAATGAAAACCGGAAATTATATCGCCAGATAGAAGATAGTGTTGAACGCTACAGTGGACAGCTGGAAAATGTGCTACCTGAGTTCAGTACAAAATTCATTCAGGAGCATTTTTACGATAAAAATGACTGGCGTGAGCTTGATTTCTCCGACTATAGGAAAGAGAAAGAACAAAATAGCGAACAAAAACTGGTGCTGAAGAACGTCTCCGTCAAAAACGGCGAGGTTTGGCAACGGGCGAAAAGCTGCAGTAGGGCAGGCAGACGTGACATCAGTCTGCTGGTGCAGGCGCAGCCAGGGCAATCAAAGGCTGAGCTGGAGTTCAGTTTTCAGGGTAATGATCTTCAGGATGACCAGATAAAGATTGCCCATAATCGCCAGTTAAAGAATGCACCTTTCTGGCGCACCAGCCGGGCGGGCGGCAAGACTTCCCGCATTATGGCGTCGGTGCCTTTTGACGGGCATCCCTGCTTCTTTAGTCTCGAACTGACCAACCGCAATAATTCAGCCGAAGAGTATAAATTTCGCCTGTTGTTGGTCGAACAAGGGCAATTCTGGCTAAACGATATTCAGCACTGCTACCGCGTTGAGCCAGGTAAAGATCAAATAACCCTGCAACTGGAAGATAACACGCTGCGTATTGCCGAGTCTGGCAACCTTACCTGTACGTTGGATGACGAGAGCGAAGACATCGACTGCCAGCATTATGCTCTGGTGAATTTTGAGACGCTGGCAAATCAAAGTGACCTGGTTCAGTTTGCGCTCGTTTCAGGTGATTCCCGTCTGTCGTTTAACATCGAGGGGCCGGGAGCAGAAGAAGGGCTAACGTTGCCGTTGCTTTTTGACCAAAGTCGTTTCAATAAGTTATTCAAAGAAGAGAGTAATGCAACCTGGAACCGACTAAAAGGGCGCATCATACTCGATAATACTGAACACAAGGTCGTCGGTGTACGCCAGCAGTTGTTGATACTGGAAGCCTCATTAATTGAGCAACGTCTGCTGGGTACGGGAAGTGACGATAGTGGGTTTGCGCTGGATGAACTTCTTGCCAGCTACCCCGATCTCCACAACGCCTATGAGCAGTTATTTGCCTACTATCATCGTCGTAACACCCTACCGAGTCTGGTGTCGTGGTCAGCGGAATATCGCACACTAGTTAGCTATATTATTACTACGTTTGAGCAGTCACTCCAGCAAATCGGCCAGAGCAGAGCGCTGACAGCGCACGAGAAACGTCTTCTGCATCTGGGGATCTGCCGCAATGATAGCCATGAGCGTCTCTCTCCGCTGCATCCTCTGGTTCTGGCCTACCATCTACAGCTGGCAGAAACTATCGTTGCGGAGTCGGAACGGCACGATTCGGCTTCATTTGCCACACTACCGCCGATCACCCTTGATCGCTTGATAGTTTCCGGGTTAATGCCATTTGTTTATCACAGTGAGCATGGATACGCGCAACTACAGCCGGTGGAGGAAAACCGCTTCTGGATTGATGTGGTTCCCCAGCAGCAGGTCAGCCATGACTACGTTAAACGTCTGGTAAAAGACAAACTCAATGAGTTCACGGACGCTTACGCCCGGTTGTTCCAGAGCGCTGAAAACAGTGCGTTGATTATCAATGCCATTAATCAAGGGAATGCCAAAGAACTGTTTCTGGGATTAGTAGAATATTTTAAGCAAGAAAAAGAGCACGCTATTTCGATTCATGTGAACTGCTACGATAAACAGTTGCTACCCAATATGTTCGATCACTTTGCAGAAAGTGTTAGCTATGAGCAGCTTAAAAACGATCTCGATCTGAACAGCGGCGTATGGCGGGCGGAAGCCGATATGCTGATTGACCTGCTGCGTAGCCGGTTAACGTTAAGCAAGTTTGTTCTGCCGTCAGAAAGCGACAAGCTGGCCTATGCGCATCTGGCATTTTTCACCAATACAGCACCTGTGGATTGCCGCCAGATCCGTATTGAAGATGCGTCCAGCGGGGTATTGTGTCATGGGTTGATCGCTGGGGAGGGGGCCGAAACGCAGGGGGATGCTTACTTTACCGCGTTTGGACTGCGTGATGTGGATACTGAGTCCTACTGCGCCCTACGTCTTGCCCGACTAATCGGCTGCCTGTGGCAACCCGCACGTCAAAGCAACAGCCAGTATCATGGACAAGGGATTGGCCTAGCCGTGAGTGGCAATTTTAAACAGCTGCTCAATTACTCTTACAACAGCGCTCTCTGGACCACCATCATTGATCCTAAAGTCACCCTCGACTTTTTCACCAATCAGAAAGATGTGGTACTTATCCACTATTCTGACCAGTACACCAGTTGCGCAGGCTACGATGCCGTTACCGTCACGAAGCAGGTTGATTTGTTCCTGCGGTTGCTCCAGACCGGAAATCAGTCAGGGCAACCTGTTGTTGACAGTCAGAATTTGCTGGCTGAATTTAACGCCTTTAATGGCGAATGGCTGCTGAAAATGCTGCGCTCTAGTGAAAGGGAGCGTAAAGAGAAACACGGCATTATAGGCGCGTACAAATTTGTGCAATCCATGCTGCACCAGTCCGATATTTGCTGGATTCCGCTATCGGTGGCCGAAATGATCCGCGTGTCCGGCAATGTCGGGCTGAAAATGAAAGAGAGCGATTTATCCAGAAATTTACAGGGTTATCGTAAAGGAGCGATCTCTGATGATGTGCTCTTTGTGGGATTCAAAGAAGACCGCCTCTATCTGTTGCCGCTGGAAGTTAAAACCGGGGCGCGACCGGACTACAGCTATGCAGGCCAACAGGCTCGTGAGCTGAAGCGTTATTTACAGCAGGACATTCTGGAACCACAAACGCTGGCATCACATTTGTACCGGGCGCTCTTTATTCGTCAAGTGCTGATACAGGTGGAGAAATTGCGTCTGTACGGTGTGCTGGACAGCCACAAACTGGCTCACTTGCTGGATCGAAGTGAATGGTGGTTAACGGGCGACTATCAGTTAGGTGAGTTGGCCGACTATGTAGACGGCTTCGTCGTGGCGCATGTGGACAGTGCAACCTGCTTCGATCTCTCTTATAAAGAGACAGCAGAGAATATTTTACAAATAGAAATCCCTTATTCACTGCTGCCTTCGTTGATTGCGGCGCAGGGGGATGAACCACCGTTGGCGGAGCGTTACCGGGTGCCGGAAAAATACCGGCTTGGACCTGAGTGTGATGCCAGTCCGTCACAACCCGAAGTCGTGGTAGAAGTCACAACGCCGACTGCTGCACAGTCCATTTCGGAACCTGAGTCGGAGTCTTTACAGCCTGCTGTACCGGTGGTGACACCTGATATTAGCGATACTCCATTACAGATCCTGTTTGGTCATAATGCTGCGCGTCAGAGCCCGTTACATTGGGAGCCAACCAACACCGCCAAGTTCATGAATACCAATACCGGCATTATTGGAACGATGGGCACCGGTAAAACCCAGTTTACTAAATCGCTGGTCACACAGTTGATGCGTAATCAGTACCGTAACGTTGATGGTAAACCTATTGGTTTGCTGATCTTCGACTACAAATCAGACTATGTGGACGAGGTTTTTATTGATGCTACGAGGGCCCAAAAATACAAGTTATTTAAGCTGCCTTACAACCCCTTATCTCTATTTGGCGACACGCCAATGCTACCAATCCACACCGCTGGTGGACTATCGGAAACGATGGCAAAAGCCTATGGGCTGGGCCATAAGCAGCAGCTGAAATTAGAAAATCTGATTTTAGAATGCTACGAAGCGGCAGGCATTTCGCCGGAAGATCCGACAACATGGTCAAGGACTGCGCCGACAATTGAAGATGTATGGCAGCGATTCCTCTATCAGGAAAAGGTTGAAGAAGACTCGCTTTACGCAGCACTTTCTAAACTGGCGCGTTACAAGATATTCGAGACTATCCCGGATAAGATGACCAGCTTGTACGAATTGATTGACGGCGTCACCGTGATCGAACTGGCTGGTTACCCGCCAGAAGTGCAAAACCTGGTGGTTGCACTCACGCTGGATCTGTTTTACGCGCAGATGCAAAAGCGTGGTAAACCCGTGGTACGAGGGGATTACCGTCAGCTCACGAAAATGATTCTGGTGGATGAAGCCGATAACTTTATGCGCCAAGATTTCTCCAGCCTGCGTAAGATCCTTAAAGAAGGCCGTGAGTATGGCGTTGGTGCGATCCTATCAACGCAGGAGATAACCCACTTTAAGACCGGGGAAAATAATTATGCTTCCTATATTTTAACATGGGTGATCCATCGTGTTTCTGAAATTAGAAATGCGGATATCAAGGCGGTATTTAACGTTGATGATAAAGGTGAGCAGGAGTCTTTGATGGGTCAGATTCGGCAACTTGAGAAGCATTTTAGCCTGTATGTGGATGGGGATAAGCGGGTTAATAAGATGCGTGATCGGGCTTTTTGGGAGCTGATATGATTCTAGTTATGATTTATGGAGGTGTTAGATGGTAAACATCCGGCGAACTTACCTTGCGAGTCAGGGCGGGATTCCACTTTGCATATAATTTAACCAAACATCAATTCGCTACGAAAATCAGCAGACCAGGCGGCCCGTCTACGCTTTGAGGCGATACTGTCTTTCAGTCCGGTATGTTGTTTGATAA
>NZ_SBEF01000055.1 GCF_004011885.1 Serratia microhaemolytica | reverse complement strand
GGCTGTTTGCCGGTTCACTGCTGGCCGGGCAGCGCATGGCCGGTATCATGAGCCTGCTGCAAACCGCTAAACTCAATGGCATAGAGCCGTTTACCTGGTTGCACTTTGTGTTGACACATCTTCCAACGTGGAAAAACAGTCAACTGGACCAACTGCTGCCCCTGCCCGGTAACACCTTCTCCTCATCCACCTAATCTGCCGCTCACCTTAACCGCTTAACATAAACTCGCAAGGTGAGGTCGCCGGATGTTTACAGCCCAATATGGAAAAGCGCGCAGTGAGTGGTGAAACAAAACCCTGGGTTAATCCACCAAGGAACCCACCTACAGCATCGAAAGAACAACTGAGGAAAGAGAAATGGTAAAATTATTAGTTCTTTATCATTCAATGTACGGACACATTGAAACAATGGCGCAACAGGTCGCTAAAGGTGCCGCAAGTGTTCCTGGCGTTGATGTAGTGATCAAGCGTGTACCCGAAACCATGCCGCCGGAAGCGTTTAAAGCGGCGGGTGGAAAAACGGCACAACAGGCGGAAATCGCCAGCCCGGCAGAGCTGAGCGACTATGATGCCATCATTTTTGGTGTCCCAACACGTTTTGGCAACATGTCTGCCCAAATGCGCAATTTTCTCGATCAGACTGGGGGATTATGGGCAAAAGGTGCTTTAGTCGGTAAAGTGGCCAGTGTGTTTGCCTCGACCGGCATCGGCGGCGGACAGGAAATGACCATCACATCGACATGGACCACACTGGCGCATCACGGCATGATTATTGTTCCGCTGGGTTACAGTACTCCCGCACTGTTCGACATTTCCCAAGTCAGTGGTGGCACACCCTACGGTGCTACCACCATTGCCGGTGGTGATGGTTCGCGCCAACCGGATAGCCGTGAGCTGGCTATCGCTTATCACCAAGGTAAGCATACCGCAGAAATTGCAGTGAAAATCAAACGCTGAACATAACATCTGTCGGTATATCACTAATATCGCGCGTTCTCTAAACATCAGGCCCTACTAAGGTGGGGCTTTTGTGTTTGAAAAAATAGCTGATTATGTAACTCAAATCACCATCTCACTGCTTACGGTGAAATTTTTCGCATCCATTTCTGCTCCATCCTCAACCTGCCATTAGCTTGATTACCGGTAGCAGGGATTCAGCAAAATAATCCTTGACGATCAGCGAAAACCTGGCGCATTATGCTTTCGTAATATTGTGATTTACAAGGAGATAAAATGAAAAGTAAAGTATTAAGTGCGGCATTAGTGGCTCTGTTTTCCTATGGAATGCAGGTTCAGGCAGAGCAGAGGCCAATGCGAATTCTGGTGGTCAATGATGATGGATGCCAATCCTTCGGCAGCATCTCACTGCAACAGAAGCTGGCCGCTAAAGGTTATGATGTCTGGATGGTCGCACCGGCAACTAATCAAAGCGGTATTGGCACGGCGATCACCTTTAAACTGGGAAAAGTATTTGATGTAAAAAAAGTTGCCGATAAACGTTACTGCTTTTCAGGCACCCCTTCCGATGCGCTCGATTTTGGCCTACGTGGCGTACTGAAAAATACGCCTCCCGATTTGGTGATCTCAGGAGTGAATGATGGTCCCAATACCGGTATGGCACAATTTAACTCTGGCACTGTCGGTGCAGCAGCGCGTGCTGTACGCTATGGCATCCCCGCCATTGCCGCCAGCATAGGTTACCTTTTCACGCAGGAAGAGATGAAAAACAAGTGGCCAAGTACACATAAATATTGGCCAGACTCTGTTGATCATGTCGTCAACGTAGTGGATAAACTCAATAGCAAGTGGCGTAGTAATCAGCCGGTATTACCAACAGGTTCTGGGCTCAGTATTAACTACCCACCATTACCCGCAGCTCGCATTAAAGGTATCCACTATATTGAAAATGAGCAATTCCCAACCCCACAGATTGATTATCAGTTATTACCCGATGGTAATGCTAAACAAATATTAAACCCTAATTCGATGGTTATTTCACAGAAGAACACTGATTCAGGTTGGCTAGAGAAAGGCTATATTACTTATACCCTGTTCGATGCTTCGTGGAATGCACCACAATTGCAGCAGGCATATGAAGCATTATTAAAATAGAACAACTTTCAGTGAGTAAATAGCTAACGCTTGGGAAGCAAGCTTAAGGCGTGAAGTAAAAATGCTGAAGTAGTCAAAAACACAATAGCAAACGCAGGAGTGCTTATGCAGTATCAACAACTCGCGGGTGATATTTTGTCTCATGTTGGTGGGCGAGAGAATATTGAAAGCCTAGCACACTGTGCCACTCGCTTACGTTTTAATTTACACGATAACCAGAAAGCGAATGCCGAAGCGCTCAAGGCAGATCCCGGTGTCATTATGGTGGTGGAGAGTGCAGGGCAGTTTCAGGTGGTTATTGGCAACCATGTAGGCGAAGTTTATCAGGCCGTCTGCAAACAGGCTGGTTTAAATGATGATTTGGCGCGTAAAGCGGAGCAGCAAGTAACAAGCAACAAGTTGAGTTTAATGGGTAAATTTATCGATGTTGTTTCTGGCATCTTTACCCCTTATCTCGGTGTTCTTTCCGCTTGCGGGATTTTGAAGGGACTACTGGCGATCACGTTAATCAGTGGTGCGCTGGTTGAAACTAGCGCAACCTACCAGATCCTGTTTGCTGCCAGTGATGGCTTGTTCTATTTCTTCCCATTACTGCTTGGTTACACGGCAGGGAAAAAGTTTGGCGGCAACCCGTTTTTAACTATGGCGATTGGTGCAGCATTAGTGCATCCAACCATGATTGCTGCCTTTCAAGCTGGTATGAACGGTCAAACTGCCACTTTTCTTGGGATCCCGGTCGTTTTTATTAACTACGCTTCATCGGTTATTCCCATCATCTTGGCTGCCTGGTTCTGTTGTTGGCTAGAACGACAACTGAATAAAGTGATGCCACAAGCGGTCAAAAACTTTTTCACTCCGTTATTTTGTATGGTGATCACCGTTCCGCTCACTTTTCTGGTGATTGGGCCTATCGCAACCACAGTGAGTCAATGGCTGGCTAGTGGTTTCCAGATTGCTTATCAGTTTGCTCCCTGGTTAGCAGGCGCAGCGCTAGGCGGCCTGTGGCAAATCTGTGTGATTTTTGGTCTGCACTGGGGACTGGTACCGCTCATGTTAAATAATGTTGCCGTATTAGGGCAGGATCCCATGTTACCGATCCTTATGGCAGCCGTATTTGGTCAAGTCGGCGCTGCCTTAGCGGTAGCACTGAAAGCACGTGAGGCAAGAATGAAAACATTGGCGGGCTCTGCAGCTATCAGCGGTGTTTTTGGTATCACTGAACCGGCAGTTTATGGCGTTACGCTACCTAAACGCCGCCCATTTGTTTTTGGCTGTATCAGTGGGGCGATTGGCGGTGCAATTATTGGCCTAAGTCAAACTCTCTCTTACTCTATCGGCCTTGCCAATATTTTCACCTTGGCACAAATTATTCCACCAACGGGTTTAGATATGACCTTTTGGGGCGCGTTGATGGGTACTGCGGTATCGTTCCTTTTATCTTTCCTATTGACCTTTTTTGCTGGCTGGTCAGAAACCCCAGGAGAAAACAATGAGCACTAATAATAATTCCACTGTTGTCAACAAACTGTTTCCTAAACATTTCTTATGGGGAGGAGCACTCGCGGCGAATCAAGTTGAAGGTGCCTACTTGACCGATAACAAGGGGCTTTCTACCTCTGATATGTTACCTAACGGTATTTTTAGTCCACCGGTAGCTCGGCAAGGTAATGAATTTAGCCTAAAAGATGTTGCGATAGACTTTTATCATCGCTATCAAGAAGATATTGCACTATTTGCCGAAATGGGCTTTACCACTTTACGTATCTCAATTGCCTGGACACGCATCTTTCCTCATGGTGATGAGTCGGAACCGAATGAAGCCGGATTAGCTTGGTATGATAAGTTATTTGATGAGCTGGCTCGCTACAATATTCAACCTCTAGTCACACTTTCTCACTACGAAATGCCTTGGGCGTTAGTGGAAAATTATGGTGGTTGGGGGAATCGCAAACTGATCGCTTTTTTCGAGCGTTACGCACGCACGCTGTTCAAACGTTATGGTGACAAAGTTAAATTGTGGCTCACCTTCAATGAAATCAACATGTCGTTAGAAGCGCCGTTGACTGGTGTTGGGTTACAAGAGGGATGCAGTATCACGGATATCTACCAGGCGATTCATCATCAGTTAGTCGCCAGTAGTTTAGTGGTCAAAGCTTGTCATGAACTGATCCCAGATGCCAAGATTGGCAATATGTTACTGGGCGGTTTGACTTATCCGTTATCTTGCCAGCCGGCAGATGTCTTTCAGGCATTCCAAGAGAATCGTCGTTGGCAATTTTTTGGCGATGTTCAGTGCCGAGGCGCTTACCCAGGATATATGCAGCGCTATTTTCGTGAGCAGGGCATTGAATTAACCATCACTGCTGATGATATTGCGGCATTACGCCATACCGTCGATTTTATCTCTTTCAGCTACTACATGACTGGCTGCGCAACAGCCGATCCAGAATTAACCAAAAAGCTGCGTGGCAACATTTTAAGTATGCTGCCTAATCCTCATCTAGCCAGTTCTGAATGGGGCTGGCAAATTGATCCGCTTGGTTTACGCACACTGCTGAATACGTTATGGGATCGCTACCAGAAACCGCTGTTTATTGTTGAAAATGGTCTGGGTGCGATTGATAAACCGGATGAAAATGGTGAGATCCACGATGATTACCGCATCAGTTACCTGAATGATCACTTGGTGCAAGTACGTGAAGCTATCGAGGATGGCGTAGAGCTGATGGGTTATACCACATGGGGACCCATTGATTTGATCAGCGCATCCAAAGCCGAAGTAACCAAACGTTATGGCTTTATTTATGTTGATTTGCAGCCGGATGGTTCAGGTAGCCTCAAACGCAGTCGTAAAAAGAGTTTCTGGTGGTACCAGCAGGTGATCAAAACACATGGAGCGTCTCTGCAACAGTGAGTGTAGCGCTGGGCAGATGATACAGACTGCCTGAGTATAAACTCAGGCAGTGATTTTTCTTCTACTACAACGGTTCACCTTACGATATCACTGATTCATCTATCTGCCTTTGGACAAAAAAGCATCCAAAAATAGCTTAATCACTGCTTTTTCTTCTTCAGGTAACTGTTCAATACGCTGAAAATAAACCCGTAACTCCAAATCTTCTTGCTGAGTGTTGACCAGCGGTTCGACTGCTGTTGGCAACATATCCTGAGTGGTGATACCCCAAAAAGCGCGACGATTTTTCATTGTTATGGTAGCTGCATCAATGAGAGAGAAATGATTATAGGCCAAATAATAAAGTGCAAGAGCAGGTTAACTAAAAAAATGTCGTTTCTGGGACAACAGCGCGGTTTTCTTGCAAAAATTGTGTAGTCAACACTGTGGATTGTGAAGTATTTCGCAAAATATGGCTAATGGCAGGAAGCGGGTAATTGGCACTATCAATAATGCATTGAATCAAAAAGACAGTTTTATCCTCTAACTGAGTCGAGGGTTCGCAACCTTGAACCCTCGGTAATTACTGATTATTTACCATTATTGATACGATCACGAATATGTTGTGCGCGTGCTTTGGCATCGGGGTGGTCATCGAACATACTGCTCTTGTGATCACCCTGTAAGCTGGCCAGTTTCTCAAAACTGGTCACCAACGCGTAAGGATTGATGCCACGTTTCTTCAACTGGTCAAAAGCATAATCGTCAGCTTCACTCTCTTGCTTTTGTGAAAACTGTGCGTGAATAAGCTGTTCGCCTAAATCAGCCAGTTGTGATTTTGACAAGGTGCCAACAATACCGCTAGCTGAAGAGGCTGCAGTACGCACGGCAACCGTACTGTAAGCAACTTGCAAGCGTTTACGTGAATGACCGAGCGCAACGTGGCCAATTTCGTGCGCCAGCACCCCGGCTACTTCATCGTCATCCATCATATCCATCAGCCCGCTGTACACACGGATACAACCGTTGGCCATCGCCCAGGCATTAACGTCGTTGGTAAGGTAGACTTTGTAGTTGGCAGGAACACCATCAATGTTGTCGCCGACACGGGCGGCAATTTTATTCAAGCGCTGGCTGTAGCTACTGTTAGCAGCAGCGATTGGGCTTTTGCTGTCTATTTCAGCGCAGGATTGCTCGCTGAGTGCTTTGACATCTTCTTTACTGAGTGTGGCAGCTTGAAATGCCTGTGCTCCTGACTGCATCAACGCCTCGGGGCTAAGTGATTGACAGCCACTCAGTAACGCAGTAAGGCCCAATGCAATCAAAGAACTGTGGATCTTCATACAACAATTTTCCTGTGATGGTAATAAAGCATAAAATTTGAGCACAACCTACACTGAAGGCCGAGCGGCTGATAAGGTAATGCGCAACCGCAGAGATCACCAGAAAAATATCTCCATAGAACGAAATGATATCGTTTTTTACTTTTATATTAATATTTTAACATATTACAGGCACTCAAGGCGGGATAGTGCGCTATCTTGCCGGGAAATTGTTCGCGCAAGTCGTAGTAGGCGCCATGTCATCCGGCGATTCATCACTGCCATGAGTGCTTTTTAATCAGTCTTGTTATCTATTGCGATAGACTCTACGCCGGATCACTAATTCATCCTTATAACCAGGCGATTTGCCAGCGAAAACCGGATGTTAATAATAAAAAAATGTGATTTACATCCCATTTTTCATTAAACATTACCGTTTTAACGCTGAGTTTGCGAAAATAGCCAACCTGGCTCCCCTTTAAACCCGACTTGGAGTAAAACATGTCCTCTCGTAAACAACTGGCTAATGCTATCCGTGTCTTGAGCATGGATGGCGTGCAAAAGGCTAACTCTGGCCACCCTGGTGCTCCTATGGGCATGGCTGATATTGCGGAAGTTTTGTGGCGTGACTACCTAAAACATAACCCTAGCAACCCACAGTGGGCAGATCGCGATCGGTTTGTGTTATCAAACGGTCATGGTTCAATGCTGATCTACAGCTTGTTGCATCTAACTGGTTATGATTTGCCAATCAGTGAGTTGGAAAACTTCCGCCAGTTGCACTCAAAAACTCCAGGTCACCCCGAGTATGGTTACACACCAGGTGTAGAAACCACCACTGGCCCACTTGGCCAAGGTATCGCTAACGCGATCGGTTTCGCCATTGCAGAACGGACACTGGCAGCACAATTTAACCGTCCAGGACATGATATTGTCGATCACCACACTTATGTGTTTATGGGTGATGGCTGCATGATGGAAGGAATTTCACACGAAGTTTGCTCTTTGGCTGGTACGCTGAAGCTTGGCAAACTCACCGCATTTTACGATGATAACGGCATCTCGATCGATGGTCATGTCGAAGGCTGGTTCAGCGATGACACGGCGCAGCGGTTTGAATCTTATGGTTGGCATGTGGTACGTGATGTCGATGGTCACGACAGTGAGTCGATTAAAGCGGCAATTGAGCAAGCCCATCAAGTTAACGACAAACCCAGCCTATTAATGTGCAAAACCGTGATTGGTTTTGGTTCACCCGGCAAAGCGGGTAGCCATGAGTCTCATGGTGCGCCGCTCGGCGCAGCAGAAGTGGCTGCAACGCGTCAGGCGCTTGGCTGGTCACATCCAGCATTTGAAATTCCACAAGATATTTATCAGCAATGGGATGCTAAAGCAGCCGGACAAACGCGCGAAGCGGCCTGGAATGAGAAATTGGCTGCCTATAGTCAGGCATTCCCCGAGCTGGCAGCCGAATTCAAACGCCGTATCAACGGTGAATTGCCCGCCAACTGGCAAGCCGAAGCGAAAAAATTCATTGAGCAGTTGCAGGCTAACCCTGCCAACATCGCCAGCCGTAAAGCCTCACAAAACAGCATTGAGGCCTTTGCTAAATTACTGCCAGAATTTTTGGGTGGTTCGGCAGATCTGGCACCGAGTAACTTGACTATGTGGTCTGGCTCGAAATCGATTGTTGATGATCCGGCAGGTAACTACATTCACTACGGTGTGCGTGAGTTTGGTATGACCGCCATCACCAACGGCATTGCACTGCACGGTGGTTTTTTACCCTATTCAGCAACCTTCCTGATGTTCGTTGAATATGCACGCAACGCTGTGCGTATGGCGGCGTTAATGAAATTACGTAATGTGTTTGTCTATACACACGACTCAATTGGCTTGGGTGAAGATGGCCCAACGCACCAGCCCGTCGAGCAACTTGCCAGTCTGCGTGTCACGCCAAATATGAGCACCTGGCGGCCTTGTGACCAGGTTGAATCAGCAATTGCCTGGCAGTACGGGATCGAGCGTAATGATGGCCCGACGACCCTGATCTTCTCACGGCAAAACCTGGCCCAACAAGCGCGCAATACAGAGCAGTTGGCCAATGTTTACCGTGGTGGCTACGTGTTAAAACAGTGTGCCGGTATACCTGATTTGATCTTGATTGCAACCGGTTCGGAAGTTGCCATTACCATGACAGCCGCAGAGCAGTTGAGTGCGGAAGGTTATCAAGTACGTGTTGTCTCAATGCCGTCTACCGACGTCTTTGATAAACAAGATGCCGCCTATCGTGAAGCAGTATTGCCTGCTGCAGTCACTGCGCGTATTGCGGTCGAAGCGGGGATTGCTGATTACTGGTATAAATATGTCGGCCTGAATGGCGCCATTGTTGGCTTAAGCCAATTCGGCGAGTCAGCACCCGCAGATCAACTGTTCAAGATGTTCGGTTTCACCGTTGAGAATATCGTGGCGCAAGCCAAAGCATTGCTAAGCTAAACTGCAACGGTTTTGTGATTGAGAGTGTGTGCTGTTTTGAACACAGCACGCACCCTGTAGTAATAACGCCCTCTGATCGCCACACTCTTTTTACTCATCTTTTCTCTCGCTAAGCTTTTCAGCAGCAACTCTCTTTGCCCAAAGCACGGAAACACAAAAAAGTTGCATTAAATTTACATAAAATTAACAACAGCTCGCTATTCTTAATCAGCAACGGCATATTTAATAATGAAAAAAGATAAAGTTATCATTGTTGACCCTTTTTCAACTGGGGCATTACTGGCACCTGAATTGAGTAAAAAAGGGCTAACCTGTTACTCGGTGCTTTCTTCTCCTCATATACCCAGCAGATTCACTGATTCATACATCAGTGCTGATTTTGTTGACAAACAACTTTATAGCCCAGATGAAATAAAGAAACAGCTCAATACTGAGCAGGTTGTTGCAGTTATTCCTGGCGCAGAAACCGGCGTTTACTGTGCTGACCTATTGGCAGCACACTATCAAGTCGCCGCGAATAATCACTTAACAACAGATTGGCGTAGGCAAAAGGGCGCAATGCAAAATAGGCTGGCGCAGCTTGGTTTGAACAGTATTGCCTCAAAAAAAATCAGTCAATTTGATAGCAACTTAGATCAATTAGACAGTCAAACCGGCTACGTGATTAAACCGAACAACTCCTGTTTAACTGATGGGGTGTTTTTTTTCGAGAACAAACCACAAGTCACGGAGTGGATCAGTCAGATAGATTGGCAGCAAACAAATATCGTCGGTGAACAAAATCAATTCTATTTGGTACAAGAAAAATTAGAGGGCGAAGAGTTTGTTGTTGATTTAGTTGTTAACCAGCACGATATCAAGGTGTGCAGTTTATGCAAATACAGAAAAGGATTGCATAACAACAGCCACTTTGTTTATGAATGCCTCGATGTTCTCGACATCAGTGATCAGCGCTACCACGCAATTATCTTAACCATCCCCTCATATGAACGAGGCATGGCAAGGCTTTTGAGGTATGATCTCCGTTATTGACCCGCTAATATCGAGCAGACAACCTCTATGCTTAATCACGAAATAATCTTTAACCACATTGAT
>NZ_SBEF01000054.1 GCF_004011885.1 Serratia microhaemolytica | reverse complement strand
TACCAGATGACACAGAGCTTATCGCGTCGGGGAAACTGCTGGGACAATAGCCCAATGGAGCGCTTCTTTAGGAGTTTAAAAACAGAGTGGGTGCCTGCAAGTGGCTATTCTAGTTTAGGTCAGGCACAACAAGAGATAATTCGATACTTAGTTAGTTATTACAGCGATTTAAGACCACATCAATATAACGGTGGTCTCACGCCCAATGAATCTGAACGGTTGTATTGGGAAAACGCCAAAACCGTGGCCAGTTTCACTTGACCACTACAAGTGCCATGCCGCAAAGAGGGCAACTTCCTGGGGCATAACGCATTATTTCCGGATGCATGGGGCAGGTCCAGACGACATCTCTATCATCATCGACGTCTGGCGTGTCAGTATGCGTGTGATGGGGGTAGGGATTATTCTGCGGTGCCGAGGCACGAATATACTGCTCAGGATGTGTTTTGAACTTTAATGCACATGCAGCAGAACAGAAGAAAAACAGCTTATCCTGATAGGACAGGCGTGATTCGGATTTTTCAGGGTCTACCGGCATACCACAAACAGGATCCTGAACAACGTCCACTGTCCGGATTTCTTCAGGTTGCGTGTGAGAAAGTCCGGAAGTTTCACCGGCACCAGGAATATTGTACTCTTTCTTATTCACGGCACTTCTCCTTACGTTCACGTGACCTGTTGGACATGCACGCACCAATCTCTTCAACATATGTCACTGTCACAGAGATCACGAATGTCACTGTGATTGAGGGGGCTCTCTTGACGGTTTTCAGCCAGACCGGAATAGAGGACTGGCTGAAAATTCTGCGTAACCGGTTATTCGATACGCAGGAACACCTGCTGTGATCCGTTTTTGTCAAATGCGATGACGTTATAAGGGTCTTTTTTATCGCCCATTTCCATGCCTGGACTACCCGCAGGCATTCCCGGTGTGGCAAGACCATAGATACCTGAACCCGGAACCAGGGCTTTGTTGATAGCCTCCGCAGGCACATGTCCTTCAATGAGCAAATTGCCGGTGGTTGCCATATGGCAACTCCTCAAATCTGCAGGGATGGCATGCTTGTCCTTTAAGGCGTTGAGGGCACTGTCGTTCATGACGTGCGTGTTAACCTGATAGCCCTGCTTTTCCATGATTTTTCCCCATTGTGTACAACAATCACAATGCTCTGACTTGTATAAGTCGATGACTTTTTCACCCGCGAAGGCAGAAAGGGATGACGCCAGCATGATGGCCATTAACAACACTTTTTTCATACTATCCTCAGTTAGTTATCTGCCGGATCCTGTTATCCGGGCAGAGTGGGGAATAGTGGGAATACGGCGCTGAAGCCGATATTCCCACCGATTTTCATGATTTACTTTTATGCCGCCGCAACCAGATCAGTTTATAGGCCGCCGGAATGATAAACATGGATAACAGGGGGGCGGTGATCATCCCGCCAATCATCGGAGCAGCAATGCGACTCATGACCTCAGAGCCTGCCCCGGTCCCCCACAGAATAGGCAGCAAACCCGCGATGATGACTGCGACCGTCATGGCTTTCGGACGAACACGCAATACCGCGCCGTGATAAAGTGCATTATCAAGTCCCTCACGCGTGAACGTTTCCGGCTTCGACAATTTGGGGTCTGCCTCAATCGCCTGACGCAAATACATCAGCATTACTACACCAAACTCGGCAGCAACCCCGGTCAGTGCGATAAATCCCGTGCCCGTGGCAACGGACATGTGGAAGCCCTGCCAGTATAAGAACCAGATCCCCCCAATCAGCGCGAACGGCAGGCTCATCAGGATCAGCAACGCCTCATCAACGCGACGGAAGGCCAGGTACAGCAGAATGAAGATAATCATCACGGTCATGGGGACCATTAACTTCAGTTTCTTGTTGGCATGCTCCAGTAATTCAAACTGTCCTGAGAACGACACGCTGGTCCCCGGTTTCAGTTCGACTTCCTTACTGATAACCGTTTTGAGATCGTTGACAACGGACACCATGTCACGGCCACGGGCATCGATATAAATCCAGCTTGAAGGGCGGGCATTCTCTGTTTTGAGCATGGTCGGACCTGAAATAACCTTCACATCCGCCACATCCCCTAGTGTGATTTGCTGCTTCATCGGCGTCAGTATCGGTAACTGTCGCAAGGTGCCGGGGCCGTCTCGGAACCCTTGAGGATAGCGAATGTTGATGGGATAACGGGCTACGCCCTCCACGGTTTCTCCCACCATGGCTCCCCCGATAGCAGACGAAACAAACAACTGGACATCGCCGACCGTCATACCATACCGTGCCGCTTTTTCCCGATTGATGTCGACGTCAATGTAGCGACCACCTTCCAGGCGTTCTGCAAGCGCAGACACCACGCCAGGAACGGTTTTCGCCACATCTTCTATACGCTGTGCTGTGACATCAATATCGGAAAGCACCGTGCCGGAAACTTTAATACCTATCGGACTCTTGATCCCGGTGGACAACATGTCAATACGATTACGGATAGGCGGAACCCAGAGGTTTGCCAAACCCGGCAGGCGAACCGTTTCATCGAGTTCTTCAATAATCTTGTCAAGCGTCATTCCTGGTCGCCACTGATCTTGTGGTTTCAGTTGGATCGTGGTTTCCACCATTTCTAAAGGGGCCGAGTCTGTTGCCGTTTCTGCCTTGCCCGTCTTGCCAAACACCGAAGCCACTTCAGGCACCGTTTTGATCAGTTTATCCGTTGTCTGTAACAGGGCCGCCGCCTGGCCGGGTGATACACCGGGCAACGTTGACGGCATGTACAGCAAATCGCCTTCGTTGATTTTAGGCAGGAATTCTCCCCCCATTCGACTGAGTGGCCATATCACGGTAAAAATGGACAGGGCGGCCACCAGAAGCGTCAGTTTTGGCCAGTGAAGAACTTTAAGCAGCAACGGGTGGTAAATTTTGATTAAAAAGCGGTTCAATGGATTGCTGGTTTCAGGCGGTATTTTCCCTCTGATCCAATACCCCATCAGGATAGGAATGACCACAATCGCCAGCATGGCCGAACCCGCCATAGCATAGGTCTTTGTGAAGGCCAGAGGCCCAAACAGGCGTCCTTCCTGTCCTTCCAGGGTAAAGATGGGAATGAATGAAAGGGTGATGATCAACAGGCTGATAAACAGTGCAGGACCGACTTCAACAGAGGCATCGGTGATCACTTTCCAGCGGGTGTCATTGTCAATGGGTTGTCCTGGGTGTTCATGCTCCCATTCTTCAAGTCGTTTGTGTGCGTTTTCAATCATGACGATGGCGGCATCCACCATGGCCCCGACAGCAATGGCAATTCCCCCCAATGACATGATATTGGCGTTCAGCCCCTGGAAATGCATGATGATAAAGGCAATACACAGCCCCAGGGGAAGCGAGATAATGGCCACCAGAGCGGAACGCACATGCCAAAGGAACAGGCCGCATACCAAGGCAACCACAATAAATTCTTCTAGCAGCTTATAACTCAGGTTATCAATCGCACGGTCAATCAGTTGGCTACGATCATAGGTGGTCACCACTTCCACGCCTTCCGGCAGACTGCTTTTCAGTGTTTCCAGCTTATCCTTGACCGCAGATATAACTTCACGCGCATTCTTGCCCGAGCGCAGGATCACCACGCCGCCAGCCACCTCACCCTCGCCATTCAGCTCCGCGATCCCGCGTCGCATCTCAGGTCCAATCTGCACCCGTGCAACATCCTTCAGATAAACTGGAACACCGTTCTCACCCGTTTTGAGGACGATAGTGTTAAAGTCATCAATATTCTGCAGATAACCGCTGGCACGCACCATGTACTCAGCTTCGGCAATCTCTACGGAGGAACCGCCCGCCTCTTGGTTGGAAGAGCCCAGAGCCTGTTTGACTTCCAGCAGGCTGATGCCAAACTGGGTCAGTTTCATTGGGTCAACCAGGATCTGGTATTGTTTGACTACGCCCCCCACAGAGGCCACTTCTGCGACATTCGGAATATTTTTCAGCTCATATTTCAGGAACCAGTCCTGAAGAGAGCGTAATTCCGCTAGGTCATGCTTACCACTGTGATCTACCAATGCATATTCGAAAATCCAGCCCACCCCTGTGGCATCCGGCCCGATGGTGGAACTGACCCCAGCAGGTAATTTCCCCTGAACCTGATTCAGGTATTCCAATACGCGGGAGCGTGCCCAGTACAGGTCGGTACCGTCTTCGAAAATCACATACACATACGAGTCGCCGAATTGAGAAAAACCGCGGACGGTCTTCGCCCCGGGAACTGAGAGCATGGTGGTTGTCAGGGGATAGGTCACCTGATTTTCTACAATCTGAGGGGCTTGACCTGGGTAACTGGTTTTAATAATTACCTGAACATCGGAGAGGTCAGGCAGGGCGTCTACGGGCGTCTTGATGATAGTCCAAGTTCCCCAAATACTCAGGAACAGGGCTCCCATCACAACCAGAAAACGGTTGGCGACCGAACGCCTGATAATCCATTCAATCATCTTTGTCTCCTCAATGACCTGAATGTGCGTTGGCTGAAGGAGCCGTCGTGTCTGTCACATGTTTCTCCGGATGACGCATACGCTCTAGCGCTCCGGAAATGTTCGCTTCCGAATCAATGAGGAAAAGGCCGCTGACGACAACCGATTCGCCTTCCGTCAAACCAGAGCCAATTCCCGCCTGGCGTTGTGATTCATGCAACACCTTGATAACTTTAGGAACGAATCGACCTCCGCTGTCTACGGTAATGACGCGTTGTTCATTGCCGGTATCGATGACAGCTTGAGAAGGAATAAGTAGCATGTCCTGACTCTGGGTGTTGAGTGTCAAATAGGCATTCATACCGGGTTTCAATAATTCTTCTTTATTGCTTACCTGCAAGCGAACCTGAAGGGTTCGAGTCGTTGGGTCAACGCTCGGCAGAAGTGTCCATTTTTCGATGTTAAACGTTCTATCAGGGTGAGCCGGGACAGAAATTTCAAACTGTGAGGTCTCTTTCAGCAGATAGGTGAGCGACTCTGGCACTGCGGCGCTGATCCAGACCGGATCTATTCCCTGGATCTGGGCAACAACCTTGTCTTTTGAAATGTTCATTCCGGCTCTCAAATCAAACACTGTGATCACGCCATCAATCGGCGCTTTTATCGTGAAGCGGGTCTGAATATTCCGGGTATTTCGCAAGCGCTGGATGTCTTCCTCTGGCATACCGGCAAGGCGAAGGCGCTCCAGGACTCCTTTAAGCTGTGTCGCAGAGCCGCCAGTACTCAATAATAAAAGGTATTCGCTCTGTGCTTCCACCCACTCGGGGATTGTGATATCAATCAGGGGAGTGCCTTTTTTCACTTTATCCCCGACCGTCAGCGGATGGACTTTTTCAATAAAACCGTCCGATCTGGACTGGACAATAACAAACTGATATTCGTTAAAATTAACCGTGGCAGGGAGCGTTTGAGAATACGTCAGGCGTCCTGTACGGACTTTCTCTGTTTTAAGGCCCAGATTTTGTACCTGAGTAGGGTCGATACGTATCCCATTGCTGTTGTCGGCTCCACCTTCATCGGCGTATTTGGGTACCAGGTCCATATCCATAAACGGGGACTTTCCGGGTTTATCGAACTTGGTATCGGGCTTCATGGGGTCAAACCAGAACAGAACCTTGCGTTCTGATGGTGGTGTTTCAGCTTTGTCAGCAGCGAAAAGATAATGGTAAGCCCCAACGGATATCAGCCCTCCCATCAAAAGACTGCCGACAATCACTGCCGTATATTTAAGTTTTATAGAAGCCATATTTAATTCCACTCAATATTGGTAGAAGCCAAGCCTGTAAACCCGAAGGAACCGTAGGGGGTAAATAATCATGCCTGTCATCACGGGGGGATGACAGGCGCAATATACTTTCGTCAAAAATCAATCAAGACTGGCTGTTTTTAATTTCCTTGAGCAATGAAACGGTGTCCTGCTGAACAAAAGTGAAATTCACACGGTTGCCAACTTTCAGCGCGCGGATGCTGTCATCTAATGCTGTAAACGTAAATCGCATGGTCATGGCTGGCCAACTTAAAGAGGGGATGGCTTCGTGAGCAATGGTGACTTTCATGTTTTTAAGATCAATCTCCTTCACGACCCCAGCACTACTGATGATCTGCGGTGAATCCGCGTCTATCGCCGTGGCAGTTGTACCATGATGTGGCTCGGCAGCTTGAGCTCCCGCGACCATGATCACCGAGACGAGCCCGAATAGCGCTGTTTTTATTGATTGACGCATGTTGATAACTCCTTGTTGTTAATTGAAATTTACTCAGTCCAGCCACCACCCAAGGCCGTGAAAAGATTGACCTCATTCACCTGCTGGGCATACTTCAGATCGAGAATGGCCTGCTGCGTTGAAAATAGCGTTCTCTCCGCATCCAAGACTTCGATATAACTGACGACGCCGTTGGAATATAAGCCACGGGCGCGCTGCAGAGTTATTTGAAGGGATTCCAGATAACGCTGTTGTGCGGTTAATTGGCCGTTGATGCTTTCGCGAAGAGACAACGCATCAGCAACGTCCTTAAACGCAGACTGAATTTTTTGCTCGTAGCTGACGATGGACTGTTGCTGGCGAATTTCCGCCAGTGTCAGGTTGGCCTTGTTACGGCCCGCATTAAAGATGGGAATGTCAATCTTAGGGACAAAATTCCACATGCCACTCGTGGCGTTAAACAGGCTTGAAAGCTCAGTACTGCTACTTGACAGGCCGCCCGTCAATGAAATGGAAGGGAAAAATGCGGCTCGAGCGGCCCCAATATTTGCATTAGCTGCTTTCAGCTTGTGTTCCGCTTCCATGATGTCCGGTCTTTGTAACAGGATGTCGGACGACAGGTTCAACGGCAGTTTTACCGGATTAATCTCTTTTTCTGTGCTCTGTTTATTATCGGGCAGTACGGTGTCTTTCCCGACGACCAAGCGGAGCGCATTGTTCGCCTGCGCAAGTTCGCCCTCTCTTTTGGCAATATCAGCCCGGGTACTCTCAATCACTCCCCGGGCCTGTTCAAGTGAGAGGACGTTTGTACTCCCCGTGATGAGTTGTTGTTCCACAAAGGCATAGGACTGCTCGTAGTTCTTCAGTGTTTCTTTGGCAACTTTCAGTTGCTCATACGCCAGTCGCCGGTTGAAATAGCTCTGAGAGACATTGGAAACAAGAAGAATATGCACGGCACGCTGAGCTTCCTGGCTGGCAAAGAAGTTCTGGCGTTCGGCCTCGCTCATGTTCTTTAGTTTGCCAAAGAAATCTAGCTCAAAACTGAGATCCCCCCCTGCCGTATACGTCTGAGTGGTTGAACTGTCACGTTGAAATCCTCCACTGTAGGTGATACTGGAAGAAGCATTCAATTGTGGATATCTGTCCGCATCGGTCACGTTGTACTGGGCTCTGGCTTCCTGGACGTTGAGTGTGGCCATCCTCAGGTCACGGTTATTACGCAACGCGTCGTCAATCAGTGCCTGTACCTGAGGGTCGGTAAAGAACGTCCGCCAGCCGGTATCCTGATAACCGGTCGTTGCCGGAGCCAGTGCATTCTGGGAGAGAGAAAACTGTTGTGGTACCGGACGTTCAGGGCGCTGGTATTCTGGTGCCAATGAGGTACATCCTGCCAAAATGAAGAATGTACAGAGAGTGAGTCGTTTTAATTTGAACATATCGCTTCTCGTCCAGGCATACCCGGTTAAAAGGTTCACATAAATCCCTGATGATGATTGTGGATACCTTACCGGATTGACTCTGTTTGGTGAGTGACAAGACAATGACAAAGCTGTCATTTTTGCTTTAATACGTTGATATCGTTCTTCTGCCCACTAGAATGACAACACGATATCGATGTTCTGGAGGATGAGTGAAAATACTGATCGTCGAAGATGAGGTGAAAACCGGTGAGTATCTCAGCAAGGGGTTGACCGAGGCGGGCTTTGTGGTGGACCTTGCGGATAACGGCATGACCGGGTATCACCTGGCCATGACAGCCGATTATGACTTGATTGTTCTGGATATCATGCTGCCGGATGTGAATGGCTGGGATATCGTGAAAATGCTGCGAGCGGCAAATAGAGGTATGCCCATTCTGCTCCTGACTGCGCTCGGCACTATTGAGCATCGTGTCAAAGGTCTTGAACTTGGCGCGGACGATTATCTGGTCAAGCCCTTTGCCTTTGCAGAACTGCTGGCGCGTGTCAGAACACTGTTACGCCGTGGCTCTGCCATCATAGCGGAGAGCCATTTCCAGGTGGCAGATTTAACTCTTGACCTAGTGTCGAGAAAAGTCAGCCGCAAAGGAACCCGGATCACGCTGACCAGTAAGGAATTTACCCTCCTTGAGTTTTTCATCCGTCATCAGGGTGAAGTCCTCCCGCGTTCGCTGATTGCTTCACAGGTCTGGGATATGAATTTTGACAGCGATACGAATGCCATTGATGTGGCGGTCAAACGGTTACGGGCAAAAATTGATAATGATTTTGAGCCCAAATTGATCCAGACGGTACGCGGTGTCGGCTATGTCCTTGAGGTACCTGATGAGGATTAACTGCCGTCACCGTCCTTTTTCTCTTGCCGCCCGTCTCACCTTTTTTATCAGTCTGTCGACGACCATCGCATTTGTCGCATTTACTTGGATCATGCTGCATTCTGTGAAACAGCATTTTGCTGAGCAGGACATTCGCGATATGCAACAGATTAGTATGACGCTGGAAAATATCCTTAAAAACCCTGACGAATCTGAACGACAGAAAATTGAGCGGCTCAGCAATGTGTTAAACAGTTTCCAGAATATCTCGGTACTGCTCAGTAACGGAAACAATCAGATCCTTTATCGTTCGCCGGAGGGTCCTGATCTTCTTCCTGTCTCATGTTCTTCGGATTTTTCACGGAATCTTGACTCGGGAGACGTCTTTCTATGGTCAGGAGAACAGCAAGGTAATACATGCCGCGCCGAGAGTGGTAAACAGCACACGACATACCGTCTTATTGCCTCTTCAGTGCAAGTACCGGAAAATACCAAACCCTACACATTGCTGATAGCACTCTCCATCGATTTTCATTTGCACTATATCGACGAGCTCAAAAGCAATCTCGTCATGATTGCTTCCGTTATCAGCTTGATGATTATTTTTATTGTTTTATTCGCTGTTCACAAGGGGCATCAGCCCTTGAGAAATGTTAGCCTGAAAATCAAAAATATTACGTCTGAGAATTTGAATGTCAGACTTGAACCGGAACAAGTTCCGATTGAGCTGGAACAACTGGTTATTTCTTTCAATCATATGATTGAGCGCATTGAGGATGTTTTTACCCGCCAGGCTAATTTCTCAGCGGATATCGCTCATGAGATCAGAACCCCCATCACTAACCTTGTGACACAGACAGAGATTGTGTTAAGCCAACGTCGCACGGATAAAGAACTGGAGGAGGTGCTTTACTCTAATCTTGAAGAATATAATCGTATGGCCAAGATGGTCAGTGACATGCTTTTCCTCGCACAGGCAGACAATAACCAACTCATTCCTGAACGAAGAATGATCGATCTCAAGTCAGAGACAATGAAGGTTTTCGAGTTTTTTGAGGCTTGGGCTGAGGATCAGGAAGTGAGCCTCACATTTGAAGGGAATCCAGTCCTCATTGAAGGGGATCCCCTCATGTTGCGTCGGGTGATCAATAACCTTTTATCGAATGCCATTCGTTACACCCCGCGAGGTATGGCGGTCACTGTGCGCGTAAGTGAACGGGGTGAATGGGTAGATATTACCGTTGAAAATCCTGGTTCTCCAATACCTGAAGCGCATTTGTCACGGTTGTTTGACCGCTTTTATCGTGTTGACCCTTCCAGACAGAGAAAAAGTGAAGGGAGTGGTATTGGCCTGGCTATTGTGAAATCCATTGTGGCGGCACATCAGGGTAAAATTAGCGTTGTCTCAGATACGGTTTCAACACGTTTCACTCTCTCTTTTCCTCGACTTTTCACATCATAGTAATGATGGGTATATTGAAAAAATATACCCATCATCTGACCCACCCCGACTGTAAGTCACGATCTCTTGACTGATGATTCCCAATAACCCAACACGTTACAAAGTAAACATCCGGCCATCTCACCTTGTCAGCCGTAAACATCCGGCCATCTCACCTTGTCAGCCTCGTTGGTCACGATCATTATTCTCGCCATCACATCCTCTGCTTGAGAATAAACCATGCCATATACCAAACAGCAAAAACAGCAGCATCTTGATAAC
>NZ_SBEF01000053.1 GCF_004011885.1 Serratia microhaemolytica | reverse complement strand
ATAGCTGGCTTAATCGATATCGTCGTTTATTGGTTCGCTGGGAGAAAAAGGCTGAAAATTACGAGGCCATGTTGCATTTTGCCTGCGGACTTATTGTGTGGAATAAACTCCTATTGAGATAGGCTCTTATTGTGTGGAATAAACTCCTATTGAGATAGGATCTTAATCAACAATCTAGCAAACAAATTCGAAACTTTATTTTTTATGATTTTAGTTCGAGTCTGTTATTGCTGGTTTTGAAGGATTATGTCATGCCAATTTAGTTGTAGTGGTGAAAAATGAATTCAGTAAAGGAAAAATATCGAATTGTTGTTTCGGTTGTATTATATGAGCATGACTATCTTGATCTGCAAGATACACTTGCATCTTTGCTTGGTGAAAATTGCATAGATAAAGTTATTTTGGTCGACAATGGTGGATCTGAATGGATTCATTCAATTAACAATGCTAAAGTGGTTTGCCTGTCAAATGGGAAAAACAATGGGTTTGGGCGTGGTCATAACTTTGCCATAGAGAGCTATTTAGAGTGTAGTGATTTTTTTTTAATCTGCAATCCAGATATAAAATTTGATCAAGGGACTGTTGAAAAGCTATACCAATTCGCTAAGAATGAAGAACATCAATTTGTAGTACCAAAGGTGTATTACAATGATGAGCGATTTCAATATAGTTGTCGTCTTTTACCAACCCCAGCTAATTTGTTTTTACGTCGTTTTTTCCCTAAATGGGCATCTAAGCTTAATATTAGCTATGAAATGCAACATGCTGATTATACAAAGTCTTTTTCAGTGCCTTCTGCATCTGGTTGTTTTATGTTGATTAGTTCTATCTTGTTACAAGAACTTAAGGGGTTTGATGAGCGATACTTTATGTATCTAGAGGATGTGGACTTGTGTAGAAGAGCATCTTTGTTATCTGATATTAGATTTTTCCCTGATGCAATAATTACGCATGGTTTTCAAAAAGGATCCTATAGAAGTATGAAGTTGTTTCTTTATCATGTGAGATCTGCTGTGATTTATTTTAATAAGTGGGGGTGGTTTTTTGATCGGCAGCGTAGAGTTATTAATAAAAGATGTATTAGAATAATTGAAAGCAGAAAAGAGGTGTAGTTGGGTAATGCGCAATTTCTCGGTCTCTCCTAAAAAAATATTAGCCAGTCTTTGGTGTAATCGTGATCTCATTATTGCTTCAGTGAAGCGTGAAGTATTGGGTCGTTACCGTGGCTCTGTAATGGGAATAATGTGGTCGTTTATAAACCCCATGTTTATGCTTGCAGTTTATACGGTTGTTTTTAGTGTGGTGTTTAAGGCTAGGTGGGGTGGGGGTAATGATTCTAAGACTGAATTTGCCATGGTTCTTTTTGCGGGCTTGATAATTTTTAATCTATTTTCTGAATGTATCAATAGGGCGCCAAGCTTAGTGCTTTCAAACGTTAACTATGTTAAAAAAATATTATTTCCTCTTGAGGTTTTACCTGTTATTACGTTATTTTCGGCGGTGTTTCATTTTTTAATTAGTCTTTCTGTATGGTTTTTAGCTTATGCTTTTTTCTTTGGTCTACCTCATGCAACTGTTTTTCTACTGCCTCTAATTATAATGCCATTCTTAATTTTCATTACGGGGGTAACTTGGATTTTGGCATCTTTGGGCGTATATTTGCGTGATATATCACAAGTCATCGGAGTTGTAACTTCTGTACTTATGTTTCTAAGTCCTATCTTTTATCCAATCAGTGCATTACCAGAGGCTTATCGTCAATTTCTTTATTTTAATCCGTTGACTCCTGTGATAGAAATGGTGCGCGATGTGCTCTACTGGGGGAGAATCCCAAGTTTTTCTTTGCTTGGCGTTTATTGGATAGTCGGACTTTCAGTTGCATGGTTTGGTTTTTTTTGTTTTCAAAAGATGAGAAAGGGGTTTGCAGATGTCCTCTAAATTTGCCATCAAGATTGAGGGTGTCAGCAAGTGTTATCAAATTTATGACCGCCCCTATGACCGATTAAAACAGTTTTTACTTCCACCTATGCAACGGAGATTCGGTCTTGCACCTAATCAATATTACCGTGAATTCTGGGCACTCAATGGTGTTACGTTTGATGTCAAGAAAGGTGAGGCGGTAGGTATTATCGGGCGCAATGGAAGTGGTAAAAGTACATTATTGCAGATTATTACTGGGACATTGACGCCGACTTCTGGAACAGTTACCACTTGTGGGCGTATTGCTGCATTATTAGAATTAGGTTCAGGATTTAATCCTGAATTTACCGGCAGGGAAAATGTTTATCTAAATGGTGCATTACTTGGTTTCTCTACTGAACAGATAAACGAGAAATTCGATTCGATTGCTGCCTTTGCGGATATTGGTGAACACCTTGATCAGCCTGTGAAAACTTATTCCAGTGGTATGTTAGTTCGACTGGCATTTGCTGTACAGGTGCAGGTTGAACCGGATATTCTAATTGTAGATGAAGCTCTTGCAGTTGGTGATGCACTGTTCCAAAAACGTTGTTTTCAGCGCATAGAAAAGTTGACGTCTAACGGTACCACTCTACTTTTTGTTTCCCATGATCAGGAAAGTGTTCGTACATTGACTAGTCGAGCTTTATTATTGAATAAAGGAAATGTTCTTGAATGGGGAGTATCTTCTGAAGTTGTGTTAAAATATCGTAAATTCCTTCACAATGAAGAAGCTGCATATATTTTAAACCTTGCAAAGAATACAGCTGAGCAGGTTCGAGTAAATGATGGAACTTCACAGAAAATAGATTCGCTGAATCAGCAAGTTGATGACGAGAATTCTTTTGGTGATTTTGAGGCTTATATTAAGCAGGTTGAAATTTTCGTAAATGGGGAATCTTCAATTGGTGTCGTTCATCCTGGCGATGAGGTAAAGATCAGTATTGTATATCATTTTGTAAAGGCATTGACCCATTTGTCTTTTGGTATCCGTTTAAGGAATAAAGAAGGGGTTAAAGTATATTCAGGAAGTACTTTGGCTGAAGACATAGTGAGAGTACAAAGTGATTCAACCAAACATGGAGTGTGGCATCGAACTTTTTCAGCAGGGGAAGATCTTGTGGTTGACATGTGTTTTGAATGTCGGCTTGGAGAGGGTTTTTATGAAATACAAGCATTTGTATGTGAAGAGGCAATGTTAATGCCTGGATATCAACGAATGCTTCATTGGAAAGATGAGGCTGCTTTTTTCAGTGTTACTATGGATAAGTTTACTTGTTGGTATGGAGGTGTCTGTGACATATGTGTTAATTACTCATTTTCAGATGAGGAAAGCTAATGAATTTTGAAGATCTTGCATTCCTATTCACCAATGATAACCGTAATCGTGGTGTCATTCGTATGAACTTTGACGAAGCTGCTTGCCTGTGGAGGGCAGTAAAGTCAACAGAAGGTAACATTCTAGAGATAGGAAGGCGCCATGGTGGTAGTACTGTCCTACTGCTCGCAGCTTCAGAGCCAGACCGTAAAGTCATCAGTGTGGATCTTGAACCAGCACACCATGCATCCGCCGATTCTTTCTTCGTTCGACCTGAGATAGCTTCTAGGTTGGAGCTAGTGATCGGTGATTCTCGAATTCCTAGAGGAGAAACACTAGGGCTTTTGTTTGTTGATGGTGATCATTCTTATGAAGGTGTTGTAGCGGATATTGTTGCACACTGGGCGCAGCTTGTACCGTGTGGATTGGTTGTTTTCCATGACGCCGTACCAAATGATGGTCTTGCTCACATAAACGAAATTAATCACTGTCCTGGTGTCACAGAAGCATGTCGTCGTATGCAAAAAGCAGGCATAGCGATATCAATCGCATCAGCCGGATCTGTGCTTGTCATGAAAAAACTAGCAGAACTTTCGAATGATATTTTTTAATTTGTATTTTTGCTGATTATGCTACGGAGTGGGCTATATATGTTGACTCTGTACGATAAGGAGGAAATTATATTTTGGCAAGCATCACAGTTAGTCCATAGGTGGTTTATTTTTTAGGTGCTGATGAGAAAAATGTGTATTTTCGATTGATTTAATAACGGGAAAACCATGTTGAAGAGCTGTGCAACTATAAATGTTGTGGGCGATTATCAGATACAATCTGGTGTTTGTTGCGTATTACACAATCGTATTAGTGGAGTGAGCGGCAGTATGG
Organism: Serratia microhaemolytica; assembly: GCF_004011885.1. Lineage (GTDB taxonomy): Bacteria > Pseudomonadota > Gammaproteobacteria > Enterobacterales > Enterobacteriaceae > Serratia_G > Serratia_G microhaemolytica. The sequence continues at coordinate 7,753 of NZ_SBEF01000053.1, read as the reverse complement.
ATCGGATTGCTGAGCAAATTATGATAGCCCTTGGTGTTGGTCGTGTTTTGGATGTTGGTTCTGGTGAAGGGCATTTAGTCACTTCGCTACTGAGAAAGGGACTTGATGCATGTGGCGTTGACGCATTAAGTGATGTGGTCGTCCGTTGTAATAAGCGTTTACTTAATCGATTCTTCCAGGGGGAAGTACTTCAGCTGCCTTTCGGTGATGGTTCTTTTCAAACAGTAGTTTCCCTAGGTTGCCTAGAGCAATTAGCACCGAATGATATCCCTATGGCTCTTAAGGAAATTTATCGTGTTACTAATCGTTATGTATTCCTTCAAGTCGCTACAGCTTCACAGCAAGGTGCGGATTGCCATTTAACTATCGAGGGACGAGCTTGGTGGGAAACTAAGTGCTTTGAAGCCGGCTTTCGTAAACATCCAGTATACTATAAAGTTAATCCCTATGAGTCTTTGAATGAAGATGGTTGGCAAATTATCATTGTTCTGGAGAAAATACCTGAGGATGCGCTTCAAAACTACCCTCTCTCTACACTTGCAATAGAGCGAGATTTGCATATGGATATGCTGCGTGAAGCTGGTGAACGTTCAGATGCGCATCTTGCCCGATATCTTTGGGCCGAAAAATTTGTCCGTCAAGGTGACCGAGTATTGGATGCCGCGTGTGGTTTAGGCTACGGCAGTTATACATTGGCTGAACTTAGTAAGGCTAAAATAATCACTGGAGTAGATGGTAGCGATTATGCTATTAATTATGCACATCAGAATTTTACTCCTCTCAGCTCCAAGTTGGAGTTTTTCTCAGGTTATCTCCCAGAATGTCTTGAGCGCTACCCTGATGGATATTTTGATTTGATCGTTTCGTTTGAAACGCTGGAACATGTCGAACATCCTCAAGAGTTGTTAACAGAGTTTCATCGCCTTCTTTCTCCAGGTGGGCGTATTGTTGTCAGTGTTCCGAATGATTGGAGTGATGAGACAGGTGAAGATCCGAACCCATTCCATCTTCATGTCTATACTCTTGATAAGTTACGCGCGCAAATTAAACAACACTTCATACCTGAAGCATTGGTTCAACAAATTGCTAGTGGCTGTAAAACTACATCTGCTTGGGATTCTTGGCAGCGTATGTCAAGGGTCTTGAGACGCGTTCCAATCAATATTGACCATCCACCACCCAGTGAATGGTGGCTGATGGTAGCAATGAAAGATCCTGTAGAACATTCACTGCCTTATAGAGAAAGCATTTATGGATATTCCACACCTCCTGATAATTTGTTGCAGTTTGAGCGAGATTACAAAAATCCATGGTTAGTACGTTCGTTACTTGAGTTCCATTTTCGAGCTTCCGACAATAGCGTGTTATGCCAAATCGCTCATCGAGTCATCGAAAAGGAAGGTGATGCAGTTTCGACTGATAAAGGCGCTGCACTTGCGGTTCTTGGCTATCAGATGTTGACAAACGATTTGATATCCTATGCTGAAGTTCAGAGATTTATTGAACAGTTAGAACCCTATTTCTCTGCTCCACGACAATCTGCTCATTTGCAGCGTTTTTATGTTTCATTGGCTTATTTGAAAGCCAAATTACTTGTGAAGATAGGTAAATTTGATACTGCATTGTCAACGTTTAAATTGGTAGCAAATGCAGATCTTTCAGTTTTTAGTCCAACATTAGGTAGTAAGGTAATTGATGCAGCTTTTGAGGCGGGTCTGTTAGCTATGGGTCAAGGAGATATTGATGCAGCGCGAGCTAACTGGACGCTGGGTGTTGAAAGAGCCTATACTTTGTTGTCATCTGATATAAAGGAGTTTATTGGTAATATCGATTATCCACATGAATTTCCAACGATAGTAGCAGTGGAGTTTTTAGATTCAGCAGTCCGTTGTATCAAAGCTCTCCGGATTACGGCTGAGAACAGTTATATCCCACATACCCGTTTGTATGAGCTTACGAGGGAAAATTGGAAAGGAATGTTGGATGAACGAACGAAGGCACTGCACGCTACAGAGGCAATGGTACGAGAACGTGATAGAGTTATCGCTGAGCAAGGAAAGATGCTTGAGGAGCGTTGGGCAATAATGCAATCGATGGAAAGCATGGTGCGAGAGCGCGATATAGCTCTCGATTCTCAAGCAAAAATTCTTGAGGAGCGTTGGGCAATAATGCAATCGATGGAAAGCATGGTGCGAGAGCGCGATATAGCTCTCGGTTCTCAAGCAAAAATTCTTGAAGAACGCTGGTCAATAATGCAGTCCATGGAAGATATCATAACCGAGCGAGATGAGATTATTGCGGCAGAAGGAGGTCGATTAGCGCAAAGAAAAGTGTCGATAAGACAAGCCTTAATCATGTTGTTTGCAGCAGTTAAACTTTCATTATGGTGTCGTATTACTCGTATTTTTGGTCGAAGCTAAATACTATTATGAAATATGAACCTTATTCTACGGTTGTTGAGCATGGTCATGACTTTTTCCCTGAGTTGGCTACTTCTCTTTTTTATTTTATAGAGAAGTTACACCGAATTTTACTTGAACAGGGTATTGAGCGAGTCTATTTTTTATCACGCGAAGGTCAACCATTGATGCGGATGTTCGACATGTATTGTGAACATACTGCTAAGCATGTTGTTTCCCATTATCTTGAGGTGTCACGCCGCTCCACTCTATTGCCTTCTCTTGCCCCTCTTGCTGAAGAGAACTTTGAAACTCTGTTTCGTCAATATAGGTGCATTTCTTTATTTGAGTTTTTATCTAGTCTCGGATTGGAACAGTATACTAAAGATATAGTAAAAACACTTGAGCTGACGGATGGACGAGAAATACAGCGTGAGAAAGATTTCCCGACAAGTACAATTTTCATGAAGCTCAGAAACTCTCTGGAGTTTGGAGAGTTGTATGAGCATGAACGAACTATCCGGCGTAAGGCATTTATCGATTATCTTGCAGTACTCTCAGGAGGAGAACTGCCAAGTAGGCTGGCCATTGTTGATGTGGGTTGGAAAGGTACTATCCAAGATAATTTATTTGCCTTGCTATGCAATAAAAATGACACGCCAGTTAATGTTGTGACTGGCTATTATATTGGATTGGTAGCGGAGGGCGCTGCTAATTCTCGTAACAATAAATATGGTCTGTTATTTTCTTCGGTAGGTACACCTTCACCTAAGTTTCGTGTATTTAACGAAAATCGTGCTCTTTTTGAAGTTCTACTTGCAGCAGATCATGGTTCAATTATTAGCTATCAAAGTACGGAAAATGGTTGTGCGTATCCCGTTAGAGGCGAATTTGAAGAAAGTGATATGTTAAGAGCAGAAGTGTTCCCTGTACAGCACAGCCTTTTCAAGCGATTTGAGAAGCTTTTAGCTACATCACCTCACTATTTTGAAAATAAATCATTTTTTTTTAATAAGTTAGTTAAGGGTCATTCACGAATGGTTTTCAATCCAACCCCACAAGAGAGGCGATGGTTTTCATCTGTGTTCCATGTGGAAAATTATGGGGTGTTTGAGCATTCGCATTTTGCTGTTTTGCAATCCCCACAGGGAGTTGTACAGAGATTGCTTTTCTTAAAGAAGCTTTTGCTGCGCAAAGATATTGGTGATCTCGGTTTTTGGCCATGGAATACGATTTATGAGCGAGGGGGAAGAGTGGCTGCTTTTATTTATGCAAGCATCCGACGTTTACAACGATAAGAGCATTCATAAAGAGTGTAATGTATAGGATGCAAATTTTAATTTAACTAGATGATTGAGGTTTTTAGTCGTTTTCAAATTGGCAAAAACTAATATTTGCTTTTCTCTTTTTATAATCATAAGTAAAAATAATAAATTAATATCAAGGTGTGCAACTAATCTATTATGGGGATTTACAGGGCTTTATAGTTAGAGAATCTTTCCCATAATTGAGTTTGTGTGCTAAAGGATGATAAGAATGAAGAAGTTGTGTTTTCTTGTTGGTTCGATGGCGATAAGTGGTGGAACCTATGTAATTGTTCAACATGCGGCCTATCTGCTTGATCAAGGATATGATGTTACACTTGCCGTACAAGAGCCTTTTAATGCTGATACATTAGCTTGGCATGATCGAATCATGCAACTACATTGTGTTCCTATAGAGGATGCTAAGCGTGAAGAGTTTGATCTTGTGATTGCTACTTGGTGGAAGACAGCATTAGAGTTACATCATTTCAACGCACCACGTTATGCTTATTTTGTTCAATCTATCGAATCTTATTTTTATCCAGAAAATGAAACACCATTACGGTCATTAGTGGATGCGACTTATGAACTTCCGTGCTCCTATATTACTGAAGCAAAATGGATTCAGGAGTATTTGGAAACAAACTACGCTCATAGAGTTGCTTTGGTACGTAATGGCATTCGTAAAGACATTTATCAAGCGGAAGGAACAGCAGTAGCTTTGCGTGATTCTCAGCACCAGCCCCGTGTGCTAGTTGAAGGTCATTTTGGTGTGCCATTTAAAAATACAGCATTGGCCATACGTCTTGCTCGTGAAGCTGGTGCTAAAGATATTTGGGTATTAACGGGCTCGCCAGTTAAATGGATACCAGGAGTATCACGTGTATTCTCACGCGTACCGATGAGTGTTACCTCTGAGATTTATCGCTCATGTGATATTTTGGTTAAATTGAGTACTGTCGAAGGTATGTTTGGTCCACCATTGGAGATATTTCATTGTGGTGGGACCGCTATTGTTTTTGACGTATCAGGGCACGATGAATATATTACCGATGGACATAATGCTTGTGTTGTAAAACGAGGAGATCTAGATGGTGTTGTTACAACATTACGCCGCCTACTTAATAACCGAGTTGAGCTTACTAAATTACAGGCAAATGCGTTGCAAACAGCGGAAAGCTGGGCTTCGTGGAGTGAGTCATCATCTGCTTTTCGAGATTGGGTAGAGGTGGTACTGAGTGGGCCTGTTGTTAATCGGACGGCGCTAGCTCAATTGGTAGATAGAGCTTTTCTTGAGTACCAACAACGTGAGCAACAGCGTCTGAGCAATCGTTCCCGGATGTCTCGATATCATCTTAGTAGGTTAGTAGTGCATTTTTCTCCATTACTATTGCGTTTTCTTAAACAGTTTGAAGCTGTGGGCGAGGTGTTATTTGGTTCACGGAAGGCTCGCTGATGTATAAAATTAGAACAGTTGATGTTTGGGATACTTTATTACGCCGGGACTGTCATCCAGAGTGTATTAAGCTAGCAACTGCAAGGCATCTTTTTCTTGGTTGGTTTAAACAATTAAAACCTGAATATCGTGATGTATGGTCACTTTATAAAGTGCGTATTGAGTCAGAGCAAGTACTTGCGATGAACTCTAGAGCAGTTGATAAAGATGATGAGTATGAAATAAATGAGGTTTTATCACACTGGCTTACTGTCGTTTTCTTTGAAGAAGTAGGTGCGGAATTAGCATCATACTTAGCGGAGTTTGAGTTTAGTGTCGAGATTGCCAGATCATTTGTTGACCCTGAGATTTCGTTTTTTTTGCACACCTATCAAGCTGAAAACACGTTTTTCTTGTCTGATTTCTATATGAATGCAGAAATGTTACAACGGTTGCTTTCAGCTAAAGGGCTTGATGCGTTGGTCAAGGGTGGTTTTTCCTCATGTGATGTAGGGCTTAACAAGCGGTCTGGAAGAATTTTTTCATATGTCCATAGGTCATATTCTGTTACGCCGGAGCAGCATTTACACATTGGGGATAATGAATGGTCCGATGTGTCATGCCCACAATCACTTGGTATAAATGCAGTTCATTACCAACCTATTTTGGCACATAGTGATCGACTGGCTCGCGAGCATTTGTTTTTGTCTAGGGATATATTATTTGAGCATTTAACAACTGAGTGCTCTGCTCTAGCCAAAGAGGCGAGTGTTGGGTTACTTGAGAGACAGGCTGCTGCATTATCGTTAGGGGTTGATGCAGCACCATTGTTTATTGGCTTTGTTATTTGGATTGCCGAGCAAGCTGTTTTAGAAAATTTGGACAGGTTGTATTTTTTTACACGTGAAGGTGAGTTCTTTTATCAGATTTTTTCAATCCTTTTCCCAGAAAACAAGTTTTGTGGTCATGTCCTGCCGCCTTCAAGTGTACTTGCGGTAAGTCGTTTGAGTACTTTCTTACCATCAATGCAGGAAATCTCCATTGAAGAAATGACTCGCTTGTGGTCTTTGTTTAAAGTACAAAGCGTTTCTGGTTTATTTTTGACATTACGTGTTGATATAAAAGATTTTGATTGGTTGCTTGATGAGCTTTGCCTGAAACCTACTGATGCCATTATAGATCCAGAGAATAGTCAGGCGCTGCGTAATTTATTTGAATCTAAAATATTTAAAGAAGCGGTAAAAAGCTCATTAAATAATCAATCTGCTTTGTTGCGGAGTTATTTGATTCAGAACGGATTTGAATTGGCTCAACGTGTTGGGGCTGTCGATATTGGTTGGCGCGGAACCATTCAAGATAATATCGCAAAAATTATGAATGATAATCAATTGCATGGGATGTATTTGGGATTGCGTAAGTTGATTAACAGGCAACCAGAAAATGTTTCCAAGGTGGCTTTTGGAATTAATGAGAATAACTCAGAAGGTTATCAATTTTTCTTCGAAAATTTTGCAGTTTTGGAAATGTTATGTGGTTCTCCTCACGGTAGCGTAAGTGGTTACGAGTTAAAAGATGGAATAGTGATCCCTATAAGGGAGTTGGATAAAGAAGAAAACTTAGCTTACGATGATTTCATTGAGTTTTTTCAGAGGGGGGTATTGCTTGCTGCTAAACAGTGGAAGTCATATCTTGAACGTTATGTTGTGTCTAGTAGCGAATTGAATGGAATAGCACTATGTATATGGAATACTTTACGTCGTACACCGGATAAACATTTAGTTGATGTTTTTCTGGCAACACCACAGAACGATGTCTTTGGATATGGTGAGATTTTTAGAAGAAATCAGTATCCCTCCTTGAAAACAATATTGTTAGCTACTTTTTTGCCATCAAAAAGACAGCAATTGGTAGAGTTTATTCGCCGAGTTCAGTGGACTCAGGCTATTAAAAATGCTAAAGGAATAAGTGTATTTCATCGAGTTATTTTACTTTTGCTTTTTCGAGCTGCACATTTGGTGAAATTTTTACGATTGAGAATGAAATTTAGGAAAAAATGAGACTAGGCTGTGTCTTGTGATTGTTTTTGTACAATTCGCGAATTCAGATAATAAGATCCTATCTCAATAGGAATTGCTGTATAATACATCATGAACATTTCTGAGGGTGAATTATGGCAAATAGCAAGTAAACATCCGGCGATCTCACCTTGCGAGTTTATATTAAGTGGTTAAGGTGAGCGGCAGATTAGGTGGATGAGGAGAAGGTGTTACCGGGCAGGGGCAGCAGTTGGTCCAGTTGACTATTTTTCCATGTTGGTAGATGTGTCAACACAAAGTGCAACCAGGTAAATGGCTCTATGCCATTGAGTTTAGCGGTTTGCAGCAAACTCATTTTAGCCAACGGGTGGTGATTGACTTTATATTGTTCAAAGAACTTTCGCCTGACGTGCGTCAAGCAGCCGGCTTCCTTGATGCGGCCTGTCGCGAAAAGCGCTTTATAACCGGCATAGTCATCGACAACCAGGGTACCAGTAAAACCGGTCAAAAAAGTTTGTGCATAACCACCACTACGTCCGGGTTGGCAATCAAACATCACGATACGCTGTTCGGCAGTCG
>NZ_SBEF01000052.1 GCF_004011885.1 Serratia microhaemolytica | reverse complement strand
AATGTGGTTAAAGATTATTTCGTGATTAAGCATAGAGGTTGTCTGCTCGATATTAGCGGGTCAATAACGGAGATCATACCTCAAAAGCCTTGCCATGCCTCGTTCATATGAGGGGATGGTTAAGGGTATCTATATTTCCTAATTTTTTTTCCAACTTATCGAGCGATTGTTTCATCACTGCCAAATCGGTTTGCCATAGTGACATACCACAACCGATATCATTACCAATTAACGCCGGATAAAAACGCTGTTGTGAAAAGAACGCAGCACCAACAGGATAACCTCGACCCGGATGCAAATCTGGCATCCCAACCACTTGCATCATATTGGGTAACTGTGCTGTGTTGGTCAGTTGTTCGATCGCTGCGCCTTCAATCCAAGTATTTTGCTCCGCTATCAATGAGACGCGCGGTGCGATAGCAATAGTATTGCCCATAACCAATCCTAATAATTCATTTGTTAAATTTGAGATAGGGCAGATCGAAACCTTGGCAATACCTGAATAGATAACTGGGCATAATCACAGCAAAGATGAATTGAATAACCAGTAATAACCACAGGAAATCCGGCATGGAGCCTATTTGATTAACGCCATTTTAGTTGCCATTTCCCAAGGCGATGCTCGAAATCTTCACGTACTGTCTGCACGTTGTGACTGCTGCGCACTGTGTCTAATTGGCAGCGCCAATCAGATCTGGTGGGATAGGCTGTTAGTGGTTCGACCCGCAAAGGGTAAACAGTGTATTAAGACGCATGATGTACCTCCTTTGCTTGATCAATAGGTGAATGGGGATAGATAAAAACGGCGCGATAATACCGAGGCAGGGAGAGAATGACAAGTGATATTTTGCGCCATATCGACTTTTTCATACTCTGTTATTAACGAGTGCTACCGAAATAATAACAAGCCCGATCAACGAACACGCATACCGCCGTTGGCAAAATAGGCTTTGATCCCCGCCAGAATAGACTCGGCCACCAACTGCTGAAAATGGCTGGTGCGTAACTTACGCTCCTCTTCCTGGTTGCTGATAAATGCAGTTTCTACCAGGATTGATGGGATATCCGGGGCTTTTAATACCGCAAACCCCGCCTGATCGACGCTGTTCTTATGCAGATGGTTGATTTTACCCAGGCGGTTAAGCACTTCTTTGCCAAATTTCAGGCTGTCATTGATGGTCGCGGTTTGCAGCAGATCAAAAATGGTATGATCCAGATAGCGGTCACCACTCTTACTCACACCACCAATTTCATCGGCGGCGTTCTGTGTTTGTGCTAAAAATTTAGCGGCATTACTGGTTGCCCCTTTGGTCGATAGCGCGAACACCGAAGAGCCGCGCGCTTTGGAGCTGGTAAAGGCATCCGCGTGGATCGAGATGAACAGATCAGCACGCTGCTTGCGTGCTTTCGCCACCCGCACTTCGAGGGGAATAAACACATCCTCGTTGCGCGTCATAAACACCTTCATATTCGGCTCACGCTGGATCAATGCGCTCAATTTACGGGCAATTTTCAGTACCACATCTTTTTCACGCGTTTTATTTTTGCCGATCGCACCAGGATCTTCTCCGCCATGTCCAGGATCAAGCATGATCACAATCGGACGATCACGACCCGCTTGGCCTGATTGTGGCGCTTTTTCTGGTAAATTACGTGAGACATCGCCTTTATTGTAATCTTCCAACAGCGCCAGCAGTGGATCTTGCTCTGTCAGCTCTTTCAGTGGGTAGAGATCCAGCACCAAGCGGTTGCGATATTTCGCCACTGGCGGCAGGGTAAAGGTGTTGACTGTCACAAGCTGCTTCAGCTCAAGCACAATCCTGACCGTATCTTGATCAAACTGTCCAACACGGGCACGTTTTAGATAGGGATCTTCCTTTCTCACCAGCGCAGGAATGCCTTTCAACACGCTGTTAAGCTTCATTCCCTCAATATCCACCACGATGCGATCGGGATTGGTTAGTGAGAATTGCTTGTATTTTAATGGAATATTAGATTCCAACGCCACGCGCGTATAGGTGGAGGCTGGCCAGAGGCGAACAGCGATCACGTCCGAGGTCGCCGAAAAACCAACGCGACTGACACTCAGTAACCACGTTGCGGCAACGCCCTGTAACAAACGACGGCGGCCCAGATTGCGATTAGAGGTAGACATGTGGCTCCGGCAAAGTTAACGATAAAAACAATATAGCCAAGTTACTTCAAAACCGAGAAGTCAACAGGCAAGGGCGAAGACTTTACCCAATCGTTATCACGCTGTCATCTGAAAATCGTTGACGTTTTCTTCAGTTTCTCTCGTCATCGCAGTGCTAATGCCGAGTGGCGCGAGAAATTCCCGCTTGCCATTCAGGCCAGAAAAGAATAAAAATACAAAAATATCGTATAAATATGCATTTTGAGGGGTGTCTATGAAGGAGCGTAGTACAGAGCTAGTGCAAGGGTTTCGCCATTCGGTGCCCTATATCAACGCGCATCGGGGCAAAACCTTCGTTGTTATGCTGGGCGGTGAAGCGATTGAACATAATAACTTTGGCAATATCATTAATGACATCGGATTGTTACACAGCCTGGGTATCCGCTTGGTAGTGGTTTATGGTGCTCGACCACAAATTGACAATAACCTGGCACAGCACAGTTATCAGGCTATCTACCATAAACATGTGCGTGTCACAGATGCCTATACACTGGAGTTAGTCAAACAGGCAGCAGGATTGCTGCAACTCGATATTACCGCCCGCCTCTCAATGAGCCTGAATAACACGCCACTACAAGGGGCCCACATCAATGTGGTCAGTGGCAACTTCGTTATTGCCCAACCGTTGGGCGTCGATGATGGTGTCGATTATTGCCATACCGGGCGCATTCGCCGCATCGATGAAGAAGCGATCCACCGCCAACTGGATAGTGGCGCGATTGTGCTGCTCGGCCCAGTTGCCGTTTCGGTCACCGGTGAGAGTTTCAACCTCACGTCAGAAGAAGTTGCCACTCAATTAGCGATCAAGTTAAAAGCGGAAAAGATGATTGGTTTCTGCTCCTCGCAAGGGGTGATCGCTGCGGGGGGTAATATTATTCCCGAGCTGTTCCCAAACGATGCCCAGCAGCATCTTGAGCGTCTCGAACAGTCAGGAGATTACCACTCTGGCACGGTGCGTTTCCTGCGTGGGGCGATAAAAGCGTGCCGCAGCGGTGTCAGGCGCTGCCATCTGGTCAGCTATCAGGAGGATGGCGCATTGGTGCAAGAGCTGTTCTCACGTGACGGCATTGGCACCCAAATTGTGATGGAGAGCGCCGAGCAGGTGCGGCGGGCAACAATCAACGATATCGGTGGCATTCTCGAGCTGATCAGGCCATTGGAGCAGCAGGGCATTCTGGTACGCCGTTCACGCGAACAGTTGGAGATGGAGATCGACAAATTTACCATTATTGAGCGCGACAACCTGACAATTGCCTGTGCTGCGCTCTATCCATTCCCCGAAGAGAAGATCGGTGAAATGGCTTGTGTTGCCGTACACCCAGACTACCGCAGCTCGTCGCGCGGCGAATTACTGCTGCATCGCATCGAAAACCAAGCACGCCAGATGGGGCTGACAAAACTGTTTGTGTTAACCACGCGCAGTATTCACTGGTTTCAGGAGCGTGGCTTCGTACCGGCAGAAGTCGACATGTTACCCAGCAAAAAACAGGCGTTGTATAACTACCAGCGTCGGTCGAAAATCCTATTGGCCGACCTGTGATCTCTGGCATCGTGACGGCAACAGGCGTTATTTGGCGATGTTGCCCTGCATTCAGGAGTGATTTTTACCATGTCAGCCAAGCATCCGATTATCGCGGTAACCGGCTCCAGTGGCGCCGGCACCACCACGGCAAGCCTGGCATTTCGCCAGATTTTTCAGCAGTTAAATCTACATGCAGCCTATCTGGAGGGTGACAGCTTTCACCGCTACACCCGCCCAGAAATGGACGCAGCGATCCGTAAAGCACGTGATGTTGGCCGCCATATCAGCTATTTTGGCCCAGAAGCGAACGATTTTTCGCTACTGGAACGCAGTTTTATTGAGTATGCCAGCCAGGGCAGCGGCCACTATCGCAAGTACCTGCACACTTACGATGAAGCGGTGCCTTATCAGCAGACTCCCGGTACTTTTACCCCGTGGGAACCGTTCCCCGACAACAGCGATGTGCTGTTTTATGAGGGGTTACATGGTGGTGTGGTGACAGACCAGATCGATGTTGCACAACACGTTGATCTGCTGGTAGGCGTAGTGCCAATCGTCAATCTGGAGTGGATACAGAAGCTGATCCGTGATACCAGTGAACGCGGTCACTCACGTGAGGCGGTGATGGAGTCTGTGGTGCGTTCCATGGAGGATTACATCAACTACATCACGCCGCAATTTTCACGCACGCATATCAATTTTCAACGTGTGCCAACAGTCGATACTTCTAACCCGTTTGCCGCCAAATCAATCCCTTCACTGGATGAGAGCCTGATTGTGATCCACTTTCGCGGTTTGCAGCAGATCGACTTTCCTTACCTGTTAGCAATGTTACAGGGATCTTTTATTTCTCATCTCAATACACTGGTTGTGCCCGGCGGCAAAATGGGGCTGGCAATGGAGTTGATCATGGCTCCACTGGTACAACGACTGGTGGCTGGGAAAAAGGTCACGGGTGAATGATGGGTGTGCAACTCGCTGGCCGTGACTGCACCGGCAGCGAGTTGCCCCTTGCTGCTACAAATACAGCGCAGGGGAACGGTTGTGGTCAACCAACATCGGCCTAGCTGATCAACAGATGTTGGATAAAACCAACATGCAGTTTTACCCCGACCTGTAGCACCGCTTCATCGAGTTTAAAGCGCGGGTGATGGAAGCCATGAGTGGCACCAATCTGCTGATTACCACTACCAATAAACAGGAAGCAACCTGGCACCTGCTGCTGATAAGAGGAGAAATCTTCACTGCCAAACATCGGTGTTGGCAACTCCTGTAACGGCTGACCACAACTGCTGGCAACCACTTGATGAGCCACTTTACAGGCATCAAGATGGTTATTACCGATCGCATAACCCGGTGTCCAGTTGATGCTGTAACTGGCCCCATGTGCCTGGCTAATTCCAGCGACAATGTTCTCCACCAGCGCTGGCACCTGTTCGCGTACCTGCTGGCTATGTGTCCGTAAAGTGCCCGCCAAGCGCGCACTGTCTGGAATGACGTTATAACTGTCACCGGCCTGGAAAGTGGCCACTGTCAACACTGGTGTATGCAGAGGATCGAGTTTACGCGCAACAATCTGCTGTAGTGACGTCACGATCTCGGCACCAATCACTACCGGATCAATACAGAGGTGTGGCTGTGAACCATGCCCACCTTTGCCTTGCAGTACGATATCAAAATTATCACTAGAGGCACTAAATACGCCGGGTTTCAGCAGTACTTCACCCGTTGGGTAGTTAGGGAATACATGTAGGCCAAAGATCATCGCTACACCGTCCAATACACCTAAATCTACCAGTTCCTGCGCACCACCTGGAGGCACCTCTTCAGCATGTTGGAAGATAAAACGCACCGAACCTTTTAATCTATCCCGTAGCTGGCACAGTACGCTAGCGGCTCCCATTAACATGGCAGCATGTGCATCGTGTCCACAGGCGTGCATCACGCCAGGTTTGGTGGAGCAGCAGACTTCATCGCTCTGTTCGTGGATCGGTAATGCATCGATGTCGGCTCTTAGCGCATAGCAAGGGCCAGGTAAGGCCCCCTGCAACTCAGCCACTACGCTATTCGGCGTTAACCGTCGGATTTGCAGGCAACCAAACGTTGCCAACTGCTCAGCAATATAATCGGCTGTCTCTATTTCCTGAAATGATAGCTCCGGGTTGGCATGAATGTGACGGCGCCAGGCCACCACTTGCTGCTGCACGCTGGCAATCAATTGTTCAATATTCATAACAGTAAACCCTATTTCTTGTGGATGACACTGGGCAGCATCGCTGCGCTACTATAATTGGCGGATAGTTATCAACCGCGTGTGATACTGCATTAGTCAGGGAGATGAACCAACACCTGCCGTCATTAACGCATGCGTTAACTATGCGGCAGAAGAGCGCCTGACCAACGGCAACACCGATAAACCGGCCACGACCATTGCCAGCGCCAAAAAGACAAAGGTCGTCAGATAGCCTTGGCTCATAGCAATCAGATAACCGATGGTGATCGGAGCCACAAAGCCGCCAAGCGTGCCCCCCGTATTCACCAAACCAATTGCCGCTCCCATCACTTCTGCTGGTAAGCGCTTCATCGGTAAGGTGAATACGGTGACAAACGCCGCCATCAGGAAAATATAGCTTAGGAACAGGAACAGGCTGGCATTCAGTGTTGTGTTACTGGTAAACACCGACCAAATGCAGAGTGCGCTGAGCAGCGAGTTAACGAAAATAAACAGCGGTTCACGCCCTTGCAGATAGCGCCCCACCACCCAGCCAGCACCGACTGAAGAGAGCCAGATCCCCAAACCACCAGCAGCGACAACAATACTCGACTCTTCCAGCGGCATGCCTCGCTGCTGTACCAGAAATTTTGGCAGCCACGCCATCAAGCCATAAGCTGGGATGTTAATACAGAAGCTCGCGATAAACATTAACAGCACCACCGGGCTTGCCAGCAAAGATTTATAACTGATTTTATTGGCTTTATCTTGCATTGCTGCCGGTTTTTCCGGGTTAGGCACCAACACCAAAATGCAAATGCCAATCAGCAGTGCCGAGATGCCCAATAACGAGAAGGAACCGCGCCAGCCAACATGCGCTAAGCAATAAACAGCAAGAAATGGCCCAATGGTCATTGCCAAACCAGAGGACGAGAGCAGAATCGATTGCACAAAAGTGCGTTTCTCTAGCTCAAAATTTGCCACCACCGCTTTGGCACAAGAACAGGGATAGCCCGCATGACCGATACCGGATAGAAAGCGAAATAGCACCAATGTCGCCAAACCAGCACCTAGCCAACCGAAACAGAGAGCAAAACCACCCAATAAGAACAGCGAACTACAGATGACTTTTTTAAACCCGATGCGATCATTCAACCAACCTGCGGGTATTTGAAACAGCGAGTAGGCCAGAAAGAACATACCGGTAATATAGCCCAACTGCTCGGCGGGCAAATTAAATTCCCGCTCAATCGGCAGCAGTGCAAACCCCATCATTGTTTTATCTATAAATACAAACACATAACCAACAAAGAACAAAAAAATCATCAATGCTCTATTTTTCATTTGTCAACATCCCTACGTTGCATTTCAGTGAGCGTTTCGGTATTCACTCTGCACTATCGTGCCCCCTTTAACCACCGCAACAGCATGAATCAAAAATCATTCGCGTGTTATGCAAACGCCTAGTCTAGGCGTTCAACCGCCATCAATAGCCACATAACTCAAACGATAATGAGTGCATGGTTAAAACACAACGACCACCCTACAGGTAAAACATGCAGCGGGTGAATGGGGGAACGCATTAATTGACGTACTGAATTTCAAAACTGTGACTGATATCGACTCCTGCCGCCAACATCAGTGATACCGAACAGTACTTTTCGGCGGAGAGTTGCACCGCACGTTCCACTGCATGCTGGCTCAGTTCAACCCCAGTGACAATAAAGTGCAGATTAATCTTGGTAAACATACGTGGTGCCTGCTCACGACGTTGCGCGCTGACGATAACCTCACAGTCGCGCACATCATGGCGCCCTTTCTGTAATATCGAAACTACATCAATTGCGCTACAGCTTCCTGCTGACAACAACACCATCTCCATCGGGCTAGGGGCTTTTTCACCGCCATTACCATCGATAACGATTTGATGTCCTGAGGCGGATTGCCCAAGAAACGTCAATCCTTCAACCCATTTAACACGTGCTTGCATCTTGTTGACTCCGGTTAGTTTTTGACACACCCAGCACAATTATGTATAAAATCCGGCGGCATAACCTGACCTCAATCAGGCTGAAACGAGACAACAGAAGACATTCAGCACGCGCTGTGTTAAAAACAGCAGCAGACAATAACGCTTTCCGGCGCCATCAGTTTCGGGGGAAGTGTCCAAGGAAAGCTCCGTGAATCGATGTCTCTGCAGAACGTGGTTGTCATACATCCGTTCGCCACTCTCTATCCAGCAAGGCACACACTCTACCCAATTAGAGTTAGGTGCAAGCGGCAAATCTGATTGTCACCAGGGCGTAGCAAACTAGGTCACTGGATGCAACTGACGCTCAGGTAACCTGCCGTATGGCAGCGGTAGAGGATCGGTAACGGTATCTTGCCTTGATATGTTATGAACTAGATTAACAACCGAGCCAGACAGCAACTGAGCAGCAGGTAACGCATACCACGCCTGCCTGAATGCAATCGGCGCGGTGAAGTGAAAAGACCTGAAAAACGGTTTCAACCCACTCTAGTGACTAATATTTTTTGGGAAAACAGGTTCCAGTAACGCAGAGCAGCGATAACAACAGAGGATAGCAGCGAATGGTTCTCGGCAAACAGCACACAGACTCTACCCTTGAATGGTTTTTGTCTCATTGCCATATTCACAAGTATCCAGCCAAAAGCACACTGATTCACCAAGGTGAAAAAGCCGAGACGCTTTACTACATCGTCAAAGGTTCCGTCGCCGTACTGATTAAAGATGATGAAGGCAAAGAGATGATCCTCTCCTATCTGAATCAGGGGGATTTTATCGGTGAACTCGGCCTGTTCGAAGAGGATCAAGAACGTACCGCCTGGGTACGCGCAAAAAATGCCTGTGAAGTCGCTGAAATTCCATACAAGAAATTTCGGCAATTGATCCAGGTGAACCCAGATATCCTAATGCGGCTATCGGCACAAATGGCCAGCCGGTTGCAGGTCACTTCACAGAAAGTTGGGAATCTGGCTTTTCTTGATGTCACTGGACGCATCGCACAAACATTACTCAACCTGGCCAAACAACCCGATGCCATGACCCACCCAGAAGGGATGCAGATCAAGATCACCCGCCAGGAAATTGGCCAAATTGTTGGCTGTTCACGTGAAACTGTCGGTCGCATCCTGAAGATGCTGGAAGACCAGAATCTGATCTCCGCCCACGGCAAAACGATTGTGGTCTATGGTACTCGCTAATCATTAAACACACGGCACTGTTAACGGTGCCGTTTTTGAGCTGTTGAATCGCAAACCATGTGGCGTCGCCTGATTTATCATCCTGAAGTTAACTATGCACTCAGACAGACGCTGATCTTGTCTATACCGGTGCTGTTGGGGTTATGGTTGGGCAATCTGCGCGCTGGGCTCATGTTCTCGCTACTCCCTGTCTGCTGTAATATCGCCGGATTAGATACGCCACATCGGCGCTTTTTCAAACGGTTGTTTGTCGGTGGCTCACTATTTGCGCTCAGCAGTTTTTTACTGCAACAGACGCTGCTATGGCAGATCCCGTTACCGCTAGTGATGTTAGTGATGGCACTGCTGCTTGGCGTCAGTGGTGAAATCAGTCCACTACATGGCCGGTTACTGCCTGCGGCGCTGGTCGCTGCAATCTTCTCGCTCAGTATGAGTGGGCATGTGCCGGTCTGGCATTTTCCGCTGTTGTATGCCGTTGGTACACTCTGGTATGGGCTGTTTACCTGGTTCTGGTTCAAACTTTGGAAAGAGCAGCCGATGCGCGAATCGCTCAGCCAACTCTATCTTGAATTGGCCGATTACCTAGAAGCCAAATACTCACTGCTGACACAGCATACTGATCCTGAAACCGCACTGCCGCCGCTGTTACAGCGCCAGCAAAAAGTTATGGATATTATTAATTTACTCTATCAACAACTTAACTTTCTGCCACACAGCGGTAATCTGGAACAGAAGCGGCTGCAACGCACTTTTCAGGTAGCGCTTGATCTGCAAGAACATATCACCGTGAGCCTGCATCTGCCGGAAGAGGTACAAAAACTGGTGGAGCAGAGCCAAGCAGAGGCCATCATTCGCCGCAATGCCCAAGTGATTGCTACACGTTTGCGCGTCGTGGCCGCCGATATTCTTTACCACCGCCACTCAAAACGCTTTAACATGAAACATGAGCTGGCGGCACTGGAAAAAATCGCAACGCGCCATGCCGATAACCCTGTCGGGCACTTCTGCTTCTATCACTTCAGCCATATTGCGCGTTTACTCCGCACTTTTCACCCGCTCTACCGGCGCAATCTGATGGACAATCAATCACGCTTGCCGTTTTGGCCAGCGGTAGTTAACTATTTATCGCTGAAATCAAATGCTCTGCGCAATGCCGCACGGCTGGGCGTCACACTGGCCATCGGTAGCATTATCGGTATGCTGTTTCAGTTACCAAAACCTTACTGGATTTTGCTCACCATCATGCTGGTAAGCCAAAATGGTTACAACGCCACCCGGGTACGTATACAGCACCGAGCGTTTGGCACATTCGCCGGGTTAGCACTCAGTGCCGTGCTGCTGCAACTGCCACTGCTGGAGGCGACAACGCTGGGGATCATGTTACTGATCACACTGGTAGCCAATCTGTTCTTGCGCACCAACTACGGTCTATCAGTGGTTGGTTTTACCATCACAGCTGTCTATACCCTGAAAATACTCACTCCGGAAAGCGCCTATTTTTTGCTGCCGAGGTTGATCGATACCCTGATTGGCTGCTTGCTGGCATTTGCCGCCACACTCTGGTTATGGCCACAATGGCAGAGTGGCATGTTACGCAAAAATGCCCATCAAGCGTTGGAACGCACGCAAAATGCGTTGCGTTTACTACTGAGCGAACAACACCCGAGCGCCAGTCAGTTAGCCTATGCGCGTATGCGGGTTAATCAGGCGCACTATGCTCTCTCCACTTCACTCAGCCAAGCGATGCAAGAGCCTGGCTTTGATGCTGACTACCTTACTGACATGCGCTTATGGCTGACTCACAGCCAATTTATTGTCGAACACGTTAATGCAATCACCATCTTGGTGCGTGAGCACCACACGCTGCCCAGCGCAGTCGCGGAAGAGTATCTACAACACTGTGAAATTGCGCTGCAAACCTGTCAGCAGCGGTTAGAGTATGATGGGCCAACCACCAGCAACAACATCATGCTATTGCCTGATCTGCCGCCAGAGCAGCCTATCACTGAGATGGAGCGCCATTTGCGCCGCATTCTCTCCCACCTAACCGTGATGCATACCATCTCCGCTCTCGCCTGGCGGCAACGCCCACACCACGGCATTTGGCTCAAGTGGCGTCACTGGCGTTGATAAACCTAACCTGACTACTGATCACGAAAGCAGAATCGTATGCAATCGCTAGTTTTTATTAGGCGTACTTTACTTACTAGTCAACCAAAGATAATTATCAGGATAAGGTCACGAAAATTTTCGTGCTGATTTTTGACTAAAAAATAATTTATTAGCCCTATCAGTTTCAGATGATGTGATTTCTATTTTAAAAATCACACCCATCAAGTTTCGCAAAAAAACACTTCCTCATGCTTTTTCTGAAATAATTTTATTGTTTATACGTTAAAATTCATTTAGGATACATTATAAATAGCCACACAGCCTTATTCGCTATATTATAAAAGTATATTATTTCATCTATGCAAAAACACACAGAGCAAAGGAGATAATGATGATTAAGTTTAATGGTCTTGGGCATATCAACATTGTGGTTTCCGATATTAATATAGCTAGTTCTTACTATCGAAACTTATTCGGTGCGATCCCACAGCAAGAATTTCCTCATTTCAGAAACATTGGTTTTGCCAAATCAGCAGGATTTCTTGCCACACCCGAACAAGTGACGGCTTCTATCCAATTTCTGGAAATTCCTGGCGCCGGTGTTTTTCTGGAACTCATGGAATATCACCAACCGCTTGGCATCACTCAACGTACTGAAAAAAAAGCAAACGACATTAATGGAGTTGGGCATATCTGTTTACGTGTACATGACATTGACAACGCTTTCGCACAAATCAAAAACTCGCCAGAAACCCGATTAATTAGCGATGAGACAAGTTATCGACCATTTAAAATTGACACTATTACTCCCGATGAATTTCATTTCTTTGATCCCGCGCTAGAAAATAGCCAGGAAGAGAAACAACGTGTCTGCGATATTATTGGAAAAATAAGGTATTTTTATTTTATCGATAAGTATGGAGTGCAATGGGAGTTTGAAGAGGGGCATAGCGATATTGGTGCTTGAGACCTCAGGCTCATAGCCACATTGCATGGGGAGAAGACCTCCCCTAAAACCAGCCCACAGAGAAATCAAAATCGCGGTGAAGACCAGAAAAAGTCCATTTTCTACCTAACGTGATGCATACCTTAACCATCCCCTCATATGAACGAGGCATGGCAAGGCTTTTGAGGTATGATCTCCGTTATTGACCCGCTAATATCGAGCAGACAACCTCTATGCTTAATCACGAAATAATCTTTAACCACATTG
>NZ_SBEF01000051.1 GCF_004011885.1 Serratia microhaemolytica | reverse complement strand
ACAAAACTGACACCCGAGCTGTTGCCATTAATCACCAGTTTATCGGTCAATGAGTTGTCGTCACCCAGCACCGTATCAAACACCAGTGTGCCGCCACCGCCCGAGTAGTTACCGTTAATCACTGTGATGTCGCCCGCTTGGCCATTGGCCATGGTGAGCTCACCGGCATTGATCAGGTAACCGATATTATTAAACGTGGTGGTCTGTGGAGAATGGGCGGAACGATTAGCGGTAATCAAACTCCCATCGTTCATCAAGATACTGTTTATTTCACCGAACTCATTGAAGCCGCCCGAGCTATCCCAACGTGCGCCGCTGAGGTTAAAAAACAGGTTGTTGACTGCGTTCGCCAGTTGCACCCGACCGTGTAATTCCCCTTGATTGGTGATCACCGCAGCCGCACCACTCGTTTCAATCACAGTATCCGCCGAGTATTCAGAAAGGTTACGCAGTCTACCGGCATTATTGATGTAGGTGCCTGAAGTGCTATTCGCATAGATTGCCGCTTTGCCCCCTTCAACCACGCTGCCCTGTTTGATATTGATCTCTATTTCGTCTGGCCCCAAATTATAAGCCCTGATGGCTGCATCATCTTTCGAGCCGATGTGGTTGCTGACCCAGCCAGAGGTGGTGATTGAGAGTGTGCCCGCACCATGGTGATCGGCATAGATGCCACCGTATTCACCATAGACATCAGTAACATTGATCGTCAGACCGGTGCTCTCTTCGCTGCTAAAGGCCTGGATACCAAGATGGCTGGTGCTGATGACCGATCCGGTCGTGGTGATCGCCAGTTCACCACGACCACGATGCACAGCATAGATCCCCGTCTGTTGCGCTAACACGCCCGCACTGTTGATCACCAAATCAGTACCCGAATTATCAGCAATAATGCCGGTTCGACCGTTTACTCTGCCAGAAGTGATTGAGAGCATACCGCTTCCAGTATTGTGAGCTCCAATTCCGAAATCACCGCCAGACACATCGCGCACGTCAATAATCAGATCAGTACCGGCATTAATAGCAATGATAGCGCTGTAATCGCCTGCCGTCACTTTTCCGCTGCTGGTGATCGAGAGTGTACCGCTGCCGTTATTTTCTGCGTGAATTCCCGATCTTTCCCCCGATACTTCGGACACGTTAATGGTCAGGTCACTGCCGTTGTTGGAAGCCCAAATGCCATCCTCAGTACCGCCAGTCACTTTTCCGCTGCTGGTGATCGAGAGTGTACCGCTGCCGTTATTTGCTGCGTGAATCCCCGATGCTCCGCCCGATACCTCGGCCGTGTTAATGATCAGGTTGGTACCGTCATTCAAACCAAGTATGCCATAGTTCATGCTACCAGTGACTTTTCCGCTGCTGGCGATCGAGAGTGTACCGCTGCCGGAATTGCTGATATAAATCCCCCCTTTGCCGCCCCACACTTCAGCCGTATTAATTGTCATATCGCTACCGTCATTGATAGCAGCAATGCCATAATCAGCATTACCGGTTACTTTTCCGCTAGTGGTGATCGAGAGTGCGCCGGCTCCGTAAGGTATGAGGGGGAGGTTTATAACCATAATCCCGCTATCTCCTCCGGTTACCTCAGCCGCATTAATAGTTACATCACCAAACTCGTTGTTTGCTTGAATACCATTCCCATGGTTGTCAACCACTGTTCCACTAGCGGTGATCGAGAGTGCTCCGCCTCCGCTGTTCAGAGCAGAAATTCCACCGGAAATTATCGACTGATAGTTATCAACAAAATTCAAACCACCTTCGCTGTTTAAAGATACGCCTTCCCTGAGCGCAAACCCCGCTTCGGTGGTGACATTCAGGTTACTGCCTCTTAGCGATTGTTGGTGATCACTGCTCGCCGCTGCACCAGAACAGTGGTAGTTGTTGGCAGAAATTTCAACACAGGTGCCTGCCTGCACGCTGCCTGCCAGGGTGGAAAGTACCAGAGTGCTGAGCAGCGCTCTGCTGCTGGGGAATACTCGATCAATCGAGTCAGGTGATATTTTTGACATGGATGACATTCTCTTAAGTGAATTCAATGCAATCCACACTGCCAATGCAGGTACTAAACTGCTTGTTGGCGGTGCTTATATCGACAATACGTTCCTCCACCATCGACAAAATTAGTTAATACACTTAATTGATTGCTCGAAAAGTGATCTAAACGATGTTTTCTGAAAATGTGTCATTTTTTTAAAAAATGTGTGCTTATTTATCGCAAAAGTTAATCATATGTTAATAAAAAACACTCATGCCAACACGTATGAGTCGGTAGGGACAGCAGGCAGTGGGGCAGTGGGGCAGTGAGCCGGTAGGGAGAGTTACCGCTGTAGCTACAAATTCACCCTCTGCGCTAGGTTATCAAGCCGTGTCAGGCAGTCGCCGTACTCCCGTATTACGGTAATACCATACAGGGCAAGATCACGAACGTTTTTTAACCAGAAACAGTATTTGACCTGAGCGCGTGCTTATGTTCTCCCGCTCATCACAGCAAAAGCATTGTCTAGCCGCGCCCTCTGCGAAAGGGGGAGCGGTTATTGCAAAATAATCAAATGCTTTAAAACCCCACTCTAACCCTCGCGTTATTAAGTACTCGCCATATCCGAGTGTTTGAGCAATCAAAAAATTATCACTTTATTAGTTAGCAATAGATTGTAGAATGACCAACGCCGATTTTCATTTTCTATATGGCGTTGTGAATTCTGTCATTCAGGTAGTATGTCATCGATTCTTAATTATTTGATGCACTATTTTATAAATAAAAAGGAGTGTTTTATTATGAAAATAAATATCAAAATAACAGCAATCACCATTATTTTATCTTCAACCCTCATCCTGTCTGGTTGTGGTGCCATGAGTACCGCAGTGAAAAAACGCAACCTGGAAGTCAAAACACAGATGAGTGATACCGTCTGGTTAGAGCCTTCTTCCGATAAAACCGTTTATCTGCAAATTAGGAACACTTCGGATAAAAATCTGCCCGAGCTTCAGGATAAAGTAGCAAGAGCGGTGCAAGAAAAAGGCTATACCCTCACCACCGCTCCTGAAAACGCACAATACTGGCTCCAGGCGAATGTGCTCAAAGCCGATAAAATGGATCTGCGTACTTCTCAATATTTTCTGAAACAAGGCTATCAGGGTGCGGTGATTGGCGCTGCGTTAGGAACCGGGATCACTGCCTATAATTCAAATTCAGCGGGTGCTGTGCTCGGCGTTGGACTGGCTGCTGGCCTAGTCGGAATGGTTGCAGATATCTTGGTTGAAGATGTTAACTACACCATGGTCACTGATGTGATGATTGCTGAAAAAACGGATACCGCTGTCACAACCTATAATTCCGCCCGGATAAAGCAGGGAACTTCTGGGAATAAATCCCAGAGCAGTGTCCAGACGGGTAATCGGCATAATTACCTGACTCGAATTGTTTCTTCAGCCAACAAAGTGAATCTTAAGTTTGAAGAGGCCAAACCAGTACTGGAAGATCAGTTGGCAAAATCGGTAGCCAATATGTTCTGATAGGCTGATAATCAATTCCCCGATAATGAAAGCACAACAGGCAAATTAATTTTGCTGTTCAAATGATTGATGCATGTTGTGCCGTACTATCTCCCAGTAAATACTCTCCCGGTAAGTGCCATTTAAACACTGTCAACACGCAGTAACCAGGGCAAACGCATGAACGTTTTTTAATCGATTATTAACTAAAGTTTGTTCTGTACCACAATACGAGGAGCCAGGTAGTTCCCTCCCCTTAATAAGGGGAGGGTTAGGGTGGGGTTTTAACGCATTTGATTATTTTGAAATACCCCCTCCCAGCCTCCCCCTTTGCAGGGGGAGGAGCGAGACAATGCTTTTGCTTTGATAAGGGGAAAAACATCAACACGTGCTCAGGTCAAATACTGTTTTTGGTTAAAAAACGTTCGTGCGTTTGCCTTGGGGTAAATCCACCATGTGGATATTTGGTCTTAAAGTATTGTGTTATCAAAAATTATAGTTTTTATTTTTAGCCATTCAGGATAAATTACTTAACCCTACAATATCGATTGTGGGGTTTTTATTAAATATGCCACATAGTGTTACTGAACAATAGGAAGATGCTGTTTAATGAATAGTGCAACAATTGTGTATGGTTTTATGATTTCTGGGGGTTTGATTGTCGCGATCGGTGCACAAAATGCGTTTGTATTAAAACAGGGAATACTGCGCAATCACCCGTTTTGGGTTGCGTTAACCTGCTTCAGTTGTGATTTTTTACTGATGATACTTGGGGTATTTGGTTTTGGTAGCGCTATCGGTGCCAACCGCAGTTTGATGATACTGATCAGTATACTCGGTACTCTTTTTTTACTCTGGTATGGTATCTCCGCTTTTTTACGTGCCTGGCGTGGACAACTTCAGTTAACCGCCACGGACGCAAGCAACGACACTCAGAGTCGCTGGCTTATCGTAGCTGCTACACTGGCGATTACCCTTATCAATCCACATGTCTATCTTGATACCGTGGTGGTGATTGGCAGTATTGCTGGTTCATTATCCTACAATGAGAAGTGGCAGTTCCTTCTCGGTGCATTGTTCGCTTCCGCGCTCTGGTTTTTCGGCTTGGCCTATGGCTCACGGTTACTGGCACCACTGTTTGCCAAACCGAATACGTGGCGTATCCTCGATGTTATCATTGGCGTGATTATGCTGTGGATCGCGTTTGGCTTAGCAACGTTTGTCTGGCAACTGATTTAACCGATCACTAACCACGCTGATGCACGCAACCGCATTCGATAAACGCCTCCACGCCTAAAATGTTATCTGGCGTCCAGCCGTCGGTTTTACTGTTGTCACACAAATGCCATAATGACGCACTAAAGTAGGCAACACACTGCCTATTAATCTGGAGGATTTAATGAGATTAAAGTGGACTGATAGCCGTGAAATTGGTGAGGCGCTTTACCAAGCCTATCCGGCAACGGATCCCAAAACGGTGCGCTTCACCGATATGCACCGTTGGATCTGCCAACTGGAAGAATTTGACGATGATCCACACGCTTCAAATGAGAAAATACTTGAGGCGATCCTGCTGGTCTGGCTCGATGAAGCTGAGTAGTATCGCTAGCTCACGTTGCTGTAGGTTGTTAACAACCTACAGCAGTAATGATCCAAATCACCAACCAGGGCAGATCATTACCTCACTGACTTAGAGCCGATCCGAACAGCGCTATTCTTGTTGCTATGTTATCTTCGGGCTGAATGCAATTTCCTCAACTCCCGAGTATACAGTGCCGTTTCTCTCTGCTGGCAGTGCCTCAACTGGCTGTCGCAATAACACTGATAAGAATAGGCTCTTACTGCGTGAATTCGCGCGATTTATGTCGATAAATGGAGTAACGCTATGACAACCGAAATGATGCCCATCAGACTCTCTAACCAACCAGCAGACGCTCGCTGGGGTGACAACGCCCTGCTCAGCAGCGATGAACACGGTATCACTATCCATCTTGCTAATGACCCACTGGCAACCATCCAACGTGCAGCGCGCCGCATCGATAGCCAAGGTATCAGAAATGTCAAATTGACCGGCGAAGAGTGGGCACTGGAGCAGAGTTGGGCATTCTGGCAAGGTTTTCGTGCTCCGAGAGCAGATCGTCGTGTTGAGTGGCCTGAATTGCCAGCGCCAGAACAGCAACAACTACAGCAGCGGCTGAAAGTGATCGACTGGGTACGCGATACCATCAATATGTCAGCAGAGGAGCTTGGCCCAGAGCAACTGGCGATCCGTGCTGTCGACTTACTGACCGAGATTGCAGGTGATGCCGTGAGCTATCGCATTACCAAAGGTGAAGATCTACGCTTACAGAATTACAGTGGGTTATACAGTGTTGGCCGTGGTTCTGAACGTCCACCGGTGCTGCTAATGCTCGATTTCAACCCCAGTGGGGAGAGCAATGCCGCAGTGTTTGCCTGCCTAGTTGGGAAAGGGATCACTTTCGATTCTGGTGGTTATAGTCTGAAGCCAAGTCATTTTATGGATTCAATGAAATCCGATATGGGCGGTGCCGCAACCATTACTGGCGCACTGGCATTAGCGGTGATGCGCGGCTTACAGCAGCGGGTGAAACTGTTTCTCTGCTGCGCGGATAACCTGGTGAGCGGCAATGCATTTAAGCTGGGTGATATTATTCACTATCGCAACGGTAAAACGGTCGAAGTGATGAACACCGATGCGGAAGGACGTCTGGTATTGGCTGACGGCCTGATCGATGCCAGCGAACAACAACCTCGCTTGATCATCGATTGTGCTACCCTAACTGGAGCAGCTAAAACCGCGCTTGGTAATGACTACCACGCTCTACTCAGCTTCGATGATCAGTTAGCGGCCGATCTGCTGGCAAGTGCCGAGCAAGAACATGAACCCTTCTGGCGCTTGCCATTGGCCGAGTTTCATCGTTCACAACTGCCTTCCAGTTTCGCGCAACTCAACAACATTGCCGCTGCCGCTCATAGTGCTGGCGCCAGCACTGCTGCTGCTTTTCTCTCTTACTTTGTCAATAATTACCAACAGGGCTGGCTGCATATCGACTGCTCCGCTACCTATCGTAAAAGTGCGGTAGAGCAGTGGTCGGCAGGGGCAACCGGTTTAGGGGTGCGCGCAATCGCCAATTTATTACTGAAAAAGGCACAATAGCCGCACTCTAGGCACGCTGATGGAGAACTCAGCCGCCCGCTCTGCGGCTGAAGAAGCAACAATACGCTACAACAGAGCGCAACAACAAAGCATGATGTGAGAACTACTTTTTCATCATCTCACGCAAGTTGGCAAACGGGTTGTGCGTTGCTACACCAACCTCTTTCTGAGCATCTTCACCCGCCACCACACTGGAGCCGTACTGTTCCGCTTCGGTGTACTTGGAATGCTCATGGTCATGGCAGTAGAGACACAACATCTCCCAATTGCTGCCATCTTCAGGGTTATTACTGTGGTCATGATCGATATGGTGTACAGTCAGCTCACGCAGATTGGAGTACACAAACTCGCGCGAGCAACGGCCACACACCCAGGGGAAAAGTTTTAACGCCTTTTCACGATAACCCACTTCCAGTTTCGCGTAATTTTTTGGAATGTATGCCATAGCAACCTACAAAGTCAGGATAAGATAACGCCGGATGTTATCACAAATTCGCGTTTAAAATCGCCAGACAGCAAGCCAATACCGCGGTTGAAACTGCACTGCTACCAGTAGCCGCTCTGGGCCAACAGGATAACACCAGAGCGCCAAAGTCGTTGAATATTAGCTTAAATCAACATTTTTACTGCCGAATAGCCAGGTAAAAATAAATCCTGCACTATAAGAGATCAACACCCCCGCGACATAAACCAGCATACCGGGAAAGATGCCCTGTGCTGAAGTCATCAATGGGATCGACACCAAACCTGATGGCCCAAACACAGTATTCAGCCCAATCGGCAATCCCATCCAGGCAACCAGACCGATAAAGAAACCACCGACCGCACCACCTAAGCAGGCAGTGACAAACGGCTTCAGACGCGGCAGCGTAACACCATAGATCAGCGGTTCACCAATGCCTAAAAAGCCTGGGAAAATCGCCCCTTTGATCTGAGTACGCAGCACAGATCCTTTTGGTGAGCGAACGAACAGTGCCAATGCAGCACCAACCTGGCCAGCACCCGCCATCGCTAAAATCGGGAACAGTGAGTTGAAACCCTGGGCATCCATTAAGGCAAAATAGACCGGCACAAAACCCTGATGAATACCAAACACCACCGCAATCAGGAATAGCCCAGCCAGGATCGCGGTACCAAATGGGTTACCGTTCAAATGCAGGAACAGCCAAGACATGCCATTAAACAACTGCACGCCAATCGGCATGATAGCGACAAACGTGATCGCGGCAGTAATTAGCAACGTCACTGCTGAAGTGAGGATCATATCCAGGTTATCCGGCATAATGCGCCGCACCTGCTTTTCGATCCAAGCACCCAGTATACAGGCCAGCAAGACGCCAATGATGTTACCGCGTGGATCTATCGCCAGGCCGAAAAAGTCACTCATCCCAGCGTAGTAGCCGACTGTGCCCTCCGGCACATAGCGCAGCACAAACAGTGACGCGATAATCGCACCGTTCACACCTGTTCCACCAAACGCTTTTTGGGTATTAAAACCAATCAGGATGCTGAGGAAAGTAAACAGGCCGATGCTGAACACCTTCATGTAGGCGATCAACGCCGGTAACCAGGCCACTGCGGGTACACCATCGTTAACCAACGTTTGTTGCAACAGAGTAGCGATACCGAGCAACAGCCCAGCGGCGATAAAACCAGGGATCAACGGGGTGAAAATGGTAGCAAACTTAGTCAAAAAGTTGTGGATCGCACTGTTCTGTTTTGCTTTCAGTTGCTTCTTGTGTGCGCTAGCCAATTGCTGCAAATCGGCCTGCAGTGGCTCATCGTCACTCTCTTCAAACTCTGCAACGCTAACAGCAGGCTCGGCCTGCAGCAGCGTATTCATCATCTCACTGGCAGTCTGGGCCTTGCCTGGGCCGAGGATCACCTGCAGTTGATCATCACCATTGACCACCCCCATCACACCAGGGATCTTCTTCAGTTGCTCCAGTTGGATCAATTGGCGATCTTTCAGGGTAAGGCGCAACCGGGTCATACAGTTGCCACAGATAAGGATATTCTGTCCACCACCGACCAACTGCAGAATCTGTTCGATCATTAATACTGTGATTTTTGCCATGATTATGCCTGTATTCCTTGCAGCGTGTGACGAATGAAACCCTGATTTTTCGCTAACGCCGCTCTGGCTTGTTCAGCGGAAAATCCGGCCAAAATCATCACAATCGCGGTTTTGCAATGACGTTGACAAGCATTCAGTGCCTGTTCAGCAGCTTCTGGGCTACACTCGGTGGCCTCAACCACAATGTTGACCTGGCGCTGTAGCAGTTTCGCATTGGTCGCTTCAACATCAACCATCAGGTTACTGTACACCTTGCCGCTGCGGATCATCGCTCCGGTGGTGATCATGTTCAGCACCAATTTTTGTGCCGTGCCCGCTTTCATCCGTGAAGATCCGGTAACCACCTCCGGCCCCACCAGCGGTTCAATGGCGATATCTGCCGCTTTGCTCATTTCACTGTTCTGATTACAGGAGATCGCCACCACTGTCGCACCGACACTGCGGGCATAAGCCATTGCACCCAGTACGTAAGGTGTGCGGCCGCTGGCCGCGATCCCAACCAGAACATCACGCTGATTAAAATTGATATTGCACAGATCCTGTTTACCCAGTTCGCGGTTATCTTCTGCATTTTCCACCGCTTGTAAGATTGCAGCATGCCCACCAGCGATCAAACCGACAACCTGCTCACGTGGCGTGCCGTAGGTCGGTGGGCATTCGCTGGCATCGAGTATCCCCAACCGCCCAGAGGTTCCAGCACCACAATAGATCAACCGCCCACCGTCGGCGAATGCTGCCACTACCCGATCCACCACTTTCGCCACTTCCGGCAGTGTGGCTTCAACCGCCAGTGGCACTTTTTTATCTTCTGCGTTGATTACCGCTAGCATCTCCAGCGTGGGCAGTGTATCGATTTGATCACTGGCCGGATTGCGGCTTTCGGTCATCATTTTAGTTAAGTTAATCTTCATGGTGAGGGTTCACTTTGTTGAGATTTTAATCTTGGTAATACACTGTTTTCCAACAGATAAACAAGATGATGGTCGATAGCAAAAAGCCATCCTGGCCTAATACCCTGCATTAAAAATAGACACCGCCAGCAACTGACACCCGCTTAATGCTTAGCGCGAATTAAGTCATGTGATCAAACCTAGCACAGATGGCTAATTATTGGAAATGACCAAAATTAGGAATTAGAACACAGCTCACAAAATGGCAGCTATCAATCGGTGCCGATTGAGTGAGCTGTTCGCCAGTATCAAGCTGTCGGCCAGTATTGTGTGACTGAGCAGCGGTCACCAACATGCCACAGACGGATGAAACCGCAGTGTACCCGCTGTTCAACGATAGTGCTGTTTGTCCAACTGATATTTCTTCATGCGTAGATAGAGCTTTTTACGTGGGATCTGCAAATATTGTGCTACCTCATTAATCCGCCCTTGGTGAAGATTCAATGCCTCCGTGATGATCTGACGTTCATGCTCCTCAATCCGTTGTTCCAGCGGTAGCGCTTGCGATGGCTGCAACAGTGGGTTTGAGATTTCCGCCAATGGCATCACTCCAACAGCAAATAGCTCGGCTGCATTCGCCAACTCACGGACATTGTTCGACCAAATACGGCGCTGTAACCGTTTTATCATCCGATCGGGCAGTGTCGGTAGCGGCTGGTTTAGCCGTAAACATGCCTGTTGCAGATAATGCCGGAAAAGCGGTTCTATATCCTCAGGACGTTGAGCAAGCGTTGGGCAACGCATTTGCGTCATCGCAAAGCAGTAATAAAAATCAGGTAAAATAATATGGTTAGCTGCCATCTCCAGCAACGGACTACGATCAAGACCGATCAAGCGGAAAGCTTTCTGCTCCAGCCCTTGTAGCTGAAGCAAACGGTTTTGCTGGGCAACAGAAAGATGACTTAAGTGACGTAAGACCAGCGTTCCGCCTTTAGCCTGCTCAATCCATACCTCTAGCGGAGCTAAACCATCGGCAGTCAACTCACCGATAATCAGCGGCTGTTCACTGCGTTGGCTCAAGCGATGCAAGTAGCGTGCTGCCAAGGTTCTCCCTACGCCTGATTCACCATGCAGATAGACTGGCAAATCCGTGCTCGCTAGCTGCTGTAAACGTTCCCTAAGCTGCTTTATCGATTCACTATCGCCCACCAGATGCTGCTGCAACTGATGCGATTGCCAACATCGTCGCGCAATCAGTGACTGCCGTTGAGCCAATGCTGCCGCAACATGTTTCAATAACTGCGCCGGATCAACCGGTTTTTGCAGAAAATCCCAAGCACCTTTTTTTACCGCCTCAACCGCCATTGGCACATCACCATGACCGGTGATCAGCAAAATCGGCAATTGGCTGTCACGCGCCAGCAAAAGCTCCATTAGCTGAATACCCGAACAACCTGGCATACAGACGTCACTGATCACGATCCCCGGCCAATCGGTGCTAAGCAACTCTTTTGCTAACAGCGGGTTACTGCAAGCGTAGACCTGATAACCCGCTTGGTTGAGCAACAGGGTGTAAGCATCTAGGACATCACGATCATCATCAATTAAAACAATATGCTGTTGTGCAGTTAACATGGTTCAATCCGTCGCTTGAAACTGTAATACAACGCAGGCGTTCTGCGTCATGGTAGAAGCCAGATGCAAGCTACCCTGCATCTGTAGCATCAGCGAATGCGAGATCGACAGCCCAATACCTAATCCGATCTCCTTACTGGTGGTAAACGGTTTCAGCAGCGAATCGGCCAGTGCCAACGGCCAGCCAGTGCCATTATCCCAAAGCATCACCTGGCAGTGTTCACCATTACGTTGCCAGTTCAGCTCTATCACTGGTGCTGTTGGACAAGCATCAAGCGCATTATTGAGCAGATTGACCAGCACCTGTTGGATACCCACCAAATCACCCTGCACGCTGATCGTGCCCTGTGGTAGCTTCAAGACGCCACTGAGTGGCTGGTGGCGAAAGCTGAGCCACTCCCAGGCGACCAGCAATACCTGACGTAAATCAACAGGCTGCAATCGGCCATCCGACTCTACTCGGCGAGTAAAATTACGCAACATTCTGATAATACTATCAACTCGACCAATCAGCGTGCTGGCTTTTGTCAAGGCACTCATCGCATAGTCAGGCTGCTGTTGCTCCACTGCCTGTTTTGCGCTGAACAAATAGAGCGATAACGCATGGAGTGGCTGGTTGATCTCGTGCGCTAATGTGGTCATGGTCTGCCCTACTACCGCCAGTTTGGCTGCCTGAACCAATTCATCCTGCGTCGTGCGCAAATGCAACTCAATCTGATGCTTTTCAACAATCTGTTGCTGTAATTTAACGTTCTGCTGCTTTAACTGGCCAAGTGTATGCCGTAACAGACGCGCGATCCTCCCCAATTCATCAACGCCATATACCGGAATACTTGTGTTGGCGTCACCTGAACCAATTCGGATTACTGATTGATTTAACAGCGTAAAACGCTTTACCAAACGCGAGCGGATAAAGTAATGATTGAGCAAATAGGCCAACAACAGCGCCAGCAGTGTCGTTAGAATAATCACCCCGCCACTCAGATCGACGATCTGTTCGAGGCGATGATGAAGATGCTGCATCTGCCGATGGCTATGGTTGAGTTGTGATCCCAACTGGGCGCGCAGATATGCCAGCGCTTCCTCTTTTGCCTGCGTCACTTGCACCAGAGTGTGATGAGCTTGTAGATAGTTGTTCACTACCATCGGCATATGCTGATCAGCGATGCCGATCTCTAGCAACTCATCAATCGTCTGTCGTAACGTTACCGTACTCGGATAAGCAGCCAGTAGCTGCACACTTTCTGCCGCCGTTTTTTTCAAGCCGTTGAGATAACGCGAATGCTCCTGTAATGAAACTGGCTGTTTGTGCGAGACCAACTGATTCAAGTGATCACGCAAGGTATCGATAATCTGGTTTTCTATCCGCGCCAGCGCATAAATCTGCTGTTGTTCGCGCTGTATTGTTCGCAGGCTAGCCTGCAAGCGTGGCATTGCCTGACCTGCCTGCTCCATTTGATCCAGCAGTGA
Source organism: Serratia microhaemolytica (assembly GCF_004011885.1). Lineage (GTDB taxonomy): Bacteria > Pseudomonadota > Gammaproteobacteria > Enterobacterales > Enterobacteriaceae > Serratia_G > Serratia_G microhaemolytica. Next base: position 2,676 of record NZ_SBEF01000051.1, on the reverse strand, counting down.
ACCTTGCTGCCAACTTAAATCCTCTATCAGCGAAGTGAGTTCGGTACTGAAATCATCATGCAACCAACTGAGGCGCGCTGAGATCTCATGCACTTTCTCACCAGCGACAAAGACGCTGTAGAGCGCACTATCTAGCTGATTCAACAATTCACGGCTCTCTGTCAACATCGCCTGCAACTGCGCACGTTCTGCGCTGTCAAGACGCAGCGCCACTCGCTCAATTTGCTCAAGCTGTGCCACTATCTGGTTTTTCAGTTGCAGGCGGCGATCGGTGTTGCCTGCACGCAAGAATTCATTCAGTTGATCAACCAATCTATTCACGCTGTTTTCGATCGCAAAAGCGTTTTTCACACGCGGAAAATAGTCACTCAGCGCATAGCGAATTTGCTCATCCTGCTGCTGCCATGCGTACAGACTGACGCCACTGATGGTTAATGTCAGCAAGGCCCCAGCAATGAATGCCATACGCAGCGATCCACTGATGCTCATCCGTTTTATCTGACGCAACAACAGTCGACTCATCTTAGCGCCTCAAGCTGTTTGATCGCCTCTCTCTGCTGATGTTGAAAAAACTGTTGCCAGAGCATCACCTGTTGTTCGGTGACGTGATGCAGTTGAAACTGTTGCAGGTAATGCGGATCTTCACTTTCAGCTTCTGTCACTGGGATCGCGGTTAACAGTGCGCGGATCTGCGGTAACTGGCGTTGTAAACGTTGCTCCGCGCTATGCAACGCTCGCCAGGCATCTTGCAGTTGTGACAACCGGAAGCTGATTGCGGTATCAAACAGCTTTTGTATCAACCGCTGGCGCTGTAGTAACAGTGAATAATTCAGTTGCGGTTGCTTTAACAGCATCTGCTGACGCAATCGAACCTGCTGTAGTGCCGCTGTTGGCTGGCCCTCTGCCACCGGCATCACCGGATATTTACCGGTATGGGTATCGGCCAACAAGCGCTGTCCTTGTGGGCTAAGTAAGAATTGAATAAAGCGCCGTGCCTCTGCTGGATGGCGGCTCGCACGCATCAGCGCGATATAGGTCGGCGACACTGGGGTATCCGGAAAATAGTGAAAGCTGAAATGGGGTTGTTCCAGTAGCGGAGTGGCGTAGTTATCAATGGTCAATCCTATGGAGCCTAAGCCATTTTTTATCTTGTCAGCCACACCAAAACTGCGCGATGAAATCGTGATCAAATTACCGGCAGCAGACAGCAGTTTCTGCCAACCCGGTAGCCAACCCTGTTGCTGTAATAATGACTCAACCATCAGATGATTAGTATTAGAACGAGACGGGCTGCTCATCAGTAGCGTGCCCTGATAATACGCCTGGCTCAAGCTATCCCAATCCGTTGGTAGTGGTAACTGCTGCTGTTGCAGTTGGCTACGGTTGAGTAGTAAGCCAAAACCTGAGATCGCGATTGCAACCGCAGTGTGACGGATCGGCTCTGGCACCCAGTATTGTGACTGTTGTGGCGCTTCCGGGTAATCAGCCAAACGTTGCTGTTGTTGTAGAGAGTGAAGCAACATCGGTGATGAGGTAAGGATCAGGTCGATCCCTGCACCGTTGCCAGCACCAAGCAGTTGTTGCAGTGACGCACTGGTTCGATTTAGGGTGCGGATGGTTTTCGCCTGTGGCTGCTGTTGCCAGTGGCTGATGATATGCGCCGTCGCCTCAGACGAGAAGGTGGTCGCCATCACCAGTTCTGCTGTTTTGGCCTCAGTGACAGTGACGCCCAGCAGAGCAATGACCACGGTAACAATAACGCGCAGATACACAACAATCCCCTTATTTTTTATTAGGTTGATATCAACAGCCTATCGAGGCAAGATCACCAACGGTTTTTAACCAAAAACGGTATTTGACCTGAGCACGTGTTGATGTTTTTCCCCTGATCACAGCAAAAGCATTGTCTAGCTTCTCTTCCTGCGAAGGGGCAGGTTGGGAGAGGTTATTGCAAAATAACCAAATGCTAAACTGTGATATATTTCACAGAATTGAAATAATAAAAAAAACAGCCAGACACCGTTTGAGATAAAAATGCGCACTGCTGGCGCAATAACATCAAACGATGTTGTAATCTCCGCAAGGTTAAACAACAGAGATAAAAACCGCGATGATACTTTTAATACATTAAAAAGTATAGCTATATTTCATCACCCCCCCAAAAGCCAATATAAAGTGGCATATTAATCATGCAAAAATATCAGCTTATATGCTCTATGCCAGAATAGTAAACAATAAACCCGCAGTGCAATGAGTCAAATTTTGACTGTTTATTTTTTATTTGAGTCAAAAGTGACACATATTTTTCATATTGTTTTATCGAATAATTAATTAGATCCTCCACCAATGTCTTGTCGCAGTCGAATCGGCTCAAGGCAATCATTAATAATCAATTAGGTTATTAATCTCATGTTGATCACGTCTTACAGGGGAATAACATGTTTTCACTATTTAAATCTGATGTCACCGTGAAAAAAGTGGCACCTGACCAAGTTCAGGTAACCTATCAACGCTATCGGATGCAGGCTTTGATGAGCATTTTCTTAGGTTATTTAGAGCCTATCTCAATAGGAGTTTATTCCACACAATAAGTCCGCAGGCAAAATGCAACATGGCCTCGTAATTTTCAGCCTTTTTCTCCCAGCGAACCAATAAACGACGATATCGATTAAGCCA
>NZ_SBEF01000050.1 GCF_004011885.1 Serratia microhaemolytica | reverse complement strand
GCCCAAAATGAAAGAAGCCTATGCGATATTGTTGATGGAGAAATTTACTTATTACCTGAGGCAGCATCGATTATATACCCGCACACTTGGCATTATTTGAGTTTATAGAAATGAGGGGATCACTAAGCGCAATTATCGATTATGCTAAAAAAAGTGCGATTGCGCTTGGTGTTGAGTACGGTTTTGCACATTTAGAGATCATGCTAACCTCAAGAGGGCCGGTTCTGATCGAGCTAGGCGCTAGATTGCATGGCGGCATTGCGCCATTGGTGTTTGAACAATGTTATTCTGCCGGATTACTGTCAAGTGCCGTTGATTTATTAACCGGTCAATTAGAGATGTCTGCTACGCAATTAAAAAATAACGCTCGGATCATTTTTCTGATCAATGAAAAAGAGGGGGCTACTATCAACAACCATCAAATGTTACAACAACTGAAAGCGATAACTGGAGTCGGTGAAGTAAAGCTCTTTACACAACGAAACCAGAACATCCCTCTGACCACCGATTTATCCAACTGCCCCGCGATTGTCTCGATATTTTCTACCACCCGTGCTGGACTCGACACCTTAGAGCAGAGGGTGCGGGAAGTGTTTAAACAACAACTACAACCGAGCGTGAGCACTATGGTTTAACAGCAGAGGGCTGTGGTATTGGAAAAAACGGCCAACGGATTATCTTGAGCAGCAACACAATGTTAGCCGTTTTTTGTTACTAACTACTGTTATTGCTCGGCGGTACTTGCTAATTACTATCTGGCTACACAGTCAACTTTCTTCTTCAACCACCACATAAGCAGCACAAAAACTGAGCCAGATCATAGTAAAAGCTTATCAAACACCCATCAGCGACAGTTCCAGTTTCTTTTATACACCTTTTGCTTTATTCTCAATTGAAACGGTTCAGCTTTTGCGATATCAAGCTGATAACCGGCAACAGATAATGCTACTGCTTGAACTCATGCTGCAGTTATCTGAATCATGATCTCTGAGCGCAAAACGTGTAATCGCGCCACCGTCAAGAACAAGGCCAGTAGCGATAATTTTAAAGAATAATTTAATGCATAGTGTCACTGTAACGGGTAGGCTAACTCACTCAAGACAAAATGATCAGCCTGTGTTGGTCAGTACCATATTGCACCAGACAGGGGTAACCCGTTTTCAGGGAGTGGCATGACTATTCGCATAGCAATAAACGGCTTTGGCCGTATTGGCCGCAGTGTGTTACGCGCACTATATGAGTCAGGGCGGCGCAGTGAAATTTCGGTAGTAGCGATCAATGAGTTGGCTAATGCTGAAGGTATCGCACATCTGTTGAAGTATGACACCAGCCACGGCCGTTTTGCCTGGGATGTGCAACAGCGTGACGGCATGTTGATTGTTGGTGAGGATCAGATCCAGTTGTTGCATCAGGCAACACTGGCTGGGCTACCTTGGCAGCAACTGGCTGTCGATGTCGTGCTTGACTGTAGCGGTGTCTACGGCAGTAGGGAAGATGGCTTGGCACATCTGCGTGCTGGGGCGAAAAAAGTGCTTTTCGCTCATCCTGGCAGCAGTGATCTTGATGCGACCATTGTGTTTGGTGTCAATCACCAGTCTCTACGCGCTGAACACCGGTTGGTTTCCAACGCCTCTTGTACCACAAACTGTATTATTCCCATCATCAAGCTGCTTGATGATGCTTACTGTATTGAATCGGGCACGGTGACAACCATCCACGCATCAATGAATGATCAGCAAGTTATCGATGCCTATCATCAGGATTTGCGCCGTACTCGCGCAGCGAGCCAGTCAATTATTCCGGTCGATACCAAATTGGCGGCAGGTATCACACGCATTTTCCCGCAATTTTGTGACCGTTTTGAAGCCATTTCAGTGCGAGTCCCTACTATAAACGTCACAGCGATTGATCTGAGTGTCAGTGTGCGCACCAAAGTACAGGTAGCAGAGGTCAACCAGTTGTTGCGGCAGGGCGCACAAGCGACATTTCGTGGTATAGTTGACTACACAGAACTGCCATTGGTTTCTAGCGATTTTAATCACGATCCGCACAGTGCCATTGTCGATGGCACCCAGACGCGGGTAAGTGGACAACACCTGATCAAGACATTGGTCTGGTGTGATAATGAATGGGGCTTTGCTAACCGTATGTTGGATACAACTCGGGCAATGGTCGCCAGCGGTTTCTAGTAGGGTGCAGTCGATAGGCCAGCGTGATTGCTGGCCTGTTGTTTGTGCCAGTTAGGCAACTTTTATCCCTAAAAAATCTGCTGTTACAGAGAGCCCGCAGCGCCGGGTAGCTGCCTCAGTGAAATGGCTCAGCTAGCTAAACGGTGTTAGCGCTTTATAGCAGTAGGTGATAATGGGATATCGAGAATCAACCAAGAGGGTTCACCATGTCTGTAATAAAGATGACTGATCTGGATTTGGCTGGCAAACGTGTACTGATCCGTTCTGATCTGAACGTGCCAGTTAAAGAGGGGAAAGTGACTTCCGATGCACGTATCCGTGCTTCCCTACCCACCATTGAAGCCGCACTGAAACAAGGCGCGCGTGTGATGGTAACTTCTCACCTCGGGCGCCCCACTGAAGGTGAATACAATGAAGAATTCTCGCTGTTACCGGTAGTCAATTACCTTAAAGAACATCTGAAATCGCCAGTGCGGTTGGCAAAAGATTATCTTGATGGCGTCGATGTTGCGGTGGGTGAACTGGTAGTGCTTGAAAACGTCCGTTTCAACAAGGGCGAAAAGAAAGATGATGAAGCGCTATCAAAAAAATACGCAGCACTGTGTGATGTTTATGTTATGGATGCTTTTGGCACTGCACACCGCGCCCAAGCGTCAACACACGGCGTCGGTCGTTTTGCTCCAGTGGCGTGTGCTGGCCCGCTGTTATCAGCAGAGCTTGAAGCACTGGGTAAGGCGCTAGGCAATCCTGCCCGGCCAATGGTGGCGATTGTCGGTGGTTCAAAAGTTTCCACTAAACTGACTGTTCTCGATTCACTGTCTAAAATTGCCGATCAACTGATCGTCGGTGGTGGTATTGCCAACACCTTTGTCGCGGCCCAAGGGCATAATGTCGGCCAGTCGCTCTATGAAGCGGATTTGATCCCAGAAGCACAAAAACTGCTGGCAAGTTGTGATATTCCAGTACCTACCGATGTGCGCGTAGCCACTGAATTTTCTGAAACGGCAACCGCAACGCTGAAAAATAGTGATCAGATCCAGAGCCATGAACAGATCCTCGATCTGGGCGATGTCTCGGCTGAACGCTTGGCCAATATCCTTAAACAGGCGAAAACTATCCTGTGGAATGGCCCGGTCGGCGTGTTTGAGTTCCCGAATTTCCGCAAGGGCACCGAGGTTGTGGCTCGTGCGATCGCCGACAGTGACGCTTTCTCGATTGCAGGTGGCGGTGATACTTTGGCTGCTATCGATCTTTTTGGTATCGCAGATAAAATCTCCTATATTTCTACCGGTGGCGGTGCTTTCCTCGAGTTTGTTGAGGGTAAACAGCTACCGGCGGTGGTAATGCTGGAAGAGCGCGCGAAGCAGTAACTTCACGCCTCTTAGCGGGCAGTGCTGGCGTATTTGTTCAGTGATTGTCCTTTCACACCAAGCTGTTGGTATTGCAGCCGACAGCCTGGTGGCAACATGAATGGCTTTTTTATTCTTCCCGTTGCTGGCTATGGCGCGGGGCAACGTATGGCAACGAAATAGGACAAAGCGAGATGTCTAAAATTTTTGATTTTGTAAAACCGGGCGTTATCTCAGGTGATGATGTTCAGAAAGTATTCGCAGTTGCCAAAGAGCATAAATTTGCGCTGCCAGCCGTCAACTGTGTTGGCACTGACTCAATCAATGCGGTGCTGGAAACAGCGGCGAAAGTGCGCGCACCGGTGATTATCCAGTTCTCAAATGGTGGCGGTTCATTTATTGCTGGTAAAGGGATAAAGAGTGATGTGCCGCAAGGCGCGGCGATTATCGGAGCCATTTCAGGCGCCCACCACGTCCACCAGGTTGCCGAGCACTACGGTGTGCCAGTGATCTTACATACCGACCACTGTGCCAAAAAGCTGCTGCCGTGGCTCGATGGGCTACTTGAAGCGGGTGAAAAACACTTTGCTGCCACAGGGAAGCCTCTGTTCTCTTCACACATGATCGACCTGTCTGAAGAGTCACTGGAAGAGAACATTGAGATTTGCAGCCGCTATCTGGCGCGGATGTCCAAGATTGGCGTCACACTGGAAATCGAACTGGGTTGTACCGGCGGAGAGGAAGATGGCGTAGACAACAGCCACATGGACGCCTCATCACTCTATACACAGCCCGAAGATGTTAACTACGCCTATGAAAAGTTGAGTGCCATCAGCCCACGCTTTACCATCGCAGCCTCATTTGGCAATGTACACGGTGTTTATAAGCCAGGTAACGTCAAGTTGACACCGACCATTTTGCGCGACTCGCAAGAGTATGTCGCCAAAAAACACCAACTGGCACATAACCCGCTCGATTTTGTCTTCCACGGCGGCTCAGGTTCTACACCTGAAGAGATCAAAGAAGCAGTCAGCTACGGTGTGGTAAAAATGAACATCGATACCGACACCCAATGGGCGACCTGGGAAGGGGTACTCGGTTACTACAAAAAGAACGAAGCCTATCTGCAAGGTCAACTGGGTAACCCAGAAGGCGAAGATAAGCCAAATAAAAAGTACTATGACCCAAGAGTCTGGTTACGTGCAGCACAAGTTACCATGATTAACCGTCTGGAACAGGCATTTAAAGAGTTGAATGCCATCGACGTACTGTAATTTTGCTGTTCTTGTAAAGTTCTCTGTGCGACTGGTAGTGTGACTGCCAGTCGCATTTGCATCACGCCATGCCAACATCAGTGTTATCTGATCAACAGCGTTTAACGCGCCACTCTTGAGCTGTTTTTCATCAGTCGCGCTGACAGCCTTTTGATTAAAAAACACTCATCATCTTACCCTGCCAAGAAGGGAAGTTATATTGGTAACGAGGAGCCTTCCATGAAAGAACTAAACATTATGCAAGACATTAATAATGCAAGTAGTTGGCTGATCAATCATCAGGACTTATTACTGCAATACGCCGTCAATCTGGTTATTGCGCTGATTATTTGTATCGTCGGTGTGATTATTGCGCGCATTGTCAGTAATGCACTACTGCGAGTGATGAAGTTGCGTAATATCGATGCCACTGTGGCACATTTTCTTGCTGCTATCGCACGCTATGCCATTCTCGCCTTTACGCTGATGGCGGTATTGGGGCGTCTCGGCGTGCAAACCGCTTCGGTGATCGCGGTATTAGGTGCCGCAGGTTTGGCGGTTGGTCTGGCACTGCAAGGCTCACTGTCAAACTTTGCTGCTGGCGTCCTGCTGGTGGCTTTCCGCCCGTTACGTGCCGGTGAATTTGTCGATCTTGGCGGCATTGCCGGCACAGTCGACCAAGTGCAGATCTTTTCTACCACCTTACGCACACCTGACAACAAAATTATCGTGGTACCGAATGCCAAAATTATTGCTGGCAACATTATCAATTTCTCGCGTGAATCAACACGCCGAGTCGATATTGTGGTCGGTGTTGCTTATAACACCGATATCGATTTAGTGAAAAAAGTACTCGGCGATGTAATTGCTGCCGATAAACGGATCATTCATGACAAAGGCGTGACTGTACGTTTAAACGAGATGGCTGCTTCCTCGCTCAATTTTGCTACCCGCTGCTGGACAACCACTGATGAGTTCTGGAATGTCTATTTTGATCTAATGGAGAACTTCAAGCGCCAATTAGATGCAAATCAGATCAACATCCCTTACCCGCAAATGGATGTGCATCTGCGCCATATCAATCAATCTAGTGATAATAATCGGCAGTAACTGTCAATAATCCGGGATCATCTAGCGCCGCCAATGTTACAGCAAATGCAGCAACAGATGCAGCGGCAGGGGATCCGGCGGCTGCTGGTCCTCAGCGGTGAAGCGCACTGGTGTCAAACGCAGGCAGCACAACTGGCTGCGTCACTTAGTGGTGATTGGGTCTGGATTGGTGAACGGTCACCGATTGCCAGCGAAGCCATTGCCAGCAATAAGGTTCACACCTTATTGGGGCAACAACGCTTACACGCCATCTTTGATGCCACTCACCAACTGAATGTCGAAGCATTAGCGCAACTTTGCGGCACATTACGTGCTGGTAGCTGGTTGCTGCTCCTGGTGCCAAGTTGGCAGCAGTGGCAACAACAGCCGGACGCCGACAGCATCCGCTGGAGCGATTGTCAGCAACCGATCGCAACCCCACACTTTATCCAGCATTTTCAGCAACAGTTACTGCAAGACAGCGAAGTGGCGATCTGGCGACAGGGTGAAACCCTGTCTTTGCCAGTGCTGCCACCAAGAGCAGATTGGACACTGCCGCAAGGCACTGCCAGCGCTGAACAACAACGGATCCTGTCCCAACTGCTGGCAGCAGAGCGCGGTATCTGGGTATTAACCGGCGCGCGCGGGCGTGGTAAATCCAGTTTGGCTGGAATGCTGATCGCACAGAGTCGAACGCAGTGTTGGATCACGGGGCCAAGCCGTGTGGCAACAGAGGTTGCCTGCCAATGGGCAGAAGGCAAAGCACATTTTTGGCCACCCGATGCGCTGTTACAGCATTGTGCTGAACGGACAATCAGCGGGATTGACTGGTTACTGATTGACGAAGCAGCGGCGATACCAATTCCACTCCTACAGCAATTAATCAGCCACTTCCCGCGCGTACTGTTAATGAGCACGGTACAGGGTTATGAGGGAACCGGACGTGGATTTCTGCTGAAGTTTTGTGCTGCACTGCCACACTGGCAACCGTTGACTCTCAACCAACCGATGCGCTGGGCTGCCGGTGATGCACTGGAGCGGGTGATCGACAATCTACTGTTATTCGATCAAACAATTGATTGTACTGCGGACACTCAGCCAGTCTCGATCGAGACGCTGGCACAAGCGCAACTGTGTGCGAGTCAGCCACTGTTGCAACAATTCTATGCGCTGCTATGCAGTGCCCACTATCGCACCTCACCACTCGATTTGCGCCGCCTGATGGATGCGCCAGGAATGCATTTTGCCTGTGCTCGTGCTGATCAGCAGTTGATTGCCGCATTGTGGCTAGTGGAAGAGGGTGGAATAGACCAAGCACTGGCGCATGAAGTTTGGGCCGGGCGCAGAAGGCCAAGGGGCAATCTGGTGGCACAGTCACTGGCCGCACACAGTGGCCAGTGGTGGGCACCCACGCTGCGTTCGCGCCGCATTACCCGTGTCGCCGTATTGCCAAACTGGCGTCAACGTGGCATAGCCAGCGCATTGATCAAACAGCAGCAACAGCAAGCGACAGACCTGGATTTTTTATCGGTCAGTTTTGGTTATAGCGCCGAGCTATGGCATTTTTGGCAACAGTGCGGCTTTAAACTGGTACGTCTTGGCAATAGGCTAGAAGCCAGCAGCGGCTGTTATACCGCAATGGCACTACTGCCACTCAGTGCTGCCGGTGAGCAGCTATGCCGCGCGGCACATCAACAGTGGTCACGTGACCGTTATTGGTTAACACCGAGTACTGAGCGGGTGCCAGATCACTACCAAGATCAGCAGACCCTCACTGAAGAAGATTGGCGCGAGCTGGCCGGTTTTGCTTTTGCTCACCGGCCATTAGTGGCAAGCTGGGCAGCATTGCAACGTTTGCTGCTGCTGACAACGCTACCCTGCACAACGTTACGCGACCACCTGCAACAGCAAAAAACGATTGCACAGTGCATTACACAATACATCACCAGCCATCAACAATCGTCAGATGCTCCGTTAACCGGGCAGAAAGCACTGCTACGCCATTGGCGCCAACAGGTAGCGCAGGCATTACAGCAACTCGATCACGCACGTTGCCAACAATGGCTCACCTGGTCACAACTGGGTAGCGGATGGCAATAAGCTGACTGCTTTAAAACCCCACCCTAACCCTCCCCGTAGTAAGGGGAGGGGACAGTCTAGCACCTTCCCTTGTGACACAGGACAAACACACGAACATGCATTTTTATACGCACTTAAATCAATAAATTGAATATTATTAGTCAATAATCGGGTAAAAACGTTCATGCGTTTGCCTTGGTTCAGGGTACGAGCGCCCACCTCGCCAGGTACGATTTGTGCTACTGGTTTGGACACTGACAACAGCGCGCCCTATGATGTTCAACCGCATTTCATGTCAACAACACTCAAGGTATCAACATGCAACATGACTCTTTGATTATCCAGCGTCCCGCCGATGGCGCCAAACAGCTATTCCTGCTATTTCATGGGTTTGGTGATGATCTAACCAGTATGCAACCGATTGGCAAGGCGTTAGCCAGCCACTTTCCACATGCGCTGATTGTCAGCATCGCTGCACCGACAAAATGTGAAAATGGTCAAGGTGGGCAGTGGTTTTCGCTACAGGGGATCAACGATGCCAACCGATTGATGCGGGTCACCGAAGCGATACCTCAATTTATCAGCAAGATACGAGAGTGGCAGCAGCAGAGTGGCGTTAGTGCCGCCGCCACTGCGTTGCTCGGTTTCTCCCAAGGTGCAACGCTGTCACTACAAGCCCTCGCGAGTGAACCCGAGCTAGCTGGACGCGTGGTTGCCTTGGCCGGGCGCTTTGCCCAGTGGGCCGATTTTCTGCCCACTGACAGCGTGATCCACCTGATTCACGGTGCGCAAGATACGCTAATCCCACTGCAACACGTCCAGACAGCCTTAACCGAACTGCAAGCACAGGGAAGAGATATCACATTAGACATTGCCGATGACATTGGCCATAGCGTCAATCAGCAAATGCTTGATCTGATGTGTCAGCGCTTAGGAAGTTACATACCACAGCGTTACTGGCAGCAAGCTTATCAGCAGAGCTAAGGCTGTATTTTGCGCAACGGGCAGAACAGGGGCTAATCCTGCTCCTGATCCCACTTGGCATTATTATCGCGATGAGGCGGCAACGTTGGCTTATTGGCGAGATACTTACGATGATCAAGGCGAGTAAGCGCCTTGATGTTGTTAATAAATATCCCCACCAACAGCACCAGAATGATCCACCAGTAGTCAGCCAAAAAAGCCATCGTTAACCCTCAAAAGTTAGCCCTGAAGAAAGCGTGGTAATAGGGTGGCAAGATTTGCCGCCAACCACGACTGACCCGCGATCTGTTTACCCTGCCAGCTTGCCAACAATAGCTCGGGCGTTAACTGCTTTACTAACTGCTGTGCCAATGGACGATAGCTGAGGTGCCAAGGCTCAATCGCAACACCACCGCGATCTTCACTAAATGGGCGATAAAAATCAAACTCCGCCATATGTACATCCAGCCACTGGGTTAAAGCATAAAAATAGCCACCTTGCTGATACTCCCAAGGCTCCAGTTGCAACTTTTTCCCCGGCGGAAGTAACGACGGATCATAGACATCCAAATCAGTGCCCCAATGGTGGCGACTTGCGCCCGGCAAGGCTGACCAGTGCAGGATCGCTTCACAACGTTCAGCGACCGACAGCGCCGAGAGATCTATCGGCTGGCTATTCTTATCCAATACTGGCCGCTTACCCTCGAACTTTTCGTTCCAAATCAGTTGCTGGCGTTGAAAATCACGAAACGTACTGGCCGGTTGCAAATTAAAACCAGCGCTAGCAGCGGCCTGTTGCATAGCACGAAACGCGCTCACCACCGCCGGTTGCAGCCGATGATTACCGGCTAGCGTACTCAGATGAGCGGTTGAACAGCCGGTCAGCATCTCAGCGGTGATCATGCAATTAACTGCTCCATGATGCGCTGATACATACGGCTGAGCAATTGCAGATCACCTGCATCAACACACTCATTGACTTTATGAATAGTGGCATTAACCGGCCCCAACTCCACCACTTGCGCGCCCATTTGCGCAATAAACCGGCCATCGGAAGTGCCGCCAGTGGTTAATAGCTGTGGAGTAATTTCCGTGTAGTGCGCAACAGCATTGACCACTGCATCAACCAGCTCACCGCGCGCAGTCAGAAAAGGTTGCCCTGATAACTGCCACTCAATGCTATAACGCAGCCCATGACGATCAAGCAACTGCTGCACACGCTGTTTGATCAGTTCATCGGTCAGTTCAGTACTGAAGCGGAAGTTGAATTGCACCAACCACTCGCCCGGGATCACATTATTGCTGCCAGTACCCGCTTGCATATTGGCAATTTGCATACTGGTGGGTGGGAAAAACGCGTTACCATGATCCCAAACGGTATTCACCAGTTCATTGATCGCTGGCAGCGCGCGATGGATCGGATTATCGGCCAAATGAGGGTAAGCGACATGCCCCTGAGTACCGTGGATCCGCAAATTGGCGGTAATCGAGCCACGACGGCCATTTTTTACCACATCACCAACACGTTGCGTGCTTGAAGGTTCACCAACCAGGCAGTAGTCCAAACGCTCATTACGCGCCATCAACGCCTCGACCACCTTAACGGTGCCATCTGTCGCGCTCGCCTCCTCATCGGAAGTGATCAGAAATGCCAACCGGCCTTTATGATCAGGGTTGGCATGAACGAAGCGCTCCGCCGCAACCAGCATCGCAGCCAAAGCACCTTTCATATCAGCAGCACCGCGCCCATAAAGAATGCCGTCGCGGATGACCGGATCAAACGGTGGTGTCTGCCAATCAGCCAGATTACCGGCCGGTACAACATCAGTGTGACCAGCAAACGCCAAGGTAGTACCTTCACCTCGCCAAGCCCAGAAGTTCTGTGTATCAGCAAAATTCATTGTTTCAACAGTAAAACCGAGAGCTTGCAAGCGGGCAATCATAATTGCCTGGCAACCGTTATCATCTGGACTGAGCGAAGGGCGTTTAATTAATTGTTGTGCCAGCTCAATAACAGGGCAAATCATAGTGTGACCTCAGAGATAAATTGTTGGTAACTTTGCTCGCTAAAACCCAATAGCGCCTTCTGGTTACCATCGTAGAGTAGGGGACGTTTGATGATCGCGGGTTGCGCTAACATCAAAGCGACAGCACTTTCAGCACTGTTGCAGCCATCGCGTTGCGTCTGCTCCAGTTTTCGCCAGGTTGTCCCTTTGGTGTTCAACAGTGCTTGCCAGCCAACCAAGTGAATAATATCAAGCAGTAGTTGCTCACTTAGACCATCAACACGATAATCGTGAAATTGATAGGCGACACCTTGCTGTTCCAGCCAACGACGGGCTTTTTTAATCGTGTCACAATTTTTAATGCCGTACATGGTCAGTGTCATAGTAGAAACCTGCGTTATCAAAATCATTGAGGGCGCCAATGATATACCGTTATGAGATAAATTTGCATCGGTGATTGAAGAGTGACGCCATCCGTGGTTCGATGACGCACAATCAGATCGGTTTTAGCACACTGTTATTGATGCAGCCCATAGGCTCAACCTGCCTGAACCAACACAGGAAAACCAGCCATGTCACTGGAAACAAATAGATTGATTTTACGCCAATGGTGCAATCAAGATTATCCCTTGTATGCAAAACTCACGGCTGATACTGATGTGATGCGTTACTTCCCTGCCTGTTTATCCGCCGAACAGAGTTTTGCCCAAGCGACAACACTGAGCAATAAAATCGCTGAGCGAGGCTGGGGATTTTGGGCAGTAGAACTCAAACAGAGTGGTGAGTTTATCGGATTTATCGGGCTAAACCCGATCGATGCAAGCAGTGGCATTCCTCATGCACCGATGATTGAGATCGGCTGGCGCCTTATGGCGTCACATTGGGGAAGAGGCTATGCCACCGAAGGTGCGGCACGCGCGCTCGAATACGCCTTCGAGGTGTTACATGCAGCAGAAATCTACGCCTTTACTGCATTAGTCAACCGGCCTTCACAACGCGTTATGGTGAAATTGGCAATGTGCAACACCGGGGAAGATTTCAATCATCCAGCACTGCCAGCAGAACATCCACTGGCTCATCACTGCCTATTTCGCCTCAGCCGTGAAGCCTGGCTTCGTCGCAATGCTGCTCATTCTAATCAAACCGACATTGGCTAAAATCAATCAACAAGCACAACATCAACCACCATACCGAGTGCGACCAAGATCAATAACCAGGCAAAACCGGTCTGTACCCGCGTCTCCGACAATCGCTGATTAAGTTGGCGACCACACCACATACCGGTCAGCACACTCAACACAAACCAGAGCGTAAAAGGCAAGGGGAGCTCGGCACCCTGTAGCAACGCAGTAACAATCGCGCTGCTACTGAGCAACGCCACCACCATCAGCGAAGTGGCAATACAGCTATTAATCGATAACGGCGAAAACTGACGCAACAACGGAACCAGGATAAAACCACCACCGACCGCTAATAAGCCGGTCATTAACCCACTAAAAGCACCAAAAGAGAGAAACAGCAACCAAGTGGTACCACTCCAGACAAAACGCTGGCGCTGCTGATCAAGCCTGAGTGGGTAACGCTGATTAACGGTAGTTTCCGGGCTGGAGAGTAAGCGCCAAGCTGCCAGCAGCATTGCCAGCGCAAACAGTAACGTTAACAATAACACCGAAGTTCGTTGGGCAAGCCAAGAGCCGAATGCCACCATTGGCAAGCCAGCAAGCACCATCACCAGTGCGGCCCGATAGCGCACCAGTGCTCTGCGCCAAGCCTCAATCACCCCCAACGTTGCACCACTGGCAACCGCCAATAGCGCAACCGGTGCTGCCTGTTGTGGTGACCAGCCCAAGCAAAACATCAGTGTTGGCAGCGCTAAAATGGCACCACCGGCACCGGTGATACCGAGTAACATACCAATCACAACGGCCAACAACAGCGCGATAACCATCCCTCTTCCCCATAGCGCGTGACTAGCGGTTCGCTTTACTATGACATTTTTCTAGCTGCTCAAACAGTATCATCCCCATCAGCATTGCAGCCACAAACAGCAATCCGCGACTGTTTCCGGCACCGAGCAATACCAGTGCTGGGCCTGGGCAGATACCGGCCAACCCCCAGCCAATACCAAACAACAACGCTCCGCCGATCAGGCGTTTATTGACCTGTTGCTGAGTCGGCAAATTGATCGGTGTACCACAGAACGAATTTTTACGCCGCTTAGCCACACGGAAAGCAAAAAAACCGACACTGATCGCCCCACCCATGACAAATGCCAGTGAAGGATCCCAAACCCGGGTAATATCCAAAAAGCCGATCACTTTGGCAGGATTTGCCATTCCACTGATCAATAAGCCAAAGCCAAATATCAGCCCAGCGAGTAACGCAAAAAACAGATTCATCACAGCCCCCTGATTATGCAATAGCGCCCATTAGCCAAACCGTCACAAACGCTGCCGTCATAAAGACGCCAGTGGCAACCAACGAGCGTAAAGAGAGGCGTGACAAACCACACACCCCGTGACCACTGGTACAGCCTGAACCGTAGCGTGTACCCAGGCCGACCAACAAACCCGCAACAATAATGATTGGCCAAGACGTGTTGATTTCACTGCTAGGCAGCGGACGGAACAACGCATAAACCATCGGTGACAAGACAAGGCCGAGCAGAAAAGCGATACGCCATGCGCGATCAGAAGTTTGCAGTGACAGCAGCCCACCGAGTATGCCGCTGATACCCGCAATGCGACCACAGAATAGCAACAGTATCGAAGCGGCAGCACCAATCAGTAAGCCACCGATAAAGCTCAATAACGGCGTAAATTGTAGGGTGTCAATGGTCATGAGTGACGACTCCAGTTTCATCTTGTAGGTAATAGCGTTGATATAAAGTATTAAGCAACACCGGCACCTTGGCATCGGTAATTTGGTAAAAAAAATCTACTGACACTCACAACCTATGTCGCTCACTGTTGACAACAGCATACCGTCAAGCGCTGTAACAGGGTAGGGTAGCAATATCGCAGCTAAGTAAAGCAATTTGTTTGAGGTGTCGATGATGAGGGGGAATGAATAGACTTGTAGCCTATCTCAATAGGTCTTTATTCCAGACAATCAGAGCACAGACAAGTAAACCGCGCAAAGACACCTGCATCATGCCATTTCTAGAAGTGGTGATGCGCTGAACTGGATGAACCTATCCCCGTCGCATTGAGTGCATTCCATTGGTACTCCGTCCTCAGAACGAAAATTATCACTTTTAACATGACTTACTATTTTATGGTTTTTCATCTACAACTACTCAATAGTCCAACTAACAGGTATGTTACTGACTAGTTAATGTTGCTTCTCATCGGAATGCGCTTTCCCTATGGGAAACCATGAACAAACTCTGTAAAAATTTAATTATATATTAGTACTTTACACTAAGATTCTTGGGGGTCGTCTTGAAATGGCAAATAAGAAAAAACTGAGTAATCCATTCTCTACTGGCGGTGGTGGTTTTCGTTTTGAGGCCCGTATTCAGGCATCGTTTGTTGTTCTAATGCTTACTGGTGGACATGCTCCCTCTCTTCCTTGCTGGCCTATTGTGAAAATCATGCTGCAAGGAAAAATTGACGGCTTTAATACTGATGATCTTATTGTTGTTGTAGAGGACCAAGTTAGCAAGGAGCAGCGGAAACTCCTTGGACAGATTAAGCACTCCATCAAGATCACACAAGGTGACACCACATTTGGTGAGGTGATACAGGCTGCCTGGAATGATTTTAATAATCCCAGCGTGTTTAATCGCAATAAAGATGTCATTGCTCTGATTACCGGACCACTTAGTCAGACTGATACACACAATGTGAGGTGGTTGCTGGACCAGGCTAGGCATACCCAAAATGTTGACGAATTTTTCAGAAACGTCCAACAAGCAAAATTTAGCCCATCCCAAAGTAGCGAAAAGCTAAAGGCCATTCAGCACCACTTGAAAGCAGCAAATAACGGTAATGATGTTTCACACGACGAACTCTATGAGTTCCTGAATCACTACCACTTGCTTGGTTACGATCTAGATAAAGAACAAGGAGTTGTTCTGTCTCTATTACATTCCCACATTTCCCAATTTCATCAGACATCTCCTCATTGGGTATGGCCACGGATTGTTGATACGGTGCAAACATGGAACCAAGATGGCGGTACGATCACGACTGACAGGCTACCAGGTGACCTTCTGGAACTATTTAAACAAAAACCCGTTTTTCAAATCCCCAAACAACTCATTGCGGTACACGAGAAATCTACCGTGGATTGGGCCAATCATCCAGATGCCAGCTATCTAGCCTTTGCTGTGCTGATTGGTTCTTGGCAAGACCAAAATCAATGCGATATTGACGTAGTCACCCAACTATTTGGTATCAGCTATGATGAATGGCTGAGGAAAGCAAGAGAAATATTACACTCTCCTGATAGTCCGTTAACTCTCAGAAATGGTATTTGGGCAGTGGTTAATCGAGCTGAGCTTTGGCGTTTACTAGGATCACGCATCCTTGATCCGAACCTGAATACCTTTAAATCACTCGCGATTACCATCTTGAGAGAGCCAGATCCCGCGTTTGATCTTCCCGTAGAACAGCGATATGCCGCAGCTATTTATAATAAAGTGTTGAAATACTCAACTGTGTTGCGAAAGGGTATTGCTGAAGGGTTAGCAATACTGGGAAGCCAGCCTGAGCCTTGCCGCCATTGCTCACCTAACAAAGTGGAAGTGACATGCACACTAGGCTGTGTCCCTTAACCCAATAACCGCTTTAAAAACAACCGAACAGAGCCTAATTTAAGCATGCAAAGGTAATTTCTGGCGGTTTTCTCCGAGCGAGTGGCAATGCGACGATGTTCTTTTAAC
>NZ_SBEF01000049.1 GCF_004011885.1 Serratia microhaemolytica | reverse complement strand
TTTTTGAGGAGAGTTTTTAGCTACAGAAATTCATTGTGCCAAATTACCGTTATAACGGGCTAGGTTGTTATGACGGTAATTTGGGAAAAAAAGCCTTAATCGTTCGGTGAGAGTGTGGGAAATAACAATTCGGTGCTGACACGCTTGCCTGACTGGCCAGAAGAACGTCTGCACGAACTACTTCCCTTCCCAGAAAACACCTTCACTGACTAACCGATCCTGCGTGATGCAGGATCAGCCATCCACGTCAATGTGAGTTCGCCATGCTATTACGATTTAACGATGGTTACATGAGGGTTGCCTTTATTAAACTTATTAAAAAAAATGACTACGCTAAGGGAAACGCGAGTCAACGGCTTCCGCCAGCATAGCTAGCAACGGCACGCTGTCCCTCCAACTGAGACAAGGATCGGTAATTGACTGCCCATAGTTCAGGGCCTGCCCCGCAATGACTGGCTGCGAGCCTTCTATCAGAAAACTTTCCGCCATGATGCCTGCTACAGCCCTCGACCCCGCGCGAATTTGCCGGCAAACCTCCGTGGCAACCGTCAGTTGGTTGCGTGCTATTTTCTGGCAGTTGCCGTGGCTGAAATCGATCATCAGATGCGCCGGCAGGTTGCATGCGTGTAACCTGCCGCACGCGGCGGCAATATTCGCCGCATGGTAATTCGGTTTTTTCCCCCCGCGCAAAATGATATGCCCATAAGCGTTGCCCCGAGTCTGATAAACCGTCATCCGCCCATGCTGATCTTGTGAGAAGAACGTATGACTGTTGCGGGCGGACTGAATGGCGTTAATAGCGATAGCGATATTGCCGTCGGTGCCATTTTTAAATCCTATTGGGCAAGACAGCGCTGAAGCCATTTCCCGGTGTACCTGGCTTTCTGTTGTTCGCGCACCTATCGCCCCCCAGCTGATCAAGTCGGCGATATAACGCCCCACCACCACATCCAAATATTCAGTGGCAGTAGGCAGTCCAAGCTGATTGATATCCAGCAGTAGCCGACGCGCCATTTCAAGGCCTCGACTCACCTGGCAACTGCCGTCCAACGCCGGATCGTAGATTAATCCCTTCCACCCCACTACTGTACGCGGTTTTTCGAAATAGGTGCGCATGACGATTTCCAGCCGATCCTGATAAAGCTCGCGCTGGCTCGCTAGCAGCCCGGCATAGTCCAGCGCTGCGCTCCGATCGTGGATCGAACAGGGGCCAATCACGACCAGCAGCCTTTTATCTTCCCCGTAAAGAATGCGTTTGATACGTTTACGTGCCGCAATGACATTATCGATAATGTCGGCGGAAGCCGGTAATTGCCTCACTAATTTATCGGGAGTCACTAAACTGCCGATACGTAATTCATCTATTGTGTACATAATATTCCCTAGTGCACTGGTGTACATGTTTATACGATGAAATCTTTAATGAACTTGTAAGAAAGACTTTTATGAAGAGCGCATTTTTTGGCGGTAATGAATAGCAGCTCGGACAGGCAGTCTTTTAACGCTTCACCGCGCGTTTTAACCCCCATAATATCTTTGGTTACTTTGAATTGAATATACGCCAGCAAATCATGCTTATAAGGATAAGGTGCCCCCAGCCGATCGGCGATCACCATGCCTGACACCACTGCCCCTTCATGCCCCCCCAGACTGGTGTCGACGCCGCAAAACCACATGTTTGCGCCGCCCTGTATTTCCCTCAGACGCGTCTTATGCAAAAAATCGCCAGGCTGCTGTTGAGCCACGCGCCAGCGGCAGGTTGCTACCCGCTTTTTCGGCTCAATGGGTGCTTTGGGATCGAGAGTTACAAACAGTGGCGTGGTGAGATGTCGATACGGTGATAGCGCGTTAATCACGCGGGTGACGCTACCGGCCGGCGTTCCCGCAGGTGAGTCGGTGAATTGGCGGAAATTGAAGTAGTGCGGCACCGCCTCCTCCCCCAGATAACGCGTATCATGGTGAGCCACGCTTTCTATATTGTGATAGGTGAAATAGGACAAGATCTCCCGTTGCTGCACCGTCGCTTCGGCCAACAGAGACAGAGTCACCTCTGCAGAAGTAGCGAAAATCGCTGCATCGAACATCTCCTCTTTTCCCGCATGGCACAACACAACACCTTTGCCACGCGGTTTTACCCACTGTACCGGTGTATTCAGCCGTAAACGCTCCCCTAACGTGTCTGCCAGGCGTTGCAGGTAGCGATTCATGCCGCCGTCTACCTTACGCCAATAGCCGGGGGCAAAGAACGACACCAAATTGGCGTTGAACGACAGCGCGAAAAACATTAGCGGATAACTGTGCAAATCAGCATTGCAGCCGGTAGAAATACTGATCATGGGATAGAGCGCCTGATATATAAAACAGGACGAATAGCCGTTTTCCACCAGATAATCCGCGATCGACATCGCTTTATAGCGCGCGTCGCCGGAACTCATCACCTCCGACATGCCCAGTTGAAAGCGGCTAAACTCATCTTGCATGGACTGACGCATGGGGCCATCGTAGTGAACATTGCTCCAGTATTGCGCTTCTCCGGGAAAACGGGCGTGGAACGACGAGGGCGCCACATAATTTTCGATGCCTAAATAACGCAGCAAATTAAATACATTCGGTGCAACACGTTCGTTAAAATATTCCACCCCCATATCCACGGGAATGTGCCCTTTTTCAGCGGCGTCAACCGAGCATGTGTAAACGTGCCCGCCGATATACTGGTTTGCTTCAAACACAGTCACATGATGCTGGTCGCGCAACAGCCAAGCCGCTACGGTGCCCGCCGCGCCGCCACCGATAATCGCGATATGTTTTTTCTTCATTGTGGTAATGCCTCCCGCTTCGGTGCCCGCAACCAATGCAGACACCGTTTCACGCCCATGCGTCTTTGTGTAAATTTTATTTCCATCAATTGCAGATGCCATATTTTCAAAGCCATAACACGGCTGATTGGATAACGTTCACAATAGAAATTTCGCGCCTGTGCCTCACGTTCCTCAGATAACGGGGTGATGTGAGCCTGATATTGCATCCCTTTCATCGACATCATTGATTGAGCCGATGAAATAATGGTGCCGGAAACAGTTGGCGCCTTGAGCATTAACTGCGAATGGCGTGAATTGATATCACTCATCAAATACAACACCATCTGATCTTTTTGGAATTGATAAAAACAACTTGCTGACCACACCGTCCCTCCCGCAGCGACACTGAGCGTTAATACGCGTTCCTGATTAATAAATTGGCAGATTTCACATAATTGCTGTTCGTCATTCATGTCCTCTCCTTAGCATGATCCGCGAATGATGCTCTGGATACGTTAATCATATTCACTGCAACCCGCCGCTCAGGTGTGTTGCAATATTTGCTCCGCAATGGCATTGGGATTTTCACCACTGAAGAGCAGTGCTACCGGAATTTTGCGCTGCAACTTCGCACTGATGATACCTGCCGAAATCACAGCCAGCGCCGAATTGCCGCCGCGGTCGAAAAAGCTTGATGTGGCGTCAAACGCTTTGTGACCCAGTGTGGTGGCAAAAACCTGACAGACCGTTTCCGCGATTGCTCGCTGTTGGACACTCTTCTGCGCGGGCGACGCGCTGTCGGCACAGTGGTGCAACGTGTTGTTCCAGGAGGGATCGGGCAGGGATTTTCTGTCGAATTTGCCGTTCGGCTGGAGAGGAAACTCGGGCAGCACCACGAACAGATCCGGTACCATATAAGTGGGTAGCTTATTCGCTAAACTGGCTTCCAGCGACGCTTTGCTCAATGACGCCCGGCTGACGATATAAGCGGTGAGCATATCGTCGCCCTGTCCTTCAAACGGTCTGGCAGCGACTACCGCGCCCACGATGCTGGGGATATTTTCCAGCTCTTGCTCGATCTCACTCACGCCGATGCGATTGCCGCGGATCTTAATTTCTCCTTCCCCACGCCCCAGCCATTCGATTTTTCCCGGCTCGCGCAGGTGAACGCGATCTCCCGAACGATAAAGCTTCATGCCGGTTTGAGGGTGAGTGATAAACACTTTTTCCGTGCCTTCGCGGTTGCCATAATAGCCTTGTGCCAGGCCGTGTCCGGAAATATAGAGCTCTCCCTGCTCGCATGGCTCAAGCGCTTCGTTCAGCACGTGCAGTTGAGTATTCGCCAGCGGTTTACCGATGGAAATATAATCCGCGTTCCACTCAACACATTCACACGATGTCCAGATTGTTGCTTCCGTAGGGCCATACAGATTCCATAATTTGCCGCAGGCCTTGCTCATTTTTTTCGCCAACACCAACGGCAGTGCCTCCCCACCGGCCAACAGCGTCACGGAGGCATCGGGACGCCAGCCGGTTGCCCACAATATTTTCCATAGGCTCGGAGTCGCCTGAACGAAATGGCTTTGCTCAATCAGCGGGAGAATTCCTTCGATGGCGCTCACTTCATCATTGTTCGCCAGCAGAACCGTCCCGCCAACGCTCAGTGGCAGGAGCAGTTCAAGAATGGAAATATCGAACGCCACCGTGGTATGTGCCAAAAAAACATGGGATGAGCGCACTTCCAACCGCTCGGCAATGGCGATTAAGAAGTTGCGCAGCGCCTGGTGGCCGATGCTAACGCCCTTGGGTTGACCGGTTGAACCGCTGGTAAACAGGATGTAAGCAATGTCATCGTACCGCCTTGCCACGCAAACTACCTTCCCCGTCGCGCCAAGTTCGGGATAGGCCACATTCTGGTGCAACCGCCGTGCCAGAACATTCTCGTCCGGATGGGCGAGCAGCACTTTCGGTTTGGCAACGTCCACATAACGTTCCAACCTAGACAACGGATAGCCGCGATCTAACGGGACAAAGGCAGCCCCGAGAGCCAATGTGGCGACCATCGCCGGGATTAGCCACTGATCGCGATGCAACAGTAACCCGACGACGTCATTCGACCCAACACCGGCCTCCATTAGTTGTCGCTGCACGGAAACCACGCGTCGCTCGAATTCGGTGTAATCCATGTGGCTTTCACCGTTGATTAGTGCGGTTTTCTCTGGATGCTGCACGATTGACCGTAGTATCAACTCGGCAGCGTTGCCGGTTTCGCTAATATTCACACTGCAGTTTCCTGTCATCATGTCCGTCATGAGGATCTCCTGTTGGCAAATCATTGAGAAACGTGTTGGCGCCGCTATTCAAGCACCGAGAGAGGCGACGAGATATCGTCGACCCATTGTTCGTCGCGAAATGAGGCCGATACGCCGCCGAAATCCATATTGAGGCTGCGTAAAAACGGTCCGATGCAGATGACGTCCGCGACACCGAAGCTTTGCATCTGCCGGATCATCGCCGGCACCGACAGCGTTTCCGTTTCGCCGCGCACGCACATCTGTCTGATTCCCTGAGGATCGTTAACCACTCCGATTTCCGGCAAACAGGTCACTACCGGATAACGCGGCACAGGCAGCGCGCACCCTTGCAAATACGCGTCTACCTGATCGGCGATCCGCCGACGATAAGGGGTATGATACGCCGAGTTGCACAGCGTCGGTGGCAGCACCTCCAGTACACCGGAACCTTCCTGTCCACGCCCCTCCAGCGCCCGGCGTAATCCAGCAACCATCAACAGCGAGCCAACACCTTGATGAATCGGGCCATAATCGACAGCGATGCGCATTTCCGGCGGTTGGTGGAAGAAAGTACGACCGCTTTCTTCCATCACCATAACAAATCCCACCGTTTCGTCCTCGGCCTCAGGCATGTCGACCCGCAGGCCGATCAGCGCCGTTGCATCATCCAGAGTCAACCCACCCGCTACGCAGAGTGCGGCCACCTCTCCAAGACTGATGCCGCCTACGCAGCTCGGCGCACCGCATTGTTCAATGATGTCGTCAGCGATGCCCAGCATTCCGGCGAGCAATCCCAGCGAAACCACCTGCATGCATGAAACATCATCCAGCAGCGGCGTCTTACGCAAGATCGTGGCGACGTCCATACCGGCAGAGCGCGCAACCTGCCCGAATCGAGCACGAACCTGAGGGTGGATATCGTAAAGACGCTGCATGTCTTTCATCATATGGGAAACATCTGCAGGTCCAAAAATCAGTGCATACGGAGCGGTCACCATGTTTCTCCTTTAGTTTTACTTTCTGCCCAGGATGGCGCGACGCGAAATCCCCGATTGCACATCAGAAAATCACTCAGATAGGCATCGTGGGGCACAGAGTGAGCCATCCAGGTAGTAGGAATATCACCGACATAAATATTGCTGATGCTGGCGTCAGCCAAAATCGGCACCAGCAGCTGGGCCTGTCGGGAAAACACCGTTACGGCCAGGGAGCCCGATAGCATTGGTGCGCTGCGCATCGCCTGATATGGCGCGACCGTCACGCAGGGGAAAGGCAACTCGCGTTGCACCTGCGGATCGTCAGGTTCAGTGACTTCGGTCACCAGCGGATGCAGCACGTAGCCTTCCGGCGTCGCGTTAGCCGCAACGGGTGAGCCGAGCACGCTGCTCAGCCAATCCACCGTGTGCCGCGATGCGCGCGGCAACGTCTCCGGCGGCAGCTGTTGCAACGCCAGCCTTAAACGCCGACAAAAGTCATGCGTATCTCCCTCCACCAACACCGCACTAGCCGACACGCAGGCGGCGCCGCCAAGATCGGTCATTGACCTCGCCACCAACGCGGCCGCTTCATCTAGGCATGCGTCGGCGCCGACGACAATCTTGGCGCGCCCCGGCCCCTGCACGCGAACCCGGGGATGGAGACGGTATTTATCCACAATATCCTGACCGCCGTACGCCAACGTCAGGTCGGCCAACTCCACCAGTTCGTCCACCCCGTGATAGTCTGTGGGGATCAGCGCCACATAATGCGCCAGACCAGCTTGCACCATCGCGCAGACTACGCGTTGCGCCGTGAAGGGTTCGCGCGTAGAAGGCCTGACGAGCGCACGGTAACCCAGCGCCACCGCTTGCGGCCACAGCGCATGAATGCCCGGCCCATTGCCAGCGGCCAGCACGGCGAAAATATCGCCTTTGCGACTGAATAAGCTGCACCCGGCCTGCGCCTGCGCATCGTACCGCGACCAGCAGGCGCCTTGCGGTCTGCCCGCCTCAATAATCTGCGGCATCTCGCGCAACGCCTCCGCGATCACGGCCAATGCATTTTGCGTCACCGCAGCTGGTAAGCCGGTGGTACGGCGCACCCGTTGACAATACGCCTCGGGCGACAGCCCCGCGACCGCCTCATATTGGAAGCTATCTGCCGCGCGCGCCATCGCGGCATGAATTTCCGTCAAGGAAAGCACGGGGGCAGCTCTCATCATGCCGATGGTGCTATGGATGTAAACCGGTGGAGCGACCGCCATTTCCGCTACCGGAGCGCCGAGCAAATCGTGGATCGCGATACACCGTCGAGTCACATACTCACGCCCCAGCGCTACGGCCTCAATCCGCCCCACAGCTGCAGAATCAAGAGGAGAGTTCATGATTAATAAACCCCCTCGATGACCGTGCGCCCGTCAATAGCCGCCAACGGGCCGACATCACTGACTGATGCGCCAGGGAAATCGTCGTTGCGCGGTCGGCGCACCGCAGTGTCACGCTCCAGGATATTGGGGAAGAAAGCGTAACGACTGAGATGATGCATGATCACTTGCCCGCACTCACCAAACTGCACGGGTTGCAGAGTTTGCAGATCGACCACCTCCAGCAGGATATAGGGGGCAAAACTGTCGAAAATCACCGAGTCGCTGGTACCCGCCGGGCAACGCGCCTTGGCTTCCCCCAGGATCATCGTGCTGCCATAGCTGGCGTTGATCGGCACCGCCGGAAATACCTCTGTTTGCAGGAACGCTTGGGTATCGGGATCCATTTGGGTACCGCCCCAGGTGATTTCCTTCAGCGTCCGGTTCATATGCGCCACCAGCGCCGGACGCCGCGCCATTCGCTCCAGAATCGGCGGTGTGGCGATCAGGTACTGGATAGACTGTGTGTACAGAATATCCTCTGCCTGTTCGACGATATGCGCGGCATAGGCTTGCATTCCAGCCATATCATTGTGCTGAATACACTTTTTGACCCAACGCGGATCCAGATCGACGGTAAAGCACAACCCGCCTTTAGCCCTCGCGCGACGAGCGTTTATCGCGCCGACGATATGCGGACCGGTCGGAACCAGCGCCAGCGTATTGCCAGGTTGTTCATCGGCGCCGAGCCGTTGACCGGATAAACGCCAGCTCACCAACTCATCCAGCCACTGTTCAAACACCACGATGCGTTTCGGCTTACCGGTAGTACCGCCGCTTTCAAATACGCCCGCCAGCGCCGAGTCATGCAAGCCACGCGGGATCAGCGCTTCTATCGGAACGTCGCGCAGACGATCGGAGACATCGGGGAAACGTGCCAAGTCAGCAAAGGTGTTAACCTCGTGCAGCGGATCAAAATCGAGCGATTGGCGCATATCCAACCAGAACGGCGTGCCGGTTTGCGGTGAAAAATGCCATTTCATCATTCCCGTTAGGTGGGAAGTAAAGTCAGGTAAATTCATCATATTTTCCCATGGTTACGGCTGTAGCCAGGCGCTCCGCCATTCGTTCCGGTGATACTCGGCTCTCAGGCGCCGGTGTAGGCGATCCGAACTGGCGGCCCAAAACTCCACTGTTTGCGGTACCAGTTGGTAGACGGCGAAACGGTCGGGACAAGGCAATGACCCCGCGCCCTCAAGGGCCTCGGCCGCCCGGCGCAGTGCCTCGCTGTCTAACAGTGGTTCACTTTGGTGAGAGACTGTCGACATTGCATGCAACGGAACCGGTCGTTTTTCCCAAACAGCCTTGGCCGTGGCCTGCGGCAGCTTGACCACACTGCCGCTGACTGAAAGCTGTCGCCCCAATTCTTTCCAGTAGAAATGAGCGCAAGCGTGGGGATGGCTATCGATATCCTGAATCTTGCGGCTACAACTGTGGGTGGCAAACAAAATGCCGATCTCGGTGAAATCGAGGATCGCCATAACGCGGGAACTCATTTCTCCCTGCGCATTGGCGGTCGTCAGTACCATTGCACGCGGTTCTCTGACCTGTTCACGTATCGCTTCCCGCACCCAAGCGCAGGCGAGCTCAATCGGTTGGTTAAGTCGCGCATGGAAAGGCAAAAAGTCCGTATCCACCTTGCCGCTAACACTTTCAAACGCACTGCTTCCCATTTTCCCTTCTCCTTCAAATCGCGTAGATGCCCTGCGCTACTTGGATGGCGTGCCCCCCGGCATACAACCGGTACGCCCCTTCATCCCTTTGCGCCATGCCGTACATTTTTGACGGGTGCCCTATTTCCACCCCCTGCCAGATTTCCAACGACTGGCCATAGTCGCTCCACCCATGCCGCGCCAGATGCAGCGCCAAAGGACCGGCGGCCGAGCCAGTCGCCGCATCTTCTACTACGCCGTAGGCCGGTGAGAACATGCGCAGGCGCCAGTGATCGCCGTCATGGCAGAAACAGAGCGCGGCCATGTTTTCATGCTGCGCCAACGCGCGCTGATCGGGATTGAGCGAAGCTAGCGTCGGCATGTCAGCGACGCCGACAAAGACGTGACGCGGCCCGACGTCGTACTGTTCAATCGGCAAAGTGCTGTGCGTCACCCCCAGTGCGAGCAGCAACGTTTCAGCTTGCACATAAGGTTGGATTATCGGGGATGGCTGGAGCATATCGACATGGGCAACCGGGCAATCGCTGCGCAATTTGGCATCTTCCAGCGTGAAAGGGAAAACACCCTTCGCAGTTTCGATATTTAGAGTGGTTTTTTGTAACCGAAGAGACAGTGCCAGCGCCGTGCCCAGCAGTGGGTGGCCGGCGAACCCCAGTTCATTTACCGGTGTAAAAATGCGGACATACGCATCTCCACCATGACGAGGGCGCGACACGAACGTGGACTCCGAGAGCCGCATTTCCGCCGCTATACGCTGCATGGTTTCCGGCTCAAGATCGTCACAGTCAAAAAATACGGCGACTGGGTTGCCGGCCAGCACGCGATCGCTGAACGCGTTTACGATGACATAGTGGTGCATGTTTCCTCCTGATTAAACAAAGACGCCAAGGGAGTGATAATTGACTCATTCAGGCAAGATGCGGCAACGGTGAACCGCAGCCGAACATCCGGCAGCCGGCCGATCGCCTCAGCGGCCGCATTCAGCGGCAATGTCATGAGATCAGGTTTCTCATCACGCCACACCATCGCGGCCCCCCAGCGCGGCGGCGCCTCACTCATAATCCAGTATTTGGCCAGCAGCGCGTCTATTCGCTGCCAGGCAGCCAGATCGACCTGCTCAAGTTGCGCCTGCAGTTGCCCGATATCCGGCTCACCTGGTGCTAGCTCCCACCACACATATTCCATGATCATGAAGTCACCATCTGTTGAATTGATTCATAAAGGATTCGCGGCCCATCGATGGTCAGCACCGACTCGGGATGAAACTGCATGGACGAGAAGTGTGGTCCGCGCAGACCATAAATTTGGCCGGTCGCTTCATCCCGTGCAACGCGAATCTCGCCATACTCGCTGACCAACGCGTTGCTGTCCGCCAGCCCGATGAACGTGTTGTAAAAACCCACGCGTTCGACTTTGTCAAAGAAGGCGATCTCTTTTTGTATCCCCTGATTGGGCGACGCCAGCGCGACTATCGGATATCCCAGGGCGGCACACAGGATCTGATGGCCGAAACAGATCGCGATAAAGGGTTGACCTTGTTGCATGGCTGTCTGAATCAGCTTGCGGCTGCGGATCACTCGCTTGTCATTCAAATCGCGCGGATCGCCCGGCCCAGGGCCGATGACTATCAGCTCATGCGGATTAGATTGAGGAGGGGAAGCGTAATGCGCGAGCCGGACGTTGAATCCCATCGCGCGTAGCTGGTACTCCATCATCGAGGTGAAGGCATCTTCGTTATCAATTAGCAACACCTCGCCCTGGCAGCGCCTCGCATTCGCACCGGCAGCATCACGCCAAAAGGCGGCCAGACGATGGTTGTGCTTTTGCAGCGCGATGGTGACCTGTTCATCCTGAAAAATGGATGTCGACTCGCCATTCAACCCCAGAGCGCACTGTAAGGCAGCGGCCTTCGCCCGCGTTTCCGCCGCCTCGGTAGCAGGATCCGAGGTTCGAACTAACGTCGCTCCCAATCCTATGGTCAGCGCGCCTGTCGAATCAATTTCACTCGTCCTGATCAGGATCACCGAATCAATCGTCGGCTCACCGCCCTCAGAGCCCAGCAAGGCGGCAAAACCACTGTAGTAGCCTCGCCCAGATGACTCATATTTGGCGATAACACGCGTCGCATTTTCCAACGGGCTGCCGGTGACTGTCGGTGCAAACATGGAAGATCGCAAAATCTCCGGCATCGGCAACGATGAATGCCCCTCGAGCCGATAGCCGGTATGCGCCAAGCGCGACATCGGTGTTAAGAAGGGACCAAACGTTTTGACATCGGTGTCGCAGATGCGGGTCATCATCTTCAGCTCTTCATCCAGCACCATCGATAGCTCATCCTTCTCCTTCTCATTGGATAAGAAGTCGATCAGCCCTTCACGGGTTGGCCCGGTGGCGGGATAGCGATAAGTACCGCTGATCGGCGTCATGGAGACCTTCTGTTGCTGCAGAGTGATATGCCGTTCCGGCGATGCGCCTATCAAGGTGACATCTCGGCACTGAATGAAAAAGGTCCAGTAAGCACCGCTTTCTTGCAGCAGCAGGTTTTTAAAGAGGGTTAATCCCGTTTCGCAACCATAATCTGCGAAGGCGGCGGTAAAGGAGCGGCGGATAACGAAATTAGCCCCTTGGCCGGTGCCTATCTCCCGTTGAATGACTTGAGCGACCGTATGTGTATACTCATCATCGGAAGGCTCGAACGCGGCGTTGTTCACCTTCAACGGCGAGTCGGGCAGCAGGGCCAGAGCCTCATGGAGCGGCACTTTATGGCTGCGCGCATTGACGAACGCAATGAGCGGTTTACCGTCGTCATTAACGGCATAGCCCCGTTCAGCAATCTGCCGATAAGGCGCGACCAACAGCGTTTGCCGTTCATCACCGCTGTCAGCATTCGTCGGTAAATCCGCCAACTCTTGCAAACTGGTCAGATGCCGTTCTTCCCCCGTGATCACTTCGATTTCGGGAACTGCGCCACGCCCGCATCTGAATAACAACGCAAACGATTCATGGTTGCTGCCATACCGCAGCAAAGAGGTAATTGCCGACTCTGTATTCATGCAATCACCTCGTCCACCGACAATATCGACGCACAACATGACGCGGCGTAAGTCAGCATGCGTTGGTGGGCTGCCAGTGAAAAATCAGCTATCGCGTCCCTAACCAAAAAGACCTCAATATCTCTGGAATAAGCATCTAGGGCTGTGGTTAAAATACCAATTTGCGCATAGACTCCACATATAATTATTTGATCTCGTTGCTGGTCAGAAAATATATTAGCGAGTTCAGAAGAGAAGAACGCGCTATATCGCCATTTTTTCAATACCTGCTCTCCCGGTTGAGGCGATAATAACGGTGTGATTGCCGTGTGCAACGGATTGGCATCCATTCCTGCCCCCCAAAAATCATAAAGCAATCCGCGTTCTTTGGCACTCATGCTGCCTTTCTGTCCAGTGTAAACCACAGGGACGGCATGTTTCCTCGCCCAAGCTAACAATTGCGAGCAATTCGCCAACAGGGTCTTGCGTAATGACTCAGGAAACGGGTTAAGGAAGAAATTTTGCATGTCATGAACTAAAAGCAAACTCCTAGCAGGAGTCAAACGCCAGTCCACTTTATTTGGTATTGACGATGCCAGCGAGCTGAGATCATAGTCTCCAATATCAGGTATAGCCATATCATATCCCCAGTTTTATCAGGACATAAAAAGGAATCATATAAAAACGAGATAAAGATGAATCAATGAAAAAGGATATTAGGTCGGAATCCCTTCTCTGATTATTTCCGGCACATCGATACCTAGTGCGCGGAATTGCTGACAAGGATTCATAAATTCACGTTGAAGGATTATTTTCCCATTTTTAAACTGAAAGTAATGAATAAAGTGATTCTGATAAAACCCTTTGGGGTAGCCCTTAAAATTAATTTCTCCTTTACCATCACATTCAACCCAAAAAATATCCGGATCCTGCGTATCGAAAATCTGTACGTTGTACCAGCGCCAATCGGGGAAGCAGGCTAACGACCATACCGCATGTTTAGCCAACTGCTTTTTGCTTTTAATAACGACCGGTTCGCCGTTATCCGTAGTCCAAAGTCCTCCGCACCCCTCCTCGTCAAACAGTTCGTGCCTAGATAAACGGGCTTGCCCGTAAGTATTCATATACTGTTCGACAATATTGCGATTGCTCGAGCGAACATTACTTTCCATCATTACTGCTCCTTAAATTCCATATAAAATGAGATAGCATGCATATTTGATTATGCGATGCCAGCTAGGCGTTGTTGCCCATCCTGAATGACCAAGGCATTTAACGACTCCCCCAATAGCAGCCGCAACGGTGGTGTATCCGAATCCACCAACGTCATCATCGGCGCTACAGCGGCATCAGGAGCTGCCAATGGCAAACGCGGCCAACTCTGCTGCATCATCTGCTCATGAGAGGGATAGGCCTTCCCGCGTTCAGGGCGCACAGCCGAGCTGCCAATCCAATCGGTAAGGTGGGGGCCAGGTTCCACCAGCGTAACATTGATTCCAAACGCCTTGACCTCCTGAGCCAACGTTTCGACCATGCCTTCCACTGCCCATTTTGTGGCGTTGTACATCGCCATGCCGGGCAATGCCAGCAAACCGGCAATGCTGGAGATCTGAATCATGTGCCCATACCCTTGCCGCCTTAAATACGGCAACACCGCCTGAATAACCCACAGAGACCCTAACAGATTGGTTTCGACAATCTGCCTGGCTTCCTTTTCCGGCACGTCTTCCAACGGGCAAAATAGACCGTAACCGGCATTATTCACCACAACGTCGATGCGTCCGAAGGCGTGAAAACCGGTTTCCACCGCAGCGACCACGGCGGCGCGATCGCATACATCCATCTTCACAGGCAAGAGGCTCTCGCCATACTCAGCGACCAGATCGGTCAATTTCTCCGGCTCACGCACCGTAGCGATAATGCCATCTCCCCTTTTTAGCGCTGCCTCCATCCAGACGCGGCCAAAGCCGCGAGCCGCACCGGTAATCAACCATATTTTTTTCACGTGCCTCTCCTTACGCGCTATGACAAACTCAAGGCCGATGTGCATCTCTCCCTAAAGCAAAGCGGTGTATTGCTAATGCCTCCTGTCGGTAAAGACAACATCGACCAAGCCGATTACAGCTTCTCGATTCCGCTGGTGTCCGTCGCGCACAGGCGGATGCGGTGCCCGTCCGGATCTAGCGCCACAAAGGTGTAGCCAAACTCCAGCCTGCTCGGCAACAGTGCCATTGGAACATTGCGCGCCTCAAAGTCGCGGTAAATGGCGTCGACTTCTTCGATCGAGATATCGCTCAAGCACAGCTCAAATCCACCGAATGCCGGTTGAGGTTTCGGCTCGATATCATGCTTGGTTTGCAGCCCTAAAATAAAACCAT
This sequence comes from Serratia microhaemolytica, assembly GCF_004011885.1. GTDB lineage: Bacteria > Pseudomonadota > Gammaproteobacteria > Enterobacterales > Enterobacteriaceae > Serratia_G > Serratia_G microhaemolytica. The sequence goes on along the minus strand of NZ_SBEF01000049.1, from coordinate 1,517 downwards.
CTTTTAACGAGAATACGGAAAAACCGGGAAAGGCCTCGATCGGACCCTCTCCAAAAATAGCTTTGTAAAACGCGGTGCTGACTTCTACGTCGTCAACGTACAAAATCACACTATTAGGCTTGAACATATTATTTCTCCTATAAAAGGCTTAAAATCAGATTGATTCAATAGTGCTCGATGCATTTCGAATGGAAATGATTAAATATGACATTAATCGCCACAAGAAAAGAATAGGAATGAGAAAAAAGCAGAGGTAGATGAGATAAACCCTGAAAAACCGCAGAGAACAAAGAGAAGTTTCTCTATTCCCACCAGTAAGGCATTCCCCGTAAGAAAAATAATAGACAGCGCTAGTGAGAACGTCAAGTATGAATATATTTCCATGGTGATTAATAAGATGTCCACTCATCGTAACTCCTTCCCTATGGATAGTACTTTATAATAACCAGCAAAAACCAATTACAAACAGAATGCTTTATGTATTAATAAATGTATATATACTACATAAAGATCGCCTGTTACTGACATAGATCAATAAACCGCCTAATGGCAATTTTTTTATTGACATAAATCAACAATGATAATGTAATTAGATATACTTTACAGTAAACGGTAAAAAAGGAGGCAATAATGGACGGTATAGCAGCGCCACACGGTCAGTTCAGCAGAGAAAGCATCGCCTTTTTAAGCGAAGTTAAACGGCAAAACAATAAAGAGTGGTATGATAGCAACAAGCCTGCATATAAAACGTATTTGCTGGAGCCTTTTCAACATCTTGTTGAATCACTCACACCGACAATGCAAAGCATCGATCCTCACATTGAAGTCAGTCCCACAATAGGTAAGACCCTATCCCGCATTTATCGGGATACGCGCTTTTCCAAAGATAAGTCCCTCTTTCGCGACCGAATGTGGCTGACGTTTAAACGCGATAAAAAGCATTGGATTGATTCTCCGGTTTATTTCTTTGAAATCAGGCCTGATGCTTTTTATTACGGTTTGGGCTATTACGCTGCGACACGGGCTACAATGGACCGCGTTCGAGAAAATATCCTCCGCCGCGAAAATGAATTCATGAACGCCACGGAGCATCTTTTACCGATGTTTGAATTGGCAGGCGAAACGTACAAGAACCCCTTGCAGCCCGATCAACCCGAAGAGATCGCTACCTGGTATAACCGAAAATCTTTCTCGGTAATGAAAGAAAACCATAACATTGGAGAGCTCTTCAAGCCACAGTTAGTGAATACGCTTGCAGACGCTTTTACCCAGTTAGCGCCACTTTATATCTTCCTGATTCGTGTTGAAGATGAAAAGTCTCGAAGTGGAAATACACTAACATAATGCAGTTTCTGTGTCTTAAAATAAGCGCTTCAGGCAGGGCTAACGCCAGGGCAAGATCACGAATGTTTTTTAACCAACGCAATGGCAGTATTGACGTAAATTGTAGAGCATGATCTTATACTCTCTTTGGGGAGACAATCATGTACCTTGATGCATTTATTCAACATTTTTCA
>NZ_SBEF01000048.1 GCF_004011885.1 Serratia microhaemolytica | reverse complement strand
GCAGCGGGTCGGCTTTGCGATCCGAGAGCGCGCGCAGCAGTTCTACCAACTGGTAGAAGTTGAAGCGCCTTAATTGGGGAAAGTTATCGGCCATGGCTCAACGCCCCGCTCAGCAAGAGTGAGCGCACCCTGTGTCGGTGCAGCGGTAAGCCAATGCTGGCAGCAATCGATGCCGATAGCAGAGGATATAATAGCGGGTAGCACGCTGTTTGCGTGTTGCTAGGATGATCAGTGATGAGTGGCATAGTCAAGCGCTCCGTTCCCTTGTCTCCCTGTCGGCCGCCTACCTGGCAGCGTGTTTCCGTTGGTGATGTGCAGTCACAATCAATAGCTAAAAAAGTCACCCGTTCCAGGGTGTTATTTATTGCTCGCAATGCTGTTATTTTCTCGTCACAATGTCAATTGTTACTTATTGTTTATAAGAAGAAATGTATCTTTTTGTGTTTATGCCCACTCTTTTCACGACATGCTGTTTAGCGTTATTCATGACTGATTATTTTATCAGCCTTTATTGACCTGATAGCCAGGCGAAAGCCGCCAGTGATTGCCACAATTTAACGGGTCGATTTTGTGCTGCAGATTGGTGATGTGAGGAGGGGAAATGACCTGGTTTCGAGGCAGCAGAGAACTGCCTCGAAACGTAGTGATTAGATAAAACGCAGTGCTAACCAGTACAGGCCGCCAGAGAGCAGCATAGAAACGGGCAGCGTTAACGCCCAAGCTAGCGCAATGCTTTTCACCGTTTTACTCTGCACTCCGCCACCATCGGCTATCATGGTTCCTGCTACCGCAGAGGAGAGTACGTGAGTGGTTGAAACCGGCATCCCGGTATAACTGGCGACACCAATCGAGAATGCGGCGGTCATCTGTGCCGACACCCCTTGAGCATAGGTCATCCCTTTCTTGCCGATCTTCTCGCCGATGGTGGTGGCGACTCTGCGCCAGCCAATCATGGTACCGATCGACAGTGCCAAGGCGACAGCGACAATAATCCAGGTCGGTGCATATTCAACGGTCTCTAGCAGATCTGCACGCAGCTTTTTCAGGAAGCGCTGATCTTCTGCCGAAGTCTCTGGCAGTTTGGCCACTTTATCCGCCACTTCGGTGACACACATCAGCAGACGGCGCAGCTGGCTGCGTTGATCAACAGTGAGCTGTTGGTAACTTTGCAGATTGTTTAACAGGCTGAGGGAGTGATCGATTGCCACCAGCACTCGACTGCTATCGCAATGGAACTGACCGCCAACATCAGACATGGTGTCAGACTGCTCGATACCCGCTTGCGGTGCAACCTGCTTCGCCACCAGTGGCAGCAATTGGTCGTGCTGCTGATAAAAACGTTGTAGGTTGACTACGGCATCGCGTGTGCGAGTGATGTCGTAGCTGCTCGAACTCATATTCAGTACGAAGCCAGCCGGGGCGACACCAATCAGCACTAACATAATCAGACCAATCCCTTTTTGGCCATCATTGGCACCATGCGAGAAGCTGACACCAATCGCCGAGAGGATCAACGCAATTCGTGTCCAGAATGGTGGTTTGCGTTTGCCATCGACTTTTTCACGCTCAGCGGGGGTCATATGGATACGCTGGCGTTTCTTGGTATTGCTCCAGCAGCGGCGCAGTAAAAACACCATCAGACCGGCAATCATCATACCGACCAACGGTGAAAAGATTAACGACAGGAAGATGCTCACCATCTTCGGCACATTCAGTGCGTCGACCACCGATGTGTTGGTGACCAGCGCATTAGTTAAGCCGACACCAATAATTGAGCCAATCAGCGTGTGCGAACTGGAAGCAGGCAGGCCTAAATACCAGGTGCCGAGGTTCCAGACAATCGCAGCAAACAGCATTGAAAACACCATCGCCAATCCGTGTGCAGAACTGACATTTAGCAGCAGATCGGTCGGCAGTAGGTGAACAATCGCATAGGCGACAGTGAGACCGCCGAGCATGACACCAACAAAATTAAATACCCCAGCCATCACTACTGCGAGCTGCGAGCGCATGGCACGAGTGTAAATCACGGTGGCTACCGCGTTAGCAGTATCATGAAAACCATTGATGGCTTCATAAAACAGAACAAACAGCAGTGCCAGAATCAACATTGCGCTGGTATATAAATCCAGCCCGGTAAACAAATGAAGCATAAGCATGACGCCAGTTTTTGTGGAGTTGAACGGCGCGCATTATCGGCGACAACCGAGATTGGGAAAAGCAAAAAATGATATTTTTGTGATTTTGTTGTCATCACTGCGCCCATTTCGGTTGAAAAGCGTTTTTTGCCGAGCTTGTGGCTTGAAACGACAGCGTACTGACACCGAACAGCGTTGGGTTGTATGCGGTAAAGAAAATTTAGCTGGCAGTCATTCGTGTTGCATCAACATCACAACTGCACCATCCAGTGATGAATGCGCTTAATGTGAGTGGGCGACACTGGGTGCCTAATCGGATAAACTTGCATCCGCCACTGTCGGTGCTAGACGGCGTGGCGCAATCTCTTCAGTGGAACGTAAAATGCGCTGATCTTCGCGCCAGAGGCGGTTATGCAACATTTTGATGTGGTGGTAATTGGGGCCGGTGCAGCAGGGATGTTTTGTGCCGCACAGGCCGGTCAGCTAGGTTGTCGTGTGCTGCTGGTTGACAACGGCAAGAAACCGGGGCGTAAAATCCTGATGTCGGGCGGAGGGCACTGTAATTTTACCAATTTATATATTGAACCAGCCGCTTATCTTTCCAGTAACCCCCATTTCTGCAAGTCCGCACTGGCACGTTATAGCCAGTGGGATTTTATTGAACTGGTCAACCGCTATGGTATCGCATACCACGAGAAGACGCTGGGCCAGCTATTTTGTGACGACTCAGCGCAACAGATAGTCGATCTGCTGGTCAGTGAGTGCCAACTTGGTGCAGTAGAACTGCGCTTGCGTAGTAACGTGTTGGCGGTGGAAAAAATCGATCAGGGTTTTGCTCTGCAACTGAGTAGCGGCAATATCACTACGCGTTCACTGGTCGTGGCTAGCGGTGGATTATCGATGCCGGGTTTAGGCGCTTCGCCGTTTGGCTATCAGTTGGCTCAGCAGTTTGGTATCAATGTGCTGCCGACACGTGCTGGCTTGGTACCGCTGACATTGCATAAACCGTTACTCGAACACTCTGCGCTGTTGTCTGGTGTTTCACTGCCGAGTGTGGTTAGCAGCGAGAGCGGTGTGCAGTTTCGTGAAAATATCCTGTTTACGCACCGTGGTATTTCTGGTCCGGCAATATTGCAGATCTCTAACTATTGGCAGGCTGGCGAATTTATCAATATCGATTTGCTGCCACAGTGTGATTTGGCGGCATTTTTGGATCAGCAACGGCAGAGCCACCCGAATCAGAGCGTCAAGAACAGTTTGGCATCCTATTTACCGAAACGAGTGGTCGAATTTTTACAACTGCTGAAAGTGGTGCCAGAACTGACTCTCAAACAGTTAACACCGGCACAACAGATTGCATTGGTCAACCAGCTACAGAACTGGCGTATCCAGCCAAATGGCACTGAAGGCTATCGCACCGCCGAGGTGACGTTAGGTGGTGTGGATACGCGTACACTCTCCTCTAAAACGATGCAGGCAACTGCGGTGCCCGGGTTATATTTTATTGGCGAAGTGGTTGATGTCACTGGCTGGTTGGGCGGTTATAACTTTCAGTGGGCATGGAGTTCTGCCTGGGCTTGTGCTCAGGCTCTGGCTGTGGAGTAGCGGTAAGTTAGCAGCTTGAATCAGGTGGTGAACATATTGCTCTACCACTACACCTTTCCCTGCTAAGGGACAAGGGGGACTATCTCGGACAACGGAAACGCATTCAGCCCGTGTGGGGGTAAGGCATTAACCCCCACACGGGTTCTCCCGTTGCTAAGGGGAGGGAATATTATCCTGTATCACAACATTTTCATCCCGCCATTGGAGGGAACTGCAGGGCGCCTAGCGATTTAAAAATCCCAGCATATAGCGCTCAACCGGAGCAAAGTTATCTACCAGAGCTGGAATGTCTTCACTCACCGGCTGACGCCAGCGGACGCTATACATTGCCGCGATATAGGGCGGAAGGTTGGCTATCACCTGCTCATTGACGGTGCCTTTGGTGGCGAAAGCCATCAGCATCACATTCTGCATCTCTTCAGCGGAACCGGGGTAATTGACCGGTATCAGCATCACTTCGGCAAACTCCTGACGAAATGCGTGGTAGATACCACGTAATAGCCGACCATTATCACCCTCAATCGCACTGATAATATTCATCATCACTATGCCATCGGGTTTAAGTAGTGCGCGCATCTTGGCGGCAGATTCGCGTGTGCCGACATGGAATGGCACAAAGTAATGTGAGTTAAAAACATCCGTGAAGATCAAATCGTATGAGGGGGGGGTTGGGCTGTTCAACTGGCGATTGATGAATACCCGAGCATCTTCATGGTGGATATGTAACCGAGGATCGTTTACTGGTGCGAAGAAATAGTCTGCTGCGGCCTGACTAATGCCGGGATCGAGTTCGACAACGTCAAGATGTGCATTGCGACCTAATGGTCCATGACTGCTCAGCAGCCATTTCGGCACTGAGTAGCCACCGCCACCGAGCATCAGTACATTGTTCGCCTGTGGGGCTAGCGCGCTGGCGAGCTGATAGAAGTAGGTGTACTCAAATACCAAGTCTTCCGGGCTATCCAGATAGGTACCCGATTGCGCGCTACCCGGATCGGTGATCATGTAGCGTGCGGGTCTGGAACCATGAAAACCATCGGCAATACGCAAGGTGTTGTAGCGTGTCTCTAAGGTGATCATATTATTGCTGCTCAAGGCGACCTTCTGCTCGATGATAAAGGCGACAGCAAAAATTGCTACCGCAGCAGTGGTATTGCGTAAAGACAGACGATAGGTGCAGAGCGCGACCAACAGATAACAAATTGCGATGGCAAGAACAATTTCGCGGCTGCCAAACCAAGAGATTAATACGAAGCCACCGAGAAAGGTGCCAACGATACTGCCGACAGTCGCAATAGCATTCAGGCGACCAATGGTGCTGCCGGCACTGCTCTGGCTGGTGATTGCCAGACGCATGGTAAATGGCGAAACCATTCCCGAGAGTAATCCTGGCAATGCGAACAACAAGATTGCTGCCAACACTGCGCTCACATGCAGTGTGCTAGTCAGCGTTGTTAGCCAACTGAGCAGTGGCTGTTGCAGCACAGCGGTGAGCAGTACGGTAACACCAGCACAGAACAGTAACCGAGCAAGCACGCTTCTTGCTTTGTTGAGTTGCTGTTTGGATGAGTTGTCGGCGGTTTGGGTAGCGGGCGTTGTGGTGCTTAGTAACGAATCTGCCAGTTTTCCACCTAACCAATATCCTAGGCTTAAAAAGGCGAGGATCACCCCAATCAGGCTAGTCCAGACAACAGTAGAAGTGCCCAGCCATGGAGCTAATAGCCGTGCGCCAACCATTTCCAATACCATTAAGCATAGCCCATTCATGAACATAATAACGGAGAGCATAGTAGCCTCATTTTAGAGAAGGATTAAGAAAATATTACAGCGACCAAGAATATCCCAGTATTATAGAGCGCAGATTGAGAATTTCTTTTCTTTTTTTACTACTAGATTATCTGTTGGTGTGCATCGCTTTCCTTTATCAACCTTTTAAAGGTGGGGCTTAAAATAAAAATCTTTATTTTTCTGCTGGTTGTTCTAGTGGTAATAGAGCGTGCAGCCGCTTTTTAAGCGTTGAGGTGATTTGAATTTTCTTTGTTGTGTACCGTTGTGCGGTGACAACATCCGTGATGATTGGCTGTGGCTGGAACAATAATACTAATCATGATCGGCTGGAAATCAGCGGCTGCTGACGGAGCGGTTGCAGTTTTGGATCTGGTGGTGTCACAACAGACAGCAGTAATAACGTGCAATCAGATAGAGATAAGATTTACTTCATTATATCTTTTTGATTTTTTTAATTTTGAGGGTTGTGTTTGCTGACGGCAATATTTTTCTGGGCTTTATCGTAATCAGTTTTTAGCCAGTATTTTATTAAGTCTATTTTGACAATTGCTGGTTTGTTTTTAAATATATTTAAATAAATCAGTTATTTTAATTGATTTCATCTCGCTGACTGTCACAGTGTCAACCAAGGTTCGTTAGCATGGCACACAGTGTGGTGCGACTGGTGCGTTGGGTGGTTTAATTGCTCATTTTTATATTGTTTACCGATAAAATATACCAAATTTATCTATTCCGTGAGATGTAAATTCGGTTGCTTTTTGTTCAGGATGGCGGGTGCTACTTTAATCAGTCTGTTTATTGAACAATTGAGGGCCTTCACTTGCAGCGGGTGGCGTAAGTAGAACCTTCTATCTTGTTGGAGCTTTTATCTTTTTGAACAGAATTTATTTACATTAAACTCTGATATTTGAAAATAGTTGTTATTTCTTGCTGAGATTTGGCAATAAGAAACTTGGGGAGACTTGCTGAATAGTGATACTGAGGTGTTCATCGCACTGTGCCATTCTCTCTTTTACTGAATTGAATAAAATGTTCATGTTAATCTACTGCTTCCCTTGGGTACTTGCCTTTATTTTTTATAATTATATTATTTGTTCCTAAATCTGATTGTGAGGGGGTTATTTTGCTTTCTTATATAATTTTTTAATATAAAAAGTTATATGCTAATTACCTTTAATTGATGTGAGTTTATTATTGGTTTTCATTGAAATTTATTTCTATTTTTTAGCGTGTTAAAAAGCGTGGTAAGTCGGTTTGCTAACAGTTAGCCGGGGGCTGATCTCTGCTGTCTGTTTAGTGATATTAAAATGCTTTTTGTTGTTATTGTCTTGTTTTTATATGGAAATTTCTTTGGCTGATGTTGGGTATTGGACAGTGTAGAGAGTTTTTACCGATTTTGGAGAAGTAACATGATTATTGAACAATGCAAAGGGACACCCACGCCTGATGTTGTCTCATCGGTTACGATAGCAACTCGTGCTCAGCAGGAGATGTTTTTGGTGGAAAAAACCACTCCTGAACTAAATTGTGTCGCCTACTCGTATCGCATTATTGAAGGGGCGCTAGATATAGAATATTTAGCAAGTTCGATTAAGGTGCTGATTAATCATTTGCCGTTGTTGCAGACCAGATTTTCTTACGTCAATGGCGAGCTATGGCAGATCCATGACCAGCGTATTGCACATCCATTACAGATCTCTGATTTGCGTCAGTATTCTGATCCATTGGCAGAGGCATATCGGAAAATGCGGCAGAGCCGAGAACAGGCAAAACAAGCCTCTATTATCGGCGACGGTGCGCTTTATGGTTTTATACTCTATATTCTTGAAGATAAAAAATTTGTTTTGAATATTTGGTTTCATCATGTATTGATCGACGGGCGTAGTTTTGCACTGCTCGAGTTATTATTAACCAAAACCTATAACAACATCGCTAAGCTTGATAAGATCGAGAGTGAACTTAGCCAGTTTGTATTTGATGCTATCGCAATAGCAGACCAAGATTATCAAAACTCTAAAAAAAGATTAAGGGATGAGGCGTTTTGGTCTGATTATATCAGTGAGTTAAAATCTTATGCGCTATCATGGCGTCGACAGTTAACGGGTGCGAATAAACAGCCGGCTAAGTATCTGTCGGTGATCACGCAACAGCAGCGAAAAACAATCCAGAGTACAGAAATGGCTCGTGGTGTTTCAGAGCAGGTGATGTTATTTACCGCCGCAGTATTATTAATTCGTACCTTGATGGGCCAACCGCGTTTTTCCGTCAGTATGCCGGTTCCCGGCACCGGTAAAGTGGTTGGGTTAGGCATGACTTCTAACGTGCTACCGCTACTGGTTAATCTCCCTGACGACATGAGTATGCAGGCGGTGATTCAATTCGTGGCTAAAGAGATCCGTACCATACTGAAACATCAGCGTTATCGGGGCGAAGATGTCCAGCGTTTATCTGGCTATAGAGAAATCGCTGGTTTTGGCCCGGTTATCAACGTGATGGTTTTTGGGCGAGGCGAAGACTTTGCATCTGCTCACTCCGTCAGTTATTTGGGTGCCAATAGAGATGACGCGGAATTGCAGATTACATTTTGGGGCGGAGAGGAAAATGACATCAAAGTGATCTTTGATGACGTGACACCAGGATACAGCTATCCACAACTTGCCCAGTTAAATAAAAAATTGCAGTCGATCATCAACTTTTTAACCGATCACCCAGAAAAGAGCGTTGCTGAGTTACTGGTTGATTGTCAACTGGATGGCGATCAGGTTTTACAGGATAGTCTCTACTTTCAACGCCAGCAGCCGAATGCAGCCGGTTTTTTACAGTGGCAGTTACCGGCGGAGCAGTTGGAGCGCCAGATCTATGCCAGCGGTTGGCTAGGCTCTAGTGTGGGTGCGTTTGTACTGCCCAGAGTGCGATTGGCCGAACAGATGATCTTGGTGGCTCAGCTTGAGTGCCGAGTCAGCACACAACCGGACGCGTTGCCTGGTACTGTGCTGGCGATTGATGATGCCGGCTGGTTGATTGCAGTGAAGCAGGGCGCGGTGTATCTGCGAGAGTTACGGGATGAAATAGGTGATGCCGTGGCAGCGAAGACATTGGCTGAACGTTGCGGATTGCAGGTTGGCACGCCGTTACCATTGATTTCAGCATCACAGGCACAACGGCTATCTGACTGTCGAAACCGTCTGTTACCGCAGCAATCTGTTTGGCGAGACTGTTTAACCGAACCAGTATTGGCACAACTGTCATCACATACCGAGAAAACGGTCAGCCAACCTGCCAGCGCTGATCAGCAATCACAATGGCAAAAAACCCGCCACTATAGTCTGACCGATCTGTTGCCGAGTGACGGTATGGTGAGTGATGTTGATCTGCTGACGGCATGGTTTATTTATCTGGCGCGTGATCATAGCAATCGCGATGAGCGTTTTCAGTTGGCGTGGCGGCAGCACGCTGACCAAACGCTAACGGGGGAGATGGCGGCCATGCTGTTGGCACCGTTATCGCCGTTTGAGATCGCGATAGATCTCAGCCGTACTTTTGCTGAGATTGCATTGCAGGTCCGCGATCGCTGTCAGCACTGGCAGCGACTGCCAGCCTGTTTATCCGAAACGGTAATTCAGCAAATTATTGCCGGTCAGCGCTGGTTGGCTAAAGCGCGTCCTTGGCCGTTAGCAGTGGTGCTTGCTGAACCGGAGGATCAGACAAGCACGTTAGAGCAGCAGGCGGTGGGGCAACTGTTGACGTTGCATATTGCTGCTGATCGGCAGCACTTTCACTGGGTTTATGATCAACAGCAAATCACAATAACCGAGGTGGAACAGATCACAACACATCTGCTGCGCTTGCTTGCAGAGGCGAAACAACAGAGCAATGCGGAATTGCCCGTCAGTTTGTTGGAGTTTCTGTCACCCCATGATTACCAGCAGTTGCGTGTTTGGGGGAATTCAGAGGTTAAGTTATTAACAACCCCGCCAGCGTTGGCGACGTTACCGGCGCTGTTTAGTCTACAACTGAGTCAATATGCGGATGCTACCGCACTGCGCTACGGTGAGCATCAGGTTAGCTATCGTGAGTTAAATCAGCGAGCTAACCGACTGGCGCACCGTTTAATTGCGCAAGGCGTGCGACCTGAACAGCGGGTGGCACTCTGTGCGGAACGCAGTATCGAACTGATTGTAGCGATGTTAGCGATCTTAAAAGCGGGAGGCGTCTATGTACCGTTGGATCCGAGTTATCCTGCAGAGCGGCTACGCTATATTTTGCAGGATGCTGAACCACTGCTGCTGCTGGCTGATCAGTTGGGCAGCGCTGTGTTGGGGCAGCACAACATTACGACCTTAGCGCTGGAGGCAGCACTGTTTGAACACGGCAGCACAGATGACCCTGTGTTGCCGACACTGATGCCAAACTGCTTAGCCTACCTGAGTTACACGTCAGGTTCGACCGGGCAACCGAAAGGGGTGATGGTCGAACATCAACAAATTGTCAATTTGGTCATGGCGACCGGAGATGCACTGCTAAAACTGGGGGTAGAGGTAGCGCGAACGGTGCTGAATTTCAGCGTGATGTTCGATTTCTGCTGGGATGAGTTGGCACTGCTGTTTCATGGCGGCCAATTAAGCCTGACCGCATCTGATGATAAGTATGATCCAGAAAAAATTGTGCATCACCTGATCCGGGAAAACGCCAACTACTTTTGTTGTACGCCGTCACAACTTGAGGGGGTGTTGAGTGCTGGGCTGGTGACACAACTTACTGGAAAATTGCTACTTTTTGTCGGTGGAGAGGCGCTGTCGGCTGAGCTGTGGCGACGGCTACAACAAACGGAGAAACTCTGCGCGGTCAATACCTATGGCCCGACCGAGACCACGGTTGATGCCACTTTTGTGGTGATTGAAGCGGGGGGATTAAGTGAGCCAGTGATTGGGCGGCCAATTGCGAACACTTGCATTTATCTGCTTGATAGTGAACAACAGTTGGTAGCACCTGGCGCGGTAGGGGAGATCTATATTGGTGGCACGGGTGTGGCGCGTGGTTACTTTAAACGCCCCGATTTAACCGAACAGCGTTTCCTGCCCGATCCGTTTAGTCTGGAACCGCAGGCACGTATTTATCGCAGTGGTGATCTTGGACGTTGGCGAGCTGATGGGCAGTTAGCTTACTTAGGACGCAATGATGAGCAGGTAAAGATCCGTGGTTTCCGTATTGAACTGGGCGAGATCGCGGCGCAACTCAGTCAGCATCCATCGGTGAATGAAGCAGTAGTAGTGGCACGTGGTGAAGCGAATGCGCTGCAATTAGTGGCTTATCTGATCGCCAACGCCAAACAGCGAATTGATGCTATGACATTACGTCAGTACTTGGCGGCACGCTTACCAGACTATATGTTGCCGGTCGCCTATGTGCCGATCACTGAATTACCGCTGACACCGAATGGCAAACTGGATAAACGTGCGCTACCCGAGCCGAACCAGCAGGCCTTTGCCCGTGCTGAATATGTTGCTCCTGAAGGGGAGATCGAACAAGGGCTAGCAGCGATTTGGCGTGAGCTGTTGGCGGTTGAGCAGGTTAGCCGTGATGATAACTTCTTTGCTCTTGGTGGCCATTCGCTGCTGGTGATCAAAATGTGTGACTTGATCACCAAGCGGTTAGCGAAAACGGCACTGGTGGCGACGGTGTTTTCTGCTCGTAGCCTGGCTGTACTGGCGGCGAGCCTGCAGGGTAAACAGCTTGAGCAGGAGGATGCCGAACCGCAGATGACACGCGATAAACAACTGCCTGCGATGTCGTTTATTTCTGCACCTCAGGTGGTCTTTGAGCATATTTTGCTCACTGGCGCAGCAGGCTTCTTGGGGATTTATCTGTTGGCAGAGCTGCAACAGCAACATCCTCGGGCAATCGTGTACTGCGTGGTACGTGGTGACAATGGGCTACAACGGTTACGGCAAACGGCACAACGTTACCAACTTACGTTGGATGAACAGCGGCTCGAGGTGATCAAGGGTGATCTGAGCACTGCGCGCTTGGCACTATCGCAGCAAAGTTGGCAGCGATTAGCGCAGCAAATCGATGTGATTTACCACTGTGGTGCCTGGGTTAATCATCTGCACAGTTATAGCACCTTGCGTGATAGCAATGTGCAGAGCACCAGTGAGCTATTAGCGCTGTGCTGTCAGGGCCGGGCGAAGCAACTGTTTTACATCTCCACACTTTCGACGGCTGCACAGCAGGGCAACCGTTTGTGTGAAGCAGAGATTGCCGAGAGCTTGCCAACAGCGAATGGCTATGTGCAGAGCAAATGGGTGTGTGAACACTTGATGATGCAGGCATTTGCAGGTGGATTGCACGGAGCAATTTACCGCATGGGTAACATTACTGGCTCAACACAACATGGTGCTTCTAATGTAGAAAATAACCATACCTTGAGTGTGATCAAGGGCTGCCTACAGATTGGGGTGGCTCCTGATTGGCGAGATAATCGTTTAGATATCAGTCCAGTTGATAGGTTGGCTACTTTGGTGGTTGCGGCCAGTAGTGCTGGGCACTATCTTAATCGTGCGTTGAACTTGGGCTATCTTGCCACTGTCAGTTGGCGGCATCTATTCCAATACTTGATCAGTAAAGGGCATTCAGTGCGCTTGGTGGCACCGGAAATCTGGTCGAGTGACTGGGTGGCACAGATTGGCAGTGATAACGCACTCTATCCGTTTAAGGCATTCTACTTGTCAGCACAACAAGCCGTTCCTGAATCAGCACTTGATGTGGTGGAAAAAGTGCTGGTTGATGCAACCGCAGCACCGCTCGAGATAAAACCGTTGTTGGAGAGCTATTATCACTACTGGCGGCAGTCTGGTTTCTTGTCTGCACCTGAAGGTGAACAGCACAGCAGTTGCTATCAGTTGTTAGAACAGGTTGGATAATAATTTATAAATCAAATTGTTATTATTCTCTTGGTTCTGTTTTGTTACGACTGAATGGTGTGGTGCAGAGCATGTAATGTCGGGGCTGTTATCCTTTTGGAGCTAATACCCTTACAGCTGCACCCGTTACTACAGCATTATTTACAACGGTGATGAGTCGCTTACCCCAACATCAGTGATAGCTGTCGGGGTAAGCGCTAACGGCTTTAAATTTATTTTTCATTTGCTTGTAATAAGTTAAACCTGGTCGTTTATAAATTCTGGAGGCGATATGCACACTATGCATAGAGAGCTGCACAATATAGAGAAAATTGGTTGGTTGCGTGCAGCGGTGCTGGGCGCCAATGATGGCATTGTCTCAACCGCCAGTCTGCTGGTGGGCGTGGCGGCAGCGAGCAGCAGTCAACAGGCGATTGTGTTAACCGGAATTGCCGGGTTGGTGGCGGGGGCGATGTCAATGGCGACAGGAGAGTATGTCTCGGTCTCTTCACAATCGGATACCGAAAAGGCTGCTTTGGCTGAGGAGGCGGCTGAGATAGCCGAAAATTATCATCATGAGCATCGTGAGTTAACCTTTATTTATATGCAGCGCGGTTTGGATGCCGAACTGGCCGAACAGGTTGCGGAACAGTTGATGCGGCATGATGCACTGGCGGCCCATGCGCGTGATGAACTGGGCATTTCCACGATCACGACGGCGCGTCCATTGCAGGCAGCGTGGGCGTCGGCTGCCAGTTTTGCTGTTGGTGCGTTGTTGCCGCTATTAGTCACTTTTCTCGCACCAGCAGAGTGGGTGATCAGTGCTGTTATGATGACTACGCTGATCTCTCTTGCTATTTTGGGGGGGGTGGCAGCAAAGACGGGTGGGGCGCCAATCTTGCCTGGCGTGCTGCGTATTAGTTTTTGGAGCATGTTGGCGATGGGGGTATCTTCAGCAGTGGGAGCATTGTTTGGTGTTGTGATGGGGTGAGCGGGGGGGGCGGTGCTGGTGGATAAACGATGCGGCTGGTAGCGTCTTTCCCTGCTGATTGTGGTACCATTCTGCGCAACGCGTATAAATGAAGTTGATAGTATGCTGCTCCGTCTATATCAGGCACTGTTTTACCTGCTCCAACCGCTGATTTGGCTGCGTTTACTGCTGCGCAGCCGTAAGGCACCCGCTTATCGTAAACGTTGGGCTGAACGTTATGGCTTTTGTGCCGGAAAAGTCGAGCCGCACGGCATTATGCTGCACTCCGTTTCTGTTGGGGAAACACTGGCAGCCATCCCTCTGGTGCGAGCCTTGCGCCATCGCTATCCCTATTTACCGATCACGGTAACAACGATGACGCCGACAGGTTCAGAGCGTGTGCGCTCAGCGTTTGGTAATGATGTCCACCACGTCTATCTGCCTTATGATTTGCCCGGCGCAATGAATCGCTTTTTCGACCATGTTCAGCCTAAATTGGTGATTATCATGGAAACGGAACTGTGGCCTAATCTGATCAACGTGCTTTATCAACGGCAGATACCGCTGGTTATTGCGAATGCTCGCCTCTCTGCACGTTCAGCCACAGGTTATAGCAAGCTTGGTGGCTTTATCCGTGAAACACTGCAACGTATTACTTTGATTGCAGCGCAAAACCAGGAGGATGGTGAGCGCTTTATTGCGTTGGGATTGAAACGTTCGCAATTGACCGTCACCGGTAGCCTAAAGTTTGATATCTCGGTGACCCCCGAGCTGGCAGCGCGGGCGGTGGCTCTGCGTCGACAGTGGGCGCCACATCGACCAGTCTGGATCGCTGCCAGCACCCATGAGGGTGAAGAGGCGATTTTGCTGGCGACTCAGCGTCGGTTATTAGCAACCTATCCCGACCTGTTGCTGATACTGGTACCTCGTCATCCAGAACGTTTTTCCATCGCGAAGGCATTGACGCAAAAGTCTGGATTTAGCTACATCACCCGCAGTAGCGGTGAAGTTCCATCCAGTAGCACGCAAATTGTTATTGGCGATACTATGGGCGAGTTGATGTTGCTGTATGGTATCGCCGATTTAGCCTTTGTCGGCGGCAGCTTAGTGGAACGTGGTGGACATAATCCATTGGAGGCGGCCGCTCATGCGATCCCAGTTTTGATGGGGCCACATACTTTCAACTTTAAAGATATCTGTACCAAATTGGCTCAGGCTCAGGGTTTAATCACAGTGAAAGAGGGCGATATGCTGGCAAATGAGATCGCAACATTACTCAATGATGAAGATTATCGCCGCTACCATGGACGCCATGCAGTGGAAGTATTGCACCAGAATCAAGGTGCGCTGCAACGGTTGTTACTACTGTTAGAACCTTATTTGCCACCACGGAGCCACTAAATGAGTGCAAGAAAAACGCTTTCAGTAGTGATTATTGCCAAAAATGAGGCGGAGCTACTGCCGGATTGTCTGGCCTCTGTCAGTTGGGCAGATGAGGTGATTGTGCTCGACTCCGGCAGCCAGGACAACTCAGTGGAGTTGGCGAGCCTATTGGGAGCAAAAGTTTTTGTCGATACCGATTGGCAGGGATTTGGTAAGCAGCGGCAGAAAGCCCAGCATTACGCGACTCAACAGTATGTGTTGATGCTGGACGCTGACGAGCGAGTGACGACAGAGCTGCAGCGGGAGATCGAGTCTGTATTGACCTCGGCGAATGATGATGTTGTCTACAGTATTAATCGTCGCAACCTGTTCTTAGGGCGTTTTATGCGTCACAGTGGTTGGTACCCTGATCGCGTAAATCGACTGTATGCCAATCAGCGTTACCACTACAACGACGATTTAGTGCATGAGTCGCTTGAAACCAACGGGGCAAAAATTGTTACCCTGCACGGTGAATTGCTGCATTTGACCTGTCGTGATTTGCACACGTTTCAGCGCAAGCAGCTACAATATGCGCAGCAGTGGGCTAAACAACGACAGCAGGCGGGTAAACAATGTCGCTATTTATCGATTTTCTCGCATACCTTGGCAGCGTTTTGCAAAACCTGGTTGCTACGAGCTGGGTTTCTGGATGGCAGACAAGGACTATTGTTAGCTGTGGTGAACGCACAATATACGTTCAATAAATACACAATGCTGTGGGCGTCACAGCATGATCAGCGAGAAAAATAGCACATGGGCAGTAAAGCAATTTACCCTGGCACCTTCGATCCAATGACCAACGGGCATCTCGATTTGATCACGCGAGCGGCTAATATGTTTGATACGGTTATTGTTGCGATTGCGGCAAGCCCAAGTAAAAAGCCACTCTTTACCCTCGAAGAGCGGGTAGAACTGGCAACACAGGCGACTGTACAGATTGAAAATGTCAGTGTGATTGGCTTTAGTGAGTTAATGGCACATTTTGCTGCTCATCAGCAAGCTAACATTTTGGTGCGTGGTCTGCGCGCAGTTTCTGATTTTGAGTATGAGCTACAGTTGGCAAAGATGAACCGTCATCTGATGCCGGAACTGGAGAGCGTATTTTTGATGCCATCAGAACAGTGGTCATTTATCTCGTCATCGTTAGTAAAAGAGGTGGCGCGTCACGGGGGAAATGTCACCCCCTTTTTACCTGAAGTGGTGGCGGAAGCGCTAGTAAAGAAGCTTGCGGTTAACTGATGATGTTAACTCACAGCTCAGTGTTGACAGGTAGCACAGAAAAAAGTGCTACGTTGCCCGTGTCGGCAGCTTTCAATCGGTGTACCGCAGGTACGACAAGGTTCTCCGGCTCTACCATAAACCTGTAATTCTTGGGCGAAATAGCCAGCGTTACCATCAGACTGCAAAAAATCGCGCAGCGTTGTGCCGCCTTGGGCAATAGCACGTTGTAAAACGATCTTGATCGCAGCAGCCAGCCGCTCTGCTTCGTCTGGTTGCAGGGAACAGATGGCACGATCAGGGCGTATCCCCGCAGTAAAAAGTGACTCACTGGCATAGATGTTACCGACGCCGACTACTAATTTATTATCCATTAACCAAGGCTTTATCTGGCTACGCTTACCGCGTGACTGTTGATACAGATAGCTGCCGGTAAACTGTTCACTAAGCGGCTCAGGGCCTAGGTGAGTGAATAGACGGCACTGATCCAGATCATCACTCCACAACCAAGCACCAAAACGACGTGGATCGGTGTAGCGCAAAATATGGCCGTTGTTCATCACCAGATCGACATGATCATGCTTTCCAGGGGCATTTTCTTCAGTGAGTATCCGTAAGCGACCAGACATCCCCAAATGAACAATAATCCAACCGCGAGGTAATTCGATCAGTAAATACTTGGCACGCCGTTTGACGCTAATAACGGTTTGATCACACAAAGTCAGGATCTGCTCAGAAACAGGCCAGCGTAAGCGTGAGTTACGTACCAAGCAGTACTGAATGGTATGGCCAACCAGGTAGGGTTCAATACCACGACGGCTGGTTTCAACTTCTGGTAACTCAGGCATATCCTCTCCTACAGTCGATTTTGGGGTTTTTGAGTATACAGTTAACGTTGCCGTTGGCATGTATATTGCGGTAACTTGACCACCAACACTAAACATTTTTACGAGGGAATGCTGAAAGATTGTACGGTAAATGGTGATGAGTGTGGCGTGCTCAGTGCTCAACAACCAGAAAACCTACAAACGGGAGGTGTTCATATCCAACACCATGAAAGCGCTAATCCTCTACTCCAGCCGTGATGGCCAAACCCGTATCATCGCTGAGCAGATAGCAGCTCGACTACGCTCAAGCAGAGATTGTGATTTGCTTGATTTGCACCAATGCGATGATGTCCTATTGGAGAACTACCAGCAGGTGGTGGTCGGGGCATCAGTGCGGTATGGTCGTTTTCATCCAACATTAATGAAGTTTGCCACGCGTTATGCCACTCAACTAAATCAGATGCCAACCGCTTTTTTTGCCGTTAATCTAACAGCACGCAAACCTGATAAGTGTTCGCCAGAAACCAATGCCTACACACGCAAGTTTTTACAGCAGTCACCATGGCGCCCACAGCAGTGTGCGGTGTTTGCGGGGGCTTTGCGTTATCCTCGTTATCGATGGTTAGATCGTGTGATGATCCGCCTAATCATGAAAATGACAGGAGGGGAGACTGATACCAGCAAGGAGGTCGAATATACGGACTGGGATCAAGTTTCTGTTTTCATTAAAAATATATCTTACATTTAAATCGGCAATAGCTTGATTTGTTAGTGTGGGTGTTGAAAAAAAACGCGGTTGAGATTTTTTTTGCATTTAACACTTGCGCCATTTTTTGCAGTCCCTATAATGCGCATCCACTGACAGGGCAGCAAGAAAACAAGTTTGCAAAAGTTCCGTCAGTCGAGAGAAAAACCTGAAAAACGGGGTT
>NZ_SBEF01000047.1 GCF_004011885.1 Serratia microhaemolytica | reverse complement strand
AAGCCGGTTGCTTGACGCACGTCAGGCGAAAGTTCTTTGAACAATATAAAGTCAATCACCATCCATTAGCCAAACGCGTACTCGACAGTCTCCGCGAACTCTACAAACTCGAACGACTGATAAAAACACGTTCGCCCAAAGACAGACAACGCTGGCGACAGCGCTATGCCAGACCACGGCTGGCTGCCTTACAGGCGTTGTTATCTGCACAACAGCATCAGGTGCCCAGCAACTCGGGGATACACAAAGCCATTATGCACGCCTTAAAGCGCTGGCCTGTGTTAATGACCTATCTCGACGATGGGCGAATACCGATTGACAACAATCATGTGGAAAACTGCATCCGTCCTGTG
Organism: Serratia microhaemolytica; assembly: GCF_004011885.1. Classification (GTDB taxonomy): domain Bacteria; phylum Pseudomonadota; class Gammaproteobacteria; order Enterobacterales; family Enterobacteriaceae; genus Serratia_G; species Serratia_G microhaemolytica. Next base: position 17,924 of record NZ_SBEF01000047.1, on the reverse strand, counting down.
GCCTTGGGAAGAAAAAATTGGCTGTTTGCCGGTTCACTGCTGGCCGGGCAGCGCATGGCCGGTATCATGAGCCTGCTGCAAACCGCTAAACTCAATGGCATAGAGCCGTTTACCTGGTTGCACTTTGTGTTGACACATCTTCCAACATGGAAAAATAGTCAACTGGACCAACTGCTGCCCCTGCCCGGTAACACCTTCTCCTCATCCACTTAATCTGCTGCTCACCTTAACCGCTTAACATAAACTCGCAAGGTGAGATCGCCGGATGTTTACCGTATTAACCTGTAGTTGCTTTAATTCAGCGCGGTGTACCATGCCGTCTACCTCGTCTAAACGACCGATCGCACTACGGGTGGAACTAAATAGCTGGCGGAATAGTAGATCACTTAAACGGGTCACGTATTCAATGTGTAGATTTGGTTATTGCAGGTAATACTCACGCTCAATGAATGTACCGATAATTTTGTCATGCATTTCTACTGATTTTGAGTATCCGAGAGTCTTGCGATTTAGCCGTTTTAATCGGTTGCGAAGATTCAGATTTTCACGCTCAATTCGTTGTGTATAAAGCTTACCTGTGATGTGATTTTCATTCGGCAGCAGGTCATAAGCGCTGAAGTTATCTGTGCACCAAAAGGCAACATTAAAACCCGATAATAACTTCAATAAGTTACGGAAAGTCTTTTTGCTTCGGCAACCAAAAGCATGGGCAATAATGCGTTTGAGTCGGGGTTCCCATGCATACCACAACCAGCGCTGCTGCTTCTTGTTGCCTACAAATGACCACATTTCATCCACTTCGCAGATGAGCTGTATTTGCAGGTTGTCCAGTGGCAGTGCAGTTACACATCGCGGCGAGAGTTTTTTAACGTGCGCACAACAGCATTGATACTGATATACAACGCCCGTGCGGTATCACGGATACCTGCGTTATTCATAGCGAGGTCAACGATTTGCTCTTTCATACTCGGGAGACAGGCGCGATAAGCGTAATCGAGTTGGAAAGTTCGGCAACACATTTGGCACCGATAACGCTGATGGCCGGCTTTTCCCAGACCGTGTTTTTTAACGAATTCCGTCTGTTTACAAAATGGGCACTTCACATCAACTTTTGCCATTCGATACACTCCGTCAAAAGAGTAATCTTACAACACAATCCACACTTTGGATACTTGACCGGCAGTGCTGGTGACTCATGATGTACAGGATATCCCTCCTGGCGGACAGGTCATCCTATTGGGAGAAAATCACCATGTTTGATCGTTACCTGCTGGAAAAGAGTAAAAAAGCCCGTGAAACCATCGCTGGCAAGTTCCAACGGATGGGAGCGAAAGCCGACCAGATCACCTGGCTGTGGGGTTTGTACTGGGTTTGTGCGCGCCTCTTTTAATTGTTTCACATGCCTACTTTTGGGCACTGTTATTTATCGTCCTGAACCGACTGGCCGATACACTTGATGGCGCACTGGCAAGATTAAACGGCCCAACCGATCGGGGAGCTTTCCTGGACATTACCCTGGATTTTTTATTCTATTCGTCCGTTCCACTGAGTTTTGCGTTTGCCGATCCCGTGAACAATGCCCTCCCAGCCAGCGTTTTGATCTACAGTTTTATTGGAACCGGTTGCAGTTTTCTTGCGTTTGCTGCCATTGCCGAAAAACGCGGTCTTGCCAGCAGCGCTTATCCCAATAAAGGATTTTATTATCTGGGTGGCTTGACGGAGAGCAGTGAAACCCTGTTGCTGTTTGTACTGATGTGCCTGTTTCCTGACAGGTTCTCTTGGCTGGCCTATGGTTTTGCCGCTTTGTGTGCCATCACAACCGCAACAAGAATAATGGCTGGGATCACACTTTTTTCATCTTCGAGGTAAAGCAGTAATCAGACAAACCGTTATGATGGTTATCTTCCTGATCCACTCACGATATCCGCGCTCATCGCTGAGTAGACATCCCCCAAACCGCAGCGCGTTAATACAAAATACGCGTATTAACCTGTGGTTGCTTTAATTCAGCCAGACATACCATGCCCTCTACCTCGTCTAAACAACCGATCGCACTGTGGCTGGAACTAGGCTGTGTCGCTTAACTTCCACGGCACTTTGCGCTAGCGCTGTAGACACTGCGCGCATCAACCACGCCTACGAGGATAGGCTGTTAACCATAGTGGGCTTATTGGTGAGCAGTGCTAGGATCTGTTCGACAACCTGTTGTGGCTTGGCACAAGCATCAACCACATGGTGGGCGGTTGCCTGGTAGAGCGGTTCACGTGCGGTAAGAACTTCCAAGATCTCTTCTGCAATCGGTCGCCCAGTCAGTGTCGGCCGCTGACCCTCCTGTGGCGATGCCGCCAAGCGTTGAGCCAACACGGTAGCCGGAGCCTGTAGGTAAATAACCTGGCCGTGACTGCGCATAAAATGTCGGTTCTCCTCCGCCAGCACAGCCCCTCCGCCAGTGGAGACGATCGTTGATGGGCGTGTCACCGCTTGCAGCGCCAACGTTTCTCGCCGGCGAAAACCAGGCCAACCTTCCTGCTGCACCATTTCTGCTACACTCATCTGAGCCATTTGCTGCATAAATTCATCGGTATCAACGAACTGATAATCGAGCGCCTGTGCCAAGGCACTGCCAATTGTGGTCTTTCCCACCCCACGTGCACCGACCATAAAAATGGTTTGTATCATGATGATTGCCCTTGATACCAAAACCGAGACAGATAACACAACCTGCTATCTGTGCTGGCAAATGAATAGAGAGAACCGTTTGCCCATCATACCTTGTTGGTTTTGTATTTCAATCGTTACGGTAATGTAAATTTAAACATACAGAGAAAAACCCCAAAACCACTGTTGCCGGTGATGAACAATTTTCGAGCTGTCTGCTAAGCAGAAAAGTGACTAAAAGCAAACTAACGGTTGTTTCTAAGCCGTGCTTGATGGAACATAGGCAGCTATCTGTAGCACTTTGTATTTGAGGAAGAGTGACATGAGTGAGGCTCCAGCCCGCCCAACCAATTTTATTCGTCAGATCATTGATGAAGATCTCGCTTCAGGCAAGCACACATCGGTACATACCCGCTTCCCACCAGAGCCGAACGGCTACCTGCATATCGGTCATGCCAAATCGATTTGCCTCAACTTTGGTATTGCGCAAGATTATCAGGGAGAGTGCAACCTGCGTTTTGATGACACTAACCCGGTCAAAGAAGATATGGAGTTTGTCGATTCGATTAAACGTGATGTCGAGTGGCTCGGTTTTTGCTGGAGCGGCGATGTCCGTTACTCCTCTGACTATTTTGATCAGCTCTATCAATATGCCGTTGAACTGATCAATAAAGGGCTGGCTTATGTTGATGAATTGAGCGCAGAGCAAATCCGTGAATATCGCGGTACACTCACCGCACCGGGTAAAGAAAGCCCTTATCGCCATCGTTCGGTTGCGGAAAACCTGGCGTTGTTTAACAAAATGCGTGATGGTGAGTTTGCCGAAGGTGCCGCTTGCCTGCGCGCAAAAATTGATATGGCTTCGCCATTTATCGTGATGCGTGATCCGGTGCTTTATCGGATCAAATTTGCCGAACACCATCAGACTGGTAACAAATGGTGCATCTACCCGATGTATGATTTCACTCACTGCATTTCCGATGCATTAGAAGGGATCACGCATTCGCTATGTACCCTTGAGTTCCAAGATAATCGCCGTCTGTATGACTGGGTGCTGGAAAATATCACTATCCCCTGTCATCCGCGCCAGTATGAGTTTTCTCGCCTGAATCTTGAATACGCGATCATGTCAAAACGCAAGTTGAGCCAACTGGTCACGGAGCAGATCGTTCACGGCTGGGATGATCCGCGTATGCCAACCATCTCTGGTTTACGTCGTCGTGGCTACACCGCAGCTGCCATTCGTGAATTCTGCCTGCGGATCGGTGTTACCAAACAGGACAACAATGTCGAAATGGCTGCGCTGGAGTCCTGCATCCGTGACGATCTGAACGAACATGCTCCGCGTGCAATGGCAGTGCTTGATCCGGTGAAAATCGTCATCGAAAACATGCCTGATGGCACCGAGATCCTCACCGTGCCCAACCACCCTAACAAAGCAGAAATGGGTAGCCGCAGCCTGCCGTTTAGCCGTGAAATCTATATTGATCGTGCTGATTTCCGTGAAGAGGCCAACAAACAGTACAAACGTCTGGTATTGGGTAAAGAGGTGCGCCTGCGTCACGCCTACGTGATCAGAGCAGAGCGGGTGGAAAAAGACGCCGCCGGTGAAATCACTACTATCTTCTGCAGTTACGATCCGGCAACACTCGGTAAAGACCCTGCCGATGGGCGCAAAGTCAAAGGGGTGATCCACTGGGTTTCAGCTGCTGATGCACTGCCAGCCGAAATCCGCCTATATGATCGTCTGTTTAGCGTCGCTAACCCAGCAGCAGCCGATGACTTTCTCGCCACCATCAACCCTGATTCACTGGTGATCAAACAAGGTCTGGTGGAACCTAGCCTAGCCAATGCCCCAGCAGAGCAGGCTTATCAGTTTGAACGCGAAGGTTATTTCTGTGCTGATAGCCGCGATTCCAGTACCGATCGGCTAGTATTTAACCGCACGGTCGGGTTACGTGACACCTGGGCTAAAACCGAAGCCTAACCACGTTGTGGAGCAGCAGTAACCCTCTGCTGCTGTATGGTTAGCAATATTGCCAACGGCCAGTCAATATTGCTGGCCGCCAGCGTTGGTGTTCCGTCGCAACCATCAGCAGCGAGAAGAGTTAACAACGACTTGATAGCAATCACCATTGATATCACTCTTTGGGGCAATATGCCCCGCTATACTGACTGCGACTCTGCTATTCAACATCCCTGATTTGGAGCCAACATAAAGATGTCTGCATTAACTCCCGCCAGTGAAGTGATACTGCGCCATTGTGATGAGTTGCTTGGTCGCCGCATCCTATTTGCCGGTGACCTACAAGATAGTTTGCCGACCCAGTTCGAAGCGCTCGACGTTCACGCGCATACACAGCAATACCATCACTGGCAACTGCTACAGCAAGCAATGCAGCAACGGGCACAATTCGGCCTCACGATAAGCAAACAGACGATCGCAGCCTGCGACACCCTGATCTACTACTGGCCGAAAAGCAAACAGGAAGCACAGTTTCAGCTCGCTGATATTCTTTCGCAGCTACCGCTACAGAGCGAGATCTTCATCGTTGGTGAAAATCGCTGTGGTGTGCGTAGCGCCGAGACCCTGCTACAGGGATACGTACCACTCACTAAAATTGATAGTGCGCGTCGCTGTGGCCTCTATTATGGCCGACTGGTTCAGCAAACCAAATTCTCGCTATCCGACTGGTGGCACAGCTACCCGGTAGCAGAATTGCAGATTAACACCTTACCAGGCGTCTTTAGCCGCGATGCACTCGATGTGGGTAGCGCGCTACTGTTATCAACGTTACAACCTGGTTTGAAAGGCAAGATCCTTGATGTTGGCTGCGGTAGCGGGGTAATCGGTACAGTGTTAGCGAGCCAATCGCCCAAGGTAAAATTGACTCTCAGTGATGTCAATGCCGCCGCCCTGGCTTCCAGCGAAGCGACCCTAGCAGCAAACAACCTGCAAGGTGAGGTATTAACCAGCAATGTCTACTCCAATATTACTGGCTACTTCGACATGATTGTCTCCAACCCACCTTTCCATGATGGCCTTACCACCAGCTTAAGTGCCGCCCAAACGCTGATCAGGGGTGCGGTTAAACATCTCACCATCGGCGGGGAATTGCGCCTGGTCGCCAACGCTTTTCTACCTTACCCAGATATTCTTGATGCCACATTTGGCAACCACGAAGTGCTGGCACAGAATGGACGCTTTAAAGTCTACAAAGCGCGCCGCTCAAGCGGTAGATAGCGGATTGTCATCCAATGCATCGGCTATTTTTTACCCACAAAATGGCTGATGCAACAAATAACCGTTGACCGAACAGTTAAAATCCTTACAATGCGCGCTGTGGTACTTTGGTACGCGAAGGTGGCGGAATTGGTAGACGCGCTAGCTTCAGGTGTTAGTGTCTTACGGACGTGAGGGTTCAAGTCCCTCTCTTCGCACCAACTGCCCACCTGCTCCAATCAGAGTGATACTCACCCACCAGCGTTGTTCAAACCATCACTGTTTCAGCTCAGATACTGCTTAACACTGTCGATTGCTGTTTCGTCACCCAATACTGACACCAACCCAATTGATTGCCAGCAACCTCGCCTGCTCTGCTACTCACCGAATAGAGACCGCCAATTATCAACAGGCGCAAAGATAGCCTACGGTTCCTCTCTATGGGCAACAGCGAGCAATAGCGTTAAAAAACAGGGGATAGCATAAATCAAACCGCCAATTTGCGTCGCCAGCGTCTGTTTCGATTGCCAGGCAAGAAAATAGTCACCCGCAATCACGGCGAAACCAACGCCCCATACCAACACCGCGAGCGTACAAGAGATAATCAGCCACGCTTTGGCACGTTGAAAATCCGCATAAGGGGCGCTGATAGTACGGATCAACTTCACCAACGCAATCAGCCCCAATACCCCAGCCAGCGTTTCAACGGTGGTAATCAAACCGAGCGCAACTTTCGCCACCCATAACGACTCAATCGCCCGCCATGTTTGTGCTGGATTGCCATAGGTATCTGTCATCGCCAACATCGGCTGCACCGCATACTGTACTGTGCCGGCAAAACCTGACGTATTATTTAACAACGCAAGCAACCCCCACAAAGTGGGGAATAGCGCCATGGCAATAATCGCTAATCGCTGGCTTTTTTTATAACAAAGCATTAAACACCTCGATGGTTAATAACGTGATCCATCAAGCAGCCTAGTTAACAGAAAGAGAAAGTGCAACTTCAGCAGTCAAGCTGTATGGTAGCTTGCGCTGATTTTAATTCGACTCACTGCGCATTGCGGTATAACTGCACTACACTAGTTAGCGATAAACGCCCACCCTACAGTTATGTTTAGGATGAAACACAATTGTTGAAGACGCTATTCTCAATATTATGGCTGGCAGTGATGATCACCCCAATGGCAACAGCCAGCCAAACCGGCAAAGCATCACTGACTACCCGGTTGGTCGATCACTATTCTGAACGTATTTTCCGCGATAGTGCTGCGGTTGGTATGGTCTTGGTGGTGATTGACAATCATCAGGTATTGAGCCGTAGTTTAGGCACTACTAAACCGGGTCTGCAACAGCGTCCCAGACTGGATTCACTGATCCGCATAGCTTCTATCACCAAGTTGATGACCAGTGAAGTGATGGTAAAAATGGCGCGCGAAGGGAAAATCAAGCTGACTGATCCGCTCTACAAATATGCACCTCGCGGCACGCCAACACCGGCACATCAACGACAACGCCCGATTACGCTGCTCAATCTAGCAACACATACCAGTGCGTTACCACGCGAACATCCCGGCAGAAAACCGACCGGCACTGCCGTATTCACTTGGCCAACGAAGACCGAACGCTGGCAGTGGTTAGCACGCACGCGCCTGAACACACCACCGGGCAGGAAAGCGATCTACTCTAACCTCGCTTACGATCTATTGGCTGATGCGCTGGCACGTGCCGCCGGAAAACCCTACAGCAAGTTGCTGTATGAAAAAGTGACCGCCCCGTTAGGTATGGTAGACACCACCCTGCAACCCACAGCGGAACAGTGCGCACGATTGATGATCGCAGAAGTGCGGCCAAGCGAATGTCGCGCTACCCTAGCCGCAGCCGGTAGCGGTGGCATTTACTCTACCCCGCGCGATATTCTGCACTGGATGCAGCATTTTCTTATCACTGATCGCAAACAATCGCGCAAACCCACTGCGAAACAGGAACAGAGAATGTATTTCCAGCGCGATGACCTACTATCACTGATCGGCATGGATGTACCTGGTGAAGCGGCAGCAGTGGGATTAGGCTGGGTCTATCTGGCGCCTAAGCATGGTATGCCGGGGATCATGCAAAAAACCGGTGGGGGTGGCGGATTTATTACCTACCTCGCGATGGTACCGGAAAAGAACATTGCCGCCTTCGTGGTGGTGACCCGCTCATCCAGTACTAAATTTACCCGTATGAGCGATCCAGTGAACCAGTTGCTTGCTGATTTGGTCGCGAAGAGGGACAACATCCCCAAGTTATTGTTCAGTAAAAATGTACAATAACCCCATCATCAATCTCAATTAACTGTGCTATTTTGCTGCTATCAAATTGGCTGATAATGCAAAATGACCGGTTATGTTAGTCAGATTGTCCCGCATTGATTACCATCACTATCCCGTTAAACGCCAAATCGCGCACAATCAAATTCGCTAAGTTAGATTAAGCTTGCTAATATTTAATCCAGCAAAGTTGGTTATCATAATCGCATGAATTTTGGCTCTGCTCACACCAGGGAACAACACCCAAAACAAAAAACTGTCGAATGGCATAAAGATGTCAACGTTATACCACGCTGGCTTGCTGGGCTACGGATTGCAATGTCAATTCAGTGAACACCCTGTATGGTATCGAACATAAACCATAACGTTACCTATCAGTGTAATAATTTTGACATGTAGTCACCGTATATTCTGTCGCGTCTACCCTATTTGATGCGAGGAAAGCTCATGTTAGACCGTTTATACACCGTACTCTTCACTCTGTTATCGCTGTTGTTTACGCCATTCGTCTCAGCCACCGATAAATCCATCACGCAACCACCGATAACGATAACTAATGTTATTGTTATGATCCCTGATGGAATGAGTGTTAGCGGCACGACATTAGCACGTCTATTTAAAGGTCAGCCGTTAGCGTTAGACCCACTGGCGAGCGGAATGATGATCACATGGAGCGGTGACGGCACCATCGCCGACTCTGCTCCAGCGGGTTCGGCCATCGCCACAGGCTGGAAATCACAGAGTGGTAATATTGCCAGCATCGGCAAACACTATGCTTGGCCGAATACCCGTCACCCCAAACAGGGAGAAGCGTTACGCCCAGTCGCCACCTTGCTGGAAGCCGCCAAGCTGAGTGGACGCGCAACGGGCATTGTCGCGACCAGTGAATTTATGCACGCCACCCCGGCTGACTTCACCGCACACGACGCCTCACGCAAAAATTACGATAATCTCAGTGAACAAATGGTCTATAACCACCTTGATGTGATATTGGGTGGCGGTATTAAATATCTTAAGCCAGAGTCTCGGGCTGATAAGGAAGATCTCGCTGCGATCCTCCGCGCACGTGGCTACACCCTAGTGAGTAATACTGCACAGTTAAAACAGTTTTCAGGTAGTAAATTAGTCGGTTTATTCGGTAAAACGGATCAGCACACCGCACTCTCTTACGATCTCGATCGTGATCCTATCCGCGAACCCTCGTTGGCCGAAATGACACACAAAGCGATTGAAGTACTCTCCAAACAACCGACAGGCTTTTTCCTGCTGGTTGAAGGTTCGAAAGTCGATTGGGCTGCACACGCTAACGATCCTGTAGGTATTGTCAGCGAAATATTAGCGTTCGATCAGGCAGTCAACGTCGCGGTCGATTATGCAAAACGTGCGGGTAATACGCTGGTCATCGCCGTTGCCGATCACGCTAATTCCGGCCTCTCAATTGGCGATCGCAACACCAGCAACCGCTATGACAAAACCCCTTGGCACCACTTCACTGCCCCACTCAAGAGAGCCAAAGTGACCGGCGAAGGCTTTGAAGCTTTGCTCCCTGAAAACTGGCAGCAGCGTGATAACCCACAGATCAGAAGCATCATCGTCAACCTGGCCCAGCAATCGCTGGGTATCGACAATCTCACCGAGCAAGAGATCGCCACAATCCTACAGGCAAAAAGCGGCGCGATGAATTATGCTATCGGCCCGATTATTGCCAAACGAGCTAACCTGGGTTTCACCACCAACGGGCATACCGGTGAAGATACGGTGTTATACCGCTACGATCCTCGCCACCAGTCATTAAGCGGTGTGGTAGATAACACTGAAGTTGCTGCCTTTATCGCCAAAGCCATGCAGGTCGATCTTGATGCCAGCACCAATTATCTATTTCAAGACGCAGTGAACGCTTTTACTGCTAAAGGTGCTACGGTGCGTGAAGATCGCTCTGACAGTGAAAATCCGGTACTCGAGGTCATAAAAGGCAGCCAAACGCTGCGCATTCCACGCAATAAAAGCATTGCTTGGCTGAATGGTGTTGAGGTGCCTTCTGCTGGGGTGACGGTATACAACGGCTCCCGCTGGTTTATTGCCAGTAATTTAGTTGAAAAAATCCACTAACTGCGCGATCACACGATAGCGTTAACTGACAAATCTATCGTGTGCCCACTTTTCATATCGCAACAAAATAACTCCGCTTATACTGCAAACAGCTAGCAATATTTTTTGTCCGAAATCAACAAAAGACAATATATAGTACTTTTTTGGATATTATTGACTATATATAGTATCGGTAACACACACTATAACCCCTTCTAACTCAACGCCCAGCACCGCCTCAAATGCGCTGCTGGCGCGCTGTCGGCAACCAGAACCTTCTGCTCACTGCGGAAGGAAACAGGAGCAATAATGTGAAACCGGTGGTGATTAAACGCGACGGCTGCCAAGTCTGTTTTGATGAACAGCGTATCCGCCTGGCTGTTGAACGTGCGGCAGTAGCTGCTGAAGTTAACGATGCTGAATATTGCATCCAGGTGGCGCAACGGGTCGCTCAACAAGTGGCACATCTGTCCCAGATCGATATTCACGACATCCAGCAACGGGTAGAGAATCAATTAATGGCTGGTCCATACAAACAGCTAGCACGCACCTATATTGAATATCGTCACGATCGTGATCTAGCGCGTGAACTGCGTGGCCGTTTAAACCAAGAGATCCGAGGATTGGTTGAACAGAGCAACATGACGCTGTTAAACGAGAACGCCAACAAAGACAGCAAAGTTATCCCTACCCAACGCGATCTACTGGCCGGCATTGTCGCCAAACACTACGCCAAACAGCATATTTTACCGCGTGATATCGTGCTGGCACATGAACGCGGCGAGATCCACTACCACGATCTCGACTATTCGCCCTTTTTCCCGATGTTTAACTGCATGTTGATCGACCTGAAAGGCATGTTGACCAATGGGTTCAAAATGGGCAACGCAGAAATTGAACCGCCGAAGTCGATCTCTACTGCGACTGCGGTAACCGCACAAATCATCGCCCAGGTTGCCAGTCATATTTATGGCGGTACCACCATTAACGCAATTGATGAAATTCTGGCTCCTTTTGTCACCGCCAGCTTCAATAAACATCGCAACATTGCGCAACAGTGGCAGATCAACGACATTGAAGGCTATGCACACCAACGCACCGAAAAAGAGTGCTACGATGCATTCCAGTCGCTGGAATACGAAGTGAACACACTACACACCGCCAATGGTCAGACACCCTTTGTCACCTTCGGTTTTGGCCTTGGCACCAGTTGGCAGTCACGGCTGATCCAGCAATCAATTCTGAAAAATCGCCTGGCGGGCTTAGGCAAAAATCATAAAACTGCGGTATTCCCGAAACTGGTTTTTGCCATCCGCGAAGGTATCAACCGCAAAGCAGGGGATATTAATTACGACATCAAACAACTGGCACTGAGCTGTGCCAGCAAACGCATGTACCCCGACATTCTCAATTATGACCAAGTGGTCAAAGTCACTGGATCATTCAAAACGCCAATGGGATGCCGTAGCTTTCTAAGTTGCTATGAAGAGAACGGCGAACAGATCCACGATGGTCGTAACAATATTGGTGTCATCAGCATTAATTTGCCGCGTATCGCGCTGGAAGCGCAACATGATGAAGCACACTTTTGGTCACTGCTCGATCAACGCCTGCAACTGGCGAAAAGGGCGCTAATGACACGTATTGCCCGGCTAGAGGGAATTAAAGCGCGGGTCGCGCCGATCCTCTATATGGAAGGTGCTTGTGGTGTAAGGCTAAACGCCGACGACAACATTGCCGAAATCTTCAAACATGGGCGAGCTTCAATTTCACTCGGCTATATCGGTGTACATGAAGCGATCAACGCACTGTTTGGTAATCATCGCCATCTCTATGACGATCCACAGCGCAGAGCCAAAGCGATTGCCATCGTGCAACATCTGCGAGCAGCGACTGAGCGCTGGAAAGCCGAAACGGGCTACGGCTTCAGCCTCTACAGCACCCCCAGTGAAAATCTCTGTGACCGTTTCTGCCGGTTAGACACCAACGAATTTGGCGTCATTGAAGGGGTTACCGACAAAGGCTACTACACCAACAGCTTCCACCTCGATGTTGAAAAAAGCGTCAACCCCTACGACAAACTCGACTTTGAAGCGCCCTATCCACCGATAGCTAACGGCGGTTTTATCTGCTACGGCGAATACCCAAATCTACAACACAATCTGCAAGCGCTGGAAGATGTCTGGGATTACAGCTACAGCCGTGTCCCCTATTACGGCACCAACACACCGATCGACGAGTGTTACCAGTGCGGCTACAGTGGTGAGTTCTGCTGCACCAGCAAGGGATTTACCTGCCCGAAATGTGGTAATCATGACGCAGCGAAAGTCTCTGTCACTCGTCGCGTCTGTGGTTACTTGGGTAGCCCCGATGCACGCCCGTTCAATGCAGGCAAACAGGAAGAGGTCAAACGACGGGTAAAACATCTGCAACTGGCACCAGACAGCCACATCAACACTGATGAAGGATACGAACAATGAATTACCAGCAATATTACCCGGTTGATGTGGTTAACGGCCCGGGAACACGCTGCACACTGTTTGTCTCTGGTTGTGAGCATCACTGCCCTGGCTGCTATAACCAAAAAACCTGGCGACCCGACTCAGGGTTAACCTTCGGCCCCGAGATGGAAGATCAAATTATTGCTGATTTGAGTGATCAACGCATCCGCCGCCAAGGGCTATCGCTCTCTGGGGGGGATCCGCTGCATCCTGCCAACCTCACAGCGATATTGCGACTGCTACGGCGCGTACGCCACCAATGCCCGGATAAAGACATCTGGCTATGGAGTGGTTATCAACTGGCTGAACTTAATCAACATCAGCAGCAAGTGATCGCACTGGTCGATGTGCTGATCGACGGCAAATTCATACGCGCACTGGCTGATCCCGCGCTAATATGGCGCGGTAGCCGCAATCAACAGATCCATCAATTACGTCAACGCACCGACAGGCGTAACAACACACTGACGCCATGCCCCATAAATTAACCCAGTCAGCTAACCGCACTACCGACTGGTGCAGATCTCACTGCGCCAGCCGGTTCCGGTATTAGCGCACAACACGTTTAAACGTATCGTCATACTTTGTGCGTAGCAGGAAAAAAACAGTTCCCATTTATCCCCCTCACTGCTTTAATCTGACAATCTTATTTAACCGATTGCTTCAGAACAGGGAACGTGAACATGCGCACTCAAGCCAGTGGATTGCAATTCACCCTCAGCGCCGGCGGCCAACCGGCTGGCACCTTCGCGGTGGTCGATTTTACCCTGCACGAACACGACTCCTCGCTGTTTGAACTGGAACTTAACCTCGCCAGCCGTAACCCGGCAGTTGATTTTGATGCGGTGCTCGATCGCGGTGCCACACTCTCAGTCTGGCACGACGGCGTGCTACAACGCGCGGTTTCCGGCATTGTCACCTGCTTTCAACAGGGCGACACCGGCTTCCAGCAAACCCGCTACCGCATGTCCGTGCGCCCCAGCCTGTGGCGCTTAGGCTTACGCCGCAACTCACGCATCTTTCAGCTTGAAACCATCGAACAGATCATCAGCACACTGCTGCGTGAAGCGCAAATCGTCGACTACGCCTTCGGCCTGCGCCACCCGCACCCGGCACGCGAATTCTGCGTGCAGTATCAAGAGAGTGACCTCACGTTTATCCAGCGCCTGGCCGCCGAAGAGGGCATCTTCTTCTATTTTGAGTTCAACCAGGGCCGCCACACCGTGGTGTTTGCCGATGACAGCGGCATCATCCGGAAAAAAGCCAGCCTGCCCTACAACCCGAACGTCGCGGCACAAGCCAACGAGCTGTGCGTCAACAGCCTGATTTGTAGCGCTCAAGTGCGCCCGGCGGAGGTGCAACTGAAAGATTACACCTTCAAAAACCCACGCTGGGATGCGACATTCACCCAACAGGCCAGCGGTGAAATCGCTCAGCGTCGCAGCTACCAACAGTTTGATTTTCCCGGTCGCTTCAAAGATCAGCAACACGGCAAAGATTTCACCCGCTACCGGCTGGAGGCGCTGCGCAACGACGCCCGTTTGGGGCGCGGCCACAGCAACGACTTCCGCCTGCAACCCGGCATTCTCCTGACGCTGAGCCAGCACCCGCGCGCCGACCTGAACTGCGCCTGGCAACTGATCGCCACCCGCCACAGCGGCCAACAGCCGCAAGCCATGGAACAAGAAGCCGGCGAGCAAGGCACCCACCTGAATACCGAGTTCCAATTTATCCCGCGTAGCCAAACCTGGCGGCCAACGCCACTGCCGAAACCGGTCATCGACGGGCCACATCTGGCCAACGTGGTTGGCCCCGGCAACGAAGAGATCTTCTGCGATGAACATGGCCGCATCCGCGTACAGTTCCGCTGGGATCGCTACGGCAACAGCGACGACCACAGCTCATGCTGGATCCGCGTCAGCCAGCCGTGGGCAGGACAAGGCTGGGGCATGATCGCCATCCCGCGCGTCGGCCAGGAAGTGGTGATCCACTTTCTGCACGGCGACCCGGATCAACCGATAGTGACTGGGCGTACCTATCACGCGGTCAACCGCGCGGCGCTGAAACTGCCGATGGCGAAAACCCAGATGGTATTGCGCAGCAAAACCCACAAAGGCGAAGGCTACAACGAACTGCGTTTTGAAGATGCCAAAGGCAGGGAAGGCCTGTTCCTGCGCGCCCAGCGCGACATGACCACCCAAGTGCTGAACAACCGCGTCAGCGAAGTCGGCGCTAACCACATCGAAACGGTGCAACAAAATCAGCAGATTGAGATTGGCCAACATTATCACTTCACCGCGCACGGCAACCACACCCTGACGGTTCAGGGCGATCAACACACCAAGATCAACGGCCAACAGCAACGCACGGTACAACAGGTGCTGGAACTGGCCTCGGCGCGTGGCATTCGACTGGAGAGCGGCGCATCGGCACTGGAACTGCACGCCGATGGGCGTATCAGCCTACACGGCAAAAACTTCAACCTCTACGCCACACACAACGGCCAGATCACCGCCAGCCAAGCGCTCGATCTCAACGATGAACAGCAGCTTGCCGAAGCCAGCCAGTGGATAAAAAATGCGTTTGCTGGCAAGCCATTAACGGTCGAAACCGGCGCCAATATCACACCGGAAGCGGCCGCCACGGCAAACACCACAACGGACGGCGAGCACAACCGCACTGAACCGGCACTGAGCACACTCAACAGCGCAGCGGTGGGGCGATTACTGGCCGCCGGAGCGCTGTATCACCAAAACCCAGAGACCTTTGCCACTATCGCCGAACAGTTGGGCGGCGAAGCGCTAAACGCCTATCACGCTGATTACCAAGATCCGAGTTCGAAAGAGTTAATCGGCCAGCTCTCAACCTTGACCGATTTTGTCCCAGTGGTCGGTGATATTAAGGGCTTTGCCGAAGCGGAAGACACACTCGATTTTCTCGCCGCCGCCATCGGCGTGATCCCGGTTGTCGGCGACGTCGCTGGCAAAGCGCTGAAAGCAGCGAAACAAGCACTGAAAAAAGGCGATGTCGCCGGGGCGGCGAAGTTGGTTAATCAGGCCAGCGAGGAGGTTTCGGCATATAACGCAGCGACCTATGCTGGCTTGAAGTTAGATCTGAAAACCACTGAGGCGGCAAATCAAGTTGTGGAAAGTTTGCGCACGACTGGAGAATTACCTTCCAATTATTTAAGTAAGTCTCAGGCAATTAGTAATGGTTGGAAAAAAGGAAAAGCACTAAATAACACCGTACCAGGTGGGCAATTAGGAGGGGATGTGTTTGCAAACTCAAATAATGTCTTACCTTCAGCTCATAGCAGGATCTGGCGTGAAGCAGATATAGGGTTAGATAATACGATGTCAAGGAGTAATCAGCCTGGCACTCGGCTATTATATTCAAATGATGGTTTACTCTATATCACTATTGATCACTACGAAACTGTAACTCCTATAGGCAGATGGAAATGAATAAAAACACGGTTATTATAGATGGTTTGTATATAAATACAGAATCTGATTTTCATAGAATATTATCAGAGCGATTAGATTTTGGTTCATATTATGGGGCAAATTTAGACGCTTTGTGGGATCGTTTGAGCAATGACGTTGAGAGACCAGTGAAGCTGGTATGGGTAAACTCTAAATTGTCTGAGCAACGCTTAGGTGACACATTCTTTAAGATTATAAATATATTAGAACGAGTTAAAGTGGAAGATATTCAATTTAACCTTGATGATAAATTTGAATATGTTTTGAAATAATAAAATTCATCTCGATGTTGGGCTAGATACACCTCGACTCTAGCAAGGCAATCGCGTGAATGTGGTAATTTTGACTAGCCTAGTCAGTATATAGTGACATGTGGCCAGTTTATGACTATTCCTGTTCATTTTTTTATCTAGCCTGACCTGTTTTGTATATATTTATTGCTCAATAAACATTCATGCGTTTGACCCAGTAGCAGGCGATATTAAAGGCTTTACCGAAGCGGAAGACACACTCGATTTTCTCGCCGCCGCCATCGGTGTGATCCCAGTCGTCGGCGACGTCGCTGGCAAAGCGCTGAAAGCAGCGAAACACGCGTTGAAAAAAGGCGATGTCGCTGGGGCGTCGAAGTTGATTAATCAGGCTAGCGAGGAAATTGCTGCTGTTGTTAATACAGGAAATGCCGTTGATCTCAAAGAGGTCAATCGACTGAAATATGATCCTCATTCAGGTAAGAATAAATTAGCTGAGGGTTCTGCTGCTACTGAGTTACAGAATATTATGGGAGGAAGGTTAGAACGTGTTGATTCTGACATAAGCGGTGCTGATTTTATATTTACTAGTGGTCCGAATAAAGGAAAAACTGTTGATTTTATGTTTACAACAGCTAAAGGAGCAGAGAAGGAAATTGAGGGGATGAATAAGTTTTTCAATAACAATTGGGATAGGAACATGGAACAGTTACATGCCCATATAAGTAAATCTGATATAGTTCCGTTGGATTTTAGAAATCTTAGCACTGAAAATCAATTAAGATTAATAAGTTATATCAACATGTTACCGCCTGTAGATAGGGCTAAAATAGTTATTGTGAGGTGAGTATGGCTGGCTTTCTTTATTTTTCAAAAAAGAATGGTGTGTCATTGGGTTCTTCAGCGATAGACATTATTGCTGACTATTTACGCCCTTATATCACTCAAGTGAGCAAAGAGACGATGGAGGAAATTTATGAGAGTTATGATCTATATGATCAAACATTAGATTTTTCTAAATTGTCTAAAACTGTCTATATGCAATGTTATGAGCAGGTACAGAAAGCTATAGAGGTTGATCTTAAGACTAACCCAGTGGTAAATGGTCTTCCTCAGCATTGGATATTCAAAGCTTGGTTCGACGAGATAAAACCGAAAATGCAGGCCTCACCATTATATGATCCTGACATGCTTTAAAATGATGTGTAACTCAAAACCCCGGCTATGCTGGGGGGGTTGTTTTTAGGGTTTATGTTACTCCGTTACTACCAATCGTTCTGGATAAGAGCCCATCTCAATAGGAATTACTGTATAATACATCATGATCATTTCTGAGGGTGAATTATGGCAAATAGCAAGTGGCAGATTAGCGATGAACTGTGGGAAAAGATGGCACCACTGATCCCGGA
>NZ_SBEF01000046.1 GCF_004011885.1 Serratia microhaemolytica | reverse complement strand
AAAATGAAAGAAGCCTATGCGATATTGTTGATGGAGAAATTTACTTATTACCTGAGGCAGCATCGATTATATACCCGCACACTTGGCATTATTTGAGTTTATAGAAATGAGGGGATCACTAAGGCCGAGACGGCACCTTTGCTGATCGGGCTGGAGAAGAGCGTTAAGCGATATAAACCGGCATTGGCCAGGCCAAGGCCATAGGCGTAAAGGCTTAGACCGGCCACCATGTAAAAGTAGGCGTGCGCTGAATAATAGGTTGCGATGGCCGAAATCAATAGTCCGATCATTATCGGCCAGGCTGCCAGTTTGATTGGCTGTTCTACCGACCACTTCCCGGTCAGGTGGGCCAGTGTGATGTTACCGAGGATCAATGCACCAAATACCGGGATTTGCAGCAGTGCATAGTGAAATGTGGAGAGTGAGCCGCCGCTGATTAAAATCACCGGTGATTGTGCAATCCAGGTTAGCAGCGGTACGCTGGCAAAACTGAATGCCAGGGCGCCATAGACAAAACGCCGGTTGCTGAGGATTTGGCGATAGTCGTGCCACAGGTTGGCGGCTGACAAGGTTTCACCCAATCGGGTGGCGGTCTCTGGCATGGCACGCCATAAGCCGAGCAGAGCGACTGCTGCCAGTAGCGCAAACAGGATAAACATCCCTTGCCAGGGGGCGACTTGTAGCCAGGCAGCACCCGCCAGTGGGCCAAGTAGTGGCGCGATCAGTGCTACGTTAGCCATGAGCGCGGTGATTTTAATGCACAGCGATTCGTCAAATGCCTCTTGGATCGCGGCATAGCCGACAGCACCAATGAAGCAGAGGCTGATCCCTTGCAGGAAGCGTATGGCGATAAACTGTTCAATGCTGTTAGCCAGCAGGATCGCCAGGCTGGTGATGATAAAGAAGCTGACACCCGCTAGCAGTACTGGCCGGCGTCCTCGGCGGTCAGACCAGGGGCCGAGCAGGCATTGCAAAAAAATACCGCCAGCCATGTAGGCGGTCATTGAGCTAGGTACCCACTCTAGGCCAACGTTAAATTCGGCTACTACGGTTAACATACCGGGCTGGATCATGTCGTTGGCAATATAGGTTGTCAGTTCAAACAGCACTAGGCAGAGCGGAAACATGATCGCTTGGCGGCTTAAACGTGACAGCGGAAATGACGTTTTTTTCATCAATAAGTGACTTAATTGAGTTATGCAGAATAAAAAATGAGCCAGCAGGCAGTAGGAAGAGACACCATGCCAGCAGAATAGGAGCGCCATTCTGCCGTTAATGGTGTTGCTTGGCAATCACTGTTTCAGATTGGTGGCGCGAGATTATTGGCTGTCAATGTCGCCGAGATCCGCTTCAATCGCTTTGGCATTCGGGTTCTCTGCCGGTTGCGTGCTGCCTTCTTGGGCCAGAAAGTCTCGGCGTTGGAAGTATGCTTCGCGCATTAACAGGTAGGGATCTGAGGCATTGCGCAGCATGGCTTCAGATTCGATCAGTTGCGCACGAGACTCTATTCCCTCGATGCCCCATTTACCGACTGACATCCAGAAGGTGAGGTAACTCAACACTGGGTAGAGTTTGTCGGCCCAGTTGCCGCCATCTTCACGCAGGGTAAAGCTGCCATAAATTGGCAGGTGAACGTAGGGGCCATAACCAACACCGTAGTGGCCGAGTGTGCCACCAAAACGGCGTGACTGTTCACGCGCCAGTTTAGGGTTAGCCATGCTGGCGATATCGAGTAGGCCACCCATGCCAAACAGGGTATTCAGGAAGAAGCGGTTGAAGTGGATCATGCCCTGATAGGGGTTACCACGCAGGAAGGCGTTGAGCATGCTGGCCGGTTCTTCCAGGTTGGCGGTGAAGTTGACCAGGCCATTGCGTGCCGGTTGTGGCACATAGTTGCGCCATACTAAGGCGACAGGGCGCAGTAGGTAAGGATCTAGCACGTTGTAGTTCAGGTTGAACATCGCGCGGTTGAATCCCTCTAGCGGATCACTACGCCCTTGTTGGGCGTGGTGCGATGAACTGGCACAACCCGTGATTAGTGTGGCGGTAACGATAAGCCCAGCCAGGCGATATTTCATTATATTCCTCCCTGAAAGTTGCAGTTTTGTTTGGGAACGGTTGAGTCGGGGAGCTCAGGCAGCGGTCAAAAAATCGACGTGACTGCGGTGAAGTCTAGCAGATTATTCCGCCAGTTGTCCCTTTGCCTGCTCAATACTGCGTTGAATTATGGCAACACGTTGATCATCAGCAGGTAATAACTTTAACATCATCTGCCAGGCATTGATAGCCCGTTGATAATCTTGCTGTTCGAAGGCGTTAAATGCCAGTAGGCTCCATACCCGTAGATTGCTGTGATCTTCTGCCGCCATTTTTATCAGCATTGCCGTGGCTTGTTGATTATCGAGCGGATCAGCCGAGCGGATTAACATTTCGGCGTAAGCCAGGCGGATTTCGCTATTCTCTGGTGCGAGTTGGTAAGCGCGTTCGAATGCCTGGATCGCCGTGGTGGCGTTATTGAGTGCCATACCGACACGACCCAGTAACATCCAGTCGTTGATGTTGCGATCATCATGTTGTAGCGAGCTGCGTAGTGCCAAGCCGAGGCGCGCGATCTCTTCGACGCTAAGCGGTTGTTGCTGTTCATTTGCCAGCCGTTGGCGTAACTCGGGTAACTGTGCTTTAACCTGTTGCCAGGCGATCACCTGATCCCGGCTGCCGGTTTTCAGGTAGAGGCCCACTGAGACCAGTACCAGCAGTAGCAGGCCAGGGAGTAGTGCGTAGCGGTTGATCGGGCGCACTGCGGTCGCTGGTTGGTTCGGGATGTCATCCAGTAGCGTTTGCTGTAGCTCTCGACTCCACTCGGGCTGTTCGGCCAGTAGACCTTGTTGTTCTAGTTCAGTAAGACGATCCTGATAAAGTGCTTTATTTAGCGCGTCGCGGCTTGGTGTGTTGCTCTGTTTACTGTTGGCGAGAGCCGGTAGCAGTAGCAGCGCTGCACTGGCCAGCAGCAATACAATAACGATTAACCAGAAAGCCATTAGTGCGTGTTCCTGTCATTGTCGGTTAATAACTCAGTAAGACGCTGTTGTTCTTGAGCTGAGAGCCCCTGTTGCTGAGGCACGCTGCCACGCCGAGCGGTGCGGCGTAATATCAGTGTGCCACCCAGTACTACAAAGAGCAGCGGGCCGATCCATAAGATCAGTGTTGCGGCGGTGACCGGTGGTTGGTAGGTGACAAAGTTGCCGTAACGCGCAACCATGTAGTTGATCACTTCCTGTTTGCTGTTGCCTTGGTTAAGCAGTTCATACACTTTGTTGCGCATATCGGCAGCGATAATGGCGTTAGAGTCGGCAATGTTGTTGTTTTGGCATTTCGGGCAGCGCAGTTGCAGTGTCAGTTCACGGTAGAGTTGCTGTTGCTCGGGTGAATCGAAGACATAGCTTTCAATCACTGCGCTGGCGTGGCTGGTGAGCAGCAGCGCCAGCAATAGCGCACATAGCCTCATAGCTTGCCTCCATATTGGCGATAGAGCGGTAGTATCTTTTGTTGCCAGACCAGTGGGTTGATGTCGCCAGCATGGCGGTAGCGAATAATGCCATTACCATCAATCAGGAAAGTTTCTGGTGCGCCATAGACGCCGAGATCTAGCCCTAACATGCCATTGCCATCATAGAGGCTGATCGCATAGGGGTTGCCTAACTGCTGTAGCCAGAGGATCGCTTTTTGGCGATCATCTTTGTAATTCAGCCCAATCACTCGAACCCCTTGGGCAGCCAGGGTGTTCAGGTATTGATGTTCGGCGCGGCAGGTTGGGCACCAGGTGGCCCAGACATTCAGTAGTAGCGGCTTGCCATCATGCAGTACGCGTTGATCAAGGATGTTGCCGGGTTGCTCCAGCGATTCCAGTTTGAAGGTCGGCATCGGTTTGCCAATCAGTGCTGATTCCAGCATGGTGGGATCTTCACCAGCCGCGTTGCGTTTCAGTTGCACTAACAGTGCTACCACCAGTAACAGAAACAGGGCTAAAGGCAGAAATAACAGTTTGCGGTTCATAGCACTCCCTCTTATGGTGCGGCTCGGTTAAGTTTTTTGCTGATGCGATAACGTGGATCGAGCATCGAGAGTAGTCCTCCGAGTGCCATCAATAGGCCGCCATACCAGATCCAGCGTACAAACGGTTTGTAGTAAAGGCGCACAGCCCATGAGCCATCATCCAGTTTTTCGCCTAATGCCGCGTAGAGATCACGTGTTAGGCCGCCATCAATTGCGGCTTCGGTCATCATGCTGCGTGCGGTGTTGTAGTAGCGCTTTTCTGCTCGCAGTGTGGCTTCGGGTTGGCCATGGCGTGTGATGTCAATAATGCCGACGCTGCCGCTGTAGTTGGCACCCCGGATATCGTGGATATCGCGCAGCACGAAGCGGTAGTCGCGGATCTCAAGTGCGTCACCGATCTGCATTCGCACGTCGCGTTCGATGCTGTAGTTTTGGCTGAAGGCGATACCAACCACGGTCACGGCTAAGCCAAGGTGGCCAAGTACCATGCCCCAATGGCTGCGCGATAATTGCCGCAGTCCACGCCAAAAGCCGTGGCGATGGGTGGCGCGTTGATACAGCTCGAACAGCGTCAGTAGAAACACCCAGATTGCCATCATCAGGCCAACGATGGTCATCGCGGCGATGTTATCTTGCAGCCACCAGGGAAGCAGCACTGAGGCGAGTAGGGTGATCATCAGGGCGATCGCTAACGGTCGCCAGAGTTTACTGGCACTGTCACGCCGCCAGCGTACCAGCGGAGCAACACCAAGCAGTAGTGCGAATGGCGCCATTAACCAGGTAAACATGGTGTTGAAAAATGGCTCACCAATCGAGATGCTACCTAATCCAAGCTGTTTATGTACCAGCGGCAGTAGTGTGCCGAGTAGCACGACTAGCATGGCTGCTGTTAATAGCAGGTTGTTGCCCAGCAGGAAGGTTTCACGTGAAAAGGTTTCGTGTTGCACTCGGCTACGTACTTGGCTGCCTTTGACTGCATACAGCAGCAGCGAACCGCCGATCACCAGTACCAGGTAGGCGAGAATAAACATGCCGCGTGCCGGATCTGATGCAAAGGCGTGAACTGAGACCAGTACCCCAGAGCGCACTAAGAAAGTTCCCAGTAGGCATAGCGAGAACGCGGCAATTGCCAGTAATACTGTCCAGGCTTTAAACGCTGCGCGCTTTTCTGTTACTGCTAATGAGTGGATCAATGCGGTGCCAACCAGCCACGGCATGAATGAGGCGTTTTCTACCGGATCCCAGAACCACCAGCCGCCCCAGCCGAGTTCGTAGTAAGCCCAGGCGGAACCGAGCACGATGCCAAGGGTGAGGAATATCCAAGCTGCCAGTGTCCAGGGGCGAGACCAGCGTGCCCAGGCGGTATCGAGTCTGCCAGTCATCAGTGAGGCAATGGCGAAGGCAAAGGCGACGGAGAAGCCGACATAGCCCATGTAGAGTAGCGGCGGGTGAAAGATTAACCCGATGTCCTGTAGCAGCGGGTTCAGATCACGGCCATCTATCGGGAAGCCCGGCAGTGTGCGATTGAATGGATTGGAGGTGAGGATAATAAAGAGCAGAAAACCACTGCTGATCATCCCCATGACTGCCAATACACGTGCGACTACGTCTTGTGGCATCGCGCGGCTGTTGAGTGAGACCGCTAGCGACCAAGCAGTTAACATCAGTACCCATAGCAAGAGTGAACCTTCGTGTGCGCCCCAGGTGGCAGCAATACGGTAGTAGACCGGTAGCTGGCTGTTGGAGTTCGCTGCGACATAGCTGACGGTGAAGTCGTTGACCACGAAGGCGTGGGTCAGGCAGAAAAAGGCCGCGGCAACACAGGCAAACAGCCCCAATGTCAGCGGGCGTGCAGTGGCCATCATGCGTTGATCTTGGCGTTCAGCCCCCCACAGCGGGTAGAGGCTGAGTAGCAGCGCGATCGCCAGTGCCAGACACAGTAGGAAGCTTCCCAGCTCTGGTATCATGGCGTGTTGCCTCTTGGTTGCTGTGGCGTGTCCCTTTGTGGCATTAACAGGTGGTTCTGTTTCATCGCGTCAGCAATTTCTGGCGGGGTGTATTTTTCATCGTGTTTCGCCAATACTTCGCGTGCATCAATAAGGTTACTGGCGCGTAGTATCCCTTGTGCGACCACGCCTTGACCTTCACGAAACAGATCCGGCAGGATGCCTTGATAGTTAACTTCAACCGCTCCTCTGATGTCGTAGAGTTTAAAGCTGACTTTTAGTGTCTCTGGATCACGCTTGACAGATCCCGGCATGACCATGCCGCCAATGCGTAACCGTTGGCCGATCTGTGGTTTTTCAGCCTGGCTGCCTTTGCCGTACAGGATCTCACCCGGGGTGTAAAACAGGTCAATGTTGGCGCGCAGGGCATACAGTACCAGTGAAGCGGTTAAGGTGAGGCCGATCAGTAGCATCACGGCCAGATAGAGGCGATTTTTGCGGCGTGGATTCACAATCTTCTCTCCTGAGAGTGAACAGAGGATAATTCAGCGTTTGCGATCTGGTGCTGTTGCGACTGACGAATACGCTGCTCTCGTGATAGCTGACGGTGTAGCTCAATCAGCAGGCGTTTGTGTTGCCACAGTGTGTGGATCAGTAAACCGAACAGTGCGCATAAGGTCATGCTTGCTGCCAGCCAGACGTAAAAACCGTACCCTCCCATGTGGAAGAATGCCGCCCAAGAGTTAAAGGCAAAATGACTCATGATTGACGCTCCTTGCTGACTAGCGCAGCTACCCAGGTACGTTGACGTTCATGGGCTAAGATCAGGTTGCGTAAGCGCATTAGTGTGAGTGTGATGAAAAATAGCAGGTAACCGACAATCGCCCAGCGTAGCGGTGAGCGCATACTGGGGGCGATGGTCTGCTGCATTTTGGTTGAACCTTGGTGTAGTGTGTTCCACCATTCGACTGAGAAGTGGATCACCGGGATGTTGATTACGCCAACCAGTACCAGAATACCAGCAGCACGCCCAGCAAGGCGGCGATCATCAAATGCGCCATAGAGCGCGATAATGCCGATATAGAGGAATAGTAGCACCAGTTCTGAGGTCAGGCGTGCGTCCCATACCCACCAGGTGCCCCACATCGGTTTGCCCCAGGCGGAGCCAGTCACCAGGGCAATAAAGGTAAACACGGCTCCGACAGGTGCCATGGCGGCGACCACTGTTTCCGCCATCCGCATCTGCCAGACCAGCCCGATAAAGGCGGCAATTGCCATCCAGACATAGATGCCCATTGACCACATTGCTGCCGGTACATGGATGTACATGATGCGAAAGCTGTCGCCCTGTTGGTAGTCTTTCGGGGCGAAACCGAAGCCCCAGATCCAGCCAACGGCTAAACACATCGCACCGGCGATACCAAACCAGGGGACAAAACGTCCACATAGATGATACAGCCGCTCAGGCTGGGCAAACTGATGTAACCATTTCCACATTGTCGTCATCACTCACAGTAAAAATCATTTGAAAACTGCGTTACGCTACCCGGCGACAGCAGCACGCTAGTTAGTTGACACTGATACGCAGCGCTGCGGCAGTGGCAAACGGTGCCAGTGTCAGGCTGCCAGCCAGCATCGCGGCCAGGATAGCCAGATAACCATCAATCGGCATTCCCATCGCAGCAGCGTCAATTGCAGCAGTAGCAAAGATCAGCACTGGGATGTAAAGCGGTAGCACCAGTAAACTGAGCAGCACACCGCCCTTGCGCAGTCCAACCGTTAAGGCAACACCAATGGCACCAATCAATCCGAGTGTCGGGGTGCCGAGTAGTAAGCTTAGCGCAACCGCTTGCCAGGTATTGATATCAAGCGACAGCAGTAGCGCGACCAGCGGTGACAGTAGTAATAGCGGTAAACCGGTGAGCAGCCAGTGAGCAGTGACTTTCGCCAGCAGCGTGAGCGGTAGTGGCGTCGGCAGTAGTAGCAGTTGTTCCAGGCTGCCATCAAGGAAATCATCGCGCAGCAGGCGCTCCAGTGACAGGAGTGATGCCAGT
This sequence comes from Serratia microhaemolytica, assembly GCF_004011885.1. Classification (GTDB taxonomy): domain Bacteria; phylum Pseudomonadota; class Gammaproteobacteria; order Enterobacterales; family Enterobacteriaceae; genus Serratia_G; species Serratia_G microhaemolytica. The sequence goes on along the minus strand of NZ_SBEF01000046.1, from coordinate 10,235 downwards.
AGTGCCGCAACCCAGATGATCCCCGGCGCAATGCGAGCCAGCAGTTGCGGATCGGCACCGATGCCGAGTGGAAACAGCGTGATCACAATCAAGAAAAACCACAGCGGGTTAATGATCTCTAAACCTTTGCGGCAGGCGATGCTGAGTTCGCGTCTTAGCACAGTGAAAAACATCAGGCAGTACCCACCTTGTGTTCTGATAAACGCACTTTTTTTAGCCGCTGAGGTGCGACTGCTAAATCCTGATGGGTGGTTAACAGCACCATCCCGCCACGCTCGGCATGATGTTCAAAGCGTGTCGTGAGCGAACGCACGCCCTGTTTATCAATGGCTGTTAGCGGTTCATCGAGGATCCATAATGGCGCCTGTTGTAGCCATAAGCGCGCTAGTGCGACGCGCCGTTGCTGTCCAGCAGAGAGTTGCGCCACCGGTAAATCCTCATAGCCGAGCAGGCCAACCTGCTCCAGTGCCAACCAGATCGCCTGCTGATCAACCGGTTGGTTAATGGCTTGATAGAATCGCAGGTTTTCGAATGGCGTTAATACCGATTTGATCCCCGGCAGGTGGCCGAGGAAGAGTAGATCTTGATGGTAGCCAGCACGATCAGCACGGATATTGCGACCCTGCCAGCGAACTTCGCCGCCATTGGGTAGCGCGAGCCCGGCCAGGATACGCAGTAAACTGGTTTTGCCGACACCATTTGCCCCTTCAACCTGAACGATGTCGCCAGGGGTGACAGAAAAACTGAGTCCATCAAATAGGGTACGTTCGTCACGTATACAATTCAGATCGTTAACTTCTAACATCGAACGGATCGCCTCTTTTTTACCGGCGGCATTGTAGCATAAATGGTCAGCTTCGGCAGCGTGCTGCGGGTAAATTAACTACTCCATTAGGGGTAATTTGGCTCGTGACATCAAGTTTTGGCTTGTTGTGAGCAGATAAAAAGCGATTGGCTGGTGCCAGAACAGAGTCAGAGGCGGCATGATAACCGCGCTCTGCTCTGGGGAGGATGGCAGCATCAGTACGCTGCGATTAGCGTTGATGCTGTTGTAACTTAAGTTTGATGTAGTAACCGGTAATCAACAGCACCACCCACACTAGCCCGGCGTAGAGCGCGACACGTGTAGTAGGGAAGTAGCCAATCAGGCCGATGATAAATACCAGGAATAACAGTGCGATGATTGAGGTGACGATACCACCACGCAGTGGGAACTCCAACTTGCTGATCTGCTGTTGGCTTAAACTGCGCCGGAAGGCGATCTGTGACAGCAGGATCATGATCCAGACCCAAACAGTGGCAAAGGTAGCCAGTGAAGCGATCACTAGGAACACGCTTTTCGGGATAATGTAGTTCAGGTATACCGCAACCAGTAAGGTGGCCATCATCACCAACACCGTCACCCACGGAATGCCGCGCTTGGAGATTTTGGTGAACATCTTTGGAGCATGCCCCTGTTCAGCCATGCCGTTCAACATCCGACCAACACCGAAGATGTTGCTGTTAATTGCTGATAGTGAGGCGGTGATGATGACAAAGTTCAGGATCGCCGCCGCAGAGCCGATACCGAGATTCTGGAAGGTCAAGACGAACGGGCTGCCTGAGGTTCCCACTTGGTTCCATGGGTAGATCGACATGATGACAAACAGTGTGCCGACATAGAACAGCAAGATCCGCCAGGGAACGGAGTTGATCGCTTTCGGAATGGAGACTTTTGGATCTTTGGCTTCGCCAGCAGTGATACCGATAATTTCGATACCACCATAGGCAAACATCACCATTTGCAGTGAGAACAGCATTCCGAGCCAGCCGTTGCTAAAGAATCCGCCGTGGCTCCAAAGATTGCTGATCCCGGTCGCTTGGCCGCTGTTGCCGATGCCCCAGATGATGATGCCAATACCGGCGATAATCATGATCACAATGGTGGCAACTTTGATCAGCGACAGCCAGAACTCCATTTCGCCAAACACCTTGACACTGAGCATATTGATTGCGCCGATAAGCAGTACCACGCTTAATACCCAGATCCAGCTTGGTACATCGGGGAACCAAACACCCATGTAGACGCCAAATGCAGTCACGTCAGCAATAGCAACAATCAGAATTTCAAAACAGTAGGTCCAACCGGTGATATAACCGGCCATCGGCCCGAGATAATCCTGCGCGTAGCGCGAGAATGAGCTGGCTTGTGGGTTGTTCACCGACATTTCGCCCAGAGCACGCATGATAATAAACGCCACTACGCCACCGATCAGGTAGGCCAGCAAAATACTCGGGCCAGCCATTTTCATCGCTTCGGCAGAGCCGTAAAAAAGCCCAGTGCCGATCGCTGAACCCAGCGCCATAAAACGGATATGACGCGTGCTAAGACCCCGTTTTAATCTGTTCTCCGAGGTTGTGTTGGATTGTTGTTGCATGAGAGTGTCTTGTCCCTAATTAAATGTGAAAACAGCCCTATATACTTATTGCGGCTGAGCTGCTTTGTTGCTGGCTAACCAGCGATCGTAGGCTGCAGCCAGTATCAGCATCAATAGTGAAGGCGGTAACCAGGCCAGCCCTTGTGCCACCAGTGGCAACTTATCAACCCATTCAGGCAATAGAGAGTGCAACGGTGACCCCTTCACGGCATCCAGCAAACCAAATAGCAGGCTGATTAGCATCACGGGTGCAATGATGCGTGACGGGTTACGCCACCAACCAGAGGTGAAGCTGAGTACCACCAGTACAATACACGGTGGATAGATGGCTGTCAGCACTGGAATTGATAGCTGGATCAGTTGGCTTAGGCCGAGGTTAGAGACCACCATCGAGAAGATGCCGAGAATAAATACCAGTGACTTATATGACAGAGGCAGGTATTGCGCAAAGAATTCAGCACAGGCACAAGTCAGCCCTACCGCAGTGACCATACAGGCCATAAAAATGATGGTCGCCAGTAGCAGAATACCCATCCCGGCGAAGGTTTCCTGCACATAGGCATGAAGGATGGTGGCACCGTTACTGGCATTAGGAACCAGAACACCACTGCCTGAGCCGAGTTTGAACAGTACCACATAGACCAGTGTCAGGCTGAGACCAGCAATCAGACCGGCGAGAATGGTGTAGCGAGTCAATAGGCGTGGCTCGGTAACACCGCGTGAGCGTGCCGCGTTGACAATAACAATCCCAAACACCAGTGCGCCTAAGGTATCCATTGTCAGGTAGCCATTAACAAAGCCGGTAGAGAACGGGGCGCTTTGATAGACTTCGGTGGCAGGAATCGGTGCGCCCGCTGGCCAGAGTGCGGCCGCGATGCCGAGAATGGTGAGTGCGACGATTTTTATCGGCGCCAGAAAATGACCGACGGTATCGAGCAGTCGTCCAGGGTAGAGCGAAATGCCAATCACGATGGCAAAGTAGATCACGCTGTAGATCAGTAGTGGCAGTGGGCCATCACCGGTCAGCGGTGCAATGCCGACTTCAAACGAGACAGTGGCGGTGCGTGGTGTGGCGAATAGCGGGCCGACGGTTAAATAACAGGCGGTAGCCAGTATCACACCAGCGATGCGGCCAATCGGAGAGCTGAGAGTATCAATGCCGCCACCGACACGCGCCAGCGCAACCACAGTGATCACCGGCAGGCCGACTGCGGTGATCAAAAAACCGAGCGCAGCCACCCAGACATGTTCACCAGACTGTAAGCCAACCATGGGAGGGAAGATGATATTGCCAGCCCCGAGGAAAAGCGCAAAGGTCATAAAGCCGAGCGCGATAATATCTTTTGCTGTTAGACGTTGATTCATGCGATACCATGTGATCTGTTTGGTTAAATGAAATAAAAATGAGCGTGTTGTATTACCTGTTTTTTTACTTAACAACCAGTCTGCTGGGTATATAAAAACTGAATAGCGTGTCACCGCCAGGCTGACTGCTGATATCGAGACGTGCATCATGATGGCTCAGGGCATGTTTCACAATCGCCAACCCCAATCCGCTGCCCCCTGTGTGGCGCGAACGGGCATGGTCAACGCGATAAAAACGCTCTGTCAAGCGTGGCAAATGCTCAGCAGCAATTCCTGGGCCATTATCACACACCTGAAATCGTGCCCCTTGCGGTGTTTGTTGCCAACTGACTGCAATTTGCGTCCCTTCTGGTGTGTGATTGATGGCATTGTATACCAGATTAGAGACGGCACTACGTAGTTGATCTTCGTTACCAAATACTTTTAGCTGTTGATCAACCTGAAATGTGATCAGGTGCTGCCCAGCGCTGAGCGACTCCGCTTCGTGTTGTAGCTGTTGCAATATACTAGGCATATCAATCTGCTGGCTGAGATCTATCGTCGGTGCCGCTTCGATGCGTGACAGGGTGATCAACTGGTTGATCAGGCTGTCCATACGTTTACTTTGTGCCTGCATGGTGGCTAGTGCTTTGCGGCATAACGGCTCACTGATGCTCTCGTCGTTCATCATTTCGAGATATCCTTGCAGCACGGTGAGCGGTGTGCGCAGTTCATGGCTGACATTGGCCAGGAAATTGCGCCGTACTCCCTCCAGTTGACGCATTTGAGTGACGTCGCGTACCACCATCAGTAACTGCCCTTCGGAGTAAGGCATGATACGAAATTCAACAAAACGTTCGTTATTTAGGTGCAGTGTCAGTGGTTTGCTGAAGCTCTGTTGCTGTAGATAGTGGCTAAATTCGGGATAACGCAGTAGGTTGAGGATGTGTTGGCCGTTGTCCTCTGGCCAGCGAAAACCGAGCAGATGTTGTGCTAAACCGTTGCACCAGAAAATGTGGCCATCAAGGGTAGTGATCACCACTGCATCGGGCAACGATTCAGCACCACTGCGGAAGCGTTTGATCAACAGTGCTAATTCACGGCGGCGACGGCGGTTGCGTTGCTGCATCTGGTTGAGGCCATAAAATAGCGGTTCCCAGCTCCAGCGCCCGGTCGGTGGTGTCATGCTGCGATCAACCCACAGCCAGTGTGACAGTTTGAGTTGGTTATAGCCGTTCCAAGCAATCGCCGCCAGCAGTGATAGCAGCAAAAACCAGGGTAAATATCCCCAAATCAGCCCAATCAGCAATGCAGGCAGACAGAACAACATCAGCTCAATCAACTGTCGCCGCCAAGAGAGAGGTTCTAACATGCGTTGTCTCCTTGCCGGTGATGCTTAATAGCGGCTAGAGAAGCGATAGCCAGTACCGCGTACGGTTTGTACCATTTTGTCATGACCACTGCACTCCAGTGCTTTACGTAACCGGCGGATATGTACATCAACGGTACGGTCTTCCACATAAACGTTCGTGCCCCAAACGTGATTAAGCAGTTGTTCGCGGCTGTAAACGCGTTCTGGATGGGTCATAAAGAAATGCAACAGCTTAAACTCTGTTGGCCCCAGATCCAGAACAAGTTCATCAGCGATAATGCGATGAGAAGAGGGATCTAACGATAAGCCATTAATAGTAATGACTTCTTCAACTTTCATTGGCGATGCGCGGCGCATCATGGCTTTAATTCGTGCTACCAACTCCTTAGGGGAGAATGGCTTGGTAATGTAATCATCTGCACCGACATCTAAACCGCGCACGCGGTCTTCTTCTTCACCACGTGCGGTTAACATCATCACCGGTATGTCGCGCAGCAGCGCCTCGCGCTTCATCTGTTTGATTAACTGTATTCCGGAACCTCCCGGTAACATCCAGTCAAGTAACACCAAGTCGGGAAGCGGTTCGCAAAGTAGCGTGAGAGCTTGGTTATAACTCTCTGCCTCAACCGGATGATAGCCTTGCTGCTCCAGTACAAAACAGATCATCTCACGGATTGGTGCTTCATCATCCACCACCAGTATGCGTGTTGCCATTATCAATCCTATCAATCTATTGGCGATTGCCGTTGATCATGGCGGCCATTATGCGTCAGTTTTATGACATTTTTATGAAACAAAATGCATCAAAAAAACACCGCGCACAGCGCTACAGTTAACCGTGAAGTGATAGAGTGAGCGCTCTGTTTTGCGATAACGGTGAGTGGTAAAAGAGAGAGTTGACTGCGGTGAGACTAAGATGCTGTTCACTGTCGATGCATGGTAAGGTTAGTCGTTAATGACTTGAGGCAGTCGCTTGCCGAACACAACGCAACAAAACCGCCAGCAGTGGTCTGATTGTTAAAATCAGGGAATGAACAGCAGAATAGTCGCTAGCCGTCTCTTTTTTGCCAATTCTTTTTTGATCAAAAACTAAATTGCGATTAATGCCAACGGATTGCCATCAATGCCAAACGTCATCACCACTAAATTTGGTGGGGGCCTTACCAGCTACATTCCGGCACACGCGTCACCTGCTACGGCTGCTTCCTTCCGGACCTGACCGAGTTCACAGGTTAGCATTGCGGAAGAACCAGCAAAGCCCCCATTGAGTGCTTCGAGTTAGCGGCGCTAACCGTTAAAGCGGCGCCATTATCGACCATGATGAATAAAATAGCAAGCTGCTGTCAGACAAGCGTTGATTTGTTATCCATTCTCATCATCGGGGGCAATAATCTGTTACTGACACTTGATTGCTACCTAAGGAGTGTATTATATTGCGCTGCACAGCAGGGCGAGCGCCCTAACAGATTTAGCCGGCTTAGCTCAGTAGGTAGAGCAACTGACTTGTAATCAGTAGGTCACCAGTTCGATTCCGGTAGCCGGCACCATTAATATCCTGAAAAGCCACCGTTAGGTGGCTTTTTTAATGCCTACAATCTTCGATTGAAACCAATATCATTTGGTTTAATAAAAATTTTAGTGTCACTTAAACTCTTAGCTAATTGGCCTGTTTCCTTGATGTTCCGAGAGTCATCAGGGGGTCTTGGTGCTAACAAAGCTACTTGATTCAGCTAGGCTTATGCACTAATTGATGCTGCCTATCCAGTTTACAAGGAATCCGGATTATCTTGATTACGCTGTTGTTACCTTAAGGCAGGCAGTTACCTCTGCCATCAGCCATTGACTAAATCGAGTTCGTTTCTCGTCTTGCTCGAATGGCTGAGGAGACAGTAGATAATAACCTGAGCCATCACGGATGAAACCGTAGGGGGGGTACAATTGCCCGTTCGCCAATTCATCCTGTACCATTAGAAACGAGGCGATAGTAGCACCTAAGCCGGATACCGCAGCTTGGACACAGAGGTAAAAGTGTTCATAATCAACACGGGCACTGCCTTGGATGGAGATCCCTGCCAACTGTTGCCATGTTGACCACGCTTTAGGTCGCGTTCCAGAGTAGAGTAGGGTTGAATTGTCCAATAGTTGTTTATTGCCGCTGCTTTTGGCTAACGCTGTTACCGGCCCGACCCATTCATCGCAAATTTTTTCTGCATAGTAGTCTTGTGTCCAACGAAAATCATCCCGACGCAGAGCCAAATCAACGCCTACTCGTGCAAAATCGATAGGCCCACCAGCAGCAACTAAGTGCAGTTTGATATCGGGATTAGCATTGTGGAATCTACTTAATCTAGGGATTAGCCATTTCATGGCGATAGTTGGCTCACAAGATAGTACAAGTACTTCTTCGCGTGCGCTTTGTTGCAGTTGATGTACGACAGCCTCTAACTGATTGAATACTGAGAAGGTGGTCTCATGCAGCAAACGTCCTGCTGTGTTGAGAACAATTGTGCGATTGCGTCGTTCAAACAGTTCAACACCCAGTGCTTGTTCTAATAGCCGTATTTGGCGACTGACTGCGCCATGTGTCACATGTAGTTGTGCGGCAGCTTTTACAAAGCTGCCTGTTTGCGCTGCGGCCTCAAAAAAGCGCAACGAGGATAGGGATGGAAGTCTCATATACTCGATGAAATCTGACAGGTTGCCGGTAAAATAAATCGCTTTTTCCTTTCTGACAATCGATTAATAATCAATAACGCACAATATGATAACTATTATCGATGTTTTAAGGAAAAATATGGAAATGCCAACATGTGAAATTGCTGTTGAGAAGTTAAGAGAAAAAAGGTATGAAAATGAATTAATTATCAATAAAATATGCCAGGAGGTAGCTAAAGAGGACTATCTTGCAATTCCCGCAAAGACAGTTCTAACATTACTTTCAGCTGAGAATAAAAACTTTTCAAAAGATTGGGCTGAGTTTCAGGAGAGTTGGAATCGCTTGGAGCAGGATAACTTTATGAAAGATGGAGGTAAATACCGATTTCGTCGCCATGGTGTTTATAGTGCAGTGCCTGCTGCTGGCGTTCAGTTAGAATTGCCACAGCCACATTATCAAAGTGTTCAGTATAATAGTCTTAACGGGGGCATTCCCCGATATTTTGCACCTATTGAGTCGTCTATTGCTTCGGGGAAAATTTTAATGACAGCATTGGAAATTTGTCATGCTATATTCTCTGGTTTAGCACCATTCTTTTGCTGGCATATTGAAGTGCATCAGTTTCGGATTGTGGCTACAAGTACTGCAACTCTTCCTACTCCTGAAGGTATTCATCGTGATGGAGTAAACTTCGTATTCATGATGTTAGTCAATCGTGTCAACGTGCTCAATGGTGAGACAGGTATTTATAATCGGGAACGTCAAGAACTGACTCATTTCACTCTGTTAAATCCTCTTGATGTCGCTATTGTTAATGATGAGCGAACTATGCATGGCGTAACACCTATCCTTGCAAAAGATCCAACTCAGCATGGCTATCGAGATGTACTCGTTATTACTTTCAACAAACGTTGATGCTATTTATGGGGCGAGTGTTGCGCCCCGTTGTCTTTTCTAATGGAATTTTAAATTATGAATGAACTGATTGCAGTAGCCACTATCACCATTCTTGCAGTTATCAGTCCTGGCCCTGATTTTGCGATGATTACTCGAAATAGCTATGCATTCGGCTCTCGTACTGGGCTGGTTTCAGCTTTTGGTATTGCTTGCGGGGTTCAATTACATGTTATGTATACAATATTTGGTATCGCAGTACTTATTGTGAACTCACCAATGCTTTTCTTCACAATGAAGGTATTGGGAGCCTCATATTTGATCTATATTGGATATAAATCACTAGTGAATAAAAAACTGATCACCTTAAATGAAGTGTCAGGTTTGACTCCATCACCATTCGCAGCATTTCGTATGGGTTTCCTGACCAATGCACTTAATCCAAAAACAATGTTATTTGTCGTTGCAACCTACACACAGGTTGTTCATCCCGATAGTCCAATGAATCAGAATTTTGCGTATGGTCTCTTTATGTCACTTTCCCATTGGATCTGGTTCAGTATTGTCGCACTTTTCTTCGCTGCACCCGCTATGCGCAGTCGTTTGTTAACTCGGCAACTCACCGTGGATAAGATCATTGGTGTTGCCCTAATTCTGTTGGGTGCTTCACTGGTTTTCACTAATGTTAGCATTTAATAGGAAGATAAAATGAAAGTTGCTTGTATCGATCTGGAGGGAGTGCTTGTCCCCGAGTTATGGCCTCTCATTGCAGAGGCTACTGGTATTGAAGCATTATTTATCACAACACGAGAAGAACCAGATTATCCGGCGTTAATGAGTTGGCGTATTCATCATCTTCGAAAATATGGTTTGCGGCTTACTGATGTACAAAATATTATTGCAGAGATTGAACCTTTTCCAGAAGCTGGAATTTTTTTACAGCAGCTTACCGAACAAATTGGCTATAAGGTGCATATTGTTTCAGACTGCTTTTATCAATTAGCTGATCCGTTGTTAAAAACTTTAGGCTCTCCGAGTGCTTATTGCCATTCGTTAGAGTCTGACGAAGATGGTTGGATCACAGGATGCCTTTGGGCTGAACGTCAGGGCAAAGTCGAGCATGTTTGGCGGTTGTTGCAACAAAATGCTGAGGTTCTCGCTGTTGGCGATGCGTTCAATGATCTCGCTATGTTGCGCCTGGCACATCATGGTTTTCTCGTTCGCCCTTCCTCTGCGACCCTTGCGGTCTCGCAGGATTTGACAGTGGTTGAACATTTGGCCGAAATTATCGAGCAACTCCATTATTCTAATGGCTTCGTAGAGTCGGGGAGCCACAGGCCGTAGCTCCGATTTGTTGATTGATAGTGAGTTACGTTGGTTTTTTATCTGGCAGAAGTGGTTACCACTTAACTTTTGACGCTGAACAACTGTATCCGCCGTTAAATCGACGTATTTGCCCTATTCATATTGCGGTACATTTTTTGAAAAAGGGGCAAGGCCAATGTTCCACGGCAACAGTGCTTCCAGCTTTTCCACCGTATCGGCTTCACCA
>NZ_SBEF01000045.1 GCF_004011885.1 Serratia microhaemolytica | reverse complement strand
GCAACAGACGCGAACGACGTCTGGATGTGGGACATCACGTATTGTGCATCAGTGGTCAAGGGAGTGTTTTATTATCTGTATCTTATCGAAGACCTGTATAGCCGAAAAATCGTTGGATATGAAGTGCATGAAAAAGAGTGTGGGCATCTGGCCGCTTTACTGGTGCAACGTACCTTACTGCGTGAGCAGTGCCTTTTTAAGCCATTAATGCTGCACTCAGATAAGGGTGCTGCGACGAAGTCACAGACACTCAAGGCCAAACTGGAAGAACTGAATGTGTTGCCTTCGTACAACAGGCCAGGTGTCAGTAATGATAATGCTTATGCGAAGTCGTTGTTCAGAACACTGAAATACCGTCCACAGTGGCCTTCCAGCGGATTTAAAAGTTTAGCGGATGCTAGGAAGTGGGTACATGATTTTACTCGATGGTATAACGATGAACACAAGCATAGCCGTATCCAGTTTGTAACACCTTCAGAGCGGCATGCAGGTCAGGATAAAATGATTTTAATGCAACGCCGTCAGGTGCTGGAAGTAGCAAAACAAGCTAATCCCGCTCGCTGGAGCGGCGATGTCAGGAACTGCTCTCCTGTAGGTGCAGTGACATTAAATCCGGGTGGGAAAACAGTAGATAAAAACGCAGCATAAAAAATAGGCAAACAGTGACAACTATCTTGAAAAACACCGTTCCACGCGACTATCTTATTGTTCGTTAACGTTATCGTGTGCTGCCGGTTCAATGACCACCACGGATCAAGCCACCCATGCCGCGACGCTCAATAAACGCGGCCATAAAACGGCGGATTTCATCCGTCGTTTGGGCTGTTAACGCTCGTTCCGCTAGGTTTGCCGCTTCAGTTAACGTGATGTGGTGTAACAGATATTTGATCCGTGCTACTTGGTAGCCATTAATGCTCAAATGACGATAGCCAAGGCCAACCAGTAACAACGCGCCCATCGGGTCACCCGCCAACTCACCACACAGGCTGACCGGTAAATTCAGCGCAGATCCCTGCAAGATCACCTGCCGTAATACCTGCAACATCGCAGGGTGCAGGCCGTCATACAGCGCAGCAACACGGGTATTATTTCGATCAACCGCCAGCAGATATTGGGTGAGATCGTTCGTGCCGACTGAAATAAAGTCGACACGGGTAGCAACATGTGCCAATAGAAAAAGCAGTGACGGCACTTCAAGCATAATGCCAATCTTTGGCTGAGGAATATCTCTGCCCAGCAACACCGCCACTTCGCGTGTCGCTCGGCTGATTAGCCGTTTTGCAGCATCAATTTCATCCAGACTGGTGATCATCGGCAGTAAGATCTGCAAATTGCCACTTTCAGCGTTGGCACGTAGCATCGCGCGTACTTGAATTAGCAATAGATCTGGCTGATCCAGGGTGATTCGCATTCCTCGCCAACCCAGGCTAGGATTCTCCTCACTCAGTGGCAGGTACGGTAGCTGTTTGTCCGCCCCGATATCAAGAGTACGTAAGGTGACCGGTTTCGGGCTATAGCGCTGCAAAATGGTGCGATAGTCTGCCGTTTGCTCCTCTTCTGAAGGGAAACCGCTTTGCAGCATAAATAACATCTCGGTGCGATAGAGGCCTACACCGTCCACCTGTTCACCAAGCCGTTGTTCATGTTCAGCACACAACCCAGCATTGAGCATGATCTGCAACCGTTCACCACTCTTGAGCTGTGCGACCTGAGTCACCTCGGCTTCGGCACGCTGACTCAGTTCCTGTTCCTGGATCAGCACTCGCTGGTACTCTTCAATCAGCAGCGGTTCGGGATTAACTAGCAGTTCACCGCGATAACCATCAACAACCAACATGCGGTTCGCCAACAACGTTGGCTGGATATCGACCCCCATAATGGTGGGGATGCCCATTGCTCGTGCCAAGATCGCGGCATGAGAGTAGGTGGCTCCGTCGCGTACCACCACACCGGCTAGGCGTTCTACCGGCAATTCTGCCAGTTGGGTGGCGGTCAGCTCTTCTGCCAACAGGATAAATCGCTGCGGCCACACCGTTGTTCCCGGTGAATACTCATCCAAATGAAATAGCAATCGCTGGCCTAATGCCCGCAAATCTTGTGCTCGCTCACGTAGATAGGCATGTTGCAGTTTAGCAAATTGGCTGGCAAAGGCATCGACGACCTGTTTTACCGCCCACTCAGCAGTTGATCTGGCATCAATTTCAGCAAACAGTGCCTGGGTAAGTCGCCGATCATTCAACAGATGGCAGTAGAGATCAAAAATTGCCGCACTCTCTTTTTGTGCACTGGCAGTGAAACGTTGGCTTAAGCGGCGAAACAGTACTCGAGCCTCTTCCAAAGCGCGCTCGAGACGCTCACGCTCACTGCTGATATCAAGTGCTGACGCTTGATAAACCTGCTCAAGTGAGGGTTGATTGCTATCTTGCCACCCCAGCGCCACCGCGACCCCCGGCGAAGCCGCCAGCGCCCGAATACGTGTCTGGCGATAGTGGCTAAACAGGGTGTTACGTTGGCTAGCAGCCAAAATACTCGCCAACTGTGTTGCCAACGTAACCAGAAAGGACTCTTCACTCTTGTCAAATTGGCGCGGCTGACGTTGCTGCACCACCAGCACACCCAAGAGCTGACGACGGTGAATAATCGGCACGCCGAGAAAGGAGCGGAAAGGGGCCTCTCTTACCTGTGGGATATATTTAAAATCGGGATGGCTGTGTGCATCAGCGAGGTTGATCGGTTCGGCAGTGCGGCCAATCAGCCCTACAATGCCCTGCTCAAATGCCAGTGTGATGATCTGCCCCGGCGGTTTTTTAAGCCCACGCGTTGCCATCAGGTAGTAGCAACGCTGGTCGTTATCCGCCAAATACAGCGAGCAAACTTCGGTCGCCATCGCCTGGCAGGTTTGATTAACCAGTAGCTCCAACGCTTCTGGCAAGTTGCTGGCCACCGCGACTTTTTCAACAATTTCACGTAGGTATGTCAGCATCGCCTCTCCTCATGGTTTGAAATTGCAGCGTGAGCCTGGCGGCAGTTCGCACCTATTACCACCAGTAACCACAGGATCCAGCGCCAGCCGAAGCAATCCTCACATCAGGTTGGAGTCGCGTTCTTCAGCGATGCCATGCATTACGCAATACCCTCTATCATGGCTAACCTCGTCTGCGGCGATGATGGCCAGACGATCGCGGAACATTCGGTTCCTGCATTGGCATCACAGCCGATGCAAACTCTTTCATTACCCGGCGATAAACCTCACGCTTAAATGAAACCACCTGGCGCACCGGATACCAGAAGCTGACCCAACGCCAGCCATCAAACTCTGGCGAGCTGCTGCGCTGTACATTGATATCCGATTCATTACAGAGCAATTGCAGTAAAAACCATTTCTGTTTTTGGCCAATACAGACGGGTTTAGTGTCCCAGCGCACTAGACGTTTTGGTAATTTGTAACGCAACCATTGGCGTGTTGAAGCCAGAATGCGTACATCCTTTTTGTTCAGTCCCACTTCTTCAAACAGTTCGCGATACATCGCCTGTTCTGCTGTTTCGCCTGGTTTGATACCACCTTGCGGAAACTGCCACGAATGTTGACCAAAGCGGCGCGCCCACAGCACCTGCCCCTGACGATTGCAGATTACGATACCAACGTTCGGGCGGTAGCCATCATCATCGATCACTAGACTACCTCGATAAGGATAAATTTGTACTTATAGACCGATTGTTTCACACAACGCCCCGACCGGTAAACTACTGTGTTATGCACCAGAGAAGAACAGGGTTGTTTTTCCGCTACCACTCACCAGTTCACACAACGGGTTGAACACAATAAAAAAGTGTGGTCATGCTGCCCACTCTCACTGCGCCAGGCAGCAAACACCGTTCAACAAGGTGTGCCAACCCGATCAATGCTAGCAGATTACCACACCCTTGATTACCGCACGATAACCTACAGAACAATCTTAAGTTAACACACAGATAATGGCTTAGTTATAAACAACCCAGAACACATCCTAAGCTTTATTGGCGAATCCTGTGGGTAATTTTGTGTATAACGGCAGGGATAAGCAGGTAAAACTGATTATGCCTTATATAAGTTAGCATCTTTGATGAGTCTTGTTTTTTATTTAAAACAAATAAATAGATTAGTTAAGTGATAAAAAAAACCATTATGCAGCAAATGTTAGCACATAAAATGAACAGTCACTGATAAAGATGGCATCCTGCCATTTTATCCACAGATTATTCGACCGAATAAGTCACAAACCCAAGTGTCAACACTGTAAATAGAACCAGTATTTGCTAAAAAATGGGGTTATCCCAAAAATCTGTGGGTAAATAGGTGTAAAATCCTGTTCATTGTCGGTGGCTAGTGGTGGAAAAGCGCTGTTAATCAGCATCGACAGTGATCGGGTGAAAATTAAATAAGATTAAAATCAATTAATTATTTTTTTTCTCACTGGATAACTTACTATCTGGCAGGTTGTGAATTAATGCTGTTCATTTTTTAACCAATTTACCAAGGTGCCATTGATGCTATCTTTACCCTCGTTGCCACCAGAGAACGAACAGCAGTTATTGCAGCGTGCTCGTGCGTTAGCTGGTTTTACTCTCGGTGAACTGGCTAGTTGGGCACAGATCACCATTCCGCGTGATCTAAGACGCGACAAGGGATGGGTGGGAATGTTGCTGGAACGTTACTTGGGAGCAATCGCCGGTAGCAAGCCAGAGCAGGACTTTCCCGAACTGGGCATTGAGCTAAAAACCATCCCAGTCAATGCCGCTGGTCAACCACTGGAAACCACCTTTGTCTGCGTCGCACCACTGACCGGCAACAGTGGTGTTACCTGGCTCAATAGCCATGTTAGGCGTAAATTGGCACGTGTGTTGTGGATTCCAGTCGAAGGCGAACGCCAGATCCCTTTGCCACAGCGACGTGTTGGCTCACCGCTGTTATGGCAACCGTCTCAGCAAGAGGAAGAGCAGTTACGGCGTGATTGGGAAGAGTTGATGGATCTGATTGTGCTGGGGCAGATTGAGCGAGTCACTGCCCGCCACGGAGAAGTGTTGCAACTGCGCCCGAAAGCAGCCAATAACCGCGCATTAACTGAAGCGATTGGTGAACACGGCCAACCGATCCTGACACTGCCTCGCGGATTTTATTTGAAGAAAAATTTCACTGGCACACTGTTGGCTCGCCATTTTGCCGTCGCACGCTAGGCTGCGTTGTGTGTCTGGATAATAAAATCTGCCTTTCTCCCTGTATTTAAAATAGATATTCATAAATTCTATTTGCTCAATCTGTTAGGATCTGTAAACTCGGCAGTTCGGTACCCATGGTCAGGATGGCTATTGGGCAGTTCTCCTTTTTACTTTCAAGGTCTTGATAAAATGTTTGAATGGATGATGGATCCGAATGCGTGGTTAGCGCTAGGGACACTGACAATTCTGGAAATCATATTAGGTATTGATAATATAATTTTCATTTCTCTGGTGGTGTCAAAATTACCGCCAGCACAACAAAACAGGGCGCGTCGTATTGGGTTAAGTGCTGCAATGTTAATGCGCTTGGCACTGCTGGCTTCAATTGCTTGGGTGATCCGTTTAACAGAGCCGCTGTTCAGCCTGTTTGAACACCCCTTCTCTGCTCGTGATCTTATTTTACTGCTTGGTGGGCTATTCTTGATCTGGAAAGCGAGCCAAGAGATCCACGAAAGCATCGAAAATGGAAAAGAAAAAGCGCCTAGTAAGGTAAACAGCTTTTTCAGTGCCATTGTGCAAATTATGTTGCTGGACATTATCTTCAGCCTTGATTCAGTGATCACCGCTGTGGGGCTTTCCGATCACCTGTTTATCATGATGGCTGCGGTGGTGATCTCGGTGATGGTGATGCTGTTCGCTGCTCGCCCCATCGGTGAGTTTGTTAACCGCCACCCCTCAGTGAAAATGCTGGCACTGGCGTTTCTGATCCTGGTCGGTTTTACCCTGATACTGGAAAGTTTTCAGGTGCATATACCGAAAGGTTATATCTACTTTGCGATGTTTTTCTCAATGTCAGTTGAGGCGCTTAACCTGCTGCGCAACAAAAAAACACCGTCACACTGATATCGACCCCGTACGACAACAGCGTCAGTTCGGTATGATCGTCTGACGCAACCAACGGCAATACGATACCGAATTGCCGTTGCTGACCGCGCAACACGTTGTGATTAACTGTTTTTACTATCACCCAACGACAACACGCACTGCCAGCGCTGCTTTCTTAATCGTGAATCAAGTTAGTGCTGCTTTTTTGGCTGTTTTGTGACATAAAACGAGCCTTGCCGCCACTCAGCCAGTATAATCACCAGCCGTCATTACCCTTCGGTGGCTGTCAGTGTTAACTTGGCCGAAGGAACTCTTTTTCGTAACAGGGATACTTCTACATGCAACTCATCATGAGCTTAGCGGGCATGGCAGTTCTGATTGCCATTGCGGTACTGCTTTCCAGTAATAGGCGTGCAATTAATCTGCGCACCGTAATCGGTGCCTTTATCATTCAAGTCGGTATCGGCGCGTTGGTGTTATACGTGCCCCTCGGGCGGCAAATTCTCGGCAGTATGTCTGCCGGTGTGGCAAGCGTTATTGCTTACGGTAATGAAGGCATCTCGTTTATTTTTGGCGGTCTGGTCTCTGACAAGATGTTTGAAGTGTTTGGCGGCGGTGGTTTTGTGTTCGCGCTGCGCGTGCTGCCGGTGATCGTCTTCTTCTCCTCTCTGATTGCTGTACTCTACTACCTCGGCATCATGCAGTTAATCATCAAAGTGTTAGGTGGCAGCCTACAGAAGCTACTGGGCACTTCACGTACTGAGTCACTGTCAGCAACTGCCAATATTTTTGTTGGTCAAACTGAAGCGCCGCTGTTAGTACGCCCCTATATTGCCAACATGACGCAATCTGAACTGTTTGCGGTGATGTGTGGTGGTTTGGCTTCGGTTGCTGGTGCGGTGCTAGCCGGTTATGCACAAGTTGGGGTGCCTCTGGAGTACCTGATTGCCGCTTCGTTTATGGCAGCGCCCGGCGGGTTACTGTTCGCAAAACTGATGGTGCCTGAAACAGAAACTCCTCATGATCAAGATGATGCGATGGAGTTGATGGCCAAACAGGATCGTCCGACTAACGTTATCGATGCTGCCGCATCGGGCGCGGCATCAGGCATGCAGTTGGCTCTCAATGTGGGCGCCATGTTACTGGCGTTTATCGCGCTGATTGCACTACTAAACGGTATTCTTGGCGGTGTCGGTGGCTGGTTTAACTATCCTCAACTCTCTTTAGAGCTGATCCTCGGCTGGTTGTTTGCCCCAATCGCTTTCCTGATTGGCGTGCCGTGGAGTGAAGCGACGGTCGCCGGTTCATTTATTGGCCAGAAGGTTGTCGTTAACGAATTTGTCGCCTACCTGAATTTTGGTGCCTATCTACGTGCTGATGAGGTGGTGAGTGCCGCTGGTCTGCAAGTGCTATCCACACACACTAAAGCCATTATCTCATTTGCCCTCTGTGGATTTGCCAACCTCTCTTCAGTGGCCATTCTACTAGGCGGTATCGGTAGCATGGCGCCTAGTCGTCGGCATGATATTGCCCGTTTTGGCATCAAAGCGGTGGTTGCAGGTACCCTCTCTAACCTGATGAGTGCCGCAATTGCTGGTTTCTTCCTCTCGTTGTAACTGCTCACTGCGCTGTCGATCGCTCTGATCGACAGCGTTGCTGCTCGCTGATTAAGTAATGAGGCGCTCTATGGCTGTTCCCCCACAACACTCTTCACTGTTACCACTCGAGGGCGGTATCAACTTTCGTGATCTGGGTGGTTATCGTGTTACTGATGGTCGTTACGTCAAATCAGGGATGCTGTTTCGTTCCGGTGCATTGGCCAATTTGAGCACCACTGACTGCCAGTTGCTGGCACAACTTCCGGTACGTTATGTGCTCGATTACCGTGATGGTGATGAAGTGGCGGCTAAACCCAATGTGCTCTGGCCTGGTGTCGCTTATCACCATATTCCCGCCAATCCGCTCAGCCAGGAGGTAAATGCCAATCTGGACAAACTCACTAACGAGTGGCTAGCCGGGTTTGATGGCCAACGCTTTATGTTGGAACTCTATCGCCGCTTGCCCTTTAACAACCCCGGTTATCACCAACTGGTACAACTGCTGCTGGCGATGGAGAGCGGAGCGATTGTGCAGCACTGCGCAGTAGGTAAAGATCGCACTGGTTGTGGTTCGGCACTGGTGTTGCTGGCACTGGGTGCTGATGAAGCCACCGTGATGGAGGATTATCTGTTAACAGAAACCACACTGAGCCACTTTCGTAACTCGTTGTTAGCACAGCTTGGTGAGCGTTTTAATGCACATGCGATGGCACAATTCCGCTATATTTTTAGTGCGCGAGAAGAGTTTCTGCAAACCGCATTGAACACGATTACCAACCAATATGGTTCAACAGATAGCTGGTTAATGGCTGAATATGGCTTAGGTCACGCCGAACGTGAGCAGTTGCAGCAATTTTATCTGGAAACTCGCCATGTTTAGCCACCATTTAACCAAACAGCGCCGTGTTAAGGTATCCTTGCCCGCTCAACCCCTCTGGGCATCAAGGAGTCTATGTTGAGTCTGAGTGAGATTGTTCTCTGGGTCAGTGACGTGGTGGTACAGCACCAACACTGGGCACCGCCAATTATCTTTCTGTTAGCCTTCGGCGAGTCGCTGGCTTTTCTTTCGCTACTGTTACCCGCCACCGTGATCTTGTTGGCACTGGGTGCCCTGATCGGTGAGAGCGGTATTGCTTTCTGGCCGATCTGGCTGGCTGCCGCCAGTGGTGCTTTTTTTGGTGATTGGATCTCGTACTGGGTTGGTTATCACTATAAACAACGTGTTGCCGAAATGTGGCCGCTGTCGCGCAATCCACAACTGTTGCAGCGAGGGCATGCATTCTTCGAACGCTGGGGAGTATTGGGGATCTTTTTTGGTCGGTTTTTTGGCCCACTACGTGCTGTGGTACCGTTGGTCGGTGGCATCTGTGAGATGCCACAGTTGCGCTTTCAACTGGCCAATATCACCTCTGCGATGATTTGGGCATTTGGTATTCTGGCACCCGGTGTGTTTGGTATCCAGTGGCTTTCTGGCTGGTTTGGTTAGCCGCTAAACGCTGTAACCAAGGGCATGTTGGCACTACTGCGCTTATTGAGCACCAACCAACGATTGTGTTTGTGCTCGGCAATTAACACCCTCACCAACCAACAACCGCCGTTGCCCCTTGGCATTGCCAAGGGGATCATTTGATACTGGCTATGTCGCGCTTGTGAGCACAGTGACTGTTGAATTAATGTGCATCAACAAAGACGATCTTCAATACAAACAGCAGCGCTACCACCACCACACATGGGCTGATCTCACGCCAACGCCCTGTCCCCAGTTTCATCACGCAGTAAGAGATAAAACCTAACGCAATCCCTTCAGTGATTGAAAAACTAAATGGCATCATTGCTGCGGTAACGAAAGCCGGTACGGCTTCAGTCATATCCTCCCACTTCACGCGCGCCAGGCTTGAGGTCATTAATACCCCAACGTAGATCAATGCTCCGGCAGCAGCATAAGCTGGCACCATACCAGCCAACGGTGAAAGGAAAATCACCAGCAAAAACAGCAGACCCACTACAACCGCAGTTAATCCGGTTCTGCCACCGACAGAAACCCCTGCCGAGCTTTCGATGTAGGCAGTGACGGAAGAGGTGCCGGCCAACGCCCCCGTTACCGAGCTGATACTGTCTACATAAAGCGCTTTTTTCATTGCTGGAAATTGGCCTTTCTCATCAGTCAGTCCGGCTTTATCGGTGACGCCTATCAGTGTG
This sequence comes from Serratia microhaemolytica, assembly GCF_004011885.1. Classification (GTDB taxonomy): domain Bacteria; phylum Pseudomonadota; class Gammaproteobacteria; order Enterobacterales; family Enterobacteriaceae; genus Serratia_G; species Serratia_G microhaemolytica. Next base: position 8,793 of record NZ_SBEF01000045.1, on the reverse strand, counting down.
CCGGAAGAGTCGAACAGGTTAACCAGCATAAAAGCGAAGATGACACCTGCCAGGTTAAGGCTCAATGCTCCAGCGATGTCGACTTGACCAACCACTGAGCTGACATCGGGTGGCATGGAAAAGATGCCACGATACTGAACATCACCTAACATCCAGCCAATCAATGTGGTCACCACAATCGAGATCAGCACCGCTGCATGGATATTGCGTGAAGCCAATACTGCGATGATAAAAAAGCCCAGTGCCCCGAGCAGCACACTGTGTGAAGTGAGATGACCAATCGTCACCAATGTATCTGGGTTGGCCACCACAATACCGGCATTTTTTAGCCCCATCATTGCGATAAACAGACCAATACCACTGGTGATCCCAACACGCAGGCTGACAGGAATGTTGGCGATCATCCAGTAACGCACACGCAGCAGCGTCAGCAACAGGAAACCGACTGATCCCCAAAAAATGGCGCCCATGCCCACCTGCCAGGAGATCCCCATTGCACCCACTACAACAAAAGCAAAGAAGGCATTCAACCCCATTGCTGGTGCTAATGCCACTGGCAGATTAGCCAGCAAGCCCATAAAAATGCTGCCAAAAGCAGCGATAAGGCACGTGGTAACAAACACCGCCTGAGTGTCCATACCTGCCACACCCAAAATCTGTGGGTTAACGAACACGATATAGACCATAGTTAAAAAGGTGGTGAAACCAGCGATGGTTTCTGTACGCGCCGTGGTGCCATGCTGCTTGAGTTTAAATAGCCGCTCAAGCGTGCCTTGTGTGGCCTGCGTGCTGAGATCTTGTTTGCTCATGAGTCGATTCCAAAGGGGAAGATAAATTCGCGTTGGCTATCCTATACCAAAAGATGCGCCGATTGATCCCCCACCTTGTTTTTTATCTGCCGTTACCACTAAACAGTCGCAATTTAGTGCCAACAGGGTAAAGTAGCTGCCTGCACGCTCCCGTGTAACGACAATAACCGCCTATCCGTTCTGTGCTTGGGCCTGTTCGCAATCCTCATCTGACTGTGGGCGTGGGTTCGTTACACACAGCCACTCTCCAAGCTGGTTGTAACCACATAACGCGAATGGGCTGTAAACTCATTTAAGAGATCTCGTTTAATGAATCAGGTTGAAGCTATTTTATTTGATTGCGACGGCACCTTGGTTGACAGTGAAATCTTATGTAGCCGTGCCTACGTGAAGATGTTTGCCCATTGCGGTATTGACTTGGATCTGGAGGAAATTTTTAAACTGTACAAAGGGGTAAAGCTGCACGAAATCATTGAGCGTGTCGGTAGCTCTCGCGGAGTCACACTGCCGACGGCTGAATTGGAACCGCTCTATCGCCAAGAGGTGGCAACACTGTTTGAGCGTGAACTGCAGCCGATTGCCTACGCACGTGAACTGTTGGCTCGGATCAATGCTCCGATTTGCACCGTCTCCAACGGGCCAGTCAGCAAAATGCAGCACTCACTCGGGCTGACTGGTATGTTGTCTTATTTTGCCGATCGTCTATTTAGTGGTTATGACATTCAACGCTGGAAGCCAGATCCAGCGATTATCTTTCATGCGGCCGAACAGATGCAGGTTGCTGTCGAACGCACCATTCTGATCGACGATTCACCCGCTGGCGTGCAAGCCGGAATTGCTGCTGAGATCCCGGTATTCTACTTCTGTGCGGATCAACACAACCCAGTGATTGATCACCCGTTAGTCACTCGATTTGATCATCTGGCTCAGTTACCACAGTTATGGCACCAGCGCGGCTGGCAACTCACCGATTAACGGTGCTGTCGCACTGGCAAGTGTTGATGTCAGCGGTTCGATATGCTCTATTTCTGTGCGCAGCCACTCCTGAAAATAGCGCACTCGCGGCAGTTCGCGCTTGCCTGGCGGACTCTCCAACCAGTAGCCATGCGTGCTTTTCACCACCAGCGGAGAGAGCATCATGAGTAAGCCGCTGTTCAACTCGTTGCGGATCATCATGGCATCAAGCACCGCGTAGCCGGTGCCGGTAATGCAAGCATTAATAACTTGATCTTGGGTGCTAAACTCCAATCCACCAGCCGGTTGTATGGCGCTGCAACCGGCTGCATCCAGCCAACATTGCCAGGTTTCCATCCGTTTATCGCCATCTAAGATGTGCAATTGCGGCTGACTACTCAACGACGGAAACTGCCCGTTATTGATCAACAGTGGGCTACCAACCAGCACTAACCGTTCATGGCATAGCCACTCTTCTTCTGCCGTAGCCTGTTCCGGTTTGCCGAAACGTACCGCACAATCGAAATCGCAATATTTCTGCCGAGTTTCACTGATTAACGCAATCTGCAGTTGGCTGTTGCGCTGACGCAACGTCACCAAACGCGGTGCTAACCAGCGGGTGGCGAATGTCGGTGCCACCTGCAAGCGCAAATGTTGCCAGGGATTGTGCAACTGCACATGACGAATCCCCTCTTCGAGGATATCCAGCGATTGACGCACAATCGGCAACAGTGCCATCGCATCCTGCGTCAACGCCAAGCCGCTATGACTACGCACAAACAATAATTTACCGAGAAATTCCTCTAACTGTTTCATCTGACGGCTGGCTGCGCTCTGGGTGATAAACAGCGCTTCGGCAGCTTTACTGAAACTCAATGTCCGGCAAGTCTCTTCGAAAACGCGCAACATACTCAATGATGGCAGTTTTCTCATGATATCTACATCCCTCGCCCTAGTGCGTTAACCATATGTTGTCAATTTGATACCAATTCTAGCAATTCGCAGCTTTTATTTACCAAAAACCAGAAGCAGATCACATGCATTTTTTGCTCAGGGGTATGACTAAAATGCACTCGCTTACTGCCAAATCTGCTGCCACATTGTTAACGTGAACAAAACAAAAAACCAACAACCTTCCTACACGCAGCACTTCAACTACAGAGGCAGGTATCAATGCAACATTTGACACAACAAAAAATCCGTATGGACGATGTGCCGCTCAGTCGCTTTCACATCAAAATTGCTGGATTAACGTTCGGCGCTCACTTCACAGATGGTTATGTTTTAGGTGTCATCGGCTTTGCTCTGGCACAAATTAAGCCACAAATGGGACTCACTCCATTCTGGGAGGGGATGCTCGGTAGTTCGGCACTGATTGGGTTGTTTATTGGCAGCTTGGTACTGGGCTGGATTTCTGACTATGTCGGTCGACAGAAGATATTCAGCTTCAGCTTTGTGATCATTACCTTAGCATCAGCATTGCAGTTCTTTGCTAGCACTCCTGAACAACTTTTCCTGTTACGTGTGCTAATTGGTATCGGGCTGGGTGGTGATTATTCGGTAGGTCACACCATGCTGGCGGAGTTTTCACCACGCAAACATCGCGGCGTGCTGCTTGGCTCCTTTAGCGTGATCTGGACCTTTGGCTATGTCGCCGCCGGATTTGCTGGCCACTTCCTGACCGCATTAGGCCCTGATGCCTGGCGTTGGTTGCTCTCATCCTCAACCATTCCGGCAGTGATCATTCTGCTGCTACGTATCGGTACCCCAGAGTCACCGCGTTGGCTGATGGGCAAAGGGCGACGCGAACAAGCACTGGCAATCGTGCATAAATATTTTGGTAGCCATGTTCTGTTGAATGATGAACCACAAGTCACTTCCAAGCAGCGCTTTATGTCGCTATTTGGGCCAAAATATCGCCGTCGTACCGCCTTCAACAGCCTGTTCTTTGTCTGCTTGGTGATCCCCTATTTCGCCATCTACACCTTCCTGCCCTCAATCCTGAACGTGATGGGGCTAGATAACAACTTCGCTACCGATCTGTTGCTCAATGGGCTGCTGGTGGTCGGAGCACTGTTCGGCATTGTGTTGACGGTCGTCTGTTCACGCCGAGGATTCTTGATCGGCTCATTCATCTTCCTAGCAATCTGTTTGGTGCTATTGACGCTAATCCCAGCAAATCAAACCGTTTGGCTTATCGCTGCCTTTGCCGCCTTTACCTTGGTGATGTCTGCTGTCAGTAACCTGGTGGGTGTATTCCCAGCCGAGAGTTTCCCGACTGAAGTCCGTTCTATGGGAGTCGGCTTTGCCACCTCAATGAGCCGTCTGGGCTCTGCCATCGGCACCAGCTTGCTGCCGTTAGCAATCGTCAACTATGGCATGCCAGCCACCACCGGCATGTTAGCGCTGATCCTGATTATTGGTGCTGTGGTCTCGATCGCTTGGGCGCCGGAGACCAAAGGGCTAACACTGGTTGATGCAGCTCAGGATAGTACACCGCAAGCTGAGCGTGCTTTCGCCATCGAGGCGGAATAACTGAATCTTGTTCAAGAAAGGAGGTTTTCGTGGAAATGTATATCGGGGAAGGCTTTGCCGGTGATGGGGTTAATGCCTCACATATCAATATCATGATTGGGCCACGTAGTGGCGTTGTCGGTCAGGCATTCTCTTCCAGCCTAGCGTCACCCAGCCAAGGTCACTGCCCATTTATGGTCGTGATCAAACCAAACGTACCGGTCAAACCGATGACACTGTATGTCAACAAAGCAGAAATTAGCAGTGAGCTGCATGGCAATGCCACTTGGGGTGCCTCACAGGCGGCGATCGCCAAGGCTGTGGCCGAAGCGTTGATTGAAGGGCTGCTGCCGCCAGAATCGGAGGATGAGTGGTGTATTGTTACCGCCAATTGGGTCAATCCTGGCTGCAATGATATTGATGAAGTCTACCTGAATAACTACCAGGCCTGTACACAGGCGATCCGTGCCGCTATGGAGAAATTGCCAACTTGGCACCAGTTAGTTCAGGCTCTGCCACAACTCGGCAATCCGTTCTATACCCCCAAGGGCTAAGGAGCAGAGAATGGAATACATCAATCTGGGACAATGTGGTTTGAAGGTATCGCGGCTCTGCCTGGGAACCATGAATATGGGTAGCAAACAGTGGAAACCGTGGATTTTTGATGAAGCCCAGAGCGAACCACTGATCCGCCATGCCCTGGATAGCGGTATCAACTTTATCGATCTGGCCGATTTTTACTCCAGTGGCGCAGGTGAAGAGGTGGTGGGTCGTGTGCTGAAGCGCATTGCCAACCGTGATGAACTGGTGTTGACCACCAAAGTGGGTTATCCAATTGGCAATGGCTTCAATAACCAGGGGCACTCACGTAAGCATATCATGCAGAGCATCGATGACAGTTTACGGCGTATCGGTACCGATTATGTCGATATCTATATGCTGCACTACTTTGACACCAGCACCCCGATCGAAGAGACTTGGTCGGCGATGAACGACATCGTTCGCGCCGGAAAAGCGCGCTATCTTGGTGTTTCTACCATGTACACCTGGCAACTGGCCAAGATTTTGTGGTGTTGTGAGCGTTATGGCTACAGCAAACCTGTCAACATGCAACTGCAACTCAACTGTGCCTATCGTGAAGAAGAGCGCGAGATGATCCCATTCTGTCGTGATCAGGGATTGGGGATCTCGGTATTCAGTCCGCTGGCTCGAGGACTATTGAGCTGTGACTTCAATTCAGTGCGCAACAAAACTGACTTTTTCACCCAAGAGATGTATGCCGATGCTACTTCGTTAAACGTAGCCCACTCAGTCAATCGGGTCGCACAGGCTCGAGGAGTCGCCCCGGCACAAATTGCCCAAGCCTGGGTAATTAACCATCCGGGCGTTGACGCTATGCTGGTCGGTGCCGACTCAGTGACACAAATTGACTGTGCTCTCGCTGCCCTCAGCACTCAGCTAAGCGAAGAAGAACGCTATGAACTGGAAAGAAACTACACACCTTGCGATGTGATTAATGACTATACCGCAGGTAAACGTATCGCGCGCGAAAGCCGCCCTGCTCGTGGTTTTTTTGCCGAGGATAACTTAACAACAAGGAATATCGCATGACCGCATTTGCCGAACTCATTCGCACCGGTTGGTACTGTAACGGCAGTTGGCGTACCAGCAGTGAAACTTATCCCGTGATTAATCCCGCTACCGGGGAAACTATTGTGCGCGTAGCACGAGCCGGACGCGCTGAAGCCCAAGAGGCGATCGATGCCGCTGCCGCCGCGCTCCCCGCTTGGCGAGCCAAAACCGCCAAAGCACGCTCGGAGATCCTCTATCGCTGGTTCCAATTGATCATGCAACACCAGCAGGCGCTGGCTGAACTGATGGTCACAGAACAGGGCAAGGTATTAAGCGAAGCACTCGGTGAGGTTGCTTATGCCGGTGGATTTGTTGAGTGGTTCGCTGAAGAGGCAAAACGCGCTTACGGCAAAACCATTCCAGCACCAAAAAATGGCAATCAAATCCTCACATTTAAAGAACCGGTTGGTGTGATTGGTGCCATTACCCCGTGGAATTTTCCACTCGCAATGCTGACACGTAAACTTGGCCCCGCACTGGCTGCTGGCTGTACTGCCGTGGTTAAACCGGCCAATGAAACCCCGCTGTCCGCCTTTGCGCTCACAGTATTAGCTGAACAGGCTGGCGTTCCCGCCGGTGTGATTAATGTTGTCTCAGGCTACTCATCGGCGATTGGCGAAACCATGATGGCTAACCCGGTAGTACGCAAAATATCTTTTACCGGCTCAACACCGATTGGTAAATTGCTGATGCGGCAAGCTGCCGAAAGCGTGAAAAAAGTCTCACTGGAACTTGGTGGCAATGCGCCCTTTATCGTATTCGATGATGCCGATATTGATGCTGCGATTGCCGGAGGCATGGCAGCGAAATTTCGTAACAGTGGCCAAACCTGTGTTTGTGTCAACCGCTTCTATATACAGGATGGCATCTATGACCGATTTGTTGAAAAACTGGCCGATGCTGCCCGCGCGCTGAAAGTAGCGCCAGGGCTAACCCCAGGGGCACAACAGGGGCCATTGATCAACGCAGCAGCAGTAGAGAAAGTGGAACTGCACCTCAAAGATGCGCTACAGCAAGGTGCTAAATTGGTGTGTGGTGGTGAACGCCACGCACTGGGCGGCAATTTCTTCCAGCCAACCGTCCTTGCCAATACCCACGAACAGATGCTATTAGCACAGGAAGAGACTTTTGGCCCGTTAGCGGCCTGTTTCCGTTTTAGTTCTGAAGAGGAGGTGATCACACGCGCCAATAACACACCTTATGGATTATCGGCCTATCTCTATACCCGAGATTTGGCACGTGCTTTCCGTGTCAGTAGAGCACTGGAAAGCGGTATGGTGGGTATCAACGAGGGCATCGTTTCGACCGAAGTTGCTCCGTTTGGTGGCGTGAAAGAGTCTGGTTTAGGTCGTGAAGGCTCAGATATTGGTATGGAAGAGTATCTGGAAACCAAATATATCAATATGGGCCAACTGCTATAACGCCAGATGTTATTAATGCCAACTGCTAATTAGATGACACAATTAGTGAGCCAATTGTGGTTAAACGGGTTGTGCTTGAACTAGCTCAAACCTGATCTGACAGTTACCGGTTATTTATACCGGTATCTGTCAGATTACATCTGGCTCAAGTTTTTCTCAGCCCAGATGCGTTTTCCATCACGTAATATTGAAAACTTGGCTGACGTTAATCGAGGGATCACCTAGAAGCGGTGTGTCGTATGTGATGCAAGCGGCAGATATAACAAACGCATCAATCACAACAAACGACGTGCTGCCTCAACCACTATTTTTACCGCCTGGCTTTCCGCCGCCTGAATAGTTTGTAGATCCGGAATTTCTTGTTTTGTACGGTTAACTATCACACCGGCAACCATTCCCGCGCGTAATCCTTGGCTGGCACACATGGTAAACAGCGTGGCCGCTTCCATTTCATAGTTCATCACTCCCATAGCCTGCCACTGTGCCATTGAGCCTTTAAAACTGTTCACCACACGCCCAGAATAAGTATCATAACGCTCTTGGCCTGGATAGAAGGTATCGGATGAAGCAGTAATACCAATGTGTGTAGCTGCTCCACTGGCTTTCGCTGCCGCTACCAGTGCCGTAGTACATTCAAAGTCAGCCACTGCTGGGAACTCCATCGGGGCGAAGTGCAAGCTAGCGCCATCCAGACGCACTGCTGCCGTGCTCACCAGTACATCTCCTACCTGAATATTGTGCTGAATGGCTCCAGTAGTGCCGATCCGCAAAAAGGTACGTACCCCCAGTTGAGCCAGTTCTTCAACAGCAATCGAGGTTGAAGGACCACCAATCCCGGTAGAACAAACAATGACAGCCCTACCCTCCAACTCTCCTCGCCAAGAAACAAATTCGCGATGCGATGCCAGGTGTACTGGGTTAGTCATTAGTCTGGCAATTTTCTCCACTCGCTGTGGATCACCAGGAACAATAGCCAACGTAGCTCCCTGTAGATCGTTTTTAGTGAGGCCTAGATGGAAAACATCACTCTGAGCCATAACAAACTCCTCAATAATTGTATTGCAATGACAAGATGCGATAATTCTACTTTTTTCTCAGTCGGTTAACGACTGTTATCTTTAGAAAACGTTACCGCTAGCACACTATATTGAGTTGATTTTTGTTGAGTGGATTTTTCACAGTCGAAAAAGGCGCTAGTTAGCGCCATGCAAATTGCCAGTATCTCTTGTTGTAACTCATTCCCTTTTACCCAACTACACTACAGTTTGACTTAATGCGCCCGTTTGGCTTGCGTGTCAGCAATCATGACATCGGAAAAATCACACTGCTGACAATGAGCCAAAAAGCAAAACCCCCGTGTACATCAGTACACGGGGGCGCTTCTGTAGGTGCCTGGCAGTGTCCTACTCTCGCATGGGGAGACCCCACACTACCATCGGCGCTACGGCGTTTCACTTCTGAGT
>NZ_SBEF01000044.1 GCF_004011885.1 Serratia microhaemolytica | reverse complement strand
GTGAACATGGTTGTTACCCTGATCCACCCAATCGCGATGGACGACGGTTTGCGTTTTGCGATCCGTGAAGGTGGCCGTACCGTAGGTGCAGGTGTTGTTGCTAAAGTTATCGCTTAATCGCCGATAACATTTGACGAGATACGCGTTAAAAGGGCATCATCTGATGCCCTTTTTCTGCATCACGAATTAGAACCTATCTCATCAGCGATTTTGCCATCATAATCATCGATGAGATGGGCTCTTAGGCCGTGTTGATATAGGAATGTCATTTTACGTGATACACCGACATCGGGCATAAAGGACCGATATCGGTTCGGTTTACCTTGCAAGCGCAGGGTAAAGTGGTTGGTTGAAATTTATTAGTGACAGGTTGGTTTATGAGTGCGAATACCGAGGCTCAGGGGAGCGGGCGTGGCCTGGAAGTTGCCAAGTGGTTGATCGTCGTCGCCCTGTTGGTTGTGGCTATCGTTGGTAACTATTATTACCGTGACTTCAGTTTGCCACTGCGTGCGCTGGCCGTAGTGGTGCTCATTGCGCTTGCTGGAGCTGTAGCTCTCATGACAGCGAAAGGCAAAGCGACTGTGGCTTTTGCGCGTGAGGCGCGTACAGAAGTGCGCAAGGTGATCTGGCCGACTCGTCAGGAGACGTTGCAAACCACATTGATCGTTGCGGCAGTCACTGCAGTGATGTCGTTGATTTTGTGGGGGCTGGATAGCGTTCTAGTTCGTTTGGTGTCGTTTATTACTGCCCTGAGGTTCTAAACATGTCGGAAGCGCAAAAAAAACGTTGGTATGTCGTTCAGGCATTCTCTGGTTTTGAAAGCCGTGTCGCTCAGTCGCTACGCGAGCATATCAAACTGCACAAGATGGAAGATCTGTTCGGTGAGGTGATGGTGCCGACCGAAGAGGTGGTCGAAATTCGCAGTGGCCAACGTCGTAAGAGTGAGCGCAAGTTCTTTCCCGGCTACGTGTTGGTGCAGATGGTAATGAATGATGCCAGTTGGCATTTGGTACGTAGCGTGCCGCGTGTAACAGGTTTTATTGGTGGTACTTCTGATCGCCCAGCACCGATTAGCGATAAAGAAGTTGATGCGATTATGAATCGCCTGCAGCAAGTTGGCGATAAACCAAGGCCGAAGACACTGTTCGAACCAGGCGAACTGGTGCGTGTTAATGATGGGCCGTTTGCTGATTTCAATGGCGTGGTTGAAGAAGTTGACTACGAGAAGAGTCGCTTGAAGGTCTCCGTTTCTATCTTCGGGCGAGCTACCCCGGTTGAACTCGATTTTAGTCAGGTGGAAAAGGGCTAATTGCTCGTTTTTTCTTCTTGTCATAGGCGAGGAATTACAATACAATTCCGCGCCTTTTGTTTTTAACAGCTTTGCTGTGCTCAGCGAAGCAAAACGCGGGGAGCCTCTGCCAGAGGCGATACCACCCATACGAGGAAATTTCAATGGCTAAGAAAGTACAAGCCTACGTTAAGCTGCAAGTGTCAGCTGGTATGGCTAACCCAAGTCCACCTGTTGGTCCAGCACTGGGTCAACAAGGTGTTAACATCATGGAATTCTGTAAGGCGTTCAATGCTAAGACTGATAGCATGGAAAAGGGCCTGCCGATCCCAGTTGTGATCACTGTCTACTCTGACCGCTCATTCACATTTGTTACCAAAACCCCACCGGCTGCCGTGCTGTTGAAGAAAGCTGCGGGTATCAAGTCTGGTTCTGGTAAGCCGAACAAAGATAAAGTAGGCAAAGTGACCAGCGCGCAAGTGCGTGAAATTGCAGAAACTAAAGCTGCGGACATGACAGGTGCTAACGTTGAAGCGATGATCCGCTCCATCGAAGGTACAGCTCGTTCCATGGGCCTGGTAGTGGAGGGTTAACAGATGGCTAAACTAACCAAGCGCATGAAGCAGATCCGCGACAAAGTGGATTCAACCAAACAATATGATATCAACGAAGCTGTTGCTCTGCTCAAAGAGCTGGCCACAGCAAAATTTGTTGAGAGTGTTGACGTTGCTGTTAACCTCGGTATCGATGCTCGTAAATCTGACCAGAATGTCCGTGGTGCTACTGTACTGCCACACGGTACTGGTCGCAGTGTTCGCGTTGCGGTGTTCACACAAGGCCCTAATGCTGAAGCGGCTAAAGCTGCTGGTGCAGAGCTTGTGGGCATGGAAGATTTGGCTGAGCAGATTAAAAAGGGTGAGATGAACTTCGACGTGGTGATTGCATCACCAGACGCTATGCGTGTTGTCGGTCAACTCGGTCAGGTATTAGGCCCGCGTGGTCTGATGCCAAACCCGAAAGTCGGCACAGTGACACCGAACGTGGCTGAAGCAGTGAAAAATGCTAAGGCCGGTCAAGTTCGTTACCGTAATGATAAGAACGGTATTATCCACACCACCATCGGTAAGGTTGATTTCGACACAGATAAGTTGAAAGAGAACCTGGAAGCACTGTTGATTGCCTTGAAGAGAGCTAAACCTTCTCAGGCGAAAGGTGTTTACATCAAGAAAGTGAGTCTTTCTACCACCATGGGTGCAGGTGTTGCTATCGATCAGAGTGGTCTGTCTGCTGCCGCTAACTAATTGGCGCGTTGACATAGAGCGATAGATTTTTCGGTTGGAGCTTGGCCTATCCAAGCCTCCGTCCAAGACCGCAGGTGTGCGTTAGCACTTAATCTCGATTTTGCCTGCGTAGACGGTGACAGAGCCTAAAGAAAATTTTTTAAATTGTCTTTTCTGGATTCTGCTCACCGTATTTAGGCACTTTCACTGTTGGTATCAACTTGCAGTGTAAAGTGAAGTGAGTTCCGGGGAATCATCTCCGGCTAATCCAGGAGCAAAAGCTAATGGCATTAAATCTTCAAGACAAACAAGCGATTGTTGCTGAAGTCAGTGAAGTAGCCAAAGGCGCACTGTCTGCGGTAGTTGCGGATTCTCGTGGCGTCACCGTAGACAAAATGACTGAACTGCGTAAAGCAGGTCGTGAAGCTGGCGTTTACATGCGTGTTGTTCGTAACACGCTGATGCGCCGCATCGTTGAAGGCACTCAATTTGAATGCCTCAAAGACACGTTTGTCGGTCCAACCTTGATTGCATTCTCGAATGAACACCCAGGCGCTGCTGCCCGTCTGTTCAAAGATTTTGCTAAAGCGAATGCTAAGTTCGAGGTTAAAGTTGCGGCCTTTGAAGGTGAGCTAATCCCAGCGGCACAGATCGACCGCTTGGCAACGCTGCCGACTTACGATGAAGCAATCGCACGCCTGATGGCAACCATGAAAGAAGCCGCTGCCGGCAAATTGGTTCGCACTCTGGCTGCTCTGCGCGATCAGAAAGAAGCTGCGTAAGCTGCTTGTTTTCCGCGTTTGCTAACGTATATACACCCTATTTCTGAATTTTAGGAACAATTGTCATGTCTATCACTAAAGACCAAATTCTGGAAGCAGTTGCAGCGATGTCCGTTATGGAAGTTGTTGAACTGATTTCTGCAATGGAAGAGAAGTTCGGCGTTTCTGCAGCTGCGGCGGCTGTTGCTGTTGCTGCTGGCCCAGCAGAAGCGGTAGAAGAGAAAACTGAGTTTGATGTAGTTCTCTCTGCTGTTGGTGCAAACAAAGTTGCTGTTATCAAAGCAGTACGTGGTGCAACCGGTCTTGGCCTGAAAGAAGCTAAAGACCTGGTAGAATCTGCACCAGCTGTACTGAAAGAAGGTATCAGCAAAGATGACGCAGAAGCACTGAAAAAATCTCTGGAAGAAGCTGGCGCTTCTGTGGAAGTTAAGTAAATTTAACTTCACAGAGTACAGCCTCTGTTGACAGGCTGATGGCTGGTGATTATTTAATCACCAGCCTTTTTGTGATCTAGGGAGTTGGTAGCGTTTCACACTGTTTGACTACTAACTTACCCCAATATTTCTTTCTATCGACGACTTAATATACTGCTTCCCTGTGCGACCTCAGTTGCGGCAAAGGCAATGAAATGATTTAAGCGTGATAGAAAAGAGTATTGCGGAGAGTGTTCTCGCTTTCCGGTCGATAAAATGGTGTTGCATGAACTGTCCTAAGTCGGACGGACAGACTGGGTCGACTTTCCAGCGAGCTGAGGAGCCCTATGGTTTACTCCTATACCGAGAAAAAACGTATTCGTAAGGATTTTGGCAAACGTCCACAAGTTCTGGACATTCCCTATCTCCTTTCTATCCAGCTTGACTCGTTCCAGAAGTTTATCGAGCAAGATCCCGAAGGGCAATACGGCTTAGAGGCCGCATTCCGTTCTGTTTTCCCTATTCAAAGTTACAGCGGAAGTTCGGAGCTGCAGTATGTCAGCTACCGCTTGGCTGAACCGGTGTTTGATGTCAAAGAGTGTCAGATCCGTGGTGTCACCTATTCTGCACCACTACGGGTGAAATTGCGTTTAGTGATTTATGAACGCGAAGCACCGGAAGGCACGGTTAAGGACATCAAAGAACAAGAAGTTTACATGGGCGAAATCCCGCTCATGACTGAAAACGGTACGTTCGTCATTAACGGCACAGAGCGGGTGATTGTTTCTCAGTTACACCGTAGCCCAGGCGTGTTTTTTGACAGCGACAAGGGAAAGACTCACTCATCTGGTAAGGTACTGTATAACGCCCGCATTATTCCTTACCGTGGTTCTTGGCTGGATTTCGAGTTTGATCCGAAAGACAACCTGTTTGTGCGTATCGACCGTCGTCGCAAGCTGCCGGCCACCATTATCTTACGTGCGCTGAACTACACCACCGAGCAGATCCTTGATCTGTTCTTTGCCAAAGTGGTTTTTGAGATCCGTGACAACAAGCTGCAAATGGAACTGGTTCCAGAGCGCTTGCGCGGTGAGACGGCATCGTTTGATATTGAAGCCAATGGCAAAGTGTATGTTGAGAAAGGTCGTCGTATCACCGCGCGCCACATCCGCTTGTTAGAAAAAGATGAAGTGCGCAGCATTGAAGTGCCGGTTGAATACATTTGCGGCAAAGTGGTGGTGAAAGATTACATCGATACCAACACTGGCGAACTGATCTGCCCAGCGAACACCGAATTGTCGCTGGATCTGCTGGCCAAACTTAGCCAGTCTGGTCACAAGCAAATTGAGACGCTATTCACCAACGATCTTGATCATGGAGCGTACATCTCTGAAACGCTGCGTGTTGACCCAACCACTGATCGCCTGAGTGCGCTGGTAGAGATCTACCGCATGATGCGCCCGGGTGAGCCACCGACGCGTGAAGCGGCAGAAGCGCTGTTCGAAAACCTGTTCTTCTCGGAAGATCGTTATGATCTCTCAGCGGTTGGACGGATGAAGTTCAACAGCTCGCTGCTACGTGAAGAGATCGAAGGTTCCGGTATTCTGAGCAAAGATGACATCATCGATGTGATGAAGAAACTGATCGACATCCGTAACGGTAAAGGCGAAGTGGATGATATCGATCACCTTGGCAACCGTCGTATTCGTTCCGTCGGTGAGATGGCCGAGAATCAGTTCCGTGTTGGCTTGGTGCGTGTTGAACGCGCAGTAAAAGAGCGCCTCTCATTGGGCGATCTTGATACCCTGATGCCGCAGGACATGATCAACGCCAAGCCAATTTCTGCCGCAGTGAAAGAGTTTTTCGGCTCTAGCCAACTGTCGCAGTTTATGGATCAGAACAACCCGCTGTCTGAGATCACCCACAAGCGCCGTATCTCGGCATTGGGGCCGGGGGGATTAACCCGTGAACGCGCTGGCTTTGAAGTGCGTGACGTACATCCGACTCACTACGGTCGCGTCTGCCCGATTGAAACACCGGAAGGGCCAAACATCGGTCTGATCAACTCTCTGTCTGTGTATGCTCAGACTAACGAGTACGGCTTCCTAGAAACGCCTTACCGTCGTGTCCGTGACGGCATCGTTACCGATGAAATTAACTACTTATCCGCAATTGAAGAGGGTAACTTCGTCATCGCGCAGGCCAACTCTAACTTAGATAGTGAAGGCCGCTTTGAAGAAGATCTGGTCACCTGTCGCAGCAAGGGCGAATCGAGCCTATTTAGCCGTGATCAGGTTGACTATATGGACGTTTCAACTCAACAGGTCGTCTCTGTCGGTGCATCATTGATCCCATTCTTGGAGCATGATGACGCCAACCGTGCTCTGATGGGTGCCAACATGCAACGTCAGGCAGTTCCGACACTGCGTGCTGACAAGCCACTGGTTGGTACCGGTATGGAGCGCGCGGTTGCAGTAGACTCCGGTGTAACAGCGGTAGCCAAACGTGGTGGTGTGATCCAGTATGTCGATGCTTCGCGTATCGTTATTAAGGTTAATGAAGATGAGATGAACCCAGGTGAAGCGGGTATCGACATCTACAACCTGACCAAATACACCCGTTCTAACCAGAACACCTGCATTAACCAGATGCCATGTGTGGCGTTGGGTGAGCCAGTTGAGCGAGGTGATGTACTGGCAGATGGCCCATCGACAGACCTGGGTGAACTGGCTCTGGGGCAGAACATGCGCGTCGCATTCATGCCTTGGAATGGTTACAACTTCGAAGACTCGATTCTGGTTTCTGAGCGCGTGGTGCAAGAAGATCGCTTCACCACCATTCATATTCAGGAACTGGCTTGCGTGTCACGTGATACCAAACTGGGGCCGGAAGAGATCACTGCCGACATCCCGAACGTTGGTGAAGCGGCACTCTCTAAGCTGGATGAGTCAGGTATTGTCTACATCGGTGCTGAAGTGACCGGTGGCGATATTCTGGTTGGTAAGGTGACACCAAAAGGTGAAACCCAGTTAACGCCAGAAGAGAAGCTGCTACGCGCGATTTTTGGTGAAAAAGCCTCTGACGTTAAAGACTCATCTCTGCGTGTGCCAAACGGTGTTTCAGGTACTGTCATCGATGTGCAAGTGTTCACGCGTGATGGTGTCGAGAAAGACAAGCGCGCGCTAGAAATCGAAGAGATGCAGCTCAAGCAGGCGAAGAAAGATCTGACCGAAGAGTTGCAAATCCTGGAAGCAGGTCTGTTTACCCGTATTCGCGCGGTATTGGTTGCTGGCGGAATCGAAGACGAGAAACTTGGCAAACTGCCGCGTGAGCGTTGGTTAGAGTTGGGCTTAGCGGACGAAGATAAGCAGAATCAACTGGAGCAACTGGCAGAACAGTACGACGAGCTGAAATCTGAGTTTGAGAAAAAGCTCGATGATAAGCGTCGGAAAATCACCCAGGGTGATGATTTAGCTCCAGGTGTACTGAAAATCGTCAAGGTTTATCTGGCAGTGAAACGCCAGATCCAGCCAGGCGACAAGATGGCTGGACGTCACGGTAACAAAGGGGTTATCTCCAAGATCAACCCGATCGAAGACATGCCTTACGATGAAAACGGCACCCCCGTTGATATCGTGCTCAACCCGCTGGGTGTCCCTTCGCGGATGAACATCGGTCAGATCCTGGAAACACACCTAGGCATGGCCGCAAAAGGCATTGGTGACAAAATCAACCAGATGCTTAAGCAGCAACAGGAAGTGGCCAAACTGCGTGAATTCATCCAGAAAGCTTACGATCTGGGTGATGGCGTTTGCCAGAAAGTTGACTTGAGCAGCTTCAGTGACGAGGAAGTGTTGCGGTTAGCAGAGAACCTGAAGAAGGGGATGCCGATTGCTACACCAGTGTTTGATGGTGCGAAAGAGACCGAGATCAAACAACTGCTCGAAATGGGCGGGGTACCAACTTCTGGTCAAATTACGCTGTTCGACGGCCGTACTGGTGAGAAGTTTGAGCGTCAGGTAACTGTTGGCTACATGTACATGCTGAAACTCAACCACTTGGTTGACGATAAGATGCACGCACGTTCCACAGGTTCTTACAGCTTAGTCACCCAGCAACCGCTTGGTGGTAAGGCACAGTTTGGTGGCCAACGCTTTGGTGAGATGGAAGTATGGGCGCTGGAAGCTTATGGTGCTGCGTACACCCTGCAGGAGATGCTGACTGTGAAGTCGGATGATGTGAATGGTCGTACCAAAATGTACAAAAACATCGTGGATGGTGATCACCGTATGGAACCGGGAATGCCGGAATCGTTCAACGTATTGTTGAAGGAGATCCGCTCGCTCGGTATCAATATCGAACTGGAAGACGAGTAACCGTTGTTCCAGCACTGGCTGCCGGGCTTGGGTAGCCAGTGCGTGATTGCCCAAGTCACACGGGTATGCAGTATGGCAGGCAGATTTCCGCATCAGTTAAGTGAGACTGAAGCGGAACAGCAGCAAATACTGTCTACCCAACAGGTTTAACTCCGACAGGAGCCAATCCGTGAAAGACTTATTGAAGTTTCTGAAAGCGCAAACCAAAACCGAAGAGTTTGATGCAATCAAAATTGCTCTGGCCTCGCCAGATATGATCCGTTCTTGGTCATTTGGTGAAGTTAAAAAGCCAGAAACCATAAATTACCGCACGTTCAAACCAGAACGTGACGGCCTATTCTGTGCTCGTATTTTCGGGCCAGTGAAAGATTATGAGTGCCTGTGCGGTAAATATAAGCGCTTGAAGCACCGTGGGGTGATCTGCGAGAAGTGCGGCGTTGAAGTCACACAAACCAAAGTGCGCCGTGAGCGCATGGGGCATATTGAACTGGCCTCAGCAACGGCACATATCTGGTTTTTGAAATCACTGCCATCACGTATCGGCTTACTGCTTGATATGCCGCTGCGCGACATTGAGCGTGTGCTCTATTTTGAATCTTATGTCGTGGTTGAAGGTGGCATGACCAACCTTGAGCGTCGCCAGATCCTGACAGAAGAGCAGTACCTCGATGCACTGGAAGAGTTTGGTGACGAGTTTGACGCCAAAATGGGTGCAGAAGCGATCCAGATCTTACTGAAAAATATGGATCTGGAAGCAGAGTGTGAGCAACTGCGTGAAGAGCTGAATGAGACCAACTCCGAAACTAAACGTAAGAAGCTGACCAAACGCATCAAATTACTGGAGGCGTTCGTACAGTCTGGCAATAAGCCGGAGTGGATGATCTTAACGGTATTGCCAGTACTGCCACCGGATTTGCGTCCATTGGTGCCGCTGGATGGTGGTCGTTTTGCGACTTCAGATCTGAACGATCTCTATCGCCGTGTGATTAACCGTAACAACCGCTTGAAACGCCTGCTTGATCTGGCTGCGCCAGATATCATCGTGCGTAACGAAAAACGGATGCTGCAAGAAGCGGTGGATGCATTGCTGGACAATGGCCGTCGTGGTCGTGCCATCACCGGCTCTAACAAGCGCCCACTCAAGTCACTGGCTGACATGATTAAAGGTAAGCAGGGACGTTTCCGTCAAAACCTGCTGGGTAAGCGTGTTGACTACTCTGGGCGTTCGGTGATCACCGTTGGCCCATACCTGCGTCTGCATCAGTGCGGTTTACCTAAGAAAATGGCTCTTGAGCTGTTCAAACCTTTTATCTACGGTAAGTTAGAGCTGCGTGGTTTAGCCACCACCATCAAAGCGGCCAAGAAAATGGTTGAGCGTGAAGAGGCCGTGGTTTGGGATATCCTCGATGAGGTGATCCGTGAGCATCCCGTGCTGCTGAACCGTGCTCCGACACTACACCGTTTGGGTATTCAGGCATTTGAGCCAGTGCTGATTGAAGGTAAAGCGATCCAGCTACATCCGCTGGTTTGTGCTGCCTATAACGCCGACTTCGACGGTGACCAAATGGCGGTTCACGTTCCACTGACGCTAGAAGCACAGTTGGAAGCGCGTGCGCTGATGATGTCAACCAACAACATCCTGTCACCGGCGAATGGTGAGCCGATCATCGTACCTTCTCAGGACGTGGTGTTGGGGCTTTACTACATGACCCGCGACTGCGTGAACGCCAAAGGTGAAGGCATGGTGCTCACTGGGCCGAAAGAAGCGGAACGCGTCTATCGTGCTGGTTTGGCATCGCTTCATGCGCGGGTGAAAGTGCGTATTACCGAAGAGATCAGAAGCACCGAAGGTGAGACGGTTCACCAGACCAGCCTGGTCGATACCACCATTGGTCGTGCCATCTTGTGGATGATTGTACCGAGAGGGTTACCATACTCTATCGTCAACCAGACGCTAGGTAAAAAAGCGATCTCGAAGATGCTGAATACCTGCTACCGTATTTTGGGGCTGAAGCCGACGGTTATTTTTGCTGACCAGATCATGTACACCGGTTTTGCCTATGCAGCGCGTTCTGGCGCTTCAGTAGGGATTGACGACATGGTGATCCCGGAGAAAAAAGCCGAGATCATCGAAGAGGCAGAGACTGAAGTTGCAGAGATCCAGGAGCAGTTCCAATCAGGTCTGGTAACGGCGGGTGAACGATACAACAAAGTGATCGACATCTGGGCAGCGGCGAACGAACGTGTTGCCAAGGCGATGATGGAAAACCTGTCAGTTGAAGACGTGGTAAACCGTGATGGTGAAGTTGAACAACAAGTCTCGTTTAACAGCATCTTTATGATGGCTGATTCGGGTGCGCGTGGTTCAGCCGCACAGATCCGTCAGTTGGCTGGTATGCGTGGTTTGATGGCTAAACCGGACGGTTCAATCATTGAAACGCCGATCACAGCAAACTTCCGTGAAGGTTTGAACGTACTACAGTACTTCATCTCCACCCACGGTGCGCGTAAAGGCTTGGCCGATACCGCATTGAAGACAGCAAACTCCGGTTACTTGACCCGCCGTCTGGTTGACGTCGCACAAGACCTGGTGGTGACTGAAGATGACTGTGGTACACATAACGGCATTGTCATGACACCGGTGATCGAAGGGGGCGATGTTAAAGAGCCTCTGCGTGAGCGCGTGCTGGGCCGGGTAACGGCGGAAGATGTGCTGAAGCCGGGTACTGCGGATATCCTGGTGCCACGTAACACCTTGCTGAATGAGAGCTGGTGTGATCTGTTGGAAGAGAACTCGGTCGACAGCGTCAAAGTACGTTCAGTAGTAAGTTGTGAAACTGACTTTGGTGTTTGTGCTAACTGTTATGGTCGTGATTTGGCGCGAGGTCACCTGATCAACAAAGGTGAAGCGATTGGTGTTATTGCGGCACAATCGATCGGTGAGCCAGGAACCCAGTTGACGATGCGTACCTTCCACATTGGTGGTGCGGCATCGCGTGCGGCAGCAGAGTCAAGCATCCAAGTTAAGAACAAAGGTAGCCTGAAACTGGGTAACGTTAAGTTCGTGATGAATGCTGCCGGTAAACTGGTGATTACCTCACGTAATACCGAGTTGAAGCTGATCGACGAATTTGGTCGTACCAAAGAGAGCTATAAAGTGCCTTACGGTGCGGTGATGGCGAAAGGTGACGGTGCAGAGGTTGCTGGTGGTGAAACGGTAGCGAACTGGGACCCACACACCATGCCGGTTATCAGTGAAGTGAGTGGCTTCATCCGCTTTGCCGATATGGTTGATGGGCAGACGATTACCCGTCAGACCGATGAATTGACCGGTTTGTCTTCACTGGTGGTACTGGATAGTGCGGAGCGTACCGGTAGCGGTAAAGATCTGCGTCCAGCGCTGAAGATTGTTGATGCGCAGGGTGAAGATGTGCTGATCCCTGGTACTGACATGCCAGCACAATACTTCCTGCCGGGTAAGGCGATAGTGCAGCTTGAAGATGGTGTTCAGATTGCGGCTGGTGATACCTTAGCGCGTATTCCACAAGAATCTGGCGGTACTAAGGATATTACCGGTGGTCTGCCACGCGTAGCTGATCTGTTCGAAGCTCGCCGTCCGAAAGAGCCGGCAATCCTGGCAGAAATCAGCGGTATCATCTCGTTTGGTAAAGAGACCAAAGGCAAACGCCGCTTGGTGATCACACCGCTGGATGGCAGTGATCCTTACGAAGAGATGATCCCCAAATGGCGTCAGCTCAACGTGTTTGAAGGTGAAATTGTTGAGCGCGGTGACGTTGTTTCCGACGGTCCAGAATCACCACATGACATCCTACGGCTACGTGGTGTGAATGCGGTGACCCGTTATATCACCAATGAAGTACAGGAAGTTTATCGCTTACAAGGCGTTAAGATTAACGATAAGCATATCGAAGTTATCGTGCGTCAAATGTTGCGTAAAGCGACCATCGCCAGTGCGGGTGGCAGCGAGTTCCTTGAAGGCGAACAGGCGGAAGTCTCACGCATCAAGATAGCGAACCGTCAGCTCGCGGCCGCAGGCAAGATCGAAGCAACCTTCACGCGCGATCTGCTCGGTATCACCAAAGCTTCTCTGGCAACAGAGTCGTTTATTTCTGCGGCATCGTTCCAGGAAACCACCCGTGTCCTGACTGAAGCAGCGGTTGCGGGTAAACGTGATGAACTGCGTGGCCTGAAGGAAAACGTAATCGTTGGTCGTCTGATCCCGGCCGGTACTGGTTATGCCTATCATCAGGATCGCATTCGCCGTAGAGCACAAGGTGAAACACCGGTGGTTGCACAAGTGAGTGCTGAAGAGGCAACCGCCAATTTGGCCGAGTTGCTCAATGCCGGTAACCTTGGTGGTGATGACGAATAAGTCATCTAGCCAGTTAGCGTAACTGTAGTGATCAGAACCCCAGCTTTAGTGGCTGGGGTTTTTTTATGATTATTCCTGTTTTATGTTGTGTTAAGCACTCAATTTTCCCGTTAGATTAAAGGTGATATCATCGCCTGATAATTTGTTAGCAACATATTCTCTCATCGCGGGTGGAGTAAAATTCTTGCAAGCACATATCGAAAGGAAAGTAACCGGTAGTGAACAGGGTTGGTGGATTGTCAGCCATGCCGGTAAGATTTGGTTGCCGAAAGGTGAACTGCCGTTTGGTTCTGCTGCGGCGTGGTCTCTGACCGGTTTTCCTGCCCGTCAGATAGGTGAGTGGCAGGGGGCAGCAGTTTGGCTGATTTGTCATGAAATGTCAGCAAGCATGGCTTCACCTCGCCAATTGCTCACTATCGAACATGATCTGTTTCAGTTAGCCGGACGAGGCGTGCAGCTTGCCGAGTTTTATCGCTCACACCGTTTTTGTGGTTACTGTAGTCATCCAATGCACCTGAGCCGAACTGAGAACGCCTGCCTGTGTAGCCACTGCCATGAGCGCTATTATCCGCAAATTGCGCCTTGTGTGATCATGGCTATTCGCCGTGGTGATCAAATTTTATTGGCACAGCATCTGCGCCACCGTGGAGGCATTTATACTGTATTGGCCGGATTTGTTGAGGTGGGAGAAACTCTGGAACAGGCAGTGGCGCGTGAAGTGATGGAAGAGAGCCAGATTGTGGTCAAAAATCTACGCTATGTTGCGTCACAACCCTGGCCATTTCCGCATTCGCTGATGGTTGCATTCATGGCCGATTACCAGTCGGGCGAGCTGCAAGCAGATCCAAGCGAATTACTCGATATTGGTTGGTATCGTTATGACCAACTGCCAATGTTACCGCCACCAGGTACCATAGCACGCCGCCTGATCGAAGATACCGTCGTGTTATGTCGTGAAGCATAAGTGAGCACTATCAATGAATGTATTAAAGAATGATCGTTACCTGCGTGCGCTGCTGCGTCAGCCAGTAGATGTTACCCCGGTATGGATGATGCGTCAGGCTGGCCGCTATCTCCCTGAGTACAAAGCAACACGCGCTCAGGCGGGTGATTTCATGTCATTATGCAAAAATGCTGAGTTGGCTTGCGAAGTGACATTACAGCCATTGCGCCGTTACCCGCTTGATGCGGCGATCCTGTTTTCTGATATTCTCACCGTACCGGATGCTATGGGGCTTGGGCTCTATTTTGAGGCGGGCGAAGGTCCGCGTTTTAGTCGGCCGATAACCTGCCGTGCTGATGTAGAGAAATTGCCACAGTGTGATCCGGAAGATGAATTAGGCTATGTGATGAATGCTGTCCGTACCATCCGGCGAGAGTTGAAAGGTGCGGTACCGCTGATTGGTTTCTCTGGCAGCCCGTGGACATTGGCAACTTATATGGTTGAGGGAGGCAGCAGCAAAGCCTTTACCAAACTGAAGAAAATGATGTATGCCGAACCACAGACACTGCATCTGCTGTTAGACAAACTGGCCGATAGCGTGATCAGTTATCTCAACGCACAAATCCGTGCAGGTGCGCAGTCAGTGATGGTATTTGACACCTGGGGGGGCGTATTGACTGGGCGTGATTATGCTGAATTTTCCTTGCACTATATGCATAAAATTGTGGATGGCCTAATACGTGAGCACGAACAGCGCCGTGTTCCAGTCACACTGTTTACCAAAGGTGGTGGGCAGTGGTTGGAAGCGATGGCAGCAACGGGCTGTGATGCACTGGGTTTAGATTGGACCACCTCAATCGCTGACGCACGTCGGCGTGTTGGCGATAAGGTAGCGTTACAGGGGAATATGGATCCGTCGGTACTGTATGCGCCGCCAGAGCGGATTACTCAAGAAGTTGCCGGCATACTGGCCGAGTTTGGTACTGGCACGGGGCACGTATTTAACCTGGGGCACGGTATTCACCAAGATGTTGCACCAGAACATGCCGGGGCTTTCGTGGCGGCTGTTCATGCCCTGTCGGCTCAATATCATCCGCGTTAAGTGGTAACAGATGTCGGCTGAGGTACTTTCCGGTACACTGCGCGGCAAACAATGGCTAAGGTTAAAACAATGCTGCGTAATCCCCTTCATCTACGGTTAGAAAAACTGGCAAGCTGGCAACATTTAACATTCATGGCCAGCTTATGTGAGCGTATGTATCCAAATTACCGGATGTTTTGCCAGCAAACCGCGTTTGCTGACCCAGCAATCTACCGCCGGATTATCGATCTAGTTTGGGAAACATTGGTGGTCAAAGATGCTAAGGTCAATTTCGATAGTCAGTTAGAAAAACTGGAAGTCGTTATCCCAGTTGCGGAAGAGTATGACCTATATGGTGTTTACCCAGCGATTGATGCCTGTATCGCTCTTGGGGAATTGCTTCACGCTTGTTTGAGTGGTGATACGTTAGAACATGCGATCACCATCAGTGAGACTTCAATCCGTACTGTGGCAATGCTAGAGATGACTCAGGCGGGCGAAGAGATGAACGACGAGCAGTTGAAAGTGCTGCCGGCGATCGAACAAGAGTGGGATATCCAGTGGGAAATATACCGCTTATTGGTTGCATGTGAAGAGCGTGATTTGGAACTGATAAAGGGATTGCGCGCTGACTTACGCGAAGCCGCAGTGAGCAATATCGGCATTACATTAATGCCATAACTGCAGCAGAAATCACCGTGTGCTGCGCTTGTTTGCTAGAGAGGCATTACGGCAAACATTGAATGCGGTTATTGGGCGCAAATTTGTGTTTAATGTTGTAGAAAACTACCAACAGCGCTACAACTTCAAGTAATATGGTTGAATCAGCGTGTCCGCCACACTTGATACTCTGCAAACAATAAACATACTGTAAGGATAATTTATGAACAAAACTCAACTGATTGATGTAATTGCAGACAAGGCTGATCTTTCTAAAGCTCAGGCAAAACTGGCTTTGGAGTCTACCTTGACTGCCATTACCGAGTCTCTCAAAGAGGGTGATGCAGTGCAATTGGTTGGTTTCGGTACTTTTAAGGTCAACCACCGTAGTGAACGTACAGGGCGCAATCCACAAACCGGTAAAGAAATCAAAATCGCAGCGGCTAATGTGCCGGCATTTGTTGCTGGTAAAGCATTAAAAGATGCGGTGAAGTCTTAATCGCGTGTTAAAGCAAAAGATAAACAAGGGGGCACACAAGCCCCTTTTGTTTATGCAGCGATCGGCTGTTCTGGTCGTGCTGCTCAGTATCCTGAATGCCTGTAGCAGTGGGCGTTCAACCCAGCCGACCTTCACTGCCAGCGGTTTTACCACCGACAGCGGCGTGATGCGTATCTGGCGCAGAGATGATGCCAATCAACATCCCCAGGCACTGATGAGCGTCTACACGCCTTATCACGGTGCGGGCACGATCACCACACTGTATGAATATCGTCGTGGATTGCTGTTCCAAATTCGGCGAGTCGATGCAGCAGAACAGCGTGATTCCATCCTGTTACGCTTTACCAGCAATGGTACGGTCAGTTTTATGCAGCGCCAGTTACCCACGCAACGACAGAAACTTTCCGGTGATGAAATTGCACTTTATCAACAGCAGGCACGTGCCATCCTAGAAAAAAGTGATCTGCTTAATCAGCAAGGGATAAAGTTATGGCAAGGTCAATGGCAGCAAGGCGTGATGACACTCTGTAGCGGCAGTGTGGTAAAAACTAATCTGGACAGAGAAGCAGAGGCGTGGATTGCCAAACGGGCAGCGAAGAGCAAACAGCCGGTAAGTGTTGCCTGGCTTGATGGGCCACCAGGTCGAAAATTATTGCTGGTAGCGAACGAGGATTTTTGCCGTTGGGAACCAACAGAAAAAACACTCTAATTCTGTAGCAAGGCTCTGGAGAACGAACCTTGCTAACACCATTAACCAGCACAATCCTAGTTAGTTGCCCTCATTCTCACGTGCAATTGCCCGGTAGCCGATATCCCGGCGGTAGAAACTGTCCTGCCAAATAATCGATTGTGCTGCTTGGTAAGCACGCTGCTGTGCCGCCGACACACTCTCACCCAACGCCGTGACACAGAGCACCCTACCACCGCTGGTGACAACTTTGGAATCCTGCAGACGTGTGCCAGCATGGAAAACTTTAACATCTTCGACTTCCTGTTGAGGGAGGCCGGTGATGACATCACCCACACGGTAATCACCCGGATATCCGCCCGCAGCAAGCACAACGCCAAGTGCAGGACGCGGATCCCATGTTGAGTTTTTCTCTGCCAGCTTGCCTTCGGTGCCTGCTAGACATAACTCAACCAAATCGGAGCGTAACCGCAGCATAATCGGCTGTGTCTCTGGATCACCAAAGCGGCAATTGAACTCAATCACCTTGGGTTGTCCCTCGGCAGAAATCATTAGACCAGCGTAGAGAAAACCGACATAGGTGTTACCTTCCGCCGCCATACCACGCACGGTTGGCCAAATCACCTGCTGCATAATGCGCTGGTGAATTTCATCACTCACTACTGGAGCAGGAGAGTAAGCGCCCATGCCGCCAGTATTTGGCCCACTATCACCATCACCTACCCGCTTATGATCCTGGCTGGTGGCCATCGGTAGCACATTTTCACCATCGACCATAACGATAAAGCTGGCCTCTTCACCTTCGAGAAACTCCTCGATCACAATCCGATGCCCAGCCTGACCAAAGGCGTTACCCGCTAACATATCCCGAATAGCGGCTTCGGCTTCTGCTAATGTGGTTGCCACGATCACGCCTTTACCGGCGGCTAGGCCATCAGCTTTGATCACAATTGGGATGCTTTGCTGACGCACATAGGCGAGTGCGGCATCGACATCGGTAAAGTTTTGATAATTTGCGGTTGGGATCGCGTGGCGTGCGAGAAAATCTTTGGTAAAGGCTTTTGAGCCTTCCAGTTGTGCAGCAGCTTGTGACGGCCCGAAGATCGTTAGCCCTGCCGCCTGAAATGCATCAACAACGCCCAGAACCAGCGGCGCCTCAGGGCCAACGATGGTTAAATCAACAGCATGACTCTTAGCAAACGCGAGTAGAGCAGGAATATCGGTCGGTGCGATATCAACATTGGTCAAATTTGCTTCCTGAGCAGTACCAGCATTACCTGGCGCGACGTAGACATTGGTCGCCAACGGTGATTGAGCGGCTTTCCAGGCCAACGCATGTTCGCGCCCACCATTACCGATAATTAAAATATTCATCAGAAACTCCATACCTGGCGCGCGATTTCGACACACGCCGGAAAGAAAAAATTAGTGGCGGAAGTGGCGCATTCCGGTAAAGATCATCGCAATATTATGCTCATTGGCGGCAGCAATCACCTCATCATCACGCATTGAGCCACCAGGCTGGATCACGCAGGTAATACCGACAGCGGCAGCAGCATCAATACCGTCACGGAATGGAAAAAAAGCATCAGAGGCCATCACAGAACCACTCACTGTCAGTCCTTCATCGGCTGCTTTAATCCCGGCAATTTTAGCTGAATAGACACGGCTCATCTGCCCTGCACCAATGCCGATAGTCATATTGTCGCGTGCGTAGACGATCGCATTCGACTTAACAAATTTGGCTACTTTCCAGCAGAAAAGCGCATCACACAGTTCTTGTTCAGTGGGTTGACGGCTAGATACCACACGTAAGTTAGCGTGATTCACCATACCAAGATCACGCTGTTGCACCAGCAAACCACCATTGACACGCTTAAAGTCTAACCCGGCGACACGCTGTTGCTGCCATTGGCCACAAGCTAACACCCGCACATTCTGCTTGGCAGCCAGCACAGCACGTGCCTCATCACTGATGCTGGGCGCAATGATCACTTCAACAAATTGACGCTCAATGATCGCTTGCGCGGTTTCCCGATCCAATTGACGGTTAAAAGCGATGATGCCACCAAAAGCAGAGGTTGGATCAGTCTGGTAAGCGCGCTGATAAGCTGATAACAAGTTGTCACCCAACGCAACGCCACAGGGATTGGCATGTTTAACAATTACACAAGCGGGTTGTTCAAACTCCTTCACACACTCTAAAGCAGCATCAGTATCGGCAATGTTGTTGTAAGAGAGAGCCTTACCCTGTAACTGCTCGGCAGTGGCAACCGAAGCCTCGTTAACTTGTTGTTCGATATAAAAAGCGGCTTGCTGGTGGCTATTTTCACCATAGCGCATATCTTGTTTCTTGATGTAGTTAAGATTCAACGTGCGAGGGAAAGCACCGGAAGGCTGGTCAGTATCACCGTAATAAGGTGCTACCAGTGTGCCAAAATAGTTTGCGATCATACTGTCATACGCAGCGGTGTGCTCAAAGGCTTTGATCGCCAAATCAAAACGGGTTGAATAATGCAGCGAGCCGGCATTGTTATCTATCTCGTTGATAATAGCGTTGTAATCGGCACTATTTACCACAATTGCGACATCATGATGGTTCTTGGCTGCTGAGCGCACCATGGTGGGGCCACCAATATCGATATTCTCAACGGCATCAGCCAGTGAACAATCAGCACGAGCGACAGTTTGTGCGAATGGGTAGAGATTGACCACCACCATATCGATTGGCTCAATCGCATGTTGTGCCATGATCGCATCATCCTGCCCACGTCGGCCAAGAATGCCACCATGCACCTTCGGATGCAGGGTTTTTACTCGTCCGTCCATCATTTCAGGGAAGCCAGTATAGTCAGAAACTTCAGTCACAGAGAGGCCAGCTTCAGCCAGTAAACGGGCGGTTCCACCGGTGGAAAGCAGTTCTACACCACGACTGGAGAGAGCGTGAGCAAATTCAACGATGCCGCTTTTATCAGATACGCTGAGCAAAGCTCGGCGGATTGGACGAGGTTGTTGCATGATGTTATCCCTTGGATTTGGTTCGCACTATAAACAGCGAAATGCCAACGGTTAGCTGAAAACTGTTCGCATTCGAGACAGAAGCCAGCAACAAATGGCGACAACGCTTTGGTAACAGGGGTGGTTTCATGGGCAACGATTGTAGCGAAAACGTTTGCGTACTGCTCATAAATTTTGCCGCCAAATAGAAACTGTGGATAAGATTGTGTGTAATTCGGTATAACCTCGTATAACGCTGTGGGTTTGAGCAAACGGCGAAATGAGTGAAAAATAGTTGTTGCGGTTAAGCGACAACTGCTTATAATGCGCCACCACTGACTTGGGAGCGAAAGGCAAGTTTGCAAAAGTTCCGTCAGTCGAGAGAAAAACCTGAAAAACGGGGTTGACTCTGAAAGAGGAAAGCGTAATATACGCCACCTCGAGCCAGTCGGTGAGCCGGTGAACTCAACGCTCTTTAACAATTTATCAGACAATCTGTGTGGGCACTCACAAGGCCGTTATCACGCTGCGCAAGCGGCGAAATAAATGAAGTCTTGAAGAGTGACTCGTAGAAGTAAAT
>NZ_SBEF01000043.1 GCF_004011885.1 Serratia microhaemolytica | reverse complement strand
GGTGGTCCCACCTGACCCCATGCCGAACTCAGAAGTGAAACGCCGTAGCGCCGATGGTAGTGTGGGGTCTCCCCATGCGAGAGTAGGACACTGCCAGGCACCTATAAACGTTGTTGGGGTGACGCCTGATAATGAGTGGAACTGAGACAAAAGTTCTGCTAACATCGCGAGATGTAACGTAACAAAATCGGTGGAGCGGTAGTTCAGTTGGTTAGAATACCTGCCTGTCACGCAGGGGGTCGCGGGTTCGAGCCCCGTCCGTTCCGCCACCTTTACCGGAAAGCCCTGAGTGCAAACTCAGGGCTTTTTCCATTTTCAGCGTATATGAAAATATACCGCTATGATCAAACCTGAAGTTCAGGCAGTTCTAGCTCAGTAATTGCATAGCAAACAATGAGTAAGTGGCGTTATGGAGTGTGAAAGTCGGTATGAATTACTGAGAATTTTTCTAGCAGTCAGTGAGCTTTATCATTGTCTGATACAGTAGTTGTCACGGGCTCTATTGTGTAGCATCATCAGTAGTTCAATACGTTATGGTATGACATCTATAGAGACAGCAATGTGATTTCGTTGAAGAAATGGAGTCTTTTTCCGCGCTCACTACGTCAATTGGTAGTGATTGCGTTCCTGCTGGTATTACTGCCACTGCTAATCTTGGCCTATCAGGCTTATCAAAGTCTTGATCATCTCAGTACACAAGCTGCTGATATAAACCGTACTACATTGGTTGATGCTAGACGTAGTGAGGCAATGAGTAGTGTGGCGCTGGAGATGGAACGCAGTTATCGCCAATACTGTGTTTTAGTTGATGCTACCTTAGAACATCTCTACCAAGAACAGCGTAAACAGTACTCACAGATGCTTGAAGCGCACGCTGCGATCTTGCCTGATGAACGTTACTATCAAACCTTACGTGATTTATTAAACCGCCTACAATCCTTTCAGTGCTATAACAGCGCACCAGATAACACTGCTGCTCAATTACTAGAGTCTTTTTCTCACTCAAATGCCGAGATGGTGCAGGCAACACGCAATGTCGTTTTTGCCCGGGGGCAGCAGTTGCAGCAAGCGATTGCCGAACGAGGAAAATATTTTGGTTGGCAGGCGCTGCAACTTTTTTTGGTTAGTGTGCTACTGGTGGTGCTATTTACTCGCATGATTATTGGGCCGGTTAAAGCAGTTGAACGCATGATTAGTCGCCTTGGTGCAGGTGAACAGATTGGTATCGCACCCTCTTTTCGCGGCCCACACGAATTACGATCATTAGCCCAGGGGATTATCTGGTTGAGCGATCGCTTGGCGTGGTTGGAGTCACAACGCCATGAATTTCTGCGTCATATCTCGCATGAATTGAAAACACCACTTGCCAGTATGCGGGAGGGTACAGAATTATTAGATGATGAAGTGGCGGGAGCATTGAACGGTGATCAAAAGGAGATAGTCACCATTCTTAAGCAGAGCAGCCGCGACTTACAGCAGTTAATTGAACAGTTATTAGATTACAACCGTAAACTGGCAGATGCACCATCACAGCATCAGTATGTTGATCTGCAAGAATTAGTGGAGAGAGTGGTTGCCGCGCATACATTACCAGCACGCGCGAAGATGCTACAGACATCGATTCAGCTCGATGTAAAAACATGCTGGGCTGAATATAGTCTGCTGATGCGTGTATTGGATAATCTCTATTCGAATGCAATGCACTATGGAGACGAATCCGGTAACATCTGGGTGCGTAGCCGCCGTGTTGGGCAAAGAATAGAGATTGATGTAGCCAACAGTGGTTCTGCAATCCCAATGGTAGAAAAAAATATGATTTTTGAGCCTTTTTTTCAGGGTAGTCATCAAAGAAAAGGTGCTGTTAAGGGAAGCGGATTGGGGTTGAGTATTGCACAGGATTGCATTCGTCGAATGCGTGGTGAACTGAAATTGGTTGAAACTCCTGATGCTGATGTTTGCTTTCGAATTGAACTGCCATTGACTCGTGAGAATGAATAACTAATGTATACAGAGTTTAATTGTGCCCAGTTAACGCAGAGAACCCAGTTAACACAGAGAAAAAGTAAACCCGCAAGTTTTCGTGATTTGTCCGCCGGCCAGCGCTGGATCTCTTTATTGAGTTCGTTGTTCACTGTGCCATTTCTGCTGATGGGCTGTGCTGATTCAGCGATAAGTAGTGATTTCAGTCAACAAACGGCAGAGGCTGTAGAGTTGATTCAACCTGAGGGTGTGCCAGCAATCGCCTGTGACGTCTTAATGCAGCAGAATGCACAGACACAGGTAGAAGATCCACGGCATTGGTTACAACTGATGGCCTGCATTGAAGCGCTTGACCTTGATGTTGAACAGGCACGTGTTTGGGCGAATCAACAAGCTGATGGCACTTGGCAAGGTTATTTAAAGCAAGCCATCCTGTTGAGTGATGTGATGCTAAATACACGTGAGAACCAGATGCTGATTGAGGGGCTAGATAGTCGCCGTGTACAGTATCCTGCCGCACTGCATAGCTTGGTACAGTTATGGCGCCAGCAGTACCTTCTACAACGGCTACTGCAGGATGAAAAAACACGCCATCAACAACTGCAAGAGAGCACAAGTAGCAAAATCGGGTCGTTACAACGTGAGACGTTGCAGTTGCAACAGAAATTGCATGATATCTCTTTGAAATTAAAAAACTTGACTGACATTGAACGGCAGCTCTCCTCACGTAAGCAGCAGCAAGGTGAGATATCAGCAAGTGGCATTGCAGCATCAAAGGTGACTGAAGCGACAAAACCTGAAGCACAAAAACCACCAGCAGCCAAACTGGAAGTGGCAACACCTGCGGCTTCTGCGTCCACGCTCGAAGCGTCATTGAACGGCGGGGTTCAGCACAGTGATGCTAGCACGACCTTACCGACTCAACAGCAAGCAACTGCTACTGAAAAAGGAGCTGCTGGACAATGACAATTCGCAAGTCAGCAAATCTGTTATTGGTCGATGATGATCCCAGTCTATTGAAACTACTTGGCATGCGCCTAACCAGTGAAGGGTTTCATGTCAGAACAGCCGAGAGCGGACAAGAAGCATTGCGCGTGCTAGTAAAAGAAAAGATTGATTTGGTGATCAGTGATCTGCGAATGGATGAGATGGATGGCATGGCACTGTTTGCTGAAATTCAGAAACATCAACCAGGAATGCCGGTGATTATTCTTACTGCACACGGTTCTATTCCTGATGCTGTCGCTGCAACACAGCAGGGAGTATTTAGTTTTTTGACTAAACCGGTTGATCGTGATGCACTTTATGCCGCAATTGATGATGCTTTATCGCTCTCATCGCCTGCGAGTGAAGGCGTGTGGCAAGAAACTTTTGTTACCCGTAGCCCAGCGATGTTGAGATTATTAGAACAGGCTAAAATGGTTGCACAATCAGATGTTAGTATTCTGATTACTGGCCAGAGTGGTACCGGTAAAGAGGTACTGGCAAGGGCGATCCACGCAGGCAGTACACGAGCTAAACAGCCATTTATCGCGATTAATTGCGGTGCATTGCCGGAGCAACTGCTTGAGTCAGAATTATTTGGTCATACCAAAGGGGCATTCACCGGTGCAGTAAGTCAGCGAGAAGGGCTATTTCAGGCAGCAGCGGGGGGAACTCTACTGTTAGATGAAATTGGTGACATGCCACTTTCATTGCAGGTGAAATTGTTGCGTGTGTTGCAAGAGCGTAAAGTGCGACCACTTGGCAGTAACCGTGATGTTGATATCGATGTACGGGTTATCTCTGCGACTCATCGTGATCTCCCCAAAGCAATGGAAAAAAATGAGTTCCGTGGTGATCTTTACTATCGATTGAATGTAGTAACGCTTAAGATGCCCACACTCAGTGAACGCTCTGAAGATATTCCTTTACTGGCCAATCAGTTGTTAAGAGAGGCTGCGTTACGGCACAAGCCATTTGTGCGCAGTTTCTCAGCTGATGCCATGAAGCGCCTGATGACAGCGAGTTGGCCGGGCAATGTGCGTCAGCTAGTGAATGTGATCGAACAGTGTGTGGCTTTGACCAGTGCACCGGTGATCAATGAGGCTTTGGTAGAGCAGGCGTTGACGGGTGAGAACACCATCCTGCCGACTTTTGTTGAAGCGCGTAACCAGTTTGAGTTGCACTACCTGCGCAAGTTACTGCAAATCACCAAAGGGAATGTTACTCAGGCGGCACGCTTAGCTGGGCGTAATCGCACGGAATTTTATAAGTTATTGTCGCGTCATGGGTTAGACGCCAATGAGTTTAAACAATGATAGTTTAACGCCGCTCCCAACAGGTTTGATTGTCATGACCAGTTTGGCGCCAGAACGTACATAGAAACTGAAACACACAGTAGCTGAGCATGTCTGTGCTATCCGGTATACCCAGTTTAGCTAGATGACCGATGCAATAGCGCAGATACAGCAGCTTTTTACTCGATTTTTTCGTAGTGGTATGGCAGACCATAGAGATATGAGCAGATCAATTTCGATTGCACTCGCCCAGTTAAATTTATTGGTGGGCGATATTGAAGGCAACAGCGAACGCATGTTGCAGATAGTCAAACAGCAGCAGCAAGCGGGAACTGATTTGGTCATGTTCCCCGAACTGGCATTGTCAGGTTATCCACCAGAGGATCTGCTGTTTCGTGACGACTTCCATCTTCGTTGCCAGCAACAACTCGATTGTTTGCAACAGGCGGCGAGCCAGATAGC
Organism: Serratia microhaemolytica; assembly: GCF_004011885.1. Lineage (GTDB taxonomy): Bacteria > Pseudomonadota > Gammaproteobacteria > Enterobacterales > Enterobacteriaceae > Serratia_G > Serratia_G microhaemolytica. The sequence continues at coordinate 15,734 of NZ_SBEF01000043.1, read as the reverse complement.
GATTTTGGTTGGTCACCCGTGGCGTGAAAATGGCAGGTTATACAATGCACTGTCACTCTTCTCGGCAGGTAAATTGCAGGCACGTTATTTTAAACAGCAGTTGCCTAACTACGGCGTTTTTGATGAAAAACGCTATTTTGCTGCGGGAGAGCAAAGCTGTGTCGTTGAGCTTAATGGTTACCGTCTCGGTCTATTGATTTGTGAGGATCTTTGGTATGCGGACTCGGTTGATACAGTGAAAGCTGCCGGCGCAGAGATTATCCTGTCAATCAATGCATCACCATATAATCTGGAAAAACCCTATATTCGACACAGCTTGTTATCAGAACACTGTAGTCGTAGCGGGTTGCCGCTGATCTATCTGAACCAAGTCGGTGGCCAGGATGAACTGATTTTTGATGGTGGTTCAAAGGTATTTGATGATAAAGGAAAAATAACACACTGTTTGGCTGCTTTTGCTGAACAAGTGGTGCGAATAGAGATGCATGAGCTTAGCATTGTGCCGATGACAACACCTGCCCAACCGATGTCACAACTGGCAGAGGTTTATCAGGCGCTAGTACTGGCAGTGCGTGATTATGTGCACAAGAACGGCTTCGAAGGTGCGATACTTGGCCTATCAGGCGGTATTGATTCGGCGTTGACGCTGGCGATTGCCGTCGATGCCTTAGGTAACGATAAAGTGCAGGCTTTGATGATGCCATTCCGTTACACGGCGGATATCAGCGTTATTGATGCCCGAGAAGAGGCAGAAATCCTGGGAGTTGAATTTGATATACTCTCGATTGAGCCAATGTTTGATGCTTTTATGGCACAGCTTGCCCCGATGTTTACCAATACTGAACGCGATACTACAGAAGAGAATTTACAGGCGCGCTGTCGTGGTGTGGTGCTAATGGCACTCTCTAACAAACGCCGTCGGATTGTATTGACCACCGGAAATAAGAGTGAAATGGCGGTAGGGTATGCCACACTCTATGGTGATATGGCAGGTGGTTTTGATGTATTGAAAGATGTTCCGAAGACACTGGTATTCCAGCTGGCGGAGTATCGCAATAGCCTCTCTTACGTGATACCGCAGCGAGTGATTGATCGTCCGCCTTCTGCTGAACTGGCTCCAGATCAGTGTGATCAGGACAGTTTGCCGCCTTACGATATTCTGGATGCTATCCTGGCAGGCTATGTCGAACAAGACAAGTCGGTCGCGGAACTGGTTGCTGAGGGTTTTGACCAAGCCGTAGTGCGCAAGGTAATCCGCCTCGTGGATATCAATGAGTACAAGCGACGTCAGGCTGCCGTAGGGCCACGTATTACGGCACGGGGTTTTGGTAAGGATCGGCGCTATCCGATCACCTCTGGTTTTGGGCGTCAAAATTGGTGAGTTGTAAAGACAACGAGCAAATCACTCTGGTGTAACCAGCGCAAGGAAATAAGATGAAAAAAATTGATGCTATTATCAAGCCGTTCAAGCTTGATGACGTGCGTGAAGCATTGGCTGAAGTCGGTATTACCGGCATGACTGTGACTGAAGTGAAAGGGTTTGGTCGCCAAAAGGGACATACTGAGCTTTACCGTGGTGCTGAGTACATGGTCGATTTTTTGCCGAAAGTAAAAATTGAGATCGTGGTCGCTGATGACATTGTTGATACCTGTGTTGAAACCATTATGCAGACGGCGCAAACCGGAAAAATTGGTGACGGCAAGATATTTGTCTTTGATGTGGCACGTGTTGTTCGTATTCGTACCGGTGAACAGGATGAAGATGCGATTTGATGCTGGGGTTGGCGCCGTGCTGCCTTGTCAGCAGACCAGCTAATCGTTTGCGTAAAAAGCGCTGTCAAGACCTATCTTCACTCACGAGAAACGGTTTACACTGTCGGTCTTGAACTTGAGAGGGTATTGCTGTTGCTCTGTCTACCATTTTGTCGGTGCTGTATTGACAGTCTTGGTAGATAAGCAGATAGCCTACTTTGGGTATAGTAAGCTGAATTGAAGCCAGGAGATGCCGGATGTTAAAGCGTGAAATGAACATTGCTGATTACGATGCTGAATTATGGCAAGCAATGGAGCAAGAGGTCGTGCGTCAAGAAGAGCACATTGAGCTGATTGCATCAGAAAACTACACCAGCCCGCGAGTGATGCAGGCGCAAGGCTCACAATTAACCAACAAATATGCTGAAGGCTATCCTGGCAAACGCTACTACGGTGGCTGTGAGTATGTCGATATTGTTGAACAGCTAGCGATTGATCGTGCCAAAGCGCTGTTTGGTGCCGACTATGCCAACGTACAACCACACTCTGGATCTCAGGCGAACTTTGCGGTTTACACTGCCTTGCTGCAACCGGGCGATACGATTCTGGGTATGAACTTGGCGCACGGTGGCCACCTAACGCATGGTTCTCCGGTTAACCTATCGGGCAAACTCTACAATGTAGTGCCTTATGGTATCAATGCGGCTGGTCAGATTGATTATGATGATCTGGCTAAACAGGCACAAACCCACAAACCTAAAATGATCATCGGCGGTTTTTCCGCTTTCTCCGGTGTTGTCGATTGGGCAAAAATGCGTGAAATTGCTGACAGCATAGGTGCTTATCTGTTTGTTGATATGGCCCATGTCGCTGGCTTGGTCGCAGCGGGCGTCTACCCGAACCCAGTACCTCATGCGCATGTTGTCACGACAACCACGCACAAGACTTTGGCAGGGCCACGTGGTGGCTTGATTTTGGCCAAAGGCGGCAATGAAGATCTGTATAAAAAGTTCAACTCAGCAGTCTTCCCAGGTGGGCAGGGTGGTCCTCTAATGCACGTGATCGCGGGTAAAGCGGTAGCGCTGAAAGAGGCAATGGAACCTGAATTTAAGATCTATCAGCAGCAAGTTGCGACTAACGCCAAAGCGATGGTGGATGTTTTCATCCAGCGTGGTTACAAAGTCGTCTCTGGCGGTACGCATAACCATCTGTTCCTGCTTGATCTGGTTGATAAGAATTTAACTGGCAAAGAGGCCGATGCTGCACTGGGCAGAGCGAACATCACTGTTAACAAGAACAGTGTGCCAAATGATCCGAAGAGTCCGTTTATCACTTCGGGGGTGCGGATTGGAACTCCGGCGGTCACTCGCCGTGGTTTTAAAGAGGCAGAAGTGCGCGAACTGGCGGGTTGGATCTGTGATGTACTGGACAATATCAATGATGAAGCAACCATTCAGCGAGTGAAAGAGAAAGTGCTGGCAATCTGTGCTCGCTTGCCGGTTTATGCCTAACACCCTGTATTATTGGCTAAATTTATATTTAGTGACAGAAGCTCGCCCCTAGGCGAGCTTTTTCATTGTTGGCTCAATGGGTTAATTTTTTGATTGGTCAGAGTCTTCACCTCCACAAGTATACAGGTGGTAAATCGGTGGTATTAAATGCGATAATGCGCCGCCTGTTTGATGAATGGGCAGTCCTGTTCCTGCTCAGTGAATGTTAATGTTTGGCAAGTGACCTGGATTTTCGATAAGTTTAAAATGATTTAAATGTTTTATAATCAGTATATTATTGGGGTTTTCTGTTGGTTTCACTACCTTTCTTGAGTTCTGCTCTCTAATGGCACGATGGTTTTTACTGCTGCTAATCTCGATATCTTGCTGATTTTTTTGCTGCTGATGGGGTGTTCTAAAGCGTGTTGTGCTGCTGATTGACATTCCGTTAGGAATTTTTATTTGTTTTGTGGTCTAATTTGCTAGGTTGAGTGTTACTGACTCACATTGCGACGGTAACAAAATGTCAGGCAAGAGTAGGTTTGTCATTTTTTATTTTGGGTGCATTTTATAAAAATGTAGCAATTTTAATCAGCTACCCAAGCTGAGGATAACTCGCTTGATCTATTCACCCACTGTGATGCCGCGCTTCATCGTTGTCCGGTGGGTCATGAGTTATCGCGGTTCTGATTTGAAAATTGATAAATTTTATTGTTTTTATCAGCCTGGTGATCTCGCTCTGTACCGGTTTGAATTTGGAACTGTGAGTATCACTATAGCGCTTTTATTGGTTGATTTAATTGGGTTGTTTAGTAAATGATGAGTGTGCTTTGATGATGAAACTACGCGGTGCTTTAGCAAGCCTGTTGGTACTGTGCAGCACGGAGGCTTTTGCTCACCCACACAGTTTTATCGATATGGATGTTAGCTTTGAGATGAGGGAGCAGAAACTGACCGGATTGAAAATGGTTTGGGTTATGGATGAGATGACCTCAGCTGATCTGTTATATGACGCAGAGAATGGCAAAGATGACCCTGAAGTTTGGAAGAAACTCGCGGCAGAAGTGATGGCCAACGTCACTGGACAACACTACTTCACCTACGTTTATCGTGATGGTAAACCGATAAAGTATAAGAGTCTACCTAGTGATTACCAATTGTATCGTCAAGGGTATAAAGCGGTATTGGCGTTTGTATTGCCATTAACTGAACCACAAGATTTGGCAGGGAGAACGTTTGAAGTCTCAACCTACGATCCGACCTATTTTGTTGATATGAGATATAAAAATAAAGATTCGATACATTTGCCACCGGAAATTGCAGCGCGGTGTGAATGTGAGTTAGTTACCCCAACCCCCAGTGAATTGTTAAAAGCCTATGCGTTGTCACTGGATAAAAGTGATATGCCGGATGAAGATATGCAATTAGGTCAAGAGTTTGCTCAGCGGGTGAGATTGAAATGTCAGTGAAGCGCCCAGAAGTTAATCATCAGCGTAATTGGTTGCTGAATTTGTGGCCGCTTGTTCTGTTCTTGATCCTATTGTTAGTTGGTGGTATCGCCATCTGGTACTACTGGCCACAGCTACTGATGCAGAGTACCGCCTGGCAAAAGAGTTTACAGCAGGAAATGGCGGTGCTGTTGCAGCAGGTGAAAGCCGCACCACAGCAGGCAGGGCTTACGTTGCTGCTATTTAGCCTTGGTTATGGTGTGCTACATGCACTTGGGCCGGGACATGGCAAGATTGTTATTTCTGCTTATTTGGCTACCCATCCAACACGTCTGAAAAACAGCATTCAACTTACCCTACTGGCTGCACTGGCACAGGGAGTGGTAGCGATTGGTTTAGTGCTGCTGGTGTTGGTTGTGTTACAGCTCTCATCAAGCCGGCTGCATCAGAGTACTTTCTGGCTGGAGCAAGGTAGTTTTGTGTTGTTGATGTTGTTAGGGGCGTTGTTAAGTTTGCGTGCGGCAAAACGGCTTTACCTGGTCGTGAAAGCGATGCGCCCTGGTTCAGCACTACAGATTCATCAGTTGCAACCGCTGCCAGCAGATCATGTACACAGTGACCATTGTGGATGTGGTCATCAGCATCTACCAAACGAGGCACAACTACAGGCGGGTGATGACTGGCGTACAAAAGCAGCCATTGTGCTTGCTATGGGAATGCGACCTTGTTCGGGTGCTATTATGGTGCTGATTTTTGCCAAGGTGATTGACGTATTTGCTTGGGGTATCTTCTCAGCATTTGCGATGGCAATCGGCACTGCACTCACGCTTTCGTGTTTGGCACTACTGGTCTACTACAGCCGTGATTTGGCCATCCGTCTCAGTGCTCGGCGCACGCCTGCGGCATGGCGTGCCGTAGCGTGGTGGGCGGTTGCATTTACTGGCGGTATGATACTACTGATTGCAGGTTTGCTGCTGTATACCAGTGCGCAACCTGGTCTGGGTGGTGGTGTGCGTCTGTTCTTACGTTAAGCTCGCAATAACTCGAAAAGTATCAGTTTATTGACCACAAAACTACAGGCGTTGTTGTTGGTTGCCAACGCCTGTAGTGCTTACGTGTCATGCTTATTGGTTGTGCCGAGTAACGGCTAGGCTATCAACGTTTCAGTGCTTCGCTGAGTTCTTCACGTAACGTCGCAAGTAGCGCTTTCACTACACGTGGATTACCTGCGACCAGATTTCCGGATTTGAAGTGATTATGGCCGCCAACAAAGTCGCTCACCACACCACCAGCCTCACGCACTAACAGCTCACCACCGGCGAAGTCCCAAGGTTTTAAGCCGATTTCAAAGAAACCATCCACTCGGCCAGCCGCGACATAAGCCAGATCTAAAGCGGCTGAACCCGTGCGCCGAAAATCAGCACATTGTGTAAACAGTTTGCCGACCAAATTGATATAAGTCGCGGCGTGTTGCTTGGCTTTAAATGGAAAACCGGTTGCCAAAATGGTTCCGTCGAGATCTTTGGCATGGGAACCGCGTAGACGGTAGCCGTTAAGTTGCGCACCCTGCCCACGGGTTGCGGTAAACAGCTCGTTACGCATTGGATCGTAAACTACAGCGACTTCAGTACGTCCTTTGATGCGAACGGCGATAGAAACCGCAAAATGGGGGAAGCGTTTAATAAAATTAGAGGTGCCATCCAGTGGATCGATCACCCATTGTACATCCGGATCTTCACCCGCCAACTCGGCACACTCTTCACTGATGATGGTATGCTTTGGGTAAGACTTACGAATAATGTCGATGATCAGACGCTCAGCATCGCGATCGACATTGGTAACAAAATCGTTAGAGCCCTTTTGTGTCGCTTCTACAGCGTCTGGTGTCTCGTAATGTTTGGCAATCAAATTGCCTGCTTTGCGCGCAGCGCGCACCGCAATTGTCAGCATCGGATGCATGGGTATCTTCCACGGAATGTTAAAGAACGGGTTACGGTGCGCAGTATACCAGTTGTTCTGTGGGCTGGCTAATCTTAGTCCGGCATTGTGCGCTGTCGGTATGTATGGTTTGTTTGCATGGTAGACGGAACAGCTTCAATCGACTGAAAAACAGGCAGCGCGCTGGTTAGCCCTCGCTGGGCTGCTGTGCTAAGATGCTGCCATTTTCCGCTACACTTAGAGTTGATATGTTGCATAACATCCGTATCGTTCTGGTTGAAACTTCTCATACAGGTAACATTGGCTCCGTTGCGCGTGCAATGAAGACGATGGGATTAACCAATCTCTATCTGGTCAACCCACTGGTAAAGCCGGATTCACAAGCTATTGCACTGGCAGCGGGTGCCAGTGATTTGATTGGCAATGCAGTGCTGGTTGAGAATTTTGAGCAAGCCATTGCTGGCTGTCGGCTCGTGGTTGGTACCAGTGCCCGCTCACGCAGCCTACCTTGGCCAATGCTGGAGCCGCGTGAGTGTGGTGTGCGTGCGGTTGAGGAGAGTCACAGTGGTGATGTGGCGTTAGTGTTTGGCCGTGAACGCGTTGGATTAACCAACGATGAGTTGCAAAAATGCGATTATCATGTCGCAATCCCGGCTAATCCCGACTATAGCTCACTCAATCTGGCGATGGCAGTGCAGATTATTGCCTATGAGGTACGTGTTGCTTATCTTGCGCAGCAGTTGGTAATACCAACGCCTGCACAGCAGGAACCACGCTACCCGAAAGCAGAAGAGCTGGAACATTTCTACCAACATCTCGAACAGACGCTATTAAGTACCGGTTTTATCCGTGCGGCTCATCCTGGTCAGGTGATGAATCGCCTGCGTCGTCTGTTTGCACGAGCACGCCCAGAAGCTCAAGAGCTGAATATCTTACGTGGCATGTTAAGCTCTTTTGAAAAAAAAGATAAAGATCAACATAGTTGATTTTCACCTGGTCAAATAGCGCTATTAACCTAGTTAGAAATGGTTAAAAAATGTATATTTTAGCTGGCCTGAGTCACGGTGTGAGAGTAATACCTGAGTAAAATAGTAGGGTAAATAGTTGACTGAATCGCTAGGTAATGACAGACTCTCAGGCATGTTTCAATAACGGGTAATTTCTTGCCATGAGACTCACATCTAAAGGCCGTTATGCAGTGACTGCAATGTTGGATGTTGCACTACATTCCCAGATCGGGCCGGTATCGCTGGCGGATATCTCAGAACGCCAAGGTATTTCTCTCTCTTATCTGGAACAGCTGTTTTCTCGTTTACGCAAACATGGCTTAGTGGCGAGTGTTCGCGGGCCTGGCGGTGGTTATCGGCTAGGTAAAGACGCCACAGAGATCGCGGTTGGCGAAGTGATCACTGCTGTCGATGAGTCGGTCGATGCGACCCGTTGCCAAGGCAACTCAGATTGCCAAGGTGGAGAGCGTTGTTTAACCCATGCCTTGTGGCGGGATTTGAGTGACCGCATTAGCGGTTTCCTCAATAACATCACGTTAGCGGAGATGCTAAACAGTCAGGAAGTACTCGATGTGGCGGGGCGTCAGAATAATGATCGACGCCGTGCGGTTAACGGTCGGCTGCAACAGACAATAGATGTTAATCTGCGCACATAAGCAGAATCGGCAGCCCTAATTTATTGATTTCTTAAAGTGGTTTTCGGAGCAATAGCGCAATGAAATTACCGATTTATCTAGACTACTCAGCAACGACTCCGGCTGATCCGCGCGTGGCTGAGAAAATGATGCAGTTCCTGACACAGGACGGCACCTTTGGCAATCCAGCGTCACGTTCGCATCGTTTTGGTTGGCAGGCTGAAGAGGCGGTTGATATCGCCCGTAATCAAATTGCTGAGCTGGTGGGGGCCGATCCGCGTGAGATAGTTTTCACCTCTGGTGCAACAGAATCGAACAATCTGGCCCTCAAAGGGGTAGCGACCTTTTATCAGAAAAAGGGCAAACACATCATTACCTGCAAGACTGAGCATAAAGCGGTACTCGATACTTGCCGTCAGCTTGAGCGTGAAGGTTTTGAAGTCACCTACCTTGCTCCGCAGAGTAATGGCCTGCTTGACCTAGAGACACTACAGGCAGCGATGCGTACAGATACCATCCTCGTTTCGATTATGCACGTTAACAACGAAATCGGTGTCATACAGGATATTGCTGCAATCGGTGAACTGTGCCGTGCGCGAGGCATCATCTACCACGTTGATGCTACACAGAGCGTAGGTAAGTTACCGATTGATCTGAGCCAACTCAAAGTTGATTTGATGTCGTTTTCGGGTCATAAAATCTATGGTCCGAAAGGGATTGGAGCGCTCTATGTTTGCCGCAAACCACGTATTCGCCTAGAAGCACAAATTCATGGTGGTGGACATGAACGCGGAATGCGTTCAGGTACCTTACCGGTGCATCAAATAGTCGGTATGGGGGAAGCTTATCGCATTGCCAAACAGGAGATGTCGAGTGAAATGGCGCGCCTGCGCACCCTGCGTGATCGGCTATGGAATGGTGTCAAAGATATTGAAGAAGTCTATTTAAACGGTGACTTAGAACATGGTGCGCCAAACATACTCAACGTTAGCTTCAACTATGTTGAGGGTGAATCGTTAATTATGGCACTGAAAGATCTGGCGGTCTCTTCCGGATCAGCCTGCACTTCGGCCAGCCTTGAACCCTCTTACGTATTGCGGGCATTGGGAATGAGCGATGAGTTGGCACACAGCTCGATCCGTTTCTCGCTTGGGCGTTTTACCACTGAAGAGGAGATCGATTATGCGATTGCATTAGTGCGCAAATCGATTGACCGTTTGCGGGAATTGTCGCCATTGTGGGAAATGTTCAAACAGGGTGTCGATATCAATAGTATTGAATGGGCTCATCATTAATTCGCAGAATTGAGAGGTAACGCTATGGCTTATAGTGAAAAGGTTATTGATCATTATGAAAATCCGCGTAATGTGGGTTCATTTGATAACGAAGATCCGAATGTTGGCAGTGGCATGGTAGGGGCGCCGGCCTGTGGCGATGTGATGAAACTACAGATTAAGGTTAACAGTGATGGCATCATTGAAGATGCTCGCTTTAAAACCTACGGTTGTGGTTCAGCGATCGCTTCTAGTTCGCTGGTGACTGAGTGGATGAAAGGTAAATCGCTCGAACAAGCGGCAGAGATCAAGAACACTGAAATTGCTGAAGAACTTGAACTGCCACCGGTTAAAATCCACTGTTCAATTCTGGCTGAAGATGCGATCAAAGCTGCGATTGCCGACTACAAAAGCAAACACAACAAGTCGTAACTAACCAACAACAATTAGCCCACATTGCTGGGCTTTGTTTTGAATGAGGGTGTTATGTCGATTAGTATGAGCGACAGCGCTGCACAGCGTGTTCAGGCATTTCTGACGAACCGTGGCAAGGGGTTGGGCCTGCGGCTAGGGGTGCGTACTTCTGGCTGCTCAGGAATGGCGTATGTGCTCGAGTTTGTTGACGAAATGAATGATGATGATATTGTTTTTGAAGATAAAGGCGTTAAGGTAATCATTGATCGTAAAAGCCTGGTTTACTTGGATGGTACCGAACTTGATTTTGTCAAAGAAGGTTTGAACGAAGGCTTTAAGTTCAATAACCCCAATGTGACCAGTGAGTGTGGTTGCGGTGAGAGTTTTAACGTCTGACCCAAGTTGGCTCGATGGTAACGATAACAATGTGAACAGCTGATGAATTACTTTACTTTATTTGCATTACCGCAGTGTTACCAACTCGACATCAGCAACATGACGTTGCGTTACCAGGAATTACAGCGCCAGTATCATCCGGATCGCGTTGCCAGTCAGCCTGAACGGCAACGGTTAATCGCGTTACAACAGGCGGCAACCATCAACGAAGCGTATCAGACACTCAAGCACCCGTTAAGACGTGCCGAATATCTGCTCTTGTTACAAGGTATTGATATCCGTAATGAGCAACAGACGCTGCGTGACAGTGCATTTTTAATGCAACAGCTTGAACTTCGTGAAGAACTCGATACGATTGAACATCAGGCGATTAGAAACAGCGCAGATGCGCTGCAAGCATTAGCTACGTTTACCGCTCGGGTAGAGAAACTGCTGCTGAGCTATCGCCAGCAAATGGTTACACAGTTGGATCAACAGCAGTGGTCGCAGGCGGCCGACAGCGTGCGTAAACTGCGTTTCCTAGACAAACTTCAGCAGCAACAAGAACAGCTCGAAGAGAAATTACTCGGTTTTACATAAGCACTTCTCGTCCGTACAATATTCTTAACATGGACGCACGCTTTGACATTCAGCGAACAAAACGCATCCAAAGATAGCAGTTTCAACTTTGACTCCGTGTTGTTGCCAAAAGAGTGGCAATAATTTTACTGACCTTGGGTATCGAAATATGGCGTTATTACAGATTAGTGAGCCGGGGCAAACTGCTGCCCCACATCAGCGTCGTTTGGCGGTAGGAATTGATTTAGGAACCACCAATTCGCTGGTGGCCACTGTTCGAAGCGGTCAGGCCGAAACGCTTGCTGATACTCAAGGTCGTCATCTGTTGCCTTCTGTAGTTCACTATCAAACTACGCAACGGCAGGTTGGCTGGGAAGCACGAGCACAAGCTGCGCAAGACCCCGTGAACACCATCAGTTCAGTCAAACGAATGATGGGACGTTCACTGGTCGATCTGCAACAGCGTTATCCCGATCTCCCTTACCAGTTTCAGCCGACTAATCAGGGATTACCCCAGATGGTCACGGCTGCTGGCATGGTGAATCCAGTCAGCGTTTCTGCTGACATTCTTCACACACTGGCTGAGCGAGCCAAAGCGGCATTAGCGGGTGAGCTAGATGGTGTCGTGATTACAGTACCGGCCTATTTTGATGATGCACAGCGCCAAGGCACCAAAGATGCTGCACGTTTGGCGGGCTTACATGTACTGCGTTTGCTGAATGAGCCGACCGCTGCGGCGATTGCTTATGGTCTCGACTCAGGTCAGGAAGGGGTGATAGCGGTCTATGACCTAGGCGGCGGCACCTTTGATATTTCGATTTTAAGGTTAAGCCGTGGTGTGTTTGAAGTGCTGGCCACCGGTGGTGATTCGGCACTAGGTGGCGATGATTTTGACCACCTGCTCGCTGAGTGGTTACGTGAACAGGCAGCAATAACTGATCGTGCTGATCATCGTCTACAACGGCAACTGCTTGATCTGGCAATTGAGACCAAAATTGCGCTGAGTCAGGCTGACAGTACCATAGTGAGTATTGCTGGCTGGCAGGGTGAGGTGACACGCGCACAGTTTGAAGCCTTGATCAGCCCACTGATTAAACGCACCTTGTTAGCATGTCGCCGTGCGCTGAAAGATGCCCAGATTGAGTCTGAACAGATCCTACAAGTCGTCATGGTGGGTGGCTCAACCCGTGTGCCACTGGTACGCCAGCAGGTGGGCGAGTTCTTTGCCTGCACACCACTCACCAGCATTGATCCGGATAAAGTTGTGGCTCTGGGGGCGGCGATCCAGGCCGATATCTTGGTGGGTAATAAACCTGACAGCGACATGCTGCTGCTCGATGTGATCCCGCTCTCACTGGGATTAGAAACGATGGGGGGCTTGGTCGAGAAGGTGATCCCGCGTAATACCACCATTCCGGTGGCACGCGCACAAGAATTTACTACCTTCAAAGATGGTCAGAGCGCAATGATGATCCATGTACTGCAAGGCGAACGTGAACTGGTACAAGATTGCCGCTCTTTGGCGCGCTTTACCTTACGTGGTTTACCACCACTGCCGGCAGGTGGTGCTCATATTCGTGTGACCTTCCAGGTTGATGCCGATGGTCTGTTGAGTGTCACAGCCAAAGAGAAATCAACTGGCGTGGAAGCGGCGGTACAGGTTAAACCCTCTTACGGCTTAACCGATGATGAAATTGCCTCGATGATCAAAGACTCAATGGCTCATGCTCAGTTGGACATCAATGCGCGTAAACTGGCAGAACAGCGGGTTGAAGCGGCTCGAGTATTAGAAAGTCTGCAAGGTGCGCTAGCGAGCGACGCTGCGTTATTGACTGCTGACGAACGGGCTGTTATCGACGATGCAGTTGCTGCGTTACAACAGACGATGCAAGGCGACGAACCGACGGCAATTGAACAAGCCATCAAATTAGTGGATAGCAGCACACAAGATTTTGCTGCGCGCCGTATGAATACGTCGATCCGCAAAGCACTAACCGGTCACTCTGTTGATGAGATGTAATTATGCCAAAAATTATTTTATTACCGCATCAGGAACTCTGCCCTGAGGGTGCGGTGCTTGAGGGTGAAGCGGGAGAAACGATACTGGATGTAGCACTGCGTAACGGAATTGATATTGAACACGCCTGTGAGAAATCTTGCGCCTGCACCACTTGCCACTGCATCGTGCGCGAGGGGTTTGATTCACTGCCAGAGAGCAGTGAACTGGAAGATGACATGCTGGATAAGGCGTGGGGGCTAGAACCGGAAAGCCGTCTCAGTTGCCAAGCACAACTGGCGGAAGAGGATCTGGTCGTAGAGATACCACGCTACACTATCAACCACGCACGTGAGTAACCACGCACGCGGGCACTAATTTCTTTTCTCCTTATCTCCCAACCCGCCTTATGGCGGTTGGGAAATCGCTTCACATCGTTACTCTATCGGCGAGTTGCGACAGGGAGTCGAGTCCCCGCGCAAATGGTCAATACAGCAGTACCCAGCGTGTAACAGTCACAACTATTCACTGTCAGTTAAGTTGAACAGCTTTGTACCGTAGTCCATTGCCGATAAGCCAAAGTAATCAGCAATAGTTTGCCCGATATCGGCAAAGGTTTCGCGCTGACCGAAGCTGCCGGGTTTCACTTTCGGGCCATAAATTAGCACGGGAATATGCTCGCGGGTGTGATCGTTGCCTGGCCAGGTCGGATCACAGCCGTGATCAGCAGTAAAGATAATCATGTCATCACCGGTGACATGCGCGAGCAGTTCTGGAACGCGACGATCAAACAGCTCAAGAGCAGCGGCGTAACCGGCTACATCACGTCGGTGACCATAGGCAGAGTCGAAATCGACAAAGTTGGTGAAGACGATGGTGTTATCAGCAGCTTTTTCCATCTCATCGAGTGTGGCATCCAGCAATGCATCAATGCCGGTAGCTTTGACGGTTTGGCTAATACCGACATTGGCGTAGATGTCAGCAATTTTACCAATCGCTACCACCTGACCACCTTTTTCATCCAGTAATTTTTTCAATACTGTTGCTGCTGGTGGTTCTACCGCCAGATCGTGCCGGTTGCCGGTGCGTTGGAAGCTACCCGCTTTATCACCGATAAATGGGCGAGCAATCACACGGCCAATGTTATAACCACCGGCAGTCAGCGCTTCGCGCGCAATTTCGCAGAGTTGATAGAGGCGCTCTAGGCCAAAAGTCTGCTCGTGGCAGGCGATTTGAAATACAGAGTCTGCCGAGGTGTAAAAAATCGGCTTGCCTGTTGCCATATGAGCTTCGCCAAACTGATCAATAATATCGGTCCCAGAGGCGTGGCAGTTACCAAAATAGCCAGGTAGATTGGCGCGTTGCACCAGTTTTTCTAGCAGCACGGTTGGAAAGCTGTTTTGTTTGTCGGTGAAATATCCCCAGTCGAACAGCACTGGAACACCAGCCATCTCCCAATGACCAGAAGGTGTGTCTTTTCCTGATGAGAGTTCACGCGCATAACCATAAGCAGCAATAATTTCTGCTTGTGGATCTAAACCAGCAGGAAACTGGCCGGTAGAGGCTTCAGCAGCTTTGCCTAATCCCAAACGGCTTAAGTTGGGCAACGATAACTGGCCACTACGGCCAATGTCGGCTTCACCACGCGCGCAGGCGGCAGCAATGTGGCCGAGCGTGTCGGCGCCCTGATCGCCAAACTGTTTGGCATCTTCTGTTGCGCCAATACCTAATGAGTCTAATACCATAATAAATACGCGTTTCATCGCTTTCTCCTGATCCTTTACTGCGCAGTATAATCTTGCACAGGTTTTACTGTGCTAATGCTGTTGAATTGCAGATAGCCATTAATTAAGCGGTCAGTTAACCGCAACAGCCTAGGGCAAGTAAAGAAATTAAGTGGTTAATGATAAAAAATTAAATGTAGGCCAAAAGCAATAAATAGGCCACCGGCGAGCGCATCGATCCACTTTGCCAGACGTTGATAGGTTTGCCGCATGGTGGGTAGAGCAAAAACTATTGCGACAAGCGTAAACCAGGCAAAGGTTTCCAGTGTTATTAATGCAAATAGTCCCCAGCGGGTAGTGGTTTCAACTTCATTGCCGATAAACAGTGAGAACACACTGCTGGTGTAGATCAAAGCTTTAGGATTGGAGAGGTTGGTGAGTAGGCCACGTAACAAACTGCGCCCTGGTTGTGGCAGTGTGATTGCCGTGGCTTCTGTTTCCTCATGCTGCTGATGCCGATCATAGGCTGAACGCAGGAGTTGCCAACCAAGCCAGCAGAGGTAAAGTCCACCGGCTAACATAATGAAACGTTGCAGCCCGGCGATTTGTTGCAGCAAGAGTTGCAGGCCAAGCAGTGCCAGTGCTGCCCAGATCATTACACCTAGGGTGATACCCAATACCCCCATCATTGCCTCTGCACGGGAGCGACTGAGCGCGGTCTGTGAAATAAAAAAGAAATCGGGGCCAGGTGTCATTAGCGCTATTAGGTGTATCAGCGCTACAACGGAAAACAGAGTTAACATGATGGCGGCTCCTTATCTCATCTCGCAGGTTGGCCTCTGCCAGCCAGCAGAAAGATCAACAGAGATTAACAAATAACAGATGGCAGAGATGGCAAAACAAAAAGCCCCGCTCTGATGAGTGGGGCTTTGCGCTGTACGCACTGGATCCTGCAGTATCCAGTAGGTAACTCACTTATCGGCGATTAAGCGATAACTTTAGCAACAACACCTGCACCTACGGTACGGCCACCTTCACGGATCGCAAAACGCAAACCGTCGTCCATCGCGATTGGGTGGATCAGGGTAACAACCATGTTCAC
>NZ_SBEF01000042.1 GCF_004011885.1 Serratia microhaemolytica | reverse complement strand
CTGGCTGGTATCGCTGCTCACTGGCGGTCAGGATCAAGGTTCCACCGTGAAATAACACCGCCAGCTCATCCCAACTGGCATCAAACATCAGGCTGGCATTCATCACCATCCGCGCCACACTGACACCATGCGTTACCAGCAGTTGCCCGGTCGCCAGTACCAGATTGACGATCTGCTGGTGTTCGACCATCACCCCTTTGGGCTGGCCGGTCGAGCCGGAGGTGTAGATCAGGTAGGCCAAGTTGCTTGGGGTCAACGGGCAAACATCCGCATTATGCTCAGTGCCGTGCTCAAACTGTGTTGCGTCCAGCATCAGCGTCGGGATCGCAGGCTCGCCGAGCGCCGCCCGTCCGGCCTGATCCGCCAGTAACACTATCGGCTCGGCATCTTGCAAAATGTAGCGTAATCGTTCAGTGGGATGTACCGGGTCTAACGGCAGATAGGCTCCCCCGGCTTTCAAGATCGCCATTATCGCCACAATCAGTTCGAGACTGCGTTCAGCACAAAGTGCCACGCGCTGTTCCGGCTGCACACCCAGTTTGATCAACTGCTCAGCTAACCGATTGGCACGCTGGTTTAACGCACGGTAAGTCAGCGCCTGCTCACCGTAACGCACAGCGATCGCGTCAGCACAGTGGCTCAGTTGCGCCTCAAATAGCGCTGGCAGTGTCGCGCTCTCTGCACGCACCGGTGTTAACAGTTCAACCTCAGACTCGCTCCAGCAACGTAACTGCTGCTGATCCTGCGCAGTAAGAAAGTTCAGCCGAGCGACCGCCGTTGCCGCTGGGTTGGGCAGTTTTGCCGCAATAAGTAGCTGGCGTAACTGATCGCTGAGGTGTTGCACCTGCGCTAAGGTGATCTGGCTGGCATCATAAACCCAGTAGTAGCGGGCTAAATCGGCATCAAGATGCAGCGTCAAGAGTTGCCCGATCGCCTGCTGCGCCAGTGCATTCGCCGTTGTCGCTGGTTTGGCAAAGGCGAATGCCAGCGGCCACGGGCGCGGTTTCGCCAACCACGCTTCACCGGCCAGTTGCTGCTGCATCACCGTTTCCAATAAACAAGCAGGCAGTTGCTGCCAGTGCTGGCAGCGTTGCTGCACTTGGGCAACAACCGCTTCAAAGCTGCACTCAAGGTCGATGGCGATCTCAAATGGCCATACCGGCGCTAACATCAACGCCGCCAACACAGGATCTGTCAACCCTGCTGCGATAGCGGTATGTGGCTGCGGTTGCCAACCGAGCTGAAAACATGCACCACGATTGTGATGGTCACGCGCCAGATAGATCAGCCAGGCTGCCAGCAGTTCACTGCTACTGACCGCGCTGCCATCTGGCAGCAATTCGCACAGGCGGTAGTCAGGGGTTTGTTGCCACTGTGCGTTTTCTGCCTGATCACTGGCTTGCCGGTGTGAAGAGAGTTGAGCCAACGCCGGTTCGCTGAGGCACTGTTGCCAAAAAGCTTGCTGCTGACACAGTTGCCGACGGCAAGCCGATAGCTGTTCAGCCTGTTGTGCTGAGATCAGCGCTAATTGGCTGCCAACCTGTAATGCGCGACGTTCGGCCAGCAGATCAGCAGTGAGCACATCGCCATGCTGTTCACGCAAACCACGCAGATACACCGCCCCCGATGCGACAGCAACCAGCCAACCGGCCTGATCAATCGCTAACAGTGTGCCCGCTACCGCCTGCGCGGTGCGGTTTTCTCGCCTCTCGAGTTGCTCGACCCATAGCACACCATCGGTCAGCCAGACTCTTGGTTGGGCAAATGCCGGTAGCGTTGGAGCGAGCGCTGCACCGGCATATGCCTGACGCGCCAGCGCATCGGCCGATAACTGCCAGGCCAAAAAGCCGCCAGCACTTGGCTGGCGACGTTGCCAATAGAAACTATCACCTAGCACAGCATCATCATCATCCCGTTGGCAAGCAGCGATAAGTTCAGCAACGGGTTGTTCTGGATGATGACTCAAAAACTGCAGAATCGATTTCAGCCGCTGGCTCAGGCAAGCGAGTTGGGCTGTACTGCACCCGAGTGTGTTGTCATCAAAGATAATCTCGATAGCATCTTCACTGCCGCCCCAAAAAGTGATTTGCAGTTCCAGATCATCCCGGTTGGCACCCAGATGGCTACGTGATTGCGTCCGTGCAAAGCCTTCACCACGATCAAAAACCATCACGTTAATCACTGGGCCAAAACCCGCTGTTTCTCTGTAACCGGATAAGCGCTGCACATCTTCACCACGATAGCATTGATGTTTCAGTACCTTTTTGATCTCTTTTGACAGCGATTGCACCCCTTCAAGCAGGCTGAGGTTTGAAGGCAGATCAACCCGCAGTGGTAATACATTAGAGGTCATACCTAACCCTGCCATTTTTCCGGTTCCTGGCACCGGTATACTGACAGAAAATCTTTCTTTATCAATTAGAAAGCGAATTAGCAACACTGCTGCTGAGAAAAGCATGATCTGTTCTGAGATCCCACAAGCCAGCGCTGCACGCTGGATCACGCCGCGCTGCGTGTCAGTGATGGTGTCCAGATATGTTGACTTGTTGTTGAGCGTGCCGGGCAAAAGCCGACGCCATGTTACCGAATATGACTTCAAGTCATTGAGATACTCTAACCAAAACTTCTTATCTTTTAATTTTCTTGGCGAGTTTTGATAATGCTGGTCTGCCATCGCAATGGCATCAAATGCAAAGTGATTAAATTCATTTTTAATTCTATCAAGCTGAGAAATATTGTTATATATTTTAGCTAATAACTTATCAAACAACGAAAAACTGCGACCATCAATCAGTACATGATGGAACCATGAATTAAAGACAAATTTTTTCTCTCCAACAATATATAACGCAAAGTTATAAAGTGGCGCCTCACTGATAATACTGTTATTTTTTGCCTGCTCTCTGCTTTGCTGCATTCGTTGCTCCGCTTCAATGGCCGGATCATCGAATTGACGTAAATCATAAACTTTTAGTCGATGAGAAATGCGTCGATCGTGAATTTGCCATAATTCATCATTTCGGTAGCAAAAACGCGTTTGCAACAACGGTAAGTGATTAATTAATATATCCACTGCAACAGCTAAACTTTCACTATCCAGCTCACCTTCAATAGTGCGATAAGAGTAGGTTATACAATTTATTTCTGGTGATGTTTTTTCAACCAGAAGCATCTCCTGCTGAGCCCGAGTTGCTATTACAGTAACGAGTTCAGCATTAGATAGCGCTAACTCGTTATATTTCTCAGATGACATATTTCACTCTCCATACATTGATAGCGTCGCGCCTAATTTGATAAAAAATAAAAATTAATCACCAAGTTAAAAGGCGAGAGAAAAATAGCAGAAAGCCACAGCAGGGATGGTTAAAATATAACCATACTAGCTGTACTCTCTCACAGATATTATTAACCACCATTCCTATCAGACATTATTATTGCTGAAATTTTGCACAACTAAGGCGCATAAAAACCATGACGTATACCCAATACGCCAGGATTGCTAACGCCGCCCAGAAGTAAAATGACAAATAAAATAGCCCTGATCGGATAGCATCTTGGCTATTTAACCGGGAAATAAATATGCCAGTTATATCCTTTCTGGTAAACCACAGGTTTAAACCAGAAAGGAATAAGCAATCGCTTTAACTGACGCATCGATAACGCAAGTAGATTATTTTTTATACCACCATTTCTTCTCCATCGATTTTATGAATATGGTTTTGTTGTGCCAATTGTTCAGGCGCAGGTAAAAAACCGGATTGTCGCCAGTAGTGATAATAAATCTCCAATAATTGGTTGATATCGAAATTTTCACTCGCTTCATCAACCAAGACCTTTTCAACAATATCTACTGGTTGATGTAGTGCCTCTGCCTGTAACGACAAATAAAACGCTTTGAACGGATAGAGCGCGTTATCACTGTTGATGTCAGCGACCCAGTCTCGCGACCAGCTTTCTGGGGAAACAAAACGTACCGAATACCCTTGGTGACTCAGGTACTGGAACAGGTGCTGCCAACTGAGTGTGACCAGATAGCCTAAGTTCAGCGCGCGATCGAGGTAGGGTGTGCGGCGGCCAGCCGAGACCACCAGCGCCGCGAGCCGATCAACCGGGCTGATATCCAGGCTGTTCTCGCGCCAGTCCGGCACCACGCCCATCTGTAAGCAGCCTTTCATCACATTCAGTACGTGGTTGTGCTCTACGTTGGAAGCGCCATGTTGGGTTGCGCCGGTAATGTTGCCCATGCGGTAGATTGCGCCATGTAGGCCGCGCGCAAATGCCTGCATCATCAGGTGTTCACAGACCCACTTGGTCTGTACATAGCCATTATTGGCCGAGAGTGTTTCGGCAACGAGCGCTTCACACAAGCGGTTACCTTGCTGTGCTGCCGCTGAAAGGGTGGAGATGTAAAACAGTTGCTTCGCCCTGCCCTGGCAGCACAACGCTAACAACTCCGTGGTGCTCTGCACGTTGCTGTCGCGCAACGTGTGGTAGCTGTGCAGGTGGTTAACCCAGGCGCCACAGTGGTAGATCGCGTCGATCTGCTGTGCCCATTGCTGCCAACACCGTGCCGATACCCCCAAACGTACCGCACTCAGATCACCGGTGATCACCTTCAGCCGCTGCTCATCCAGTGTCAACTGGTAACGCTGTGCCGCTTGCCGTAACCGTTCTAGCCCCTGCTCACCACGCACAACACAGTGAACCGTTGCTTGTGGGTGCTGCTGTTGCAGTTCCGCCAACAAGTAGATGCCGAGGAAGCCAGCAGCACCGGTGAGCAGAATATGCTCAAACGCCACTTCAGACGCGGAGATAAACGACAGCGCGGGCAGGTGTCTATCCTGCGCCATTTGCGCTTCGGCATCCTGCACGGCAAACGCTTTGCCCTGCAAACTGGCAGCCAGCGCCGCCAGGGTGCTGGCGGCAAATACCGTCGCCACCAGTGCCGTTTTCCCTAATCGTTTGCCGATCAAGTCACACATTTTGACCACCAGCAGCGAGTGACCGCCGAGGGCAAAGAAGTTGTCATGGCGACTGATCCGCTCAACCGCCAACAATTCACTCCAGATCGCTGCCAGTTGCTGCTCGATCTCGCCTTCAGGGGCGACGTATTCGCTGCGGGCAAATGCCTGTGCATTCGGCTCCGGCAGGGCGCGTTTGTCCAGCTTGCCATTCGGTGTCAGTGGCAGTTCACTGATCGCGACATAAGCAACCGGTAACATGTAGTCCGGTAACCGCGCGGCCAGATATTCACGCAACTTCATCGGTTCGATGCGTTGCCCCGGCTGGGCGATCAAGTAAGCCACCAGTTGCAGCGCATTCGCTTCACCCTGTGCCACCACCACTGCATCACTGACCGCCGGATGCTGGCTCAGTTGTGCCGCTATCTCACCCAGTTCGATACGGAAGCCACGGATCTTCACCTGTTCATCGTTGCGCCCCAGATAAACCAGTTGCCCGTCGGCGCGCCAGCGTGCCAAATCGCCGCTGCGGTAGAGGCGCGCCCCCGGCTCGGCACTGAATGGATCCGGCAGGAAGCGTTCTGCGGTTAAATCCGCACGCTTAAAGTAGCCGCGTGCCACACCGGCACCGCCAATGTAAATCTCGCCGACCGCACCCGGAGCCACCGGCTGTCGTTCGCTGTCCAGCAGGTAGATCTGCGCATTGGCAAATGTGTTGCCAATCACCGGTTGTGCCGTTCCGTGCGCAGTAATCGCTGCTCGGGTCGCGGCAATGGTGGTTTCAGTCGGGCCATAGAGATTGATGCAGGTGATCTTCGGCATCTGCTGTAGACGCTGCCACAATTCGCTGGAAATGGCTTCACCCCCGATTAACAGCAGGGTGTCACCGACCAGTTGTTGCTCCAGTCCAGCCTGCAATAGCCCTTCCAATTGCGATGGCGTGCAGCAGAAAGCATTGGCTCGGCTTGCCGCCAGGTGCCGGACGCTTTTGTCGGGATCGTACTTATCATGCGGTGCTGTCAGCACCAGTTGACCACCATGAAACAGGACTGCCAGCTCAAACCAACTGGCATCAAACATGATGCTGAAGTTGATTAACTGACATATCGGCTGGCTGAGTGATGCCGACAACATCTCTGCGTTGGCAATCAAAAAGTTACTTATGTTGCGATGTTCAACCATCACGCCTTTCGGTTGCCCGGTTGAGCCGGAGGTGTAGATCAGGTAGGCCAGGTTATCTGGCGTCAGCGTCGGTAGCTGGGGGTTATCCTGGTTGCCGTGAGTAAACAGGGCTGGCTCAAGCATTAGGGTCGGTATGTTGTGCTCGCCTAACACCGCTTTCCCTTCCTGATCCAGTAACAGCAACATCGGTTCTGCATCCTGTAGGATGTAGTGCAAACGCTCGCTCGGGTAGTTTGGGTCAAGTGGAACATAAGCAGCACCGGCTTTTAAGATCGCCAGCAGCGCGATAATCTGTTCGATGCTACGTGCTGCACACAATGCCACTCGCTGTTCCGGTTGTACGCCCTGAGCGATTAATCGGTGCGCCAAGCGGTTCGCGCAGCCATTCAATTGTTGATAACTCAATGTGCGATCACCGCTGCGTAAGGCAACCGCTGTGCTGTGTTTGCTCAGTTGTGCGACAAACAGTGCCGGTAGTGTGGTCGCCGGGGCTGGCGCTTCGCTGCTCTGCCCAAGCGATAACAGGGCGCGACGCTCGTCCGCCGATAGCAGCGTAATCGCCGACAGGCTCTGCGTCGGCGCTGAGATCATTGCTCGCAGTACGCGCTGTAGATAGCTGATGTAACGCGTGATACTGTCCGCGTTAAACAGGGCGCTGGCATAGCCCAGTCGGCCATGGATGATGCCGGCACTGTCTTCGCCAAATCCCAGTTCCAGATCGCATTTCACGCGCTGGTAGTCCACTTCCACTGTTGCGACTTGCAATTGATCGAACTGCGGTAGCGGTTCATGCTGTTGCCAGGTCAGTAACACCTGAAAAATCGGTGTATAACTACGCTGCCGTTCCGGGTTCAACCGTTCGACCACCTGCTCAAACGGTAAATCCTGATGTGCCTGCGCTTGTGTCACCTGTTCACGTACTTGGGTGAGCAGGTGTAGCACATCTTGCTGCCTGTCAGGTTTGATGCGTAGCGCTAGGGTGTTGACAAAAAAGCCGACCACGCCTTCCCATTCACTCTGTGCGCGATTGGCCACTGGGCTGCCGATCACCACTTCTTGCTGCCCGGCTAGCCGTGTCAATACGATTGACCAGGCTGCCAGTAGCAGCATAAACGGTGTTACCTGCTGTTGGCGGCTAAACTGGCGCAGTTGTTCACTGAGTGCCGCATCGAAAGCAAATGCCTGGCGCTCACCTTGATACGACTGCTGTGGTGGGCGTGGGTAATCGGTCGGTAATGTCAGTAGTTCCGGTGCGTCCTGGAGTTGCTGATACCAGTAGTCGGATTGCTGTTTTAACCGTTCACCCGACAGCCACTGCCGCTGCCAGGCGGCGTAATCGGGATAGTCGATACGCGGTCGGCGCAGATTTGCCGTTACCCCCTGGCAATAGGCGTTGTAGAGCTGGCTCAGTTCTTGCCAGATCACCCCAATTGACCAGCCATCGGAGATGATATGGTGCTGTGTCAGCAGTAAATACCACTGCTGTTGCCCCAGTTTAAACAGTTGCGCCCGTACCAGCGGCCCTCGGCTGAGATCAAACGGTTGATGAGCCTGTTGCCGGGTCAATTGCGCTAGGCGCTGTGTCGGGTTGGGCAATGCCGAGAGATCCTGCTGTTGCAGTGGTACGCCACTCTCCTCGCCCAGTAACACCACTTCGGCTTCACCCTGTGAATTGATACTAAAGCTCGAACGCCAAGACTCATAACGCGCATACAGGGTATTGAGGCTAGCGATCAGGGCATCCGGTTGCAGTTCACCACGCAGTGAGAGCAGCGCTGGCATGTTGTAATTGGCCGATGGCCCTTCCATCTGCCATAGGAACCAGAGCCGTTGTTGTGAAAAGGAGAGTGGTAAGTGCTGGTTGCGTGGCAGTCGGGTGATCTCTGGCAACGGTTGCTGTGGCAATTGCGTCAATACGCTGGCCAGTGCCGCGAGGGTGCTGTGACTAAACAGTTGTGTCACGGCCAGTGAGACACCCAAACGCTGCTGCACTCGGCTACAGAGTTTGATCGCCAGCAGCGAGTGGCCGCCGAGGGCAAAGAAGTTGTCATGGCGACTGATCCGCTCAACCGCCAACAATTCACCCCAGATCGCTGCCAGTTGCTGTTCGATCTCGCCTTCAGGGGCGACGTATTCGCTGCGGGCAAATGCCTGTGCATTCGGCTCCGGCAGGGCGTGTTTGTCCAGTTTGCCATTCGGTGTCAGTGGCAGTTCACTGATCGCGACATAAGCAACCGGTAACATGTAGTCCGGTAACCGCGCGGCCAGATGTTGGCGCAGTGTTAATGCGTCGATGGTCTGTCCCGGGTTGGCAATCAGGTAGGCAACCAGTTGTCGGTTATCTGCGGCATCATGCGTTACTACCACGGCTTCGCTGACCGATGGATGCTGGTTCAACTGTGCCGCTATTTCTCCCAGTTCAATGCGGAAGCCACGGATTTTTACCTGTTCGTCGTTACGCCCGACGAACACCAACTGCCCATCGGCTTGCCAGCGCGCCAAATCACCACTGCGGTAGAGGCGTGCGCCGGGTTCGGTGCTAAACCGGTCAGGCAAAAAGCGCTGTGCGGTGAGGTCGGCACGCTTAAAGTAACCGCGTGCAACGCCGCTGCCGCCAATGCAGATTTCGCCAACACTGCCGGGTGGCACCAGTTGCTGTTCATTATCAAGCAGGTAGATACGTGCATTGGCGAATGAACGTCCGATCACCGGTTGGCTGCTGGCGTTAGCTTGCAGTGCGGCGCTGGTCACGGCTACCGTGGTTTCGGTGGGGCCGTAAGCATTCACCGTTTTGATCTGCTTCGCCTGCTGTAAGCGTTGCCATAACTCGGTGGGGAATACTTCACCACCAACAAAGATCAAGAGTGGGTCGGTGATCTGCTCAAGCGCGCCTGCATTGACTAATCCTTCCAGTTGCGACTGTGTGCAACTGAAGTAGTTGGTTCTCTCTGCAATCAGGCGTGCCAGCGTTTTGGCCGGTTGGTATTTCTCTTCAACCGGCGTCAGGGTTAACTCTCCGCCCTGAAACAGCGCTGCAAATTCGCACCAACTGGCATCAAACATGATGCTGAAGTTCAGTAACGCGCGTACCGGCTGGTCAATTGAGGCTGATAACATTTCACTCACTGCCATCACAAAATTGACGATTTGTTGATGTTCAACCATCACGCCTTTCGGCTGGCCGGTCGAGCCGGAGGTGTAGATCAGGTAGGCCAGGTTGCTGGCGCTCAGTGTCGCCACTTGCGGATTGCTCTCTTCACCGCTGGTAAGCAGTGCGTTTTCCAGCGCGAGTGTCGCTACGGTGTGTTCGCCCAGTGCGTTGCGCCCAACCTGATCGGCCAGTAGCAGGCACGGTTCGGCATCCTGCAGGATGTAACCTAAACGCGCACTGGGGTAAAGCGGATCTAATGGCAGGTAGACGCCACCCGCTTTTAAGATCGCCAATAAGCCAACAATCATTGCCACGCTGCGTTGGCAGCAGAGCGCTACCGGCTGTTCAGGGGTGACGCCGAGTGCTATCAGTTGGTGTGCCAAGCGATTTGCCTGTCGGTTTAACTGATCATAGCTTAACTGATGCTGCCCACAGCGTAGCGCTGTTGCGTTAGCGTGCTGGAGCACCTGCGCTTCAAACAGTGCCGGTAACAGCGCTATCTCAGTCGCTGGCGGCGCATGCCCGTGACCAAGTGATAACAGCGTTGTCTGTTGCTGCTCGGAGAGCAGTGTGATGGCGGCAACTCGCTGTTCTGGTTGGCTGACCATGGCGCTGAGCACGCGCTGTAGGTAATCGGCGTAACTGGCGATACGCTGGCGTTCAAACAGTGCACTGGCGTAGGCCAATTGACCCTGTAGGGTGCCATCCGCCTGTTCGGTCAGTTCCAGTTCAAGATCGAACTTGACGCGCTGATAATTGGCCTCGGCGATCTCAAGCTGGAGTTGTTCAAATACTGGCAGCGCTTGGTGTTGCTGCCAGCTCAGTAGTGTTTGGAAGATCGGCGCATAGCTGCGCTGGCGTTGCGGATTTAACCGTTCAACGACTTGTTCGAACGGTAAATCCTGGTGTGCCTGTGCTTCGGTTACCCGTGCACGCACTTGCTGCAACAGTTGTACAACGCTCTGCTCACCGGTTGGTTTGATCCGTAGCGCCAAGGTGTTAGCAAAAAAGCCTACCAGGGGTTCTAACTCGCTGCGTCCACGGTTCGCCACTGGGCTGCCAATCACCACGTCATCCTGCCCGGCTAGGCGTGCCAGTACCAGTGACCAGGCTGCCAGCAGAGTCATAAACGGTGTCACCCCCTGTTGGCGACTGAACTGGCGCAGTTGTGCGCTCAGTTGCGCATCCAAGGTGAATCTGAAGCTGCCGCCAATATGCGATTGTAACGCCGGTCTGGGGTGATCTGTCGGTAGTGTCAGTAACTCGGGCGCACCCTGTAGCTGTTGCTGCCAGTAGTCTGACTGTTGGGTCAGTCGCTCGCCGGATAGCCACTGGCGCTGCCAGGCAGCATAGTCGGGATAGTCGATCGGCAATGCTGGCAGCGTCAGCTTTTGCTGCTGACAGTGTGCATTGTAAAGCTGGCTCAACTCTTGACAGATCACGCCGATCGACCAGCCGTCGGAGATGATGTGGTGCTGGGTCAGCAGCAGATACCACTGCTGGGGTGCCATTTTGACTAGCTGTGCGCGTACCAGTGGCCCACAGCTAAGATCAAACGCTTGTTCAGATTCTGCGTCGGTTAACTGTGCTAGCTGCTGTTGTCGATCCGGGTGCGTTGACAGATCACGGGTGATCACCGGTAAGCCTGGCTCGGCGGGTAATAGCACCAGTTCCGCTTCACCCTGTGGCGACAGCGTGAAGGTTGAACGCCAGGCTTCATGGCGCGCATAGAGCGCGTTCAGGCTGGCGATTAATGCTGCTGGTTTCAGTTGCCCCTGTAGTTTGAGCACCAATGGAATGTTGTAGGTGGCAGACGGCCCTTCCATCTGCCACAGGAACCAGAGCCGCTGTTGGGCAAACGAGAGTGATAAGCGCTGTTGTGCGGTGAGCCGCACGATCGCGGGCAGTGTCTGTTGCGGTAGTGCCGCCACGACGTCTGCCAGTGCGGCTAATGTGCTATGGCTGAACAGTTGTGTCACTGTCAGTGCGACGCCAAGCCGCTGCTGAACCCGGCTACACAGTTTGATTGCCAATAGTGAGTGCCCACCGAGGGCAAAGAAATCATCGTGGCGGCTCACGCGTTCAACAGCCAGCAGTTCACACCAGATCGCTGCCAGGTGTTGTTCTATCTCCCGCTGCGGGGCGGCATATTCTGCGTGTGCGAATGCTTGTGCAGTCGGTGCAGGGAGCGCTTTCAAATCGACTTTGCCGTTCGGGTTGAGCGGCAATGCGGCGAGTGGGATGATCGCGCTCGGGATCATGTAACCTGGCAAGCGCGCTCGCAGTGTTGCCAGTAGCGATTGCCGATCAAACTGTGCCAGTTCATCCACCAGCAGCCAGGCACAGAGCTGGCTGACGCCTCTGCTGTCGTGGATCATCTGTACCACACACTGCCGGATGCCTGGGTAATGCAGCAGCACGCTGCGGATCTCATCCAGTTCAATACGGAAGCCACGCAGTTTCACCTGATTATCACAACGGCCAAGGTAGAGGAGGCTACCATCGGCTTGCCAGCGCCCCAGATCGCCGGTGCGATAGAGACGCTCTGTCGGGTTAAACGGTGAACGGATAAATTTCTCTGCGTTCAGTTCGCTCCGGTTGAGGTAACCGTTTGCTACCCCATCGCCACCAATGTAAATCTCTCCGCGACAACCGTGCGGCACCAGCTGTTGATGCTGATCCAGCAGGTAGATCTGGGCATTGCCGACCGGTTTACCAATCGGTAGTGATCCCAGATCTGGCGCTAACTGTTCAACAATGTGTGCGGTTGCCAGTACCGTGGTCTCGGTCGGGCCGTAGCAGTTGATCAATTTGCCTGGCCCCAGGTAGCGTAGCGCCTGTTCGATGTGCTTCAACGAGGCCGCTTCTCCCCCAAACAGGATCTGCCTGACCGCTTGCAGACGGGGTAACTGCTGTTCAACCAGTAGGTTGAACAGTGAGGTAGTCAGGAAGAAGCTGGTGACGCCACGCTGTTCAATCAGTTGTGCCAGTCGTTGCAGATCGAGCACTTCGCTGCGCTGCGGTACGATGAGTTGGCTACCATTGAGCAGTGCGCCAAACAGGTCAAATACGCAGCCGTCGAAGGCGTAGTTAGCGGCCAGCAGACAGATATCATCTTCGGTTAAGGCAAGGTAGTTGGTGTTACAGACCGTGCGGATAATGCTGTTGTGGCGGATCATCACCCCTTTGGCAACTCCGGTGGTGCCAGAGGTGTACATCACGTAAGCCAATTGCTGGCTGGTTACCGTGACAGCAGGTTCCGAGGCCGGTTGATGGCTAATAGCAAGCTGATCAATCAGCAGTAACTTGGCCGAGGATGCCGGCAATGCGGCTAATGCGCTGTGGCTTAATAACCAGTTAGCCGCACAGTCGTCAATGATCTGGCGGGTGCGCTGTTCCGGGTTGCCGAGATCAAGCGGTACGTAGGCGGCACCGGTTTTTAATACCGCCAGGATAGCCACTACCATCTCCAGTGAGCTTTCAAAGCGCAGTGCCACGCACTGGTTGGCACCGATGCCACGTGCCAGTAATGCATGGGCCAGTTGATTGACGCGGCGGTTTAGCTGCGCGTAGCTGAGTGATTGCTGTTGATCGCGAATGGCGATCGCGTCCGGGCGACGCGCGGCTTGTTGCGCAAACAGAGCGCCGATCGATAACGGCGGGTAGGCAATCTGTGTCTGGTTGTAGTGCATGACCAGTTGCCGATACTCTTGCTGGCTGAGTAAGTGGGTGGCCGAGGGTTGCTCAGTCGGCCGATTAACCATTGCGCTCAATACCCGCTGTAAATAGGCCAGGTGCCGTGTGATGCTTTCGGCGCTGAACAGCGCGCTGGCGTAGGCCATTTGCCCACAGATGATGCCCTGTGGGTTCTCGGTCAGTGTCAGTTCCAGATCGAACTTCACCCGCTGGTAGAGGTTGTCTTCAATCGTTACCGTCAGCCGATCTAACGGCAGTGATAACTGCTGTGCTTGCCAGCTCAGTAAGACCTGAAACAGGGGGGCATAGCTGCGCTGACGAACCGGGTTTAACCGTTCTACCACTTGTTCAAACGGTAAGTCCTGGTGTGCTTGTGCTTGGCTGACCTGTTCGCGCACTTGGCGCAACAGTTGCGCCACATCCTGGCTGCGTTCCGGCTGGAGGCGTAGCGCTAGGGTGTTGGCGAAAAAGCCAATCACCCCTTCCAGTTCGCTGCGTCCCCGGTTGGCGACTGGGCTACCGATCACCACCTCATCCTGTCCGGCTAACCGTGTCAATACCACCGACCAGGCCGCCAGCAGGGTGATAAATAGTGTTACGCCCTGTTGACGGCTCAACTGCCGTAGCTGTTCGCTGAGTGTCGCATCAAGCGCAAATGGCAGTCGGCTTCCCTGATAGCTCTGTTCCGTTGGCCGTGGGTAGTCCGTCGGTAGGGTTAATCGTTCCGGCGCACCTTGCAGTTGTTGATACCAGTAGTCGGATTGCTGTTTTAACCGTTCACCCGACAGCCACTGCCGCTGCCAGGCGGCGTAGTCGGGGTAGTCGATCTGCCGTAGCGGTAGTGATACCGTCTGGCGCTGGCAGTAGCCGTTGTAGAGTTGTGTCAATTCCTGGCAGATCACCCCCAGTGACCAGCCATCAGAGATGATGTGGTGCTGGGTTAACAGCAGTGCCGACTGCTGTTCAGCCAGTTTCACTAACGCTGCTCGTACCAGTGGCCCTTGGCTGAGGTCAAACGGTTGGTGTGCCTGTTGATCACTGAGTTGTGCCAATTGCTGTTCTGCATTCGCTGAGGCCGACAGATCGTGCTCGATCAGTGGTAAACCCGACTCGGGCGCTAACAGCACCACTTCGCCTTCCCCTTGCTGATTCAGGACGAAGGTCGAGCGCCAGGCGTCATAGCGCGCGTAAAGCGTATTGAGGCTGGCAATCAGTGCGTCACGCTGTAGTTCACCATGCAGCATGACGAGCGCCGGTATGTTGTAGGTGGCTGATGGCCCTTCCATCTGCCACAAGAACCAGAGTCGCTGTTGGGCAAATGATAACGGTAACGGCTGTGTGCGTGGCAGGCGGGCGATCGCTGGCAGTCGTTGTGCCGGCAGGGTCGCCAGCACGCCAGCCAGCGCCGCGAGCGTGCTGTGGCTAAATAGCTGCGTTACCGACAGCGAGAGGCCGAAACGCTGCTGCACTCGGCTACAGAGTCGAACCGCCAGCAGGGAGTGGCCACCAAGGGCAAAGAAATTGTCGTGACGACTGACCCGTTCGATCTCCAGCAGTTCACACCACAGTGCTGCTAGGTTACGCTCTATTTCGCCTTGCGGTGCCACATATTCAGCACGTGCGAATGCCTGTTGGGTTGGCTCTGGCAGTGCGCGTTTATCCAGTTTGCCATTCGAGGTTAGCGGCAGTGTGCTGATCGGCACGTAGGCGATCGGTAGCATGTAAGCCGGTAGCCGCTGTGCCAGGTGTTGACGCAGTGCTATCGGTTCGATGTGCTGTCGGTTATCGGCAATGACGTAAGCCACGAGTTGTAAGGCGTGTCGCTCGCCGCGTGCCACCACCACCGCTTCGCTGACTGCCGGGTGTAGCTTCAGTTGTGATGCAATCTCGCCCGGTTCTACCCGGAAGCCACGGATCTTCACCTGTTGGTCGTTGCGACCGAGGTAGAGCAGTTGGCCGTCACCTTGCCAGCGCGCTAAGTCGCCAGTACGGTAGAGGCGTGCGCTAGGCTGGTCACTGAATGGATCGGGTAAAAAACGCTGCGCGGTTAACTCTGCCTGTTTGAAGTAGCCGCGTGCGACGCCGCTGCCGCCAATGTAGATTTCACCGATACTGCCGGCCGGTACTGGCTGCTGTTCACTGTCCAGCAGGTAGATCGCCGTCTGATTCATCGGTTGGCCAATCGGTACAATTCGTTGATTGGTTGTGAGTTGCTGTGCGCTCCAGAGTGTCGCGTAGACGCCAGTTTCGGTTGGGCCATAGGCGTTGATGACCTGTAATCCGCGCTCACCCGCAGTGCATAGGCGTAACGTTTCAGCTTCAGCCTCTTCACCCACCAGCACGATGCGCTGTAAACAAGGGAGTGTGACCAGGCGATCGCTCTGCTGTAGCATGGTTTTTAACGCCGAGGTGGTGACGCACAGTACCGTGATCTGTTGCTCGGCAACAAACTGATCAAACTCAGCCAGGCGTGTCAACGCTTCGTTCGGCACAATGCAGAGTGTGCTGCCATGTGACAGTGGCGCCCAGATTTCCCATACTGAGGCATCAAAATTGTAGGAGTGGAACAGTGCCCAGGTATCGGTTGATGAGAAGTTAAAGCCTGGTTGATCTGCGCTGAACAGGCGTGTGACGTTGCGGTGCTCAATCATGACCCCTTTCGGCTGTCCGGTGGAGCCGGAGGTGTAGATCAGGTAGGCCAGGTTGTCCGGGGTTAACGTCGCTAGTTCAGGATCATCCGCTCTGCCGCTGGTAAAGAGCGCCGCCTCTAGCTGGAGTGTCGGTGTGGTGTGTTGCCCTAATACCGCGCTTCCTGCTTGGTCGACCAGTAGCAGGCAGGGTTCAGCATCCTGCAAAATGTAGCGTAACCGTTCACTCGGGTAGGCCGGATCCAACGGTACATAAGCACCACCGGCTTTTAAGATCGCCAGCATGGCGATCATCAACTCGATGCTGCGCGCTACGCAGAGCGCCACCCGTTGTTCGGGTTGTACTCCATGCGCAATCAGACGGTGGGCTAAGCGGTTAGCACGCTGGTTTAATTCGCGATAGCTGAGCGTTTGGTCACCATAACGTAGTGCGATAGCCTCCGCATGGTCGGTCAGTTGGGCGCGAAACAGCGCTGGCAGCGTGGTCGCTTCGGTGCTCGCTGCTGTTGGGTGCTCTCCCCACGCTTGTAGCTGCCGTTGCTCTTCCGGTGCAAGAAAAGGCAACTTGCCGACCGGACATGGCGCGGCATCCGGCTGTTTTGCCGCCGTGAGCAGTCGCAGTAGGTGAGAGCTCAGGCGTGCGATTTGCTGTGCGCTGATTTGCTGCGCATCATAAACCCAGTAGAAATCGGCTGAGCAGGGATCAATATGCAGTGTCAGCTGCTCACCGACCGCCTGCTGTGCCAGTTCAATGGTTGATTCGGTTGGCTCGGCAAATACTATCGCCAGTGGCCAAGGGCGCGGTTTAGCCAACCAATGCTGTCCCAAGCGGATATGTAAGTGCACCGTTTCAACTAAACAGCGCGGGAGTGATCGCCAATTTTGATAGCTTTCGGTGAGCTGAGCCACGATCTGTGCAAAGCTGTGGCTGAGATCTATTTCAATATCAAATGGGCATAATGCAGTAAATAATCTCTCAACACTGTCATCACCCATGTTGGCGTGATTTGTCTGCTGCCAGCCGAGCTGAAAACGTTCGCCACGATTGCTGTGATCTCGGGCCAAATAGATCATCCACGCGGCCAGCAACTCAAACGCGTTGACCGTGCTTTGATCCGCATCGCGCTCAACGCGGTAGCTGGTGGTTTTTTGCCACTGCGCTTGTGTGTTGATGTCTTGGTTGGTCTGAGCAGAGAGCTGCGCTAACTGCGGGGCGGTGAAATAACGTTTCCAGCCGTTTTGCTGTTTGAGTGCGCGCTGGCGGCCAGCGGATAATTGTTGTGCTTGTGTGGACGAGATCAACGGTAGCTGGCTGCCGATCTGTAGCGCACTCTGTGTGGCTAACGCCGGTGCTGACAACGGGTTACCTTTCTCATCCTGTAAGCCGGTGAGATAAACCGCTCCCTGTCCCACTGCCACCAGCCAGCCTGACGCTTCAATCGCCAACAGGGTGCCCGCTAATGCTTGCGGCTGTGGTGAGACTCTGCACTCGAGTTGTGTGATCAAAATGACACGATCGGCCAATAACATACGCGGTGGAGCAAACGTGAGTGCCGCGCTACTCAATTCGCTGCTGTGGGCAACTTGTCGTGCCAATATCTCTGCCGATAACTGCCACTGTAAGAAACCGGCTGCTGGCTGTTGACGACGCTGAAAATAGAGGCTGTGCTGCAAAATCTGATCATCGTCAAGTTGGCAATCGGCGATCAATTCCGCCACGGTTTTTTCTGGATGTTGGCTGAGGAAGCGCAGTATCGACTGCAATTTATTGCTGAGCTGAGCAAGGTGTTCCGTTGAGTGCCCGGGCGTCACATCTTCAAACAGCAGATCAATGCCCTCTTCTCGCCCTGAACCCCAGAAGGTCATTTGCAGCTCCAGCCCCTCTTTGTTAGCAGCAAAACGGCTCACCGAGCGACACTGTGCAAAACCTTCACCACGGTCAAAAATCATCACGTTGATGATCGGGCCAAAACCGGCGGTTGCCCTGGTTTCAGACAGTTGTAACACATCTTCAACACGGTAGCGTTGGTGTCTAACAACGGTTTTGACCTCTTTTGATAGTGCCTGAAGTGCTTGGCTAAGACTGAGTGTCTCCGGAAGATGAATACGCAGTGGCAACACGTTAGAGGTCATGCCCAAGCTGACTAATTTGCCGGTGCCGGGCACCGGTATACTGACAGAGAAGCAGGGTTGATCAATCAGCGCTCGGATTAATAACACCGCACTGGACAGAAAGAGTATCTGCTCCGATACACCGCACGCTAAACTCAATGCCTGGATCTGTTGCCGTTGTGAAAAAGGGATCGAGTCTGAATATCGGTAGGTTTTGCATTTATCAATCGTAGATAAACCAGTCCATGTAAATGCATCATATTTTAAATCATCAATGTAATTACGCCAAAATAGCTCATCCTTTAATTTTGCACTCGATTGCTGATACTGATAGTCGGCATTTGCCGTTGCATCAAATGTAATACCTTTGAAATGACTTTCAATTTTATCCAACTGAAAGGCGTTGTTATAGATTTTGGTTAATAGTTGTTCCAACAAGGCAAAACTACGCCCATCAATTAAGACGTGGTTACCCCACATACTTAATATAAACTTTTTATTATCAATAATATATAAAGTGAAATTATATAAGGCACCGTCACTGGTCACTGCTGTTTCTTTTGCCTCAGCAACAGATTGCTGCATGTTACGATGTGCTGTAGCCAATGGTTCAGCGTCTTGGCGCAGATCACAAATTACTAATGCGTGGCAGAGGCTGTGATCGTAAATTTGCCATAGTTTCCCTTCCTGCACCGCAAAGCGGGTTTGTAATAACGGAAGTTTGCTGATCAGTATGTCAACGCTGGTTGTTAAACGTTGCAGATCAAGATCACCTTCAATCTCCTGATAAGCATGGAGCACTCTATTTAATTCTGGAATATTTTTCTCAACCAAAAGCATTCTTTGTTGAGCCCGGGTTGCCATTACAGCAGACAAATGACCAGCGAATACTTTTTGACATTCCTCAATAATCACATCATTTCTCCAAAAAATTAATCAAACCCTGCAAAAGATTCATAACTCCCCGGATAAAAATGAAAGCGTGCTTTAAAAATAAATTATCCACTCCAGCAGTCATTGAGCGCGCTAAATACGGCGCTGCCCTCGCTGTTTTATCAATAAATGATAAACGCACGCCACTACCCAAATAAAGTATAAACATGTTGGGCAGTAACAGCGTGGGGGATTATTTCATAATGGCATATGCATAATTTTTTTATTAAAAAACGTAATAATACAACACAAACAACCACCTTAAGTAGTCAATAAATTCATTACGTTAGCTCACAGGAGGGAGCCATCCCTACCATATCTACCTCTGATAAAATAAGGAAAAGCAGGCCAGTTGCTCATATTAAAAATACACTCTCAAGCAGTCTTTCATGATTTTTATGTCAGCGCTTTCTTGGTGATATATTAAGATATCTGCCACTGTACATTGCATCTAAAAAATAGCCCTAACAATACCTTGCAACAATGAATTAACCGTGATAGTGATAAAGAAAAATTTATCTTTCTTGGTATTCGGAAGAGTATCAATAGATTTCAGACAGAGATCACCGGGTCAGCATCGCATAATATCATTAAGTCTATCTAAACATTTTATGAAGATTACGTGAAGGAATAACCGGATGGTCAAAGAAAGAATATCGAAAGAACGAATATTGATAGTGGAAAATGATATTAACAGCGTCAATATCATCAAAGAGCACCTAAAGCGCAATAATTTTCAAATACATATTGAACATGATGGTGTTGCCGGCATTGCCGCTCATGCCCACTGGAGACCAGACTTGGTATTGCTGGACATCACACTGCCAAAGTTAAGCGGTAATGATGTGCTTGCCGCCATTCGTCAGCACTCAAGAACACCAGTCATCATGCTGACAGCCGTCAATAATGATACCCAGCGGATTAATTCATTGCTGTATGGTGCCGATGACTATGTGGTGAAGCCCTATAACCCCAGTGAAGTGATCGCCCGTATTCATGCAGTGTTGCGCCGCTGCCAGCAAAGTGCATTATCAAGTACCCATCATCTGCGCTACGGCAAATTAGTGTTGGATCTGAATGCCGCTTGTGCATTTATTGCCAATAGTGCGGAAAGTGACAGTAAATTGACCGAGCTGGATCTGACACGTACCGAATTTCAACTGTTGTCACTGTTTATGACATCACCATGCACCATGTTTACCCGCAGTAAGTTACTCGACATCTGCCAGCCAGAAAGTGATGCAATGGAGCGGGTTGTTGATGTACACATCTATAATTTAAGGAAAAAACTGAAATCCGTCGGCATTAATAATATGTTGGTGACCGTGCGAGGACAGGGTTATCGGTTAGGAAATCCGAAATAAGCAGTTCAATCAATACGCTGTGATAGCGTTTTTTTGTTGTTAGCACCGAGCAATCTGTGGTGGTTAGTTGCGCCTTGACACCTCACCTTACGGCGAGATGTCAAGGGATGCGGCAGGTTAGGTTAACAAATTAGAAGTGGAATTTGACCGCTAATTGCGCCGCTGTATCACTGTAGCCAGCACTCCCCATCTGTTGGGTGATGTGGCCGGAAAGTTCCCACTGGCGATTGACCTGTCCGTTAACGCCTAACTTCACTTCAGCAATATTGCTGGCACCATCCTGAGCCAAGCTGACACCATCCATGACGCTGGCAAATGATTTGCTGTTGTGCAGCCAGTTCGCTTCAACAAAAGGTTGGAAGGCGCGTGTGTTGTCCTTATCGCGCACACTGTACCCATTCAGGAAGGTTTTCACCCCTAAACGGGTTTGCAGGTTGCCGTCACCTTCAGCACTGACACGGGTGCCATTGGTTTCAACGTGGCTATCCGCTTTCACCGCCTGCCAGGTGAACTGTGCTTGTGGCTGAATAAACCAGGCAACACTTTGTGCGCTGTTTTCTGCCAGTTTGACGCTATAACCGCCCTCAATCGCTGCGGTGACACCTTTCGATTTGTAGTTCTCTTCCGTTAGGCCATCGCCACTCACGCTATTGTCAAAGCGGTTGTACTGCGCCCAACTGTCAAGATACCAACCGCTTTGATCAGCCGCTGGAGCATACCAGGTGACGTAAACACCGACACCGTAACCATCCACTTTGCCATCAGCACGGTAGTTGGTCAGGGTTGAGTTGCTGCTGCTGTTGCTGTTGGCATAACCGGCCATGAGCCCCAAGTTAACCTGGCCAACACCTTGCTGTTCCCACTGCATGATATTGCCACCCAGTTGTACCAGGTAACGATTTGCCTGAGTGTGCAATTGGCCACTCTCATCACGTGAACGGTTATGCCCGCCTTCTGTGCGTAACCACATACTGTTGTGACGAGTTGCACCACTGCGTTGATCCAAGTATCGGGTTTCACCTAACCGATCTTGCAGTCGACTATTCAGCAGCGTGTTAGCCACCGCTAGGTTGCTGGCATAAGCGGCAGCTTCGGGTCGCTGGAGTTGGGGAGACGCAGCATCCGCTGCATATTGTTGACGGACCCGTTCGCGTAGCTGGGCCACTTTTTCCTGCAACGCGGTTACCGTTTCATCACTGCTGTCATCGGGACGCGGCGCATTTGCCTGATCGGCGTCAGCAGCAGCCAGAGCCTGCCGTTCAGCTTCGCTCAATGAGCTGAACACCTTATCCAGCTGTTGTCGAGCCAGATAATCTTTCAACAGGCTACTGAGGTACCAGTTGTTTGCCAGTGCGCCGGCACCACGTACCAGTGAATAGTCATAAGCACCCGCAGCAATCCGGTTAGCTTGTACAAACTCTCCTTCAGATTTACCGCGCACAGTGATCAACTCAATACCGTTGAGTGTGTAAGCGCCGCGACCACCAAGATTCGAGACGCTGACAAACGAGGTGCCACTGCTGTCACCATTAATCACCAGTTTATCTGTCAGTGAGTCATCAGCACCAAGCACGGTATCAAATTCAATCAGCCCCTGATCGCCATGATAGTTGCCATTGATCACCGTGACGTCACCCGCTACTCCATTCCCCATGCTGAGTACGCCTTCGTTGTACAACTTCGCTAGATTGAACGTTGTCTTCACCGCTGAGGCGTTGGCTGCGCTGTTGAACATCGCTGCCATGATGATCCCGCTATTCATGACGGTATTTTTGTCATCGGCAGATAAACCAAAGGTATTATTACTGCCGGCATTGTACCAAACACCTGATTCACCATTAATCAACCCGTTACGCTGCGCTTTCAGAGTCACACCACCAACTAATAGACCTTCATTAACAGTGAGGCTGACTGATCCCGTGGTGTTGATGGCTGTTGCTGAAGAGCGTCCCGATTTGTGGCTAATAAAACCGTGATTCTCGATCAGGATATCTTGGTCGCTGGTGATATTAATCGCCCCGGCTCCCCCCTCGACTTCACTCCCCTTATTGACTGTGACAATGACAGAACCATCACCGTTATGTTGTGCATTGATACCATAACCAACCCCGGCGGTGAGCTTACCATTGGTGACCAGGTTAAGCTCACCGGTACCGTTATTCTGCGCGAGGATCGCGTCAGTTGCCGCATCAACATCTTTTACATCAATCGATAATTTGCCCCCCTCATTACGGGCATAAATTCCACGCCCAGCGAGACTAGAAATCGACTGATTGTTGCGGATAGCGAGCTCTCCACTCCCGTTGTTTTCAGCAGCGATACCATCCCGCAAACCGAACACCGAACC
This sequence comes from Serratia microhaemolytica, assembly GCF_004011885.1. Lineage (GTDB taxonomy): Bacteria > Pseudomonadota > Gammaproteobacteria > Enterobacterales > Enterobacteriaceae > Serratia_G > Serratia_G microhaemolytica. The sequence goes on along the minus strand of NZ_SBEF01000042.1, from coordinate 3,057 downwards.
GGTGGATTGGATGGTTAAGTCGGCTGCGCTGTCACCATTAACAGCTCGAATAGCGACACCCTCTGCACTGACAATCAAACCGCTGGTCATGATCGTGGTGGAGCCCGTTCCGTTGTTTTCGCTATCAATAGCATCCCCTCTAGCGAAAACGTCATTAAGCTGTAGCGTTATATCGGTACCGCTGTTTTTGGCATAGATACCATTTTCCCCTTCAGCGTTGACCAATCCGCTAGAGGAGATGGAAAGCACGCCGCTGCCTTCATTGAACGCCAGGATCCCGAATCCCTCAGAATAGACATTCTCGGTTTGTAATCTGAGATCACTACCGGAATTGACCGCAATAATAGCGACTTCAGCGCTTGTCACTTCACCGATTGTGGTTATCGACAACACGCCGCTACCTGTATTAACAGCGGATATGTCGCCAGTCACATTGGCAGCATTGATAGTCAGGTCAGTGCCGGCATTACGAGCCTCGATCGCTTTACCAGTGAGACTGGTTACATTTCCACTGCTGGTAATAGAAAGCGCACCACTGCCTTGGTTTTCAGCAAGAATCCCCTGCTCTTTTGATTTAACATCAACCACTTGAATAGTAACATCTGTACCTGCACTGTGCTGCTTAGCATGGATGCCATACATCTCTTTACCTTCCACCAAGCCGCTAGAGGTGATCACTGTGGCTCCAGTGCCTTGGTTATTGGTATCAATACCACTCGATTGACCAATAGCACGATTAACCTGCACCGTGACATCAGTACCGCTATTGTCAACAAGCACAGCTTCTTCATGTGTACTTAGCAGTTCACCACTCGCAGTAAGTGTCAATGAACCACTGCCATTATTGATCAGTAATAGTGCAGTGCTCTCTGCATAGGCATCAGCCAGATTTGCCAGTAGATCTCGACCAGCGTTATAAGCCATCACCCCAACACCAGCGTAGCTCGCGAGCCTATCACTGACATTGATAGTCAGATCACCACTTCCGAGGTTACGTGCTTGTATAGCCGTATTTTCAGCATCAAGTACAGTAATATCGATGCTCAAATCAGTGCCTCTATTCAAGGCAATAATCCCTTGCCCCGTTATTGCACTAATATATTTACTGCTAGAGATCGTTAAGGCACCGGTACCATGGTTTTCAGCCGAAATGGCATTCTCATCACCGGCCACCTTAGAGACATCAATAGTAAGATCAGTGCCTTGTTCACTGTTATGGGCGTAAATTGCCCCCATTCCGCCAAGAATTGCACCATTGCTAGTGATCGATAGCACACCACCACCGTGGTTTTTTATAAAGGCCCCATAATCATTCGAGAAAATCAGAGATTCATTATCATCAAAAAATCTTACCCCTTTATCCCCTGTCAAGGTCAAGCCATTACCTGAGTCAGCAAACACGCCAAAACCTGCACCGGTTGTGACATCGAGTGCTTCACCACTCAACTCAATCGACTGGTCCAGCTCACTGAAGCAGTGATAACTTGCTGGCGTAACCGTACCAGCTTCACAGAGTTCAGCTTGTGCAAAACCCGTCAATCCAGTTAAAATAACCCCACTTAACAATAAATTAAATTTAATTCGATTACGATTTAAAACCTGATTATTCCGTTTTGACATTACGTTGTGTCTCCTAACGGGAATGTAAAGCAAACCACTGCCTTAGAACGACACCACCGCTGCAACTGCTCGGTCAGTTGCAACGGTGGTGTCGTTGGCAGAATACATGCCACACTGGTTGTCACTGATGGCAATATTTAGCGTAATTTATGATTGGCAATAAATACAAATAAACAATAATGTTTTCTTATATTTTTTAGGGATAAAGAAAGCCTTCAATCATTAAATTGTTTAATAAAATAAATAATAGGTTATATAGTAGACAATAATTGATCGCTATGTGATCAATTCTATTTTTCAGGGTGCCTGTAAAAATAAAAATGACCTAGCAGAAAGCACTGTTCAGGTAAATTAATCAGCGGGGGATAACGATCACCTGAATCTAACAGCCAGCACACGCTGTATGAAAGTAGGGTGAGAAAACCAGTTTCTTTGCATGCCATTGCGTGATTTAATCCGGAAGCAGTGATTAAGCTATCGTCTCGATTAGGCTTTTTAGCCGTTGCGGTATCGACCATCACTCACCGTGATCAGAACCACTAAAACCAAGCCATTTACGCGCACAATCAACACGAGCAACGCGAGATTCAGGGAATGTGAACATGAGCACTCAACCCAGTGGATTGCAATTTACCCTCAGCGCCGGTGGCCAACCGGCTGGCACCTTCGCGGTGGTCGATTTCACCCTGCACGAACACTATTCTTCACTGTTTGAACTGGAGCTTAACCTCGCCAGCCGCAACCCGGCGGTTGATTTTGATGCGGTGCTCGATCGCGGCGCCAAACTCTCGGTGTGGCGCGACGGCGTGCTACAACGCGCGGTTTCCGGCATCGTCACCTGCTTTCAACAGGGCGACAGCGGCTTCCAGCAAACCCGCTACCGCATGTCCGTGCGCCCCAGCCTGTGGCGCCTGGGATTACGCCGCAACTCACGCATCTTCCAGCTTGAAACCATCGAACAGATCATCAGCAAACTGCTGCGTGAAGCGCAAATCGTCGACTACGCCTTCGGCCTGCGCCACCCGCACCCAGCACGCGAATTCTGCGTGCAGTACCAAGAGAGTGACCTCGCGTTTATCCAGCGCCTAACCGCCGAAGAGGGCATCTTCTACTATTTTGAGTTCAACCAAGGCCGCCATACCGTAGTGTTTGCCGATGACTGCGGCATCATCCGGAAAAAAACCAGCCTGCCCTACAACCCGAACGTCGCCGCGCAAGCCAACGAGTTGTGCGTCAACCGCTTCATTTGCAGCGCGCAAGTGCGCCCGGCAGAGGTGCAACTGAAGGATCACACCTTCAAAAACCCGCGCTGGGATGCGACATTCAGCCAACAAGCCAGTGGCGAAATCGCTCAACGTCGTAGTTACCAACAGTTTGATTTTCCTGGTCGCTTCAAAGATCAGCAGCACGGCAAAGATTTCACCCGCTACCGGCTGG
>NZ_SBEF01000041.1 GCF_004011885.1 Serratia microhaemolytica | reverse complement strand
GGTGGTTGAACGGACACATAGCTGGCTTAATCGATATCGTCGGTTATTGGTTCGCTGGGAGAAAAAGGCTGAAAATTACGAGGCCATGTTGCATTTTGCCTGCGGACTTATTGTGTGGAATAAACTCCTATTGAGATAGGCTCTTAATGCGGGATTTGGGCGATAGAGTGAATTTTAATCATTCATGCGGTTGCCCTGCTGTGGAAGTAACTTACTCAGATCAGGTTTTATTAAAGTTCATGGTAAGATGAATAACATTCTCAAAGATTTTATAATTGTAATAGATATGGCTGGAAATAATTTAAAAATAAATGCTATAAATAAAAGACACATATCCGAGATGTCGTCATTAGGCTTCGTTTCATCCGGAGATTACATGGAAATGCAAGTTGCTAATGAAGATGAAAAAATTGATATAATAAAAAAACTAATTGATAAAAAAGCACTTTTTATGTACGGTCATGGGTGGTATCCATCCGAATTAATCGAGTATTTAAAAGATAAAGGAGTTCAATTTAAAAAGTATAGTGTTATATATTGGAGAGGAAAAGATGACTATTCTATTGAAGAGCGTTAAATGTACGCTAAGGGTCACCTAAAAGTAATAGCATGGCGAATTCACATTGATGTGGCTTGTTGCCCCTGCCCCCGCGAAGGGGGCAGGGGGGTATTTTAAAATAATCAAATGGGTTAACATCTCACCCTAACCCTCCCCTTATCAAGGGGAGGGAACTGTCTAGCTTCTTCCCTTGTGACACAGAATTATAGCAAGGCTCTCTATGCTGAATATTGGCACAGCAACTGTTTGCGATCACGGCCAACTCAACGTAACAGTGGCTCGCGCGGTACCATTGCCATAGTTCAGCGCACCATTGCTGCAAAGTGTCCAGGTCAATGGGATGCTGGTCAATCCGGCGCCAATGTTACCGATACTCACGTTAGTACCACTAAACGTGATTTTGTTGGTCACCGCACTGTTGCAACTGACAGTGGTATTGGATCTGACACCATGTACCTCAGCCAGCTCAACATTTCCGGTATCGCGTAACGATAGCGCGTAGTTGGCACGGCCTACCGTACCGGCGAATTTCAAAGTCATGGCGATGGTATTGCCGCCGGAAGAGTTGTAAATCGTGGCACACTGAATATCCAGCCCAGAGGTGAAGGAGCCAAGCACCGCTCTATCGGTACGGGTATTGTTTACTGGACCAAAATCGACGTTAGCATCCTGTAAAGCGATAGAACAATCGGTTGCCGGAACTACCCGGAAACTGGAATTGTTCACGAGAGTCAGGTAGTTTTCATTGAATACACGCCCTAAGTAGATCGAGGGTGAATTGTAAGTACCCGGAACAGCCTTCGGACCGATATAGAGCACAATGAAGGCATTAGCGATATCGGCACTACTGCCGCCAGTCTGGGTGAGGGTGGCATTTCTATCGACAGTTCGTGCTGCTAGGCACCAGTAGGAGGCGGCGGCATTCGGTTCAGTGAAATTCATTCTACCATTGCCCTGAAAGTCGCCTCTTACCGATTGGTAGATATAAGAAGTTCCATTATGCCACCAGTATCGACCAAACAGATTGCCAAAGGTAGTGACCAACAGAATGTCATTGGCGATGCGGTAACCGGAGACTGAACCATCCGACATGGTGGCAAATTTACTGGCAGGTAGGCAGGTATTCATGTTGTTAAAACCGACTCTGGGTGGGGTATCACTGAGATACGCCCCCCACGGATAGCGGCTATTATCACTGGCAACCGGAAGGTGGGTGGTTGACCGGACAGCACCGCTGACCTGGGTACTCCAGGAGGCTTTATTACCTACTGGGTAGGTACCCGCCGGGCCGGCTGAAGCGGCGTGAACCGATGATAAGGTGCAACTCAGTAGCAGAGTAGCCGCTGCCTGCAACACAAACCGTGTGCAAGTGGTGCCGAATGAAGCGGAGAGGGTGTGCGCCCTTTCCGGTTGCAATAAACCATTGGTTACTTTATTAAGTTTCATTTTATCAATACCCTATGCCATCTGTTACTGCTATCATGTTGTCGATATCTCGGTTATCGATATGGTATTGCCGCTGCTAAATCTGAGCACTACAGCGGCAACAGAGGTCATTTTTCTGTTATCCCGTTATTGGTCTTGACACTCATCGGCACTCATAAGTGACCTGGCGCATCGGACGGTCAGGTGAAGTGCTGATCGCGGCAACATTGAAATTGACTCTACATTGACGGTTGTCACTCTCTCCCCACTTAACCAGTAACTCTCCGGTAGCAGGAAGACCGGTCATATAGATCTGGCCGCTATCACCGACAATACTGCCATTCTCTTCTCCTTCAGTGGCACCAAGCAGAGAAGCGGTCGCACCGAATGGAACAAATCCTGTGCCATATTTCAGTGTCATCAACGCCTGGTAACCGACGCGGGTAGCGAACTCTGCTTTGACGACGGCGCCGTTAGTTGGGAAGACATTCACGTTGGTTTGCACCACATTGACACCTTCAGGTAGCGTACTGGGATCAAGCCCTATGCTGTTTCTGAGGTAGTTCGACAAGTGCGGGACAATGGCATAACCACGCGAATCGGTAACGGTAGTCGCACCATTGACACTGACACCGCGTGCGCCCGGAGCGTGTACCAGTGCGACAGATTCTCCCATTCCCCGCGCGAAGGTGACGCCGCCCGCGTGTACCAGAACGCTACCGCTGGCATTAAGGTTGACCGATTGGGTATTACTGCTGTAGCTATAGCCTGCGTTAATGCTTCCTTTACTGCCTTGATAACCGGCAGTCAGACTGGTGCTGGAAGGTTGCCCCTGATTACCCCAGTTCTGCGTGATACCGTAAGAGATACGGCCATCCAATGCACTGCCCATGATGCCGATCTGGTTCTGGGTTCGCCCATCGTTATCATGACTAATTGAGCCAACGGCATACGCCGATTGAAGTGCCTTGGCATAACCGAAGATACTGAATGGCACACTGATATTAAACGAGATTTGGCGGTTCTCTGGCCAATCTTTGTTCTCATCGCTGACACGATCGATGTTGTAGTTAATGCTGTAGCTGATCCCCTTCAGGCTGTTGCTATAGCTAAATGACAACCCGGTCAGTTTGCGATCATCACCCCAGAAATCATCTCGGGTGGCACGGAACGAAACCGATCCCCATTTCCCCATTTGCTGGCTGATTTGGGTTTGGAAGCTGGTGCGCCGACGTTGCAACAACCAAGGCGCGATCCCCTCTTTTAATTGATGGCCTAAGCTATTGAAGTCATGAAAACTATAAAAGTTTTCAGTTGAGTAGCGCATCGCAGTCAAGTCAAAGGTGGTGCCGGTCTCCAACATACTTTTCGAGTAGCGGAAACGGTAAGACTGACCGGATTGCGTCGATCCTTTGTCAAACTTGGCCCAAGACTGAGTAACATCAAGTGAAATCGCCCCTAGCATACCCAGCGAAACACCGCTACCCAGGCTAAGTGCTTGGTAATCATCAGAACCTAGCAGACCACCGTACAGGGTAAAGCCTTTCGGTAATCCATAAACCCCAGTACCCAGTACAAATACCGCTTTACGGGAACCATGCGTTAGGTTGCCATCATAGCGACCGGTGGTGAGTTCATACTTCCAAGCACCGGGACGTAACATGACCGGCAGCGAAGAGTAGGGCACGACAAAACGGCGCTGACTGCCATCTGATTCAGTCACAGTGACATCGTAGTCGCCCGATAACCCAGCTTGTGGCAGATCGTTAATATAGAACGGCCCAGGGGCAACGAAGGTTTCATAGATGATGTTTCCGCCCTGACGCACCGTGATGCGGGCGTTAGTATTGGCGATGCCACTGATCGCCGGGCTAAAGCCACGCAACTGCGCTGGCAACATCTGCTCATTCGATTGCAGTTTCATTCCAAGGAATGGCACGGAGTCAAAAATATCACTGCCAGTATTGCTTTGACCAACCAGCAGGCTGGAGCGAATTTTGGCGATATCACGCATCAGATAGGTGTTATTAAAATCGCTTTCAGTGCGTGTTTCATCCGGCTTGTTATTCCTGCCGCTATATTCCAACCGTGAATAAGTAAAGGTGCTACGTAACCGCCAGGGTCCTAAATTCAGTCCCGGGCGAATACTGGTAAACAGGTTTTTGGTGCGATGAGTCTCACCATTAACATCATTAGAGGTATGACCGGCACTGATGTGATAGTTTGCCATCAACGCCGGGATCCCATCCTGCCACTGACTGGGATCAATCGCACCGCGTAACTGCCGCTGCATGGCAATTTGTGGCACGCTGATATCTAAACGCAGACGCGGCAGATCAAGCTTGGTCACAGCCTGAGGGACGACGCTGGTCAAGTTATCGATCTGGCTATCTTTTGCCAGTCCTTTCAGTGACGGCACTTGATCAACGGCAACGCCAAAGCTATTTAACTGTTCTGGCGTGAAAACAGGCGCAACTTTGCCCTGGGCATTTTTCTGGAAAGTGAGAGCATAACGGCCGACGCTGCGCTGGTTGACAAAAACCCATAGGGTATATTCGCCCGGTGCTACTCCGCCCGGTTCGGCAAACGGAGAGAGGTCGATATTGATGTTTTCATCAGGCTCACCAAGAAAGCTGGGATCAAAATAGTCAGCAGCCCAGCTCGGGGAAACCGTTAATAATAAGCACCAAGCCAGCGGGTGGTAGCGGAAATAACCCCCCTGAAGCGCAGCACTCAATGAAGGGGAGTAATTTTTCATAGCACGTTACCCATCAATTTGAGGCAGTCGGTTTATTTAATGCAAAGACAGCATAAATAATTATTACTATTAATAATTTTCAGCATATAACCGCTAAGGTTACCGTTAACAACATCTATGTATTGGCGTATGTTCAATCTGAATTCTAATAAGTGATAAATACGCCAATGAACCACTGAATCAATTGGGTATTATCAATATATTGCACGTCGTATTACGCTTTATTCATAAACAAATTGGAACGTTACCGTGGCCGTGAGGGCACCACCATGTAATGTCGGCCCTGCTGTACAATTACCGCAGGATAAACGCGCTTCCAGCGTCAACGGATTGCTATATAAATCCGTGATCGGATCAGAGGCTGCCGCGAGCGCAATTTCATCCAAATTGCCTAATACGGTATTCTGCCCTTGTTGCACCAAACGAATACCATAACCTTGTGAATAGTTAGGATCGGCGCTGCTATTACGAAATAGCGGAATACCTGAAGTGATCGTCGGGCCAGTAATCCGAATCTTCGGTATCACGCCTGAAGAGGCACAGTTACTAAACGACAACACAAACAGTTGTGGATCAATACCTGCGGTACCAGCAGGGATAATCACAGTAGAAGAGACGCTACCAAACGCGATGTTTGCTCTATCTACGTTAACATCACAAGTAGCCCCCACCAGCGAGGCGGAAAAATTGACTGTCGCAGCCGCAGAACCAGCGGCCTGAGCACCGGCACTGATTGCAAGCAATATTCCTGCAGTGATGGCAGGAAAAAAGCGGCCTAACGTGGGATTTTTGTACTGCATTAGCTCTTCTCCCCGCTTAATCAAAAGCAACCGTGAATGTTAATGTGGCCTTAATTGTGCCGGCAGTGACGGTATTACTACCGGCGCGAACCAAGCCCAAAATAAAGGATTCATTCTGTGGCGTGGCTTCTGGGATCGGCGCTAGCGAGACAGGAACGTTGTTACTGATCGCCTGTGCTTCATCATAAAAATTGCCAATATTGATGCCACCGATATCACGACGCACCATAAAACCAGCCCCGTTGGCTGCCGAATCAGCATCGCGAAAAATAGTTTGGCTGGCATAAGGTGCATTACCACTCACGGTCAGTTTCGGTGTGGTGGCACTGGTACAGTTCACGGTAGCAATTAATGGCCGGATCGCCACCGCACTGCTGGCCGGGAAGGCGGTATTGCGATGAAATCCGAAATCGATAGTGCTGTCAGAAAGCTGGATTTCACAGGTGCCATCAAAAATATTGGCAGAAAAATCAACATTTACTGACTCTGCCGCCCACAACTGCCCACCTGTTAGCCAAGCTGAGACAAGCAGCACAGCAGTGGGTTTAGCGTACCGAACCATTGAACACCTCCACGGCACCAAAGTCGTTGATTGCTTTCCACTCAACCCTGCCTTGACGTGGTGCTTTGGCATAAATTTGTTGAGCAAACGGGGCAATCATCGCTTCACCTTTAGCGATATTCAGGGGGACTGTCACGCCGCCGATACGCAGGCTAGAGAGAGTAATATAGTAAGGGCTAGGATTACTGACTCTTAGACCTTGCGAAGTGTTGGAAAACTGTAGCATCCCCATTGCTTGCCGCTGCGCAACAGGCAGCCCAGATGGACGATAAAACAGTTTCACTATTGCTGCAGTGGCCACTTTCAGTGTGCCACCGACAGCGGGAATCTGTGTTGGGTCTTGGCGTGATCCTGCCGGCATGGCAATCGCGCGGAAGTAATAAAGTGACTCGCGATCTTTCGGTAGGTCACTTGGCTTTTTCATAATCAACACCTGATTAGTGCTACCCGGTTCTAAACGAAATAACGAAGGGGTAGTGACAAAAGGTGTCTTGTTGTCATTGCCAGGTACATCACGTGTAATTTGCGCTTTCACCAAATAAGGCTGAGGCGAAGTTTGGGCACTGGTAACACCGATACCCTGACCGCGTGCCTCATTACTGGCATGAAAAATGATGCGAGTGCTATCAATAGAAATCCCCGCCAGCGCCGAGGAGGTTCCGATGATAAACAAACTCAGTGCAATCCTTATCTTCTGTTTCATGTTTTAAATGCTCACATCCGTCACGGTAAAGGATAGAAACGCCGGAATACTCCGGCGTTGGCGAGGTATTGGCTCAATTAAAGAACAAGGTAGGCCACAGTCACTGGCGCTGAATACGCTCCAGCCAGTGGTGGGTTATCTGTCGTCGCCATACCTACGCTGAAGGTATAGGTGTTAGGGCCAGCAATGGTGGTGTTGATGGTAACACCGCCATCTACAGGCACCTGAGCTGAAGTACTGTCTTGGATCATAAAGCCAACAGTGTCAGCGGTGCTGGTAGTAAAGATGTTAGCGTCGGTTGAGGCTGCTGTGCCGAGGATCAGCAGGTCACCGGTCTCATCAGCAGAACAGTTTTCCAGCACAACTTCTAGCGGTACCGCACCGTTCTGAGTGCTAGGTACAAAGCTTACTGCGGTGTAAACACCGACATCCAAAGTGGCACTACCATTGTTGGCTACCACGTCACAAGTGGTATCGGTAATGACACCTTGCAGTAATACGTCCTGAGAAGGCGCTGCATTAGCTGTAAAGCTGATGCCTGCGGCAGCGGCGAATATGGCTGCGGTGATGACGTTGGTTTTTAGTGACATATGAAATACTCCTAATTGCATGAATAAAACTAATCAATAACAAGAGTCGGATAAGTTAAGGAAATCACTTTTTCAAACAAAGCTAGGGGTGTTACAGCGTTCTAAATCAAAATAAGGCAAAAAAACGGAGTTAAAAACTAAAAAAACAAAAACAACCCCTAGATTCCATAAAAAAGAATTACCAGCAAGACTTTTTTGTGAACCGTATAGGTTAATCTTGCTTATATATGTTTAGTGGTGAATCGAAAGACTGTCAAACCAGCGTCTCTAAATTATCGGTGTACTGCCGCGCGACTGACGCTAGCGAGAAAAGGGCAACCGACTAACCTATTGCGCCTTTGATGAATTTAGTACTGCGATAGCCCGCGATGCACGGAGTGAAATTTCTGGTACTGCCGGACAGCAGATCGCGTTGTTGTCCTCTCCAGCGGATTGCTTCCCACAGCGTCTAGCACAGGCAAACGGATTACCGTTTAGCCAAACAGCGCACTGCGTCAATCGGGATGAGTGATGAAGTCAAGTAAAAATCTTTTAGCTTTAGTGTATTGCCAATAGATTGCCAACATTGATAGCATTGGCGCGCTTTGGCTTGGCCGGTGAAATCGGGTGGTTAGCCATCAGGTTAGCCGCAACTCACAGGTCGCAATGCAGGTAAAAAAGAAGCTGTCTGATAACCCCTTCGTTACTGAATGGCCGTATTCAGTGGTCATCGGTGGTGCTTACTGCTCATCTGCTATTGATCAGTTACACAGTGAATCGATCACACAATTCATCGATCACACAACGGCAATGGATCTCAGAGAGCGTTAGACAATAAAAAAATGGGCAATTCCCGTTTTATCATTTACATCAGTGGAGACTGTATGAAAAAGATTGTGAAATTGTGTGCGGTATTGGTAGTGGCTGCAGGGCTGGCAGGGTGTGCACGTACTGCACCGATTGAGAATATCAAGACCCCAGTAAGTACCGGGCACACTTCAGAACAAGTGAAACAAGCCATCTTTTCTGCCGGAGCAAGATACAAATGGGTGATGACCGAAACTAAACCGGGCGTGATCCACGGTCGCCAGCAGACCCGCGCTCACAGCGTTGACGTGACCATTCCTTACTCAGCGACTGGATATGCAATTACTTATGACAACAGCTTCAACTTACGTGCTGCCAATGGTAAGATCCACAAGAACTACAATCGCTGGGTACGCAATCTGAACAAAGAGATCCAGCTTAAACTGCCAGCCTCATCTATCTAATTGGTTTATTTGGATAGTTCGCTAAAATCACAGATGAGTGGTCAAGCGAAATAGCAGTTTTAATCACTTAAAAATAGAAAATTCGGGTCGAAAGCGACCCGATTATTGTTTTTGTTAAAACCAGGGTAAATTGATCATGTATCAACAGGACTCACTGAGTGCGCTGGAAGCGATCACGCAGGCACAGCGTATCGCCTTTGCTCCGATGCTATTCCAAACAGCGCTCTGCTTGCGTAACAACGGTGTGCTGGCCTACCTTGATAGTTGTGGTACCGCCGGTGCAACACTCCCTAGCATTACTGAAAATAGCGCACTTGATGAGTATGCCGTGAGCGTCCTGTTGGATATGGGCTTGAGTGGTGGCATTGTCGTCTATCGTGATCAGCATTATTACCTGACTAAAGTCGGCCATTTTCTACTGCATGACGCCATGACGCGCGTGAATATGGATTTCACCCACGACGTCTGCTACCAAGGACTATTCTTTCTTGACGAAGCGCTGAAAACTGCCAAGCCAGCCGGCTTGAAGGTGTTTAGCGATGCCAGCACCATCTACCCGGTGCTATCACAACTGCCAGCAGCGGCTCGCGCGAGCTGGTTCGCCTTTGACCATTTCTATTCAGATGCCGCCTTTAATGCGGCGCTTCCCCATGTCTTCGCCAGCCAACCAGCGCGCTTATATGACGTTGGTGGTAATACCGGCAAATGGGCAATCAAATGCTGCCAGTATGATCAGCAGATCAATGTCACCATTCTTGACTTACCGCAACAGATTGCACTGGCTGAGCAGAACATTGCCCAAGCCGGTTTATCTGCACGCATTGATTGCTATCCGGTCGATATGCTCAGTGATGCTGCGCTACCGGGTGAAGCCGATATCTGGTGGATGAGCCAGTTCCTTGACTGTTTTTCGCCAGAGCAAATTGTGGCGATGCTGCGCCGCGTCGCTCAGGTGATGAAACCGGCAGCACGACTGTGTGTGATGGAGCTGTTCTGGGATGCACAACGTTTTGAAGCTGCTGCCTTCAGCCTGAATGCGACCTCGCTTTACTTTACTTGCCTGGCTAACGGCAACAGCCGTTTTTACTCAGCAGAGAAGTTCTATCACTGCTTGGAACAGGCTGGCTTTCAGGTGGAAAGACGCGTTGACAACCTCGGCTTCGGCCACACTTTGCTGATCTGTAAAGCAACGGATTAGTCAACAATCGCATCAAACAGGGCAGTGCCTGATGTGCCAACACAGAGGCGATTGGCACATCAGCGCCAACGTATTTACCGTGGATATGCCGGAATGAAATTTGCATTAAACCTTATCGATTGGCAGGCCAGAGCGCCAGGCTTAAGTGATGCTGCCGAGTGGCAATCTTGGGCGAACCAGCGCGCTGCAATTGATCCGCAGGCCGCAATCGGCAAATTAAGCGAGCTACCGATGATGACGGCTCGCCGCTTAAGCTCAGGCAGCAAACTGGCGGTTGAGTGTGGCTTGTCGATATTGCGCCGTCATCAGGTTGACGCACTGCTCTACACCAGTCGCCACGGAGAGTTAGAGCGCAACTACCGCATTCTTCAGGCATTAGCAACCGGGCAAGCGGTATCGCCGACCGATTTCACCACATCGGTACACAATGCTGCGGTGGGCAACTTGACCATTGTCGCACAACAGGCGATCCCCGCCAGTTCCCTGTCGGCAGGCATCGACACCTTTCAGCAAGGACTGTGTGAAGTGGTCTGTCTGCTTAGCGCTGGCTATCAGCGGGTATTAATGGTCGATTTTGATGGTCACCTGCCAGAGTTCTACCACCCCAGCTTACCAGACGCCATGCCAACTTGGCCGTATGCACTGGCACTGCTGTTTGAACAGGGGGAGACACTTCACTGCCAGGCTGAGCATTGCAGTAGCGCGACAGAACCCGCGTTGGCACCAAGCTTGCAATTTTTGCAGCACTATCTGAGGGCAACGCCACAATTTACCCTTGCCGGTGAGCGGCATCACTGGCGGTGGCAACGCCGATGAGAGCGCTGTTATGTGCATTAAATCGCGCCTGGCGCCTGGTGATGACCTGGTGCTGTTTTGCCCTGTTCGGATTGGGTGGACTGCTGTTGTCACTGGTTGTTTTTAACCTCATGCTGGTGATGGTGCCCGATAGCAAACGGCGCAGTCGCCTAGCTCGGCGGATGATCTCGCTCAGCTTTCGGTTGTTTTTGGCGATCACAAAATTTCTGCGCCTGCTGGATTACCGCATTGAGGGCAAGCAACTGCTGCGTAGTGAACGCGGCTGCGTGGTCGTGGCGAATCACCCCACACTACTGGATTACGTACTGCTCGCCTCTGTGATGGCGGAAACCGACTGTCTGGTAAAAAGCACCCTGTTGAAAAACCCGTTTGTCAGTGGCGTGATCCGCGCCGCCGACTACCTGGTCAATAGTCAAGGCGAGACACTGCTGGCTGAAAGCGAAGCGCGTCTGGCACGAGGTGACACACTATTGATCTTCCCTGAAGGAACGCGTACCCGGCAGGGAGAAACAATCACACTGCAACGCGGTGCGGCCAATATCGCCGTGCGCTGCCGCAGTGATCTGCGCATTGTAGTGATCCGCTGTAGCGAACAACTGCTCACCAAACAGAGCAAGTGGTACAGCGTACCGCCCAGCAAACCGTTATTCACCATAACGGTACAGTCCCGGGTTTCGATTGACGATTTTCATCATAGCGAAACCCAACCAGCGACGGTGGCAGCAAGAGAACTCAATCGCTATTTATTACAACAGTTACAATGAATTGAACCATATTTGGGGCTTAATGATGCAAACGCTTCACCTTGAAATAAAACAACTGATTATCAACACCCTCAACCTTGACGACCTCAGCGTGGAAGATATTGACACCGATGCTGCCCTCTTTGGTGATGGCCTGGCACTCGACTCAATTGATGCACTGGAACTGGGATTAGCGATCAAAACGCAGTACGGCATCGTGCTATCGGCCGAGAGCGAAGAGACGCGCCAGCACTTCTATTCGGTAGCTACCTTGGCTGCTTTTATCGAATCACAACGTGCTGGGTAAGTTGCCATGAGCGAACAAAAAGTTATTTTTCAGGAAGTTGCCGCACTGTTGAACAAACTGTTTGAGATCGACATCGAGCAGATTACACCGGAAAGCCGCCTGTATGAAGATCTCGGATTAGACAGCATTGACGCTGTTGATATGGTGGTACATCTGCAGAAAAAAACCGGCAAAAAAATCAAACCGGAAGAGTTCAAAGCGGTGCGCACGGTACAAGACGTGATCGACGCAGTAGAACAACTGTTACGTAATGCGTAATACGTCATGTCAGGTTCTGTTACCGCACTCAACATTATCAAGCTGGTCAGTGGCGTGGTCACCGGCGCACTGGTACTCACCTGGCCGCTACTGGTCTGGCTCGGGTTGCGTTATAACGCACTGAACTGGTTACTGCCGCTGATGATGCTGCTACTGCTGTTACGTTGCTGGTTACTACGGCAAAACCGAGGGCCAATGCGCCTAATGATGCAATCCGTTGCATTGATTGGCATGGTGCTCTGTAGCGCCAGCGCCTGGCTTGGTTCGCATCAACTGCTGCTTTACTACCCGGTAGTGGTGAACCTAGTGATGCTGACGCTGTTTGCTGGTTCACTATTCAGTGCGATGCCGATAGTAGAACGCTTGGCTCGCCTGCGTGAGCCGGAGCTACCCCCCGAAGGGGTACGCTATACCCGGCGCGTCACTCAAGTGTGGTGCCTGTTTTTTATGGTCAATGCAACGATCGCTTTTAGTACCGCGTGGTATGGCGATGTGCAGTTATGGACGGCGTGGAACGGCATGATTGCCTATCTACTGATTGGCCTGCTGATGGCAGGCGAGTGGTCGGTACGCCGCCGAATGATTAAACGGAAAGTATCATGAATCAGCCTGTTGCAATGGCACAGTGGCTCAGCTACGCACGGCCAGATGAAACACCGATCGCCTGGCTGGGCGAACATACCTGGACACTAGGGCAACTGCGCTACGACGTTGCCACACTACTTAACTATCTACAGCAGCAACCGGCACAGCGCTGGGCACTCTGTTTTGAAGATAGCTACCTGTTTATCGTGGCACTGCTGGCCACACTCCATGCGCACAAAACACCCGTGATCCCGGGTCACCATCGGGTGGCACTGCTGAAAGAGCAAAGTGAACTGTTTGAAGGGGTGCTATCGGATAAAAACCTGTCATGGCAGGGGCCTTATCAACAGGTCAACTCGGCGAAACGGCAGCTACAGCAACCGGTCACCTTTGCTGCTTTTGCTGCCAATGCCAGCGTAGAGTTATTTACCTCCGGCAGCACCGGCACAGCGAAACAGGTTATTAAGAGCATTGCCGTGCTGGACAGAGAATCGGCAATGCTGGCGCAACGTTTTGCCACCCGGCTAGCGGGGTGCCGAGTAGTCGCCTCGGTAATGCCACAACATCTATATGGCTTGACCTTCCGCATCTGTCTGCCAATGGCACTAGGCCTGCCACTGCATAGCGCGATGCTCTACTATGCCGAACAGTTAGTGGCTCTGGAGCCACAACAGCGCTACCTGTTTATCAGCAGCCCGGCATTTTTGAAACGGCTCGATCACCAACTCAATCCACCGAACGTAGCGATGATCTTATCTGCTGGCAGTATGCTGAACTGGTCGACAGTAACCGACTGTCAACGCTGGTTCGGTATCTGGCCGGACGAAATCTACGGCAGCACGGAAACTGGCATTCTGGCCTGGCGCCAGCGGCAGCACGATGATACCGCCTGGCACCCATTCCCAGAAGTGCGTTTTATTGCTGCTGAACAGGGTGTTACGGTCGCTTCGCCCCTGATTGCTGCCACCGAGCCGCTACCACTGGATGATCTGCTTCAGTTTGCCGCCGACGGCAGCTTCCGGCTGCTCGGTCGCCGTGGGCGGGTGGTAAAAATAGAAGAGAAACGCATTTCACTCAATGAAGTCGAGCAGCGGTTGTTGGCGTTGCCCGGCATTCGTGAAGCAGCGGCAGTACCGTTACAGCGCAATGGTCGCCAAGGTATCGGCGCGTTACTGGTGCTTGATAGCGCGTTATATCAACAATGGTCGCAGCAAAACAAAGTGCAAGAACTGGCTTGGCGCAGCGCACTGCAACCCTGGCTAGAACCGGTGGCGATCCCGCGTTATTGGCGAGTGCTGAACGAGATCCCGGTCAACAGCATGAACAAACGGGTTGATGCACAGCTACAGGAGTTGTTTGATGAAACCAAATAATGTCACGCATCAACAAATCACGCCCAACCAGTACCAATTACAGTTTGTACTTGAACCAGAACTGTTCTGGTTCCGTGGCCACTTTGCCATCCAACCATTGCTGCCAGGAGTGGCTCAGCTCGATTGGGTGATGCACTACGCTGGTCAGTTACTGGCACCGGGCTTCCGTTTTCATAGCATCCAGAGTGTCAAATTTCAGGCACCGCTGTTGCCCAATGACCAGATCAACTTAACGCTGATTTGGCAGCCAGCTCGCGAGCTGCTCAGCTTTAACTATCAACGTCATCAAGGCACGGTTCAGCAGACCGCCAGCAGTGGGAAGATCCGCCTATGTCGTTAACCTTCTCACCCTGCGTGGTGATCCCCTGCTACAACCACGGCGCGACAATGGCGCAGGTACTGGATCGCATCGCACCGTTTCAACTGCCATGCATCATTGTTGATGACGGCAGTAATCCAGACACGCAGCAGAAACTCAGCGCACTGGCAGCAGAACGTAGCAACTGCACGCTGATCCGCCTAGCGCAAAATGGTGGCAAAGGTGCTGCCGTGACGCGCGGCTTACAGCAAGCGGCAGAGGCTGGCTTCAGCCATGCACTACAGCTTGATGCGGATGGCCAACATGCCATCGAGGATATACCGGCGCTACTGGCGCTGGCAGAGCAACATCCGCAGGCACTGATCTCAGGCCAGCCAGTTTATGATGCATCGATGCCACGCTCACGCCGCTACGCGCGCTGGATCACCCATTTCTGGGTCTGGATTGAGACGCTCTCATTGCAGATCAAAGATAGCATGTGCGGTTTTCGCGTTTACCCACTGCAACCGACACTGCACCTGTTGCAGCGCGTCAAACTCGGCCAGCGCATGGATTTCGATATTGAAGTGATGGTGCGCCTCTATTGGCAGGGCACTGAGAGTTACTTTGTACCGACAGCAGTCACCTATCCAGAAGATGGCATCTCCCATTTCCATGCTCTGAAGGATAACCTGCGCCTGTCACTGATGCATACCCGGCTATTTTTTGGCATGTTGCCACGGTTGCCGAAATTACTGCTGCGCCATATTGCGCCACAGTGGCAACCACGACCTGAGCACTGGGCGAAACAGCGTGAAGTAAAAGGATTGTGGGGGATGCGCATCATGCTGGCAGTTTGGCGCTTGCTTGGGCGAGGCACCTTCTCGCTGTTGCTCAGGCCAGTGGTTGCCGGCTATTGGTTAACCTCTAAACGTGGGCGCATTGCCTCACAGCACTGGATCAACACAGTACGTCACTATTGCGCTGAGCGGCAGTTGCCAACGCCACAGCCATTCAACAGCTACCGCCACTTTCTGCGTTTTGGCGACGCAATGCTGGATAAAGTGGCCAGTTGGCGTGGTGAATTGCAGTTGAACCGCGACGTCTTTTTTGCGCCTGGCGCACGCGAAGCGTTCACCACCTACCAGCCACAGGGCAAACTGCTGCTGGTCTCTCATCTGGGGGACGTTGAAGTGTGCCGAGCCTTAGCGCGGCACGAAGGGGTAAAAACCATCAATGCGCTGGTGTTCACGCAAAACGCTTTGCGCTTTAAGCAGGTGATGCAAGAGATGGCGCCACAAGCGGGACTGAATCTGATCCCAGTGAGTGACATCGGCCCAGAAACCGCGATGTTACTGAAACAGAAACTCGACAGTGGCGAGTGGGTGGCGATTGTTGGCGACCGCATTGCGGTCAATCAACAGCGTGGTGGCGACTGGCGGGTGATCTGGAGTTCATTTCTCGGCAAACCTGCGCCATTTCCTCAGGGGCCATTTATTCTGGCCGCGATACTGCGTTGCCCGGTGCTGCTGCTGTTTGCGCTGAAACAGCAGGGCAGATTACAGATCTACTGCGAACCGTTTGCTGATCCACTGCAACTGCCTCGCGCTGATCGCCAGGGCGCGTTGCAACAGGTGGTCGATCGCTACGCAGCGCGACTGCAACATCACGCGCTGCTGTCACCACTGGACTGGTTCAACTTTTTTGATTTTTGGCAACTGCCGAACAGCCACGAACAGCGCGACGAGAAGGAGTAACCGGTGTTAACCGATCCACGTTTTACTATTGAAGTTGAACTGACGGTGCCATTTCACGATGTCGATATGATGGGCGTGGTTTGGCACGGCAACTACTTCCGTTATTTCGAAATTGCCCGCGAGGCACTACTGAACCAGTTTGATTATGGCTACCGCCAGATGAAGCAATCGGGCTACCTCTGGCCGGTGGTCGACAGCCAGGTCAAATACCGTGGTGTGCTGCGTTTTGAACAACGTATCCGGGTACGGGCAGAGCTGAAAGAGTATCAAAACCGCCTGCGCATTGATTACCAGATTTTTGATCTTGCCAGCGGTACACGCACCACGACGGCTTACACCATCCAAGTAGCGGTAGAAGAAAAAAGTCAGGAGCTCTGTTTTGTCAGCCCAGCAATCCTGTTTCAATGCCTCGGAGTAACACCATGAGAAATCAGCGCATCAAGCTCTGGTCACTGCTACTGTTGCTATTCACCCCGTGGGTGAAAGCGGTGACGCTGGATCAACTGCAACAACGTTTTAGTGCGCAACCGGTCACCCGTGCTCATTTTCACCAAACCCGCACCATCAAAGATCTGCCGATGCCGCTGCGTTCGCAAGGTGAGATGGTGATTGCACGTGAGCACGGTTTGTTATGGCAGCAAACTGCACCGTTCCCAATGCGCATGGTGCTCACCGACACGCACATGGTGCAAGCGGTGAACAATCAGCCAGCGCAAGTGGTGACAGCAGAAAATAACCCGCAGATGTTTCAGTTCAATCACCTGCTACGCGCGCTGTTTCAGGCTGATCGCCAGGTATTGGCGCAAAATTTTCACATCGACTTCCGTGATCTCGGGGCAGGGCGCTGGTCACTGCACCTGCAACCATTAACCACACCGCTGGATAAAATCTTTGCCAGCATCGAACTGGCTGGAGAGCGCTACTTGGAAACCATCCAGCTCTATGACAAACAGGGAGATCGCACCGACATAGTGCTGTCTGAACATCGACTGACACCGACACAGCTCACCCATGATGAACGCCAACGTTTTGCCACCCGCTAATGCTCGCCGTTTGGCGATCGCCTGGGGCCTTGTCTGCCTGCTACTGCTAGCGCTGCTATTGGCACTGCTGCCAAAAGCCAACATTAACAGCAGCGTGCTGGCGATGCTACCGCAGCAGACACTTGGCCAGATGCCTACAGCGTTAAACGACGGTTTTACCCAACGGCTGGATCGACAAATGGTCTGGCTAGTCAGCTCAGGCAAAACAGCGGATGCCGCAGTCGCACACTACTGGTTTGAACAGCTTAAGCAACTGCCCGCACTTGGTGAGATCCACGGCCCGCTAGATGAACAGCGCCAGCAGCAGTGGGCGACTTTTTTCTGGCAGCACCGTAACGGGCTGATTGATAGTGAAACACGCGCTCGGTTAGCCAATGGCGGTGATGCTCAAGCACAGTGGTTGCTGGCACAGCTCTACTCGACTTTCTCGGGCGTCAGTGGCCAAGAGCTACAGAAAGATCCAATGATGTTAATGCGCGGCGCACAACTGGCACTGGCACAGAATAGCCAGCGCCTAACGCTGATGCAGCAGTGGCTGGTAACACAAGATGCACAGGGCAACTACTGGTATTTTCTGCATGGTGAGCTGGCCAATAATGCCTTTGATATGCAGCAGAACCGCCAACTGGTGCAGCAGCTACAGGCGATGGAACAGCAACTGCGCCACAACTATCCAGCAGCACAACTGCTGTCGCGCGGCACACTGTTTTACAGTGACTACGCCAGTGAACAGGCGAAAGCTGATATCTCTCGCTTAGGCATTGCCACGCTGTTTGGTGTGCTGCTGCTGATTGTGATCACCTTTCGATCAGTGCGTCCGTTACTGCTGTGCCTGGTCTCAATCGCAGTCGGTGCGCTGACGGGTACTGTCGTCACGCTGCTGATATTTGGTGAGTTGCACCTGATGACGCTGGTGATGAGCATGAGCATCATCGGTATCTCTGCCGACTACACCTTTTATTATCTCACCGAACGCATGGTGCATGGTGAACAGCAAACTGCCTGGCAGAGCCTGCTGAAGGTACGCAGCGCATTGCTGTTGGCTCTCGCCACGACGGTTGCCGCCTACCTGCTGATGTTGCTAGCACCTTTTCCGGCGATCCGCCAGATGGCGATTTTTGCGGCAACGGGATTGAGCGCAGCCTGTTTCACGGTACTGTTCTGGTATCCGTGGCTGTGTCGCGGGTTACCGGTACGTCCAGTGCCGCTGATGGGGATCATGTTGCGCTGGCTCGCTGCCTGGCGGCGTGATCGCCGCGTGGCTAGCGGGCTGGTAACGCTATTGACGCTGTTTTCACTGTTTGGACTGTTACAACTGCGCGTTGATGATGACATCTCCCAACTACAGGCACTGCCTAGCGCGATCCAGACACAAGAGAAAACCATCGCTGCACTCACTGGGCAGAGCAACCAACAGAAGTGGTTTGTCATTTACGGTGATAACGCACAGCAAGCGTTACAGCGAATGGAAGCATTCGAAGCCAAATTACAGCAAGCGAAACAGCAGCAGTTAATCACTGGCTATCGCCTGCTGCCACTCAACTCACTGGCACGCCAGCAGCAGGATCTGCAACTGTTACAGCAGGCGGCACCGGCGGTATTGCAGGTATTAACCGCAGCAGGGTTGAGTACGATAACCCCTGATGTTGCCGCGATGCCGGTATCGGCTGAAGCCTGGCTGGCCAGCCCACTCAGTGAAGGTTGGCGTCTGATGTGGTTAACCCTGGCTGATGGCACCACCGGCCTGCTAATACCGGTGGATGGTGTGACACAGAGCGCCGCACTGAAGGCACTGGCTCAGCAGCAACCCGGGGTAGCGTGGGTTGATCGCAAACAGAGTTTTGATGCACTGTTTGCACTCTATCGCTGGGTGTTGACCGGCCTGCTGCTGGTCGCGCTGTTGGTGATCGCTACCAGCGCACTACTGCGACTTGGTTGGCGCAAAGGCAGCCTCAGTCTGTTGCCCTCGTTGCTGTCACTGAGCTGTGGTTTGGCAGCCTTGTCGCTGTCTGGACAGCCAGTGAATCTATTCTCGCTGCTAGCACTGGTGCTGGTGTTGGGGATTGGCATCAATTACACACTGTTTTTTAGCAACCCCAACGGCACGCCGCTCACCTCGCTATTGGCGATCAGCTTGGCGATGATCAGCACATTATTAACCCTTGGCATGTTGATCTTCAGTAGCACACAGGCGATCAGCAGTTTTGCCCTGGTATTGGTCAGCGGCATTTTCACTGCCTGGCTACTTTCGCCACTCACCATGCCAGAGAAAAAAAGAGAACATAGAAAATGATCAAACCACAACGCTGGCAGTGGCTGGCGCTGATTAGCCTGTTGCTGCTTAATGGCTGCCAGCAGCGCAGCCATGATGATCGCGCACGCCCGACAGCATGGCTACAGCCGGGGGTGCGCGTTAATTTACCGCCGCCCGCGATCTCACCTGCATTGAATGTACAACAACTGCTGACTGGCAGCGTAAACGGCAATGCCCAGTCACTGGTGGTGCTGCTGACCGCCGATGAAAATCAGGTCAAGCTGGTTGGGCTGTCATCGGTGGGTATTCGGCTGTTTCTGATCCGTTATGATCAGCAAGGACTGCACAGTGAGCAGTCAATAGTGCTACCGCAATTACCGTCAGCCAGTCAGGTATTGGCCGATGTGATGCTGAGCCACTGGCCGCTTAGTGCTTGGCAAGCACAGTTACCGCGTGGCTGGAGCCTGGCTGACGTGGGCGATAAACGTGAACTGCGTAATGCGGCCGGTAAATTGGTGACCGAGATCCACTATCAACAGCGTAATGGCCTGCGTGAACCGATCAG
Source organism: Serratia microhaemolytica (assembly GCF_004011885.1). Lineage (GTDB taxonomy): Bacteria > Pseudomonadota > Gammaproteobacteria > Enterobacterales > Enterobacteriaceae > Serratia_G > Serratia_G microhaemolytica. Next base: position 7,585 of record NZ_SBEF01000041.1, on the reverse strand, counting down.
CCTGCAACAGCATGTGTTCAATTACCATATCACCATTCAACACTTAGGTGACTGAGATGATTTATATTTCAGCTTTCGGCATGGTCAATGCGCTCGGCAATGATTTAGCACAGATCGCCACTAACCTAGTACGCGGCGTTGCGCCCGGAATGCGTGCCCGAGCAGACTGGTTAATCGGCCATCCCGAAGCAGTGCTCGCTGGGGTGGAAGGTGAACTGCCGGCGATCCCGGATAACATGGCAGCCTATCGTAGCCGCAACAATCAACTGCTACTGGCAGCACTGGCACAAATTCAGCCACAGATTGAGCAGGCAATTGCACGCTATGGGCGCGACCGGATCGCCGTGGTGCTGGGCACCAGCACGTCTGGCCTCGATGAGGGTGATCGTCACGTCAGCCTGACGTTATCCGGTCAAGCCAGCCCACAGTGGCGTTACTCTCAGCAAGAGTTGGGTGACCCGGCGCGTTTTATCAGCCACTGGCTGGCACTGAATGGCCCGGCATTTACCCTCTCGACCGCCTGCTCCTCTAGCGCCCGAGCGATCATCAGTGGTCGCCGACTGATCGAAGCTGGGCTGGCTGACATTGCCATTGTCGGTGGTGCTGACAGCCTAAGCCGTATGCCGATCAATGGGTTCCACAGTTTAGAGTCGCTCTCGGTACGCTTATGCCAGCCATTTAGCGCCGATCGCGCCGGGATCACCATCGGTGAGGCGGCGGGATTAATGATGCTGACCGCAGAGCCGCAGCCGTTAGCACTGCTGGGCGTTGGTGAATCCAGTGATGCTTGGCACATCTCTGCACCTCATCCTGAAGGCACAGGGGCAATCAGTGCCATTCAGCAGGCGCTACAGCAAGCACAATTACAGCCGAGCGACGTCGGTTATATCAATCTGCATGGTACGGCGACACAGCTCAATGATCAGGTTGAAGCCAAAGTGGTACACCAACTGTTTGCTGACCGAGTGCCGTGTAGCTCAACCAAACATCTCACTGGCCACACGTTAGGAGCAGCCGGCATTACCGAAGCCGCACTCAGTGCCCTGATCCTGAGCCAGCAACTACCGCTACCGGCTCAGGATTTCAGCCACTCAGCGCTGGATGCCACACTGCCTGCCTGCGGCATTTTACAACAGCCACAACAGCTTGAGAGACCAGTGATTTTATCCAACTCTTTTGCCTTTGGTGGCAACAACACCAGTATCTTGATTGGGAACTGCCAATGAACCACAGCCAGCCAAGCGAACACTATCTTGAGCCAGCCGCCTATTTACCACATGATGCGCCGATGTTGTTGTTGGAGCAGGTGATTAGCGTGAATGCGCAGCGTGCCCATTGCCGCGTGACGGTCAATACACAGGGGGTATTGGCACCATTTGTTGATCCGCAGGGTGAACTGCCAGGCTGGTATGCACTGGAGTTAATGGCGCAAACTGTCGGTGTCTGGTCAGGTTGGCATCGTCTGCAGAATCAACAACAACAAAGTAGTTTGGGGATGGTGCTGGGGGCGCGTGAACTGACCTGTGCCAGCGGTAAATTCGCCCATCTGGCGCAGCTAGAGATAGAAGTCGAACTGTTGATGCAAGATGGTCGCTTTGGCAGTTTTGAGTGCCAGATCAGTATAGATCAGCAGCCAGTGGCAACTGGGCGCATCAATACCTTTCAGCCACACCCAGAAGAGTTAGCGTCACTATTAAATCAGGGAAATATTGCATGAGTCGTTCAGTATTAGTGACCGGTGCCAGTAAAGGTATCGGTGCGGCTATTGCCCGTCGCTTAGCCGCAGATGGATTTATTGTTGGGGTACACTATCACCGTGATGAAGCCGGTGCCAAAGCGACACTGGCCAGCATACAACAGGCCGGTGGAGAAGGGCGTTTACTCAGCTTTGACGTCGCAGACCGCCAGCAGAGTCGTGAGGTTCTTGAACAGCAGATAGCATTACATGGTGCTTGGTATGGCATTGTCAGCAACGCCGGTATTGCGCGTGATGCAGCATTCCCGGCACTGAGTGAACAAGATTGGGATTCGGTGATCCACACCAATCTCGACAGCTTTTACCACGTGATCCACCCTTGCATGATGCCGATGATCGCGGCACGTCAGGGCGGGCGTATCATCACGCTCTCCTCGGTTTCTGGCCTGATGGGGAACCGTGGACAGGTGAATTACAGTGCCGCTAAAGCAGGCATTATTGGTGCAACCAAAGCGCTGGCAATTGAATTGGCCAAACGTCAAATCACGGTTAACTGCATTGCCCCCGGCTTGATTGATACCGCGATGATTGAAATGGAAGAAGCCGCACGCAAAGAGACATTAGCGATGATCCCGATGAAGCGCATCGGGCAGGCAGAAGAGGTGGCGGGTTTAGCCAGTTACCTGATGTCGGACATCGCCGGTTATGTCACCCGCCAAGTGATCTCGATCAATGGAGGCATGTTATGACCAGACGTGTGGTGATCACAGGCATGGGCGGAGTGACCGCATTCGGCGAAAACTGGCAGTCTGTGTCACAAGGCCTGCTTAGCTATCAGAATGCTGTACGCCAAATGCCAGAGTGGCAAATTTACGACGGCCTGCATACCTTGCTAGCAGCACCGATCGATGATTTCAGTTTACCGGAACACTATACCCGCAAACGTATTCGCGCCATGGGGCGAGTATCGCTGTTCTCAACCCGTGCGACCGAATTGGCACTCGAGCAAGCCGGACTACTGGGTGAAGCGGTGCTCACCAATGGCGAAACTGGCATTGCCTACGGCTCATCGACCGGCAGCACAGGGCCAGTGAGTGAATTTGCCACCATGTTGACTGAGAAGCACACCAACAATATTACTGGCACCACTTACGTACAGATGATGCCACACACCACCGCAGTAAATACCGGACTGTTTTTCGGTTTGCGTGGCCGAGTGATCCCGACCTCCAGTGCCTGCACCTCTGGCAGCCAAGCGATTGGCTATGCCTGGGAGGCGATCCGACATGGTTATCAGACGGTGATGGTAGCAGGTGGTGCAGAGGAGTTGTGCCCATCGGAAGCGGCGGTATTTGATACGCTATTTGCCACTAGCCAACGCAATGATGCTCCGAAAACCACCCCATCACCGTTTGATCAGCAGCGTGATGGTTTGGTGATCGGCGAGGGTGCCGGTAGTTTGATCCTGGAAGAGTATCAACATGCTAAAGCGCGTGGTGCCACGATCTACGGTGAAATTGTCGGCTTTGCCACTAACTGCGATGCGGCGCACATCACCCAGCCTCAGCGCGAAACGATGCAAATCTGTATGCAGCAAGCACTGGAGAGTGCTGGCTTAACACCGGCACAGATTGGTTATATTTCAGCGCACGGCACAGCCACTGATCGTGGAGATATTGCTGAAAGCCAGGCAACCGCCGCGATTTACGCGGACAGCGTGCCAATCTCTTCACTGAAAAGTTACTTCGGTCATACGCTGGGAGCTTGTGGCGCATTGGAAGCATGGATGAGTTTACAGATGATGCGTGAAGGCTGGTTTGCGCCCACCATCAACCTGAAGCAACCCGATCCGCAATGTGGCGCACTGGATTACATCGTCGGGCAGGCACGCAAGATTGATTGTGAATATTTGCAAAGTAACAATTTTGCCTTTGGCGGTATCAATACTTCGTTAATTATCAAACGGTGTGATTAAGCACCGCCTGTACTGGTTAGTAGCCTACTAGCACCCAGCAACCTAGTTTGATTTGGCTATTCAGCAACCAGACGCTAATCCTGCTGGTTGTTATTTCAGGCACTGACAGATGTTTCCATGCTGGGCATGATAAAATAGATTAATAATTACATTAGGTTGAGAAGACTGAATGTGTACATTAGAATACATTGATTCGGCTACATAGGCAGGGCAACCGCATGAATGCATGAACTTTAACCAATGCAGTCGGTGTGTAGTCATAGGTGACCTGTCTAGAACCAGATTTGTGCGTTTAATGCTCTACATTGGTCTTTTTTCCATGCAATTATTGGTCAATAAACATTCGTGATCTTGCCCTGGCTACATAGGTACCTTAAATGGGGTCTCTGTTGGATTAGGATCAGAGCTGCGGTTCTGATCCTATGAGGACTACCACTAACCGAACACAAATTGTCTCAGCGGGTTATTTGGATTCCACAACAACTTTATCGCCATGAGGCAGCAAATTGTTATCAGTAACGGTCTGATCAAACGAGCTCCAAACCGCACAGCGCATCGTGCACCAAGCTGAGCGCCAATGAAAGCACCAATCGCCATAGTCAAGGCAATTGGTAGCACAATTGCACCATTGGTCATAAAAATCATCAATGCACCAATGTTACTTGATGCATTAGCTAGCTTGGTATAAGACATGGCACGAAGCAGATCCAGCCCTAAAAGAATGACGAAAGACACCATAAAGAACGAACCAACACCTGGGCCAAATACGCCGTCATAGAATCCTATTACGGGTGCAACCAATGTTGAAAATGTCAGTGCTGAGACCTTCGCTTTAGTTTCCTGATTGCCCAATTTGGGTGAGAATAGGAAGTAAAAAGCAGTGATGATCAACAGCACAGGAACACAGGCTTCCAGTGTTGATTTCGACAAAAGGCTTACCGATAAAGCACCAACTCCCCCACCTATGAAGGCCATCAATGCAATAGGCCAACCAGACCGCCATTCGATTAAACGCTTACGAGCAAAAGCAGCAGTAGCAGAAACAGTGGCTGATGCAGCTTGTAGCTTGTTGGTAGCAATCGCTGAAACGGGATCTAGCCCCGACAGAAGTAATGCAGGTAGAGTGATTAAACCACCACCACCTGCAATAGCATCAAAAAATCCTGCGAGCATTGCTATGAAACCTAGTATTAATAGTGTCTCCGATTCAATTCCAATCAATGCATTCTCCTTTTTAAGATGGAAATGTTTTCACAGTCGAATGGCAATCTGTGTGTGTTAATTAACCTTGAACGATGAGTGGATCGTCTGAAAGAACGATGGGCTGTGCATTTTCAGAATAACCAAATAAACGCACGAGTAGCCGGCGGTTATCTTTAATCACGTCGCGGCAATGTAAAGCGGTAGTGTTATTTATTACCACAGCGTTGTTTGGTTGTAGTGAAACACCAACGATATCACTTAGGGCTATTTCTTGCTTCAAAAGTTCGAATGCGATCTCGGCAGAAACAGGTGCATCCTCACATAAAGAAAAACGATAGGAGTTATATCTTAATGCAAAATTTCCGTTGTTATCGAATTCCAGAATTGAAACTCCGTCGGCTCCTTCTCCTTTTCCTGACACAAAGGAATCACTGCGACTGAATTTGAATACTTTTAAGGTAAGTGCTAGACAGCCTTCTTTTCCAATATTTTCAATTACCTGAATCATTGGAATGATTGAGGTTGGCTCATTCAAAGGATTCCAACGAGCACTTAAGATAAGAGCGGATGGTGCCGGAGAGTGATTGTCTACTGCTCTTATGGCACAATGATAAGGTGCCTCGGTGTGCGCACCAAGTGCAAGCCCTGAATGCGAGCTAAGTTCAACATTCTCTATTTCAGATTCATTTTCAATCTTGGTTTCCCCCCCCCCTTTAAAATTTCCAACTAGTCGTGTGATTTGACCATTATTATCTATGTCATAGGCGAATGCTTGATGCCCAACGAGATGCAATAAAATTTGGTTACGGGAAGCCAGTCGTAGGCAATCGAATTCCTTTTCAAGATCCGAAAGCGCTGGTAAAGCTTGTGGAATAGTGTCGTCCTTTATCCCTATCATTCCTTCGAAAATCACTAGAGGCAATCTGCCTGTAGCAAAGCCACGGGCAATTTCTAGTTGCTCATTATTGAAGGTGGCTGTGATTTCTTTCGCACAACATTTTGCTGTCAGTTGAGCCCCAGGCATTTGTGGTCCACCAAGTCGTGCAATATCAATAGCTGCTATCTCTAGGATGTCGGATTGATGTTCATCAAATACTAGCCGAGTGATATTGGAGTGTTTACTTTTTTGTGAAGTACTACATTTGGGTCTATTTTGAAATTCAACAACCATGTCGTTAACATATGACATACTTTTTGCTCACTTTTTTTACAAAGAAGAAACAATTATACATATATTTTTTCTTTTTGCAAAAAACATTATCTTGCTTTTCTGGTTATAAATAGAGCATTTTTGCTGGTTTGTAATAGCACATCAATGTGAGTTCGCCGTGCTATTACCGATGTTTACGGAGTAATACCCTGTTTTTGCATTCTGTCTAATGAATGTCCAGAAAATGTACGATCATTAATGGTTGTCGGCTTATTCGTGCCATCAATAATATTGATTGGTTTACCTTGATGCCCTGTTGGTGCTCTTGCCGAAACCTCCTCACTGGCCTGATTAATCAACTTCGACGCCCCGGCGACATTGCCTTTTTTCAGTGCTTGTTTTGCTGCTTTCAGCGCTTTGCCAGCAGCGTCGCCGACGACTGGGATCACGCCGATGGCGGCGGCGAGAAAATCGAGTGTGTCTTCCGCTTCGGCAAAACCTTTAATATCACCGACCACTGGGACAAAATCGGTCAAGGTTGAGAGCTGGCCGATTAACTCTTTCGAACTCGGATCTTGGTAATCAGCGTGATAGGCGTTTAGCGCTTCGCCGCCCAACTGTTCGGCGATAGTGGCAAAGGTCTCTGGGTTTTGGTGATACAGCGCTCCGGCGGCCAGTAATCGCCCCACCGCTGCGCTGTTGAGTGTGCTCAGTGCCGGTTCAGTGCGGTTGTGCTCGCCGTCCGTTGTGGTGTTTGCCGTGGCGGCCGCTTCCGGTGTGATATTGGCGCCGGTTTCGACCGTTAATGGCTGGCCAATCAACGCATTTTTTATCCATTGGCTGGCTTCGGCAAGCTGCTGTTCATCGTTGAGATCGAGCGCTTGGCTGGCGGTGATCTGGCCGTTGTGTGTGGCATAGAGGTTGAAGTTTTTGCCGTGTAGGCTGATACGCCCATCGGCGTGCAGTTCCAGTGCCGATGCGCCGCTCTCCAGCCGAATGCCACGCGCCGAGGCCAGTTCCAGCACTTGTTGTACCGTGCGTTGCTGTTGGCCGTTGATCTCGGTGTGTTGATCACCCTGAACCGTCAGGGTGTGGTTGCCGTGCGCGGTGAAATGATAATGTTGGCCAATTTCAATTTGCTGATTTTGTTGCACCGTTTCGATGTGGTTAGCGCCGACTTCGGTGACGCGGTTGTTCAGCACTTGGGTGGTCATGTCGCGCTGGGCACGCAGGAACAGGCCTTCCCTGCCTTTGGCATCTTCAAAGCGCAGTTCGTTGTAGCCTTCGCCTTTGTGGGTTTTGCTGCGCAATACCATCTGGGTTTTTGCCATCGGCAGTTTTAACGCGGCGCGGTTGACCGCGTGGTAGGTGCGGCCAGTGACCATCGGTTGATCCGGGTCGCCGTGCAGGAAGTGGATCACCACTTCCTGACCGACGCGCGGGATGGCGATCATGCCCCAGCCTTGTCCTGCCCACGGTTGGCTGACGCGGATCCAGCATGAGCTGTGGTCGTCGTTGTTGCCGTAGCGATCCCAACGGAACTGCACGCGGATGCGGCCAT
>NZ_SBEF01000040.1 GCF_004011885.1 Serratia microhaemolytica | reverse complement strand
GTTATCAAACAACATACCGGACTGAAAGACAGTATCGCCTCAAAGCGTAGACGGGCCGCCTGGTCTGCTGATTTTCGTAGCGAATTGATGTTTGGTTAAATTATATGCAAAGTGGAATCCCGCCCTGCCACAAGGCCGGATCGCGAAGCCCAATTTAGCGCACAGCATTATTACTGCCGGCACTAAAATAGATAAGCCTGATAAAATAGAACGCCAAACAGGATTGTCGGTGCTGACTGGATTTTTAAAAAAGTTTTTAAATAAAGTTTCCAAATAAACTCCCGCTGAAAGTCATTTTTATTTTCCTGCCTGATTATTTCAGGTGGCGGATTAACACACCCTGTAAATAGGTAAATGGCCATGACTCATTACGAACAATATTGCTTTATTTTGCATGTGGTATTACCGGCAATAGAGGCCGAGGGGCTGACGATCAAAACTCGTCGTGATGGTGAATTCACCTTGGCAGCCGATGGCAACATTACGCTTAATTTCGTCCATGAGTTGCGCCAGCACTGCCTGGATGCGCTACAGCGCCGAGTGCCGTACTCGCCGTATGGGGTGTCACTGTGATGAATCACTTAATGATTGATCTGGAAACGTTAGGCACCAGCAGCAACGCACCGTTAGCAGCAATCGGCGCGGTATTTTTTGAGCCTTCCAGCGGCTGCACCGGTGGGCGTTTTTATACCAGTATCGATTTCGCCAGCGATATGCAACTGGGGGCGTTACCGGATGCTGATACCATCAAGTGGTGGCTGAAGCAGAGCGGCGAGGCACGGGCTGCGCTGTTGCAGCAGCAAGCGATGCCAATCAGCACAGCATTGACGGCGTTAAACCAGTTTATTGCCGATCACCAGCAACCAAAAGGGCAGCAGCATCTGCGCGTTTGGGGTAATGGGGCTTCGTTTGATTGCGTGTTGCTGCGTGCTGCCTACGCGCGTGCCGGGATCAGTGCGCCATGGCATTGGTGGCGAGATCTGGATGTGCGCACACTGGTTGAGATGGGCCGCGTGTTGGGGTGCGATCCGAAACAGCAACGCCCCTTTAGCGGTACGCGTCATAACGCATTGGATGATGCCGTGCATCAAGCCAGTTACGTCTCTGAACTCTGGCAGCGCCTGACCGCCGACAAAGAACCGATGTTATAAGTCGGCGGCCAGATGAGCAGCGAAACCTCGACAGCGCGCCCACAGCAGGGCGCAACCCGCCAACCTGGCCAATATCGCTATCATTGGAACCTACCGCGTCCGGCGATCGGGCGTGCGCTGAACCAGCCAGCACGCGGTTTTAGTTACCTCACCCCAGAGGGTCGCCGTAAACGGATCCAGCTTGCTGAATTACTGCAACAGCCAGAGCCGTTCGCACACACACAACGACTACGCCGCCGGTTAGCCGCGCTGCCCCATGCCATCCGCCGTTATTATGCTCGCCAACTCGAGCAGCGCCAGGCACACAGCCAGCAAGCGGCGGAGCGTTGGCTGGTTAACAGCTTCGAGCGTTATGTCCTGAGCCGTATTGACGCCATCAATCAGCACTACCTGCCAACCGGCATCACCCCGCCCGCACTGCTGCCGATCCGCGATCAACTCCAACGCCTGTTGTGGGCGGGGAAACGCGAGCTAAAACGGCTGGCCTACACCTTGGCTGATTTGCTGACTGGCGAATTTATGCGCGAGTTTGACCATCAATTGCCACACAATGGCGCGCAATTTGCCACCCTGTCGGGCTATGGCCGTATCGCGTCATTAGCACAGCATCTCAACATGGCGATCCCCGGCTGGCAGGCATACTGCCAGCAGAAACTGAACGCAGATGAAGCGCTGCGTGCAGTCAGCCGTTTGCAGTCAGCCAAGTGGTGGCTGAACCGCCTGCGGCGCACCCATGCCCGTTGGCGCGAACACCTGATGATTGCCACCGGTTATGTGCAGAAAAAAGCCGATCCTTACAGCAGCGCCCCCTGTTTGCAGGAGTGGTTGGCACAGAAAAGAGCCAACCTAGCGTATTTGAAGGCGATGGATCTGGAAGACCAGCAAACCGGTGAACGGCTCTCGCTGATCGACAAAGTGAGCGGCAGCGTGGCCAACCCGGCCAATCGCCGCCGTGAACTGATGACGCGGATGCGCGGCTTTGAAGCATTGGCACAACAGCAGGGCTTGGCGGGGGATTTTTACACCTTAACCGCCCCTTCGCGCTATCACGCCATGCAGCATAATGGCCGCCGCAACAACAAATACAACGGTGCTTCACCGCGTGAAACGCAACAATACCTCTGCGCGGTCTGGGCCAAAATTCGCGCTTCATGGAAACGTGCCGGTATCCGGGTGTTTGGTTTTCGCGTGGTCGAACCGCACCACGACGCCACGCCACACTGGCACTTATTGCTATTTATGGCGCGCGAGCAGATCGAACCAGCACGCGAAATATTCCGTCGCTATGCGCTAGAGGTGGATGGTGACGAAGCGGGCGCACAGCAAAACCGTTGCCAAGTGGTGGCGATCGACAGCAAACAGGGCAGTGCCACTGGCTATATTGCGAAGTACATCTCAAAAAATATCGATGGTTACGCGTTAGAAGGCGAAAAAGACGACGAAACCGGCGAGGATTTACAACAGATGTCGAAGCGCGTCAGTGCCTGGGCATCGCGCTGGGCGATCCGCCAGTTTCAGCAAATTGGCGGCGCGCCGGTCACCGTCTATCGCGAACTGCGTCGTTTGGGCGATCGTGAACTGGTGTTGCACCCAGAACTGGAACCGGCACGCCAGGCAGCCAACCAAGGCGCGTGGGATCACTACGTCAGCGCACAGGGTGGGCCACTGGTCGCGCGCAAAGATTTGCGCGTACGGCTCAACTACCAAATAACACCGAACGGTAACGACTATGGTGACGATGTTGCGCGCATCACGGGCGTCTACTGCCCGGAACTGGGCAGTGATTCACTGATTTTCACCCGCACCACCCAATACAAAATTGTACCGAAACGTCAGGCAGTTGGGGTTGCTGTTGACCTTCCAGGCGGCGCAGCCGCTGCTTGGAGTTCTGTCAATAACTGTACGTGGCCAAACCACGACGGTGCGATGGCTGAGAGGGAAAAGAACGACTTTTGCGCACCTTCACACCGGCAACGGCAACCACGAGCGCCAGACTTGGCGGCAGCCGAACAGGTCACGCGGCAAAGCGCCACTGAAACGTGTGTCCCATAACACCAACACAGTGAACGCTTTGCACCTTTTCCGGCTAAACGCAATCATGATGCCCGATACCCTGGCTACTTGAGGTTGTTAGGGGTTGGCTACGAACGCATCCCAAACACTGATCCGATGAAACCTGTGGGGAGTGACCTCTGCCAACTGCTGCAACATCAAGTAGTTTGGGTATCTGTATTCATCACATTTCACGTTGTATGGGTGTTGGCTGCATCCAGTGACTTGGCGCTATTCAGAGCCTCGCCCGTTGCAGAGCCACTGCAATCCGAACTGTTTAGAGTACAACCGATTTAATAACTTCAATGTATTGCCGTGATATCGATGACACGATTTTTCTGTATTGCCAGAACGGCAATCAATGGACATTGAGATAACAGCAGAAACTAAGTGGGGAAATCATGCAGGTGAGAGCACAACAAAACGACACGGTCGAACTGCTCTGTTGGCGCTATTACGGCCGCACTGTTGGCGTCACGGAAGTGGTACTGAATGCCAACAAAGGCATCAGCGATAACCCGCTATTGCAGGCGGGGCAACGGGTTTACATGCCAGAAATTCAATCACCAACCAAACGGGAAACCGTGCAGCTATGGGATTAATCACCGATCTCAGCAAGGCTATTTTAGTTGCCATTTGGGCACTGAGAGGCACAGAAAACGTGCGCAACATGGCACAACGCAAGCGATTTCGTGCTGGTCTGTCCAGAAGCCCCATCAACAACACAACGCCTACAGAGATAGGTTGTAAGAGAAACAGTATGCACGAAACACCACCAGGATTCCTGGCACAACTGATGAAATGGTTTAGCGTTCACCATTCGATGTTTTTTGCCGCTGGTGCGGCTTTCAGTATTTCCGCGCTAATGAGCCTCTACGATGGTAAATCGCTACTGAAAACGGCAACCGGTTCGCTGGCTTGCGGCATCTTAACCCTGGCCGTCGCCGGTTCTTTGGAGTTTTTTGATTTTCCACCCGATTCAGTGATTTTCATTGGCGCCTCGATCGGCTTTATGGGGGCGGAAAAAGTACGCGATAAAGTCACCAACCTGATTGAAAGCCGCACCAGGAGCGGAAAAGATGAGCAGTAATTTTGTCTTTAGCACACGCAGTGAAACCAACCTACGCGGCGTTCATCGCGACTTAGTGCGCGTTGCCAGGCTGGCACTGCAACTGTCGCCAATCGATTTTGCCATCACCGAAGGGGTGCGCAGCCTCGAGCGCCAGCAGCAACTGGTGGCGACAGGCAAAAGCCAGACATTAAACAGCCGCCACTTGACCGGCCACGCGCTGGATGTGGTGGCTTATCTCGGCAACAACGTGAGCTGGGAGTGGCGCTGCTATCAGCAGATCGCCAACGCCTTCAAACAGGCAGCCAGCGAACTGGGAATATCGCTTGAGTGGGGCGGCGATTGGCAAACGCTGAAAGACGGCCCGCACTTCCAACTATCCCACCGGAACTACCCAACATGATACTCGCGCTGCTACAACGTTACTGGCTCAATTTTGCTGTCATCATCCTGTTGGGCGTGGTGTTTACCAGTGGCTCATTAATGGGGGCAAAACGCACCGAAGCGGCCTGGAAACTGAAGTGGGCCGAGCGTGACGAAGCCGACGCCAAGGCACACAGTCAACGGCTGCTTGAGGCACGAATCGAAGAACAGCGGCGACAAGGTGAGATCGATGAAATTAGACAACAGGCCAACCAACAGATTAGTGCGGTACAACAAGATGCTGATCGCGCTCACGCTGCTTCTCGTGGGCTGCACCAGCACGCCGACAGACTCGCCAGGAAACTGGCCGAGCGTGAACGCGCCTGCGCTGCCGGAACTGCCGGAGCAGGCCAAACAAAAACCAGCGGCAGCGAACTGCTTGCCGAGCTGTTTAGAAGCGCTGACCAGCGAGCGGGCGAAATGGCAAGAGCAGCTGATGAAGCTCGAGCGAGAGGATTAGCTTGCCAGGCCGCCTACAACACCATCCAGTCTGCGGAGATAAAATAGTGTTAAAACCTGAACTACTGCGTCAAAGCCTGATTGAATATGCGCCGTGGCTGCGTCAACATCCCGAGCAGCTTAGCGTCAGCTTTCAGCAGGGCGAAATTGTCAACACCGGTTTTGAGCCGGTCACCTTCCGCTACCACTACAACATCGAAGTGGAAGTGCGCGCTTGCCCACTGCATCTTGATAGCCTCAGCGTGCCGATCCTGGCCTGGGCGAGCCTGCATCAACCGGAATTACTACTGAACCCAGAGCAGCAACGCAACGGGCTACGTTTTAGCTGTGAAACGCTGGACAACAACCTAAGCAACCTAAAAATCAGCTTTCCGGTTGATGAACTGGTCAGCGTGGTACGCCAAGACGAACAATTGCTCATCACCCACCACGTCAAAGCGCGCGAGCAAGAGCAACTGGGCATCTGGTCACTGGTATTTGTCGACAAATTCACCGGTGAAGCCTGGCGCCGAGAAGATGGCAAACTGATCCCAATCGACTACCCCTAAGCGGTTAACCAACCGCGTTGACCGCCGGTCAGCTGCTGAGCTGGCTGCGGTTCACACACGCCTTCAGCAACATATCCGCACACAGGCTAACTGCCGCTTGGCGGTGACAACCGATTGTCAGCCACAGCACACAATACCGCTTCATTGTATGCCGATGGCTGACTGCTGATACTCACAGCATTATTCACGAGCTGAAAAGCGCCTTCTCCCTAATGCGCGGAACCTCAAACCGAACAGGGTAATCAGCACCTCGGAAAACAGTCAGCATTATGAATTTAAACGAACTTTATCGTCTTATCTGCAACCTATTTCGCATTGGCACCGTGCTGGAAGTCGACCACGGGCGCTACCTTGCCCGCGTAGCGTGCGGCGGTAACCAGACTGACTGGATCCGCTGGTCGGTACCGCGTGCGGGTGCAGCGGTCACCTGGTGGGCGCCGACCGTCGGTGAACAAGTGTGGATTGCTTGCCTGTGTGGCGAAATGGAAACGGCCTTTATTGGCGGCAGCCTTTACAGCTACAACGCACTACCGCCGGACAGCAAAAGCACCAGCAGCGTCATCCTCCATCCGGATGGGGCGCGCATTGAATACGATCCGGCCAGCAGCAGCTTGACGGTAAGCGGCATCAAAACTGCGCAGATCACCGCCAGCGAGTCAATCACCGCCATCGTACCGCAAGTGATTGTCAAAGCCAGCGACAGCGTACTGGTTGAAAGCCCACAAGTGACAGTGAAAGCCAGCCAAAGCATCACGCTAGACACACCACAAGTCACCTGCACCAACAACCTGACCACCGCCTCGCTGCAAGTCCAACAAGGCGGCAGCATGAGTGGCAACATCGAACACCGTGGCGGCAGCTTCAGATCGAACGGCGTCCAGATCGACAACCACATCCACAGTGGCGTCAGAACTGGCGACCAATCCACAGGAGGCCCGAGATGAGCAACGCACGCTACCGGGGAATGCACGACAACACCGGAAAGAGCATCACCGACGAACACCACATCGCACAGTCAATCCGCAACATCCTGCTAACGCCGATTGGCTCGCGCGTCATGCGCCGCAACTATGGCTCACAGCTATTTGAGCTGATTGACCAACCGCTGGAAAGCAGCGTAACACGCTTACGCATCATGTCGGCGATTTACAACGCGCTCTACCTGTGGGAACCACGGCTACTGCTCAGCCACATCACCCTAGATTCACCCACAGCAGGCCAACTGATTGCCACCATTCAAGGCAAACGCATTGACACTCAACAGCCATTTAACGCCGATATCACTTTAAGAGGTCAGGAATGAGCGGAACGATAGATTTATCACAATTGCCACCACCGGTAGTGGTTGAACCCCTGGAATTTGAAAGACTACTGGCAGAGCGTAAAGCTGGCCTGATCGCCCTCTACCCAGAGAGTGAACGGCAAGAGATTGCCCGCACTCTGGAACTGGAGTCTGAACCGCTCACCATGCTACTGGAAGAGAACTGCTACCGTGAACTGCTACTGCGCCAACGGGTGAACGAAGCGGCACGCGCGGTGATGCTTGCCTACGCAGGCGACAGTGATCTCGACAACCTGGCTGCCAACTTCAACATCGAACGCCTGATCATCAAAGAAGCGAACGACCGCACCATTCCGCCGACACCGGCAGAACTGGAATCGGACGCCGACCTACGCACCCGCACCCAACAGGCCTTTGAAGGGCTAAGCGTCGCCGGGCCTACAGCGGCCTATGAATTCTGGGGACGCAGCGCCGACGGGCGCGTTGCCGACATCTCGGCGGTCAGCCCATCACCGGCCAGCGTCACCATCTCGGTACTGGCGCGTGATGGCGACGGCAGCGCCGACGAAGACCTGCTGGCGGTGGTCGCAGCGGCACTAAACGACGAACAGGTACGCCCAGTGGCTGACCGCGTCACAGTACAATCGGCGGAAATCATCCCCTACCAGATTGATGCCACCCTTTACATCTACCCAGGTCCAGAAGCAGAACCGGTGCGCCAAGCGTCGGAACAGAAATTACAGGCATACATTGCGGCACAAAACCGCCTCGGGCGCGACATTCGCCTATCGGCGATCTACGCCGCACTGCATGTTGAAGGGGTACAGCGGGTAGAGTTACGCCAACCACAGGCCGACATCGTTCTTAATCTCCAACAAGCCTCCTACTGCACCAACTACCAGATTGAGGTAGGGGGATACGATGCATAGCGAACTGTTGCCACCCAACGCCACACAGCTTGAGCGCGTTGCAGCACGGGTGGCGGCATCATTGGGCGAAGTACCGGTGCCACTGCGCCAGCTATGGAGCCCGTTGAGCTGCCGTGTGGAACTGCTGCCCTACTTAGCCTGGGCATTCTCGGTTGACCGCTGGGATGAAAAGTGGCCAGAAGCCACCAAACGCCAAGCGATCGCCGATGCATTTTACCTGCACCGCTACAAAGGCACCACCGGCGCACTGCGTCGCGTGGTAGAGCCGTTCGGCTTCTTCCTGCGCATCAACGAATGGTGGCAAATCGACAGCGCCCCCGGCACCTTCACGCTGGAAATTGGCGTACAAGAGCAAGGTATTAATGAAGAGAGCTACCTAGAGCTGGAACGGCTGATTGACAGCGTAAAACCGTGCAGCCGCCACCTGTTAAGACTCTCGCTACAGCTACAAACCAGCGGCCACTTCTACAGCGGCGGTGCCTGCTATTGCGGCGACACACTCACCACCTACCCCTATTTTGCTGAAGCGATCGCGGTAGACGGTAACGGCTATGCCGGAGCTGCACTACACCTGATTGACACGCTGGAAGTGGCCAGCCGCTACACCCCGAACACTGTCGCTGTCGCAAGCGCGGATTACCACGCGGCAGCCATCCATTTCATAGATACCCTGGAGGTCGCAATTGGTGACTAAATATCGAGGAGTGCTCACCCGCGTGGGCACGGAAAAACTGGCCAAAGCCAGCGCTAACGGCCAAACCCTGGAACTGAGCCAAATGGCGCTCGGTGACGGCGAAGGCAGCTTACCCACACCCAACGCGGCACAAACCGCCCTGGTGCGCCAAGTTTACCGCGCAGAGTTGAACCGCCTGACGGTGGATAGCAACAACGCCAACCAACTGATTGCCGAACTGGTGATCCCAGAAAACATTGGCGGATGGTGGATCCGTGAAATTGGCCTATTTGACAAACAGGGCGCACTGATTGCCGTCGCCAACTGTGCCGAAACCTACAAACCTAAACTGGAAGATGGCAGCGGACGCAGCCAAATCATCCGCATGTTACTGGTGGTCAGCAGCACCGAAGCCGTGACACTGAAAATTGACCCGGCGGTAGTATTGGCCCCGCGCAGCTACGTGGATGAACGGCTACAGCCCTACCTGCGCACTGCCGACATCAACCAGTACATCCCGGTCGGCTTACCGCTACCGTGGCCACAAGCCACCCCACCGGCCGGCTGGTTCAAATGCAACGGCGCCAGCTTCGACAAAGCCAAATACCCACTACTGGCCGCCGCCTACCCCAGTGGCAAACTGCCGGATCTGCGTGGTGAATTTATTCGCGGCTGGGATGATGCACGCGGAGTGGATAAAGGTCGGGGACTGTTGAGTTGGCAAGGAGATGCTTTCAAAGAACACCATCACACCGTCTCTACAGCCGACGTGATTAATATTAATGCTTTTATAATCAATGACAAAAGTGGGGATCGGATTGTCAGTTCAGATAATGCTTGGCAAGGCGAGAACGGTAACTCCATCTATCGCGATAATCGATATTTTACCAATAACAGCGGCGGCAATGAAACCCGCCCACGCAATATCGCCTTTAACTACATCGTGAGAGCAGCCTAATGAATCAACCACGTACACAACTGGATAACAACGGCTTGGCAACGGTTGCTGGTTGGCTGACGGTCTACAACATCGAACCGCAACAGCGTGAATACCTAGCGCCTTCAGAAGAGTACCTGGAACAGGGAGTGGGCTTACCGGCATACAGCTACCTGGATGCCCCCCCCCAGCCTGAAGCCGGGCAAGCGATAGTGCGCACGGCTGACAACAGCGGCTGGCAGAGCGTTGCCGACCACCGTGGCGAAACGGTCTACCACACCGCCAACGGCGAAGCGCTGACCATCACTGCCTTGGGCGACTACCCGCCAGACACCACCTTACTGGCACCGGCCACCCCCTTTGACCAGTGGCAAGATGGCCAATGGGTCACCTCACTGGAGCAGCAGCACGCGGCACAACTGGCCGCTGCCAAACAGCAGCAGAGTGAGCTACTGGCCACGGCACGCGCCACCATCAGCCTATGGCAAAGCGAAATGCAGCTCAACATCATCAGCGAAGAAGACAAAACCAGACTGATCGCCTGGCTAGGTTACATCAAAGCACTACAGGGGCTATCGCTCGCGAACGCCCCAGAGATCAACTGGCCGACCGTACCGACAGTTTAACCATTTGGAGATCAGCACGTGCAAACGCAATTTTACGCTCTACTGACCAGCTTGGGTGAAGCCAAACTGGCTAACGCCACCGCCCTGGGTGAACAAATCGCCATCAGCACCATGGCAGTTGGTGATGGCAACGGCAGTGCCGTGCAACCAAACCCAGCGCAACGCGCCCTGGTGCATGAAGTTTATCGCGCTCCGCTCAATAACCTGAGCATTGACCCCAACAACGCCAACCAACTGATTGCCGAACTGGTGATCCCAGAAAACATCGGTGGATGGTGGCTGCGTGAAATTGGCCTGTTTGACGACCAAGGAGTACTGATTGCGGTCGCCAACTGTGGTGAAACCTATAAACCGCAACTGCAAGAGGGCAGCGCACGGGTGCAATCGGTACGCATGATACTGGCGATCAGCAACAGCGAAGCAGTGACACTGCTGATTGATCCGTCCGTGGTACTGGCAACGCGCCAGTTTGTTGACCTGGCAATCCACACCCATGCGCAATCGCGCAATCACCCGGATGGCACACTGAATGCCAAAGGATTTGTGCAACTGAGCAGCGCGGTTGACAGCAACAGTGAAACGTTAGCCGCCACGCCGAAAGCGGTAAAAACAGTCGCGGATAGCACCCTCAAACTGGCGAAAAACCTCGCGGATCTGCCAGACAAAGCGGCCGCAGTGGAAAATTTGGGTATCAGCGCCAACCTACTGCCGGTAGGTGCTCCGATACCTTGGCCACAAGCCACCCCACCGGCTGGCTGGTTTAAATGCAACGGCGCCAGCTTCGACAAAGTCAAATACCCGCTACTGGCCGCCGCCTACCCGAGCGGCAAACTGCCGGATCTGCGTGGTGAATTTATCCGTGGTTGGGATGATGCACGCGGAGTGGATAAAGATAGGAGCCTGTTGAGCCTACAGCAACCAACACAGATCCGCATGGCAACGGCTGATGCTGGCGGGGGGGATTCGCATGATCAGTCCGTACCGGTAGGAATATGGTCCAGTGATGCTGATAGCCGTACATTGATTACTCCTGCGGGAGCGGCTGATAGCTTTGGCTCACTTGTCGCTAAGTTAGAACCATATCGGTTAGACAATGCCGTCATGGGAACATCACATTGTTATTTTTACAAGAACTCAGTGAGTTGGATATCGACCCGCCCACGCAATATTGCCTTTAGCTACATCGTGCGAGCCGCTTAAAACAGGAGAGTGCCAGATGGCGACCAAATATTACACCCTACTCACATTACGCGGAGCGGAAAAGCTGGCTCAGGCAACGGCACAGGAACAACCGCTGGAAATTACCCATATGGCAGTTGGTGATGGCAACGGCCAATTACCGACGCCGAATGCTGCACAGACTAAATTAATCAATGAAGTGCGTCGGGCGCCATTAAATAGCCTGATCACCGATGAAAAAAACAGCAACCAGATTATTGCCGAGCAAATCATCCCGGAAAATGTCGGTGGATGGTGGATGCGCGAAATTGGCCTGTTTGACAAACAGGGCGAACTGATTGCGGTAGCCAACTGCGCCGAAACCTATAAACCCCAGTTGCAAGAGGGCACTGGTCGGGTGCAAGTGGTACGCATGGTGCTGATTGTCAGCAGCACTGAAGCGATCACGCTAAAAACTGACCCGACAACGGTATTGGCCAACCGTGAATCGCTGGATAACGCGCTCAGCACGCATGAACAGTCTCGTAACCACCCGGATGCCACGCTAACCGCCAAAGGGTTTGTGCAGCTCAGCAATGCCATTGATAGCAATGATGAAACCAAAGCAGCTACGCCGAAAGCGCTAAAAACCGTGGCTGACAGCAGCCTCAAACAGGCACAGAACCTTGGCGATTTGTCAGATAAAGCAGCAGCACGCGCCAACCTGGAACTGGACAAGTATTACCTAAACCAGAGCGGTGATCGTGTCGACGGTGAGTTGGTTTCTTACACAGTAAATAATTGGCGTATCGCTGCCGGTGATTATGGTGCTTTTTGGCGTAACGACGGCAGCAACTATTACCTGTTATTTACCAATGCGAAAGATCAAATCGGAAGTTGGAACAACCTGCGTCCTTTCGCTGCGGATATAAAGACCGGCAATGTGTGGTTTGGCCACCATGTCGGTGTTGGTGGCGATATCACGCTGAAGTCTGATGCACGCCGCCATATTATCTTTAAAAATGCCAATGAATCGGTACGGATGTATCTCTATAAAGATAAAGGCGGTGATGGTGTTAGGTTAAATAACGGTGCTGATGGTGGCGGTGATTATGTATTCCATAAAAACGGTAACTTCTATGCACCAAAAGCGTTAGCTGCGGGAGGGGCATCACTCCATCCTGATGGCAATATCTACGGCACGCTGTGGGGCGGGTGGTTGAGTAATTATCTCAACTCTAGAGGTTTACAGGATATTCGGTTAGGTGCAGTTGAGAGCTCGCCAACGTGGTATGGGCCTGGATATTCTGATGCGGCTGGATACGTAATAACAGGGGTACATAATTCGGATGGAGGCCAACATATAGAGACAATCTACCGTCGTCCACTGCAAAAACTAATTAATGGTAGCTGGTATACTGTGGTGTCAATTTAAAGGAGATGATAATGCAATTAATTAATTTAACTTTTTACCAACCAGAAACCGCTATATCTGGCGTGGTCTATTTACAAGATGAAAATGGCATTGATTGGTATCAGGCACAGGAAAAATTCTCTCCGGAAACACTAAAGATTTGTGTTGGCGATCAACAAAAAATAGTTGCATGTCATCATGATGTTTCTACTTTATGGCCAATCAATATGTCAGTGTTTGAAGTTGAAGCGGATAAGGTGCCACAGGGATTAGCAATTGACGGTAATTGGGGATGGGATGGAGAGAAAATTGTTAGTTTGATCACGCTAGAGAGTGAGCAACAGAAAAAAATAGAGGAAATAAAAAAATATCGTGACCAGCTAACGGCTGATTACATCATTATCGATGAGCACCATTTTCATAGTGATACCGCTAGTCGTATTCAACAAGCAACACTGTGCAAAATGGGCCAGGCAGGGCAAATTCCAGCAGGCTTGATGTGGCAGAGCAAAAATAATGGATTAATTGAATTAACTAACCAAATTGCTGCACGGTTTGAGTCGGAAACCATTGCTCACGATATGCGCTTGTTCGCGAACGCCCAGCGGCACATTGCTGCCGTTGAGGCATTGCGCGAGTTACAAGCTGTGAGTGAATACGATTATAAGACTGGTTGGCAGCCATAACCCAATAGCTAAATTCCACGGAGAGCAGAGTGGCACCAAAATATTACACCCTATTAACCCAGCGCGGAGCGGAAAAGCTGGCCCAGGCAACGGCACGGGAACAACCGCTAGAAATTACCCATATGGCGGTCGGTGATGGCAATGGCCAATTACCGACGCCGAATGCCGCACAGACTAAATTAGTCAATGAAGTGCGTCGGGCGCCATTAAATAGCCTGATTACCGATGAAAAAAACAGCAACCAGATTATTGCCGAGCAAATCATCCCGGAAAATGTCGGCGGATGGTGGATCCGCGAAATTGGCCTGTTTGACAAACAGGGCGAGCTGATTGCAGTAGCCAACTGCGCCGAAACCTATAAACCCCAGTTGCAAGAGGGTAATGGCCGGGTGCAAGTAGTACGCATGGTGCTGATTGTCAGCAGCACCGAGGCGATCACGCTAAAAGTTGACCCGACGCTCGTGTTGGCAACGCGCGAATATTTGGCTGATGCACTGAATCAACATGCCGAATCGCGCAACCACCCGGATGCGACCCTGACGGCAAAAGGGTTTGTGCAGTTAAGCAATGCCACTGACAGTGATGATGAAACCAAAGCCGCCACGCCGAAAGCATTGAAACAGGCGGAAAGCTGCCCGGTCGGCATGCCGATCCCTTGGCCATCAAACACCATCCCGAGTGGTTACGCCCTGATGGTCGGGCAGACATTTGACAAAGCGCGTTACCCAAAACTGGCACAGGCGTACCCTAGCGGCGTATTGCCAGATATGCGTGGTTGGATGATCAAAGGCACGCCAGCCAGTGGCCGAGCCGTGTTAAGCCAGGAACAAGATGGCATTAAATCGCATAGCCACAGCGCCAGTGCCAACAGCACCGATTTGGGCAGTAAAACCACCCTCGCGAAAGATCTGGGCAGCAAAAATACCACCGCCTTTGATTACGGAACCAAATCGACCAATGCCACTGGTGCTCACTTCCATGATAGTGCTTGGGGAGAACGCAGTGGTGGACGCTATGGTTATTATGACGGTACGCGTAATAACCAAGGTTCAGGAAAGGAAGATGGCGACAACTACAAGTTCAAAACCAGCACAGAAGGGCACCACGCCCACTCAGTGGCAATAGGTGCCCACACACATAGCATTGCGCTGGGTAGCCACAATCACACCATTGTATTGGGTAGCCACAGTCATAACGTTACCGTTGACGCGAGCGGTAATAGCGAGAACACCGTCAAAAATATTGCCTTTAACTACATCGTGAGGCTGGCATGAGTCAATTTACTCCTTCTGAACAAGCACGCACCTTACGGGTGTTTAATTATGCCGAAGATAGCGGCGAATATATCGGTAGTAGCGAAATCTATTTGGCACCCAATGCCGAGTTACCCGCCAATTGCACCTTAGTGACACCGGCAGCGTGCCCACCAGGTTTGTTATTGCGTTTTGATGGTGAAACTTGGCAGGCGCTCGAAGATCACCGGGGCAAAGCGGTATTTGATACCGCCAGCGGCTGCCAATTGCAGTTTAACCAACTGGGCGCACTGCCAGATAATTTGACGTTAGTGAAACCGCCTTACCCCTTTATGCATTGGGATGGCAAACAGTGGCAAGCGAACCTCGCCACGGCACAACAGGCGAAAATTGCTGAAATTAAAGCGCATCGTGATCACCTTACCGCTGATTACATCGTGATTGATGGCCACCATTTCCATAGTGATACCGCGAGTCGTATTCAACAAACGACACTGTGCAAAATGGGCCAGGCAGGGCAAATTCCAGCAGGGTTGATGTGGCAGAGCAAAAATAACGGGCTGATTGAATTAACCAACGAAATTGCTGCACGCTTTGAAGCAGAAACGATCGCCCACGACATGCGACTGTTCGCAGCCGCCCAGCAGCACATTGCTGCCGTTGAGCTACTGACTGAACTAGCGGCCGTGATCAACTACGACTATCAACAAGGTTGGCAGGTATGAGCCAAGTCTATTTAGCTTTCTACAAAGGGATTGCCGCACCACGCAGCGTCGCCTGGCTCGCTGACTGGGTAACGCGCAAAGTCACACGTGGCATCTATTCACATTGTGAATTGGTGGTGGAGTTAGCCAATGGTGAATATCGCTGCTACTCCGCCTCGATACGCGATAAAGGCGTGCGTTGCAAAGTGATGCCGCTGCCAGCAGAAAAGTGGGATTTGGTTCCGATCAGCGCCCGTGCTGAAAGTGTCGAGGAGTTTTTCCATTACCACCGTGCGCTGCACTACGACCTGCTGGGTGCGATTGGCTTCGTGCTGTTGCAACGTGGGCGAGATGACAAATTCTTCTGTAGTGAATTTTGTGCTGAATTCCTGCGCCTGCAAGAGAGCTGGCGCTATCACCCCAACCTGCTACATGCCCTAGTCAGTAGCCAGGTTAAACTGCAACTATGAGAGTGTTATGACTGTAAAATACTATGCCACCCTGACTGATTTGGGTGCAGCAAAACTGGCCAATGCCGCCGCATTAGGTGAGCAACTGGCAATCACTGAAATGGCGATCGGCGATGGTGGTGGCAAGCCGACCCAGCCGCAACCCAGCCAAACCGCCTTGATTGGTGAAGTTTTCCGCGCGCCAGTGAATACCCTCACCATCGACCCGAAAAACAGCAACCAGATTATTGCCGAACTGGTGATCCCAGAAAGCGTGGGCGGATGGTGGCTGCGTGAAATTGGCCTGTTCGACCAGCAAGGCAACCTGATCGCCATCGCCAACTGCCCAGAAACCTACAAACCGCAGTTGCAAGAAGGTAGCGCCCGCGTGCAAGCGGTGCGGATGCTCCTGCTGGTAAACAGCACGGAAAATATCACACTAAAAATTGATCCAGCGGTGGTACTGGCGAGCCGCCATTATGTTGACCAGGCAATAACGGCACATGCGCAATCGCGCAACCACCCCGATGCCACGCTAACCGCCAAAGGGTTTGTGCAGCTCAGCAATGCCATTGATAGCAATGATGAAACCAAAGCTGCGACACCAAAAGCAGTCAAAACGGCAATACAAGATTTAATTAGCAGCAAAGATCCGCTGGTCGAATTGGCGGGGGGATTATTGGTCAAGGGCGTGGTCGTTTATCCGCCAGCGGGTTCTGCTGAGGGGGGCGAGATTAATTTTCACGACAAGGAGAGTGAGCGGGCAGCCTTTTTAGATATCGATGCTAATGGTGATTTCCGTGTTGTGACATACTCTAGCAAGCAGAAGAATGCAGCGGTTGCTCTCTGTGTGGATCGTGAAACACGAGAAGTTAAGGCGACGCAGGCTTTCACTGCTGGGGGAAGAGTTCACTCAGGGGGTGGCAAGGCGTGGTTGGAAGTCGATGGCAATATCTACGGTACGCTATGGGGCGGCTGGCTGTCGAATTATCTTTATAATAGCAATCCAGTTGGTGTTCCACTGCCATGGCCAAAACCGTATCCACCTGGTGGTTGGCTCAAGTGTAACGGTGCTGCGTTTGATAAAACCAAATACCCGTTATTGGCTGATGCTTACCCTTCAGGCGTGCTTCCTGATCTGCGCGGCGAATTTATCCGTGGTTGGGATGATACGCGAGGTGTAGATAGGAATAGAGGGCTATTGAGCCGGCAAGATGATGGCATTGGCATCATGACAGCGACGAATGGTATGCCAGTATGGAGTGCTTTTGTTTCCACCCAGTGGACCGCGCCATGGCCGGCTAGCGATGGTATAAACGGATTAGGAATCGGTGGGGCATGGGAAGGCTCGATGTCAGTGTCTCGCGCAGGATTCAAGGCCGCAGTGGAAACCCGGCCCCGCAATATCGCCTTTAACTACATCGTTAGAGCGGTTTAACCAAACCCACTTAACGCAGCCGCTGAGCGTTAAATTGAGCGAAAAATGCTGCCAGGCACCGAATCGGTGCCGGTAACCGACAACGCAGTTAGATGCAGATTTGCGCTACTGCGCGCCGCTGGTTTCGTAGGCGATTGAGCGCTGGAGTGTGGGCATCATCCTGCTGAAACAGGCAGTGACATCGCTGCCTTGTTCAGTTCTTATTTGTTTGATAATGATTGAGTTGAGTTTGCTATGGCTCACAACGGTAGACATGTCAAAAATAACCGTTAGAATGCGCCGCGATTGGCATTTTTTGTTGGCACATGGTGATTGTGCCTATTGACAGGGTTATTTAATGGGTTATCGTTCAGACATCGATGGGTTGCGAGCCATCGCTATACTGCTGGTACTGTTTTTCCATGCTGGGTTTGCCCTATTTCCTTCAGGCTTCATTGGGGTAGACATCTTTTTCGTTATTTCCGGTTTCCTTATTACCTCAATTATTCGCAGCGCAATTCAGCAGAACAAGTTTTCACTGTCTCAATTCTATCTGCGGCGTCTATGGCGTTTGCAACCGGCGTTGCTCACGGTGCTATTATTCACTTTACTGCTGGCGCTGTTTTTCTATTTACCTTCCGATCTGCTTGACTACATAAAAAGTGCTAAATATAGCTCGTTATTTCACTCGAATCACTATTTTGCACGCGCCACTACCGGATATGCCGCACCAAACACAGCATATTTATTGCTGCTACATACCTGGTCATTATCGATTGAATGGCAGTGGTATCTTGTATTACCGTTGACGATGGTGCTGCTGAGTCGTTACTTTGCCGACAATGCGATTAAAATTATTGCGTTGGTTATCGCGTTAGGTATGCTGGCGTTGTCGCTCTATCTTTCCGAGTTGTTTCCAGAAAAAAGCTACTACTTTTTTACTGCCCGTGTTTTTGAGTTTATGCTCGGCAGTTGCTTGGTGTTATTTGGCTGCGAACGGCTGAAGTTTGGCAACTACAGTGCTGCGGTGTTGGGAATAGTGGCCTTGATAGTGATTATCTATTGTGCCAGTAGAAAAAATATTCTGCTTGGTTATCCTGACTACCATGCATTAATGGTGGCAGTGGCCAGTGCGACACTGATCACAATAGGTCTCTCAGCTAACGTCGTTTCACGCCTACTCTCGTGGCGGCCACTGGTATTTATCGGCACCATCTCATATTCACTCTATCTCTGGCATTGGCCGATTTTTGCTACTGGCAGATATCTCGGCATTGCAGAAAGTATGATATTTACTCTTGGTTGCTTGGCATTAACTTTTGTTGCTGCCTATCTATGTTATCGGCTGATCGAAAAGCCATGTCGCAAAATCACGGTATCGTTAAAAAAATCATTGCTGTTCTTGGTTATTTTGCCACTGCTGTTGGTGCTTGCCGTACAGTATGTTGTAGAGAAAAACGGCGGATTTGATAAACGCTTTGGCGATAATTTGGTACAAGCGAACCAGAAGATTGCTGACTTTCAAAGTGCGCAAAGAGCCCACTGCTTGGATAATCAGTTGGCAGATCTGGCAGCGTGTCAGTTTGGTAGTCAACTTCCTGAGGCAAAAACCGCATTGATGATTGGCGACTCATTTGCTAACCATTTGTTCGCCTTTACCGCGCTGCTGGCAACCGATGCCAATATTTCTGTACGACAATTTACCACGTCAGCATGTTTAATGTTGCCGGGCATCTATTTGTTTGATTGGTGGAATTTTAAACATCGTATTTATCAGCAGTGTCATCAGCGTACCGAAAGTGCGTATCAAATGATATCTGCCGGCAATTACGACTATGTGATTATTGGCCAGGCTTGGCCTTGGTATTTTGACGCCAACATTGTTACTGATCCGGAAAAACAGCGTGAAAATGCCACCAAACAGAACTTACCTGCGGCATTGCGCCGCGCAATAGATACCATTTTAGCCTCAGGCGCTACACCGGTATTGATGCGGAATACCTATTTTGGCGATGAAAAATTCCGTAACTGTTTTTATAGCAATATTAAACAGCGGTTGAAGGAGGTTCCGCATTGCTTGAGCACAGTGGCGATTAAGCATGATGACACGGTAGAGAGTTTGTTTGCCACATTGCAGAAAGTGTACCCAACACTGATTGTGATTGATCCACAACAGGTGCAGTGCCCTGAGGGGATCTGTCACAGCACCGTTAATGGGGTTCCTGTCTACCGAAATGGTGAACACATCAATGATTACGCCTCCTATCAGTATGGGGTGCAGTTTTTACAGCATTATTCAAACCCACTCAAAGTCGCCGCTGAGCGCTAAATTGAGCGAAAAACACGGCCAGGCACCGAATCGGTGCCTGGAAGGGCTCACAGCAATCGCCCCAGTTTTTGTTGATAGCACCAGCGCTGTTTATAGTCGGCGGTAGGGCGGCCAAACGAGAAACGGAGTTGGCCGATATCGGCGAAACTGGCGTAGGCATGTTGCAAGTTGACCCACATCGACACTGAGCCGATAGAGAGTTTTTCCAATGCCAGATCCAAGCCGATATTAATGTAATCCAGTGCGACAATATCACCAGAGAGGTTTTTGGTGATGAGCTGAAATGCACAGGGTTCACCTTTAAAAAAGAGAACCTTACCAAAGAGATGATCACGAAATTGTTGGATAAAATCGAGGTTTTGAACCTTATTGTCGATCCGGCGATTGCGGCGTTTTTCAAACAGCATATCGTAAATATCCACTAACTTTTCGGCCGAAAATTCGGCTTGGTCTCTGATCTCTCCGCCCTCACTAAGAAAACGGTTCAATCTCTGGTTATAAGTGCGAATGGTTTTCTTCGAAAAGCTTGTCAACGGTCGAGCCAACATAATCGAGCGGCGTGCATTTAGGCGCTCACTACGATTGATAATATTGTGATTAATCGGCGAGACGATCTTACTTTTCCACGGAACAAAAAGCCTTTTTTCTCGATTAATCGGCAAGATTAGCTCATCTTTGGCCACCGGCAAGGCGAGATGTTCAGTCAACTTGCCGGAAAGGGTGTCATTGGCCAGGTATCGGTGTTGCCAAACGCAGACGGCACCATTCAGTTGACCGGCACGCTGATGAACATAATACCTCTCCTGACAGTCGATGTGACGATGGAAGTACTCCAATACGTTGGGGTGAGTAGAAAAATTACCGCCATATTGCTGGTAGCAGTATCGATACTCATCGGCAGAGGCTTGCTCCCAACCGAGAAATTTCGCCAAAAACATAAATATTCCTTTGATGTTACCGCACCGAGCGGCACCTGCGGATGGTTGCAGTGGGATTGCCTGAAAACAGGGCTATTTTGCCGGGAGTATATACATAACCGGATGAAAAATGCAGAGGATTATTGATAACAGCCATTATCAATAGATAGCGGCAACTCAAACTGTTGGGAGTAGTTGAGCTGCCGAGAAAAAGTGCGGTTTGTGGTATTGTCTGATCGGAAACGACGGCTTAAATAGCGCTATCATCACGGCCAGGCACCGAATCGGTGCCTGGGCTATCACAGACACCGATTCGGTTTTGGTGAGCGGATGATTACTGGGAAGAGGTTAGTTTTTCGTTCAATTCCGGTCTAATAGCGCCATTGTGCCTCACGTTTTCTGTCAGATACTCATCAATACTGTCACCGACGCGTTTCAGCGTTAGGGTGAAATCTATCTTCAGTGCTTGGCCATTAGATAAAAATTCAGTACGGTTCTGGCTAAGTGACTCAATAATGTACATGCCGTAGGCTCTACCCGTCCCTTCGATTAACGGCCAAGGCATACCGGAAAACGCCATGCTTTCCAATACCTTTAGTGAAAAATCACCGACGCTAATTTCAGGGTAGAGCGTACCGCTCAGCGTGATGGGTTCTTCATCAGGGCCGACGTACTGGTAGCTGGGTGATTTACCCACGCGGTCATTTTTTACATAACGCCAACTATTCTTTCTGTCTACTGTTTGGTAAGGGGCAGTGTGTAGCCAAAACGGGAATTGCCCCAATATCATCATGGTATTTGCTTTCATTGCAGTCTGAGTCATTTTGTTAGCCTTATGCGAAGTCATACAGTTGTGAGCGTAAGCGCCGCTCAGCTTGTTGTTTATGTAATTTCAACTCTTCACGGATGCGCTGTGCCAGCGTTTGTTCGTTTATCTCTCCACCATTGACGTTAATCACGATGTTGACGGTATCATTGCTGCTTACCGTTGGGGCGGTTGAGGAAGCTGTTGGCGGAGCGATTGCCGGTAATGGGACCGATTTGACCGGTTTTTCTACCAATGGCACCGCATGGTTATTAATATGGGTAGGCTGCTCTGCGGAACGTCGCAGCAAAGCGGGAATATGCTGCTGGGTTTCAAGCGGCGGATGAACAACGGAAGCTCTCCCCGTTTCGGCATGGCGATTAAGCTTGGCGATATCACCCTCAATGTCCAGCGCGTTGTTTGCTGAGTTGTCCAGCGCTGTTTTCTTGTGTGCATCCTCAATCAGCGGATCGGTTTTTTTCTCTGCCGTTTTCTTGTGTGCATCCTCAATCAGCGGATCGGTTTTTTTCTCTGCTGTTTTCTTGTGTGCATCTTCAATCAGCGGATCGCTCTTTTTCTCCTCCAGGCTCTCTTGGGCTTCCTCGCTCTTTTCAGGCAGTATCCCTAACTTTCTCAATAGCCAACTGACGCCTTTAAACAGTGAAACCACCGGAGTGAGTGCCATCGATAATATTTTGCCAAACGCTTTGCCGACACTGCTAAAGTTGGCCAGTGCTTCAGTGGAGAACTGAATAGGTTCAAATAGACTGAGAAACCAGTTCCAGGCCGTTTTCGCCATTTCTATTACTGGCGAAAATGCCTCAATAACGGGAGCCAAGCCCTCAACCAAACCATCAAAAAAGCCGCTGAAGAACGCCTTAATAGGTTGCCAGAATTTGATCACCACCACGGCTAATGCGGCAATAGCAGCAATAATGGCCCAAATAGGTAACGTGATAGTGCCAATCACCCCCGCCAGTGCGACAAAGGCGACGCGAGCAACACCGGCTAACCCGCCAAAGGCACGACCAACCCACCGAACCGCTGCCCCCATTTTAGTCAATAACCCAAATGCTTGATCCATTCTTTCGCCAAAACCATTGAGTATTCCTACAAAGGCCAGTGCGAGGGTTAATTTTCGCACCTTTGCGAGGCCGCGAGTAATAGCGGAAAAGTTTGCTCTTGGTCTATAAGGTGCAGCCGGATTATTACGCAATGCGGTCAAGTTATTGCGCGCTGCAGCCGGGTTATTGCGGCGTGCTGCCCGGTTATTACGCGCTGCTGCTGGGTTATTGCGCGCTGCAGCCGGGTTATTGCGGCGTGCTGCCCGGTTATTACGCGCTGCTGCTGGGTTATTACGTGATGCAGCCGGGTTGTTGCTGTTGTTCTTAGCGTTTTTTCTGAGTCTCTTTAATGTTTCACTATTTTTTTCAGTAGAGATGGCAACCATTCTACCAAGAGCAGCAAGTACATCAATCAGTTTGGTAAAACGCGGAGAGATCTTGAAAAGTATTATACTCAGCATGGTAGATGCACCGCCAAGCGCCAAGAAGGCGGTGAAGATATCGGCGGTGGGGCCGAGGACGCCCATAATGGCTTTATAGAGCCCCCCGCTATTATCAGCGCTACTGGTATTGGCTTCTGCTGGTTGTGTATCAGGCCGCTTCATTGCAGCATGTTGCTGGTTGAATGACGCAACCAGTTCCTGCGTGCTGGCCAATAAAGCACGATAAGCTACTGCTGTTTGTTGTGCATGTTGCTTAAGGTTAGCAAGTAGCTCACTTGTCTTTGCAATCAACTGATTGAGTTGTTCAATCGGTGTGGCTAACGACTCAAATTTTTTAGCGCTTAATTGCAGCGAATTAAACTGAAAATTGGGTACTGCGGCACTGCTGTTCGCAGCGGGATGAGAAAGCGCCATTTTATTCATGGCGCTAAAGTCAGACTGGATGTTTAAGTTGCGATCTGCCATTTAGTGAGCTCCATCACTGCGTGCAGCCGCCTGATCACGCCATAACAGCAATTCCTCCACTGTCATGGCGTCCATCTCTATCGGCCGCCAGTGAAAAACGACGGCGATATCTGCCATCAGGTCTTCTATTCGTTCACAAGGGCAGCGGATGATTCGCTGTCCGTGTCCGTCACACTCTGTTCCGAAGAGGGTTGCAAAAAATCAACCACCGCGTTGGCTAGCTGGCAAAAATCCCAGGTATCCATCCGAGTGATCTCTTCGGCGGTGAGCGCAGGTGCTGTTACGCGTGGCAACAGAATAAGCAAGGCATCGTAGTTCGACGTCAGAACATCATAGGCCTTCAAACCACGCAGTGAACCGGCCTGTTTCAGCACCGGAGTGATCACCACATCGGTAATTTTGCTTTTACCCCGTTTAATCGGAGTGTTAAGTTTGACGCTGTACTCGTTAGTTTTGCTCATAGTGCCAGGTTTCCTTATAAGCCTAAGTTAGTGCGGTGTTTTTCCAGAACATCGACACCTGCTACTTTGTAAATCATATTCAACACATCGACTTCGACAATTTCTTCGCCAGCGATGGTCAATTTGTAGTAGGTGTTTTTCAACGTGAACTTGTGCGAGGTATCGTCACCGGCTTTCGCGGTACCAGGATCAAACTCGCTAAAGCGACCACGGGTCTGGATTTCACAAGCAACGGTTTCGCCAGAGGCATCGCTCTGATAAGAACCGGCAAAACGCACCTGCATTCCATCAGCGGTAACAACGCCCCACTTTTTCAGCAGATTGGCATCTAAACCGCCCAGCGTGATATCCATATCCAGCGCACCGGCATCAAAGCCGAGATCGACTGCTACGGAACCCGGCATACCGCCAGCGCGGTAGTCTTCCAGTTTTTTGGTCAACTTAGCTGGGGTGATCTCTGGCACCATGCCAAAGTAGTTATCCCCATCAAAAAACATGTTGAAGTATTTGAGTTTCTTAGGTAAAGCCATACATTCCCCCGGTTAGTTGTTTACGCTTTTGCTGAAAGTCGCGAAATATTCGTCGGTAAACTCCTGCACCAGACTGAGATTTTCCAGTGGTGGAACAGGGGTGTAGTTGTACTTGATGGTCAATTGGCCATTACGCAGTGTTTCTGCGGTATTGGGTTCAGCATCGTACCAGCAGCGCGCGCCCAGTAATTTCCCGGCGGTAACATAGGAAGTCAGCTTCTTATTGATACCATCAACAATGTCTTTCACCAGTGAAGGTGTCAGCGGCTTATCAACGTAGATGAAGTGTGCTTCAGCGATAGTGTCAGCAATCACCTGTGCTGTACGGGTATAGCTTTCAAATAGATAGATTTCTTTATCGCAAGTGCGAGAACCCCAGAAGCGATAGCCATTCTGCTTGATCAGCGTGGTGATGCCAGCAGCGTTAAGCTGGTCAGAGTCAGTATCGGTACCTTGCAGGGTGAAATAGACATCGCGATCCATACCCAACACATTGTTAACCGGTACGTTGGAGATGGTTTTATGCCAACCTTGAGTAGCGTCGATCTTGGCACGCATACCGACCGCATGAGCTGCAGCAGGGATACTCTTATTCTGCTTCGCTTCGATATCAAAGCAGATAAAGTTCGGCCAGAGCACCATCAGTTCACGTGCAGCGAATTGATTACGATAAGCTTTTGCTTGCTCGATATTGCTGCAACCCTGGGCACCGACATAAGCAAATGCACGCAATTTTTCAGCAATCACTGCCAATTCAGCGGCAACAGCCTGGCTATCCAGTGCAGGTGCAGCCAACACACGCGGACGCACACCGACACGCATCTCAGCAGAAAGCAGTGCTTGCATACCGGTATAACGGCCCTCTTTATCCGTACCACCGATCACCAGGCTATTTTGTTCAGCCTGATCTTTATGCTCAGCAACGCGGATAACAATAACTTGAGGACTGCATTGATCTGAAATTGCTTTCAGAGTAGTGCGCAGGGTACCGGTTTTACCCGCCTTACCTAGCACTTTCGCGACCCGAGTGATTAACACTGGAGTATTGAGAGGGAACATCTCTGCGTCTGCATCCTCAGCGGTACAGACAACGCCAATCACCGCAGAGTCAATATCGGTGATTAGGGTACTTAAATCGGTGGTTTCCGAAACGGTTACACCGTGGTGGTAGTTTGTGGCCATGTATTTGCCTCGCCAGTTTTAGGACTGCCGACATGATCACGAGATTGATGCCACGATGCGATCGGTAACGGTTGTCTCCTCACCACAACAATGGCGCGACATTGTTCACATGAGCACGAGCAGGGACGATCTGCGCATCACATGAGGGGGCGAATATGTCAGCAACAAACAACCAAAGAAGCACAACAAACAACCAAAGAAGCACAACAAACAACCAGAGTAGTACAACAAACAACCAGGGAAGTACAACAAACAACCAAAGAAGTACAACAAACAACCAGGCTGGAGCACCAAGCAGTCAGAGTGCGACAACAAACAATAGTATTACACCCAAGCCCAAGGTGAGTATGGTGATTAACGGCCAAGAGCTACAACAACTGGAACGTCGGCTTGTCTCGTTAACACTGACCGATAATCGAGGCATGGAAGCAGACATGCTTGAGTTTACCTTGAGCGATAGTGATACCGCACTGGTATTACCATCACGCGGTGTCAAAATAGCATTGTCATTAGGTTGGAGTAATCAACCGTTGGTAGAGAAAGGCACCTACATTGTCGATGAGATTAACCATTTTGGCCCACCGGATCTTCTAACGGTTGTGGCAAAAAGCGCTAACTTTCGTGGCGAGTTTAATGTAAAACGCTCAGCAAGTTGGCATCAGGTTAAATTAAAGGATTTAATTAGCACATTGGCTGAACGTTATCAGTTAACAGCCGGTGTGAGTGAAGAATTAGGTGTGATTGAGATTGAACATGCTGACCAAACAGATGAGACAGATATCAATTTTTTATCTCGCTTAGCGGAACTCTATGGTGCGATAGCTACAGTAAAAAATGATTATTTATTATTTATGACCAGGGGCAAAGGGATGACGGTAAGTGGTAGGCCATTGCCAGTGATTGAGATCCCTCGTGATGAGACTGACAGCTACCTCTTCCATGTATCAGATAGAATGAATTATTCTGGCGTAATTACACATTGGCAAAATTTGATGACGGGAGTCACAGAACCAGTGATTGTGCGAGTAACACCACAACACTCTGAAACAGGAAATCCATATATTAATGGTACAGCAGATAATCTCTTTGTGATGCGGAGGATTTTTCAAAATGAAAGGTTATCATCTCGTGCCGCCAGGGAGAAACTGAATCAGTTACGGAGTGAAGCGTCATCATTAGAGCTCAGCTTATCATATGGTCGAGCAGACCTGATACCAGAACAACCGGTATTTATTAAAGAGTTTAAGACATCCCTGGAGAGAGAATATTGGACCATAACCCATTGTACCCATAGGTTGGATCTAGAGGGATTTACAACGGAACTTAAGTTGGAAGCTAATATCAATCCGCTTGAAAGTGCCACCATGATTAATGATGAAATGGATCTTAAATGGTTAAATGTGCCAAAAGGTCAACTCACATTTAATTCAGAGGGTAATGACAGTGAGCCTTATTTTTCCAGACTACCACATGTTCCTGGCGGCGGTTCGGGCATCACTTATGGCCGTGGTCTTGATCTCAAAGGAAGAACTGCTGATGAAGTTGTAAAATTGTTTGAATTTGTTGATAGATACTGCGTTCCGATTGCTGACGAGATGCTCACTTGGCTATGTGGTGGCGTACGTTTATCAGGGGCAGGAGCACGTGATTATCTGTCAACATTAAATCAACATGTGCCTGCTGAAAAACAGCAACTAACGCGTAAACAACAGCATTTTCTTTTTTTGGCAATATATCCAACGTATCTTGAAATTACGATAAGAGTATTAACAAAAGAAGATGTGGTAGAAGCTTATGGAAGCCTTGACTGGGATGCAGTTCCAGAAAAAGTAAAGGATGTATTGGTAGACTTAACTTATCGTGGTGATAATTATGGAACGACAAGACGAAGAATAATGCCTGCCCTGCTTGAGGATCAGCGGACAGGTGCGGTAGGAAGGAACTCTAAGTTTTATGAATTAATAGTAAACATCCGGCGATCTCACCTTGCGAGTTTATATTAAGTGGTTAAGGTGAGCGGCAGATTAGGTGGATGAGGAGAAGGTGTTACCGGGCAGGGGCAGCAGTTGGTCCAGTTGACTATTTTTCCA
>NZ_SBEF01000039.1 GCF_004011885.1 Serratia microhaemolytica | reverse complement strand
TTGCTGACAAAAAATCTGCCCGGAAAGGCCAGATGTCTGCCAGAGAATAATTTGTTCACGCCAGTAGTCGGCACGTTGTTGTGATTTCATGATGGCACCTCTGTATTAAATGAACGCAGAGGTAGTGTTGCGCAGTCAATGGCTAAAAAACAGATGCTGATTTAAGGCCGCTTACGATTAACTCATAGAAACAGAAGAAGGTATTCTTTCCAAAACACCATCGCCGAATAGCGGGTAGAGCTGTCGTTCCGGCATATGAACATAGCCGATATGACATTGACAGTGGTTACGTGAACAAGGGCGTGGAATCAATACGCTGCGATAATCTTGCTGATAAATATTACCCAGTTTTTTATCGATAAAATGGCAGCGGCGGATGGTTCCATGCTGATCAACACTGATCACTTGCTCTCCTGTCAGGCAGGCTTTACCCAAACTTTGATAATCTTGCGCATTGATATTGAATAGTGGATCTATCTGGTTAAGAAAAAAAAACTGTTCCGGCTTATAGGGGTAGCAGCGTGATCTGCTACGGTAGGCATTCACCCACAAATAGATCTCTGGTGCTAATGCGGCTCGTAGC
Source organism: Serratia microhaemolytica (assembly GCF_004011885.1). Lineage (GTDB taxonomy): Bacteria > Pseudomonadota > Gammaproteobacteria > Enterobacterales > Enterobacteriaceae > Serratia_G > Serratia_G microhaemolytica. The sequence continues at coordinate 27,760 of NZ_SBEF01000039.1, read as the reverse complement.
TCTGTAATCGCCGCAAAGTGTGACGGTTTGCCCACTACGCCGACACTAAAACGAATTTGCTGCGTGATTAAGTCGTCAATTTGACGTAAAAAATCGACCAACGCCACTTCACCAGGGTGATAGGTTACCCATAGTGCAACTTTGTTCTTGTCCGCCTGCTGCAAAAAATCTAACCGGCCGCTGAGATTGGTTTGAAACACCACTTTTTCTATATGTGCCGTCTGGCTTAACGTTATCAGCGCCTGTTGATAATGTTTGCGTATCAATGCTTCTCCCCAAGGGGTAAAGAACAGCTTCAGTGCCAGATCACTCTGTTGTTGTGCCCAAGCGGTAAAACGCCGTAACGAGCGCCGATCAGCCTGGCGCTCAGCAGCACTCTCTTGGTGTTTGGCAAATGGACAGTAACCACAACTGTAATTGCAACTGCTGAGCACACCGCGATATAAAACAGTCAGCGAGGCTAGCATCACGTCAACTCATAACTGTCCATCTGATGCACAACCTCATCGGCGTATAACCACGGGCCGATAGCATCAGAATAGGCTAAACCCAAGCTTGTCAATGTGATCGAACTGTCACGCTGTTGTGCTAAGCCAGCGGGGAAAAGTGCCAGTAGCTGAGGATAATCTTGTAGCACATCACTAGCAAAACGCTGTCGATACAAGCTCAATGACAACCCAGCACTGCGCAGCAGTCCCTGGATAATAAACCGCCGCCGCTGGTTATCCAGATCAAGCTGGAAGCCGTAATTGACATAGGCAAAGTCTGCCCGCTCACGGCGGATATAGTGCTGTAGTATCGAACGTACCCCCTCTTGACCAACCGCATATTCGCTGGAGTAGTGCAACTGTTCGGTATAGGAGCGTGCACCACATCCCAAACCGAGCATACCGTCATTTTGACAACAATACTCCCCCTGCCCCGCAAGCGTGTGGCAACGACGAAACATGCGCATACTGACCTGCTGGTAACCGTGAGCCAACAGATAATCACGCCCAAGCTGATAAAGTTCGAACCGTTCGTCATCCCAAGATTTCCCTGAGAGCCCAATACCTGTCAGTGGTCTGACATAGAGCGGGTACAAAAACAGCTCTTCAGGCGCAAACGTCAATGCCGTTTGCAGACTGAATAACCAACTCTGTGGGGTTTGATGAGCCAAACCATAAATCAGATCAATATTTAACACAGGAATAGAGCTATGACGAATCGCATCGAGTGCCTGAAATACCTTGGCATTTCTCTGTGGACGCCCCACGCTTTTCACTTCACTTTCGACAAAACTCTGTATGCCGATACTCACTCGTTGGGTATGGTATTCAGCCAAGATAGACAATCGATCTCGTGTCGCTGTCGCAGGGCTGACCTCAACACTTGTTGGAACCGTGACGTAATCAACATTAAACAGATCGATGATCTGATACAGACGCTGCAACTCTGCAGGCTTCAGATAGGTAGGTGTGCCACCACCGATCGCCATTTGTACAATGTTGCTCTCACCAAGATCGTATTTGGTCTGTTGCACCTGCCTCTCTAACGCATCTAAATAATCTGTCACCAACGTTGCCGAGGTATTTACCGTAGTAAACAGGTTACAAAAATCACAGCGCATCTCACAAAATGGAATATGCAGGTATAAAAAAAGTGCCCGTCTATTCTGCTGCTGCCAAACCTCACTTAATCTGCGCGGACTAAATGGCCGATAAGCGGTTTTATGTGGATAAGCATAAGTATAAGATTTATAAGGTGAACTTAATAAGGTGGAAGCTATTAACGACATGAAGTGTCCTGCAAGATAAACTGGGTATAGGGTACCTCCCACACTGAAGGGTGAGCGAGACGATGGCCGAAAAAACCTTGTTCACCAAATGCCTCACCATGATCAGCACACAAAATGACTAACGTCGGCCTCCGAAGCGCCATCGCAGTGAACAATCGCCCAAGGTGGCTATCAGCATAACAGAGTGCCGCCGTTTGCGTTTCCAATGAGTCCTTCTTGGCATCAGTAAAAATATGCGTGGGTTGGTGCGTTGCGCTGACATTAATAAACAGCAGCACCCGCTTGTGCGATGGCAATCCACGCAATACCGCTAACGCCTTGTCAACCTGTCGCTGCGTAGAATGACGACTGGCAGGCCCCATGCTCGGCTCCCAATAAGCTTGTTGAAATAGCGCGGGAAATTGTGTTCCGAGCGGTGGTCGTAGATTAAAAAAACCAACGCCTCCGATACAGATGGTATCGTAGCCGCGCGCACTCAATGCCGCAGGCAGATCCGGTTCATCAAAGCTGAAGGTGGTCGCATCGGTCGTGGTTGAGCCAGCAAAGCGTGCGGCAAACAGGCGAGAATGTCGGCCGGGCTGGCAAGGTGTTGGCAGAAATCCGGCAAAAAAAGCCTGGTGCGATGGATAGGTAAACGTGCCCGGTGCATGGCACTTTTGCCAGCCCTGCACAGGCAAATACCGGCTTATTTCAGGCGTTTTACCCGCATCATGCGCCTGTTGCGCGACATCAAACCTTAAGCTATCGAGTGTAATAAACAGGATATCGTGGCTACCAATCAGCGACTTCATTGCAACTGCTCCTGTAACGCCAGCAATTGAGTGGCGTAGGTATCCAAGCCACGGTACAGCACCTGTCGGTGGTAGTCACCAAATGCATTCGCCTCCAGTAACACCATCCGACCTGAGGTAGTGATCAAAAGGTCGAGGCCACTGTAGAGTGCCCCTGGGAAGCAGGCAGCACCGCGCTCAGCCAATTCCAATAACTGCCGGTAACGCTGCTCTCCCAAACGTGCAACCAGTTGCTCAACCTCACCACGTCGACCACCGAGATGCAGGTTGGTGATACAGCCAGCACCGAGCCTAACCAAGACATGTGTTGCCTTACCCGCCGTAACAACTACCCGCACATCCATGACCCGGTTGTCCATACCCATCTTCGGTAGCCAACGCTCAATCTGCAATGGGTGATATTGTAATAATGCCCCAATTAGGCAGGCGATCTGACGTTCATCTCGATAATGTAGCAATCTGCGCGAATTGTAACAGCGTAACTCACCATGGCTGTTTATCATCTCAACCGTTGTTGAAGCCCGAACTCCCTGACGCCCAATCTGTAACGCCACTGCCCCTGATGCACTGCTGCCATGAGCCAGTTTGATAAACACTCGGTGATAGCCACTCGCTAGCATATTGCTACGCAACTGCTCATAACTATCACACTCAGGCAATGCTGGCGGTACTGGCAAACCAGCCTGAATAAAACGGCGCTGTGCTTCTCGTTTATCAAACATCGCCAGCACCTGCTGCTGTTGCCACGTCGATTGGGCAACACAGTGATCTATTGTTGGTAAACGCTTGTGCAGATGGTGCAGAAAACGGCTAAAACCACGGTACCACTGACGAGTCGGCATCAACCGCCCTTTTTCCAGATCCAGTGTGCTAATCTCTGTTGGCGATAGATCACCTTGCTGCTGTTGCCCCAGCGCCAACAGCAGGCGTTCAGTTGCCAGATCTTCACCTGACGAGTCCAAGCGCCAAATAACACCAGATGGCCAACATGTTGCTAACGCTGTGGAATGCTGCATCACCTGCATGTAGCTGATCGTTTGTGCTGCTGGCCAACGCAATTTAGCCAGTGTGTTTTGCAATGCAGCCACTCGTCGGCTACCAGGTGGTGCCACTACCACCACCTGGCGTGGAGATAAGTCATAACTTGGGGATAACATCTGCTGAGCTACTCGCCAATGGCGACAAAGCACCAATCTTCTTCAATATCTTGCTGTTCAGAGAGATCGATAACAATCTGCAAACCTGCCAACCGTTGCATCATTTCATCGTCTAAATAGTGGTGATGCAGATCCAGTTTTTTCAAGTGACGTAACGCAGCAGCCGCTTGGCACAAGATCTGCCCACCTTCATTAGTGAGCGTACCCAATGAAAGATCGAGTACCTCAAGTTGCGCTAAAATAGCTGACTGCACCACTTCAGCAACTATTCTATTCTGATCATGTGCATTGCGGAGCCCAAGATAGCGCAGCGCAGGCAGATTATCACCCTGATAGAGCGGTGCCAGATCATGCGGTTGATAGCTAGCACCATACTCGTCTGTGCCTAGATACAGTTCTAGGTGTTGTAGTGTCGGTAATTTGGCTTGTACAATCTGACGCACCGTTTCCGCATTCAAACCACCACTCTGAACAACCAAATGGCTCAGATTATTACTACGCAGCTCGGAAAACAGCAGATTATTACCGCCACGAACGGTGAAGTGGGTCAATCTAGGGTAGGCATTCATTAGTGGGCTGACATCAGTATTGTGCAACCAACTAATTTCACACTCTTCGACAATGATATCACCGAAAAACAGTGCGCTAAGATGAGGGAGCTGTGCCGCAGATTGAATAAGCATATCAGCTGCCTGCGAGGAATCTTCTTCATAAGCCTCATGACTCCACTGGCCAATCACTAACGCCTGCGTCTGCCCAGCTAGCGGATCACTCAAGTATTGCTGAAATTTTTCACTAAAACTGAAGGATTCATCATAATCAACACCGATGCGATAAGCGGTATTGTGCAAGTTTTCCAGCGGTTGCCCCGGAACCCAGGCAACGACTTTATAACCCGCAAACTCTTCCTGATGTTGGTAAAATGCCATGTTATCTTCCTCTCACTGTTTGGCTGGTTACCGTTGAGCCCTGATTGCCATTCACCAGCACACTGAGTTGCAGCAAATCTGCAACTTAAATAAGTTCGGCAACAGATCTCCATCATCACACCATTACCATAACAACATAAGCGCGTTAATTAATTGTCCGCCGATGTAAAGTGGGCGCCTTCTCTACACCAGAACACAGATAGTACAATAACCCTAGAATATCAAAAACTAAAAAATTCTGGTTATTGGTAATTACCCGGCCATCGAATAGCCGACCAATAGCATCTATCTGCTGGCCGTTATTTGTTCGATCACATTGGCAATCTGTTGTGACAATAACGTAATTGATGCGGGTCATGCTGCTGGCAAAGGTTGCGCTAGACACAATCCGTGAGCTTTATCAGCTTGAGCGTAAAATCAAACCTCGGTCGGCGGATAAGAAACGCTAATGGCGACGGCGATACGCCAAACCCCGGCTAAAGACCTTCCATCAATGGCTGTTGTTGCAACAAACACAAACGCTCCCCACTCGGGGCTGTAACATTAAACCCAAGTGGGAAAACAGGAGACAAAAACGCAGCATAAAAAACAGGCAAACAGTGACAACTATCTTGAAAAACACCGATCATTATTCCCGGGCATTAACTCGACGCACAGGAATAAAGGCGATGGGAACGGACACGGTAGCGTCATTGCGATGATGCTTGAGCCAGTAGAGAATACTGTTTTGCCATATTTTGCCTCAGGTTCGTTGTATTGAATGAAGGCAGCATGTGGCAGCAGAGTTTTGCGAGCAATATGAGATCACCGGACGCTTACGAATACTTGACCTCCTGCCACAGAGTTTCCTCTGCCATAGCCATGTTTGAATCCCGCTATGACTTTTCTTGTACTTGATAACGTACAGGATGATTGAGTTTTTTCACTACACCGTCACTCAAGGCTCGTTTCAACCAATTATTTAATTGCAATTTATGCAGACCGGTTAGACTGATAAGGTCATCGACAGCAATAGGAGTTGACGCTAATCGCTGAAGCTCAGTAATGAATAACTGATAGAAATCGACAGAGATTGATAACGGCTCATTTATTTCAGCAACTGTTTCCAACGGCGTAATGTTAACAATTTTCTCTTCAATGCTCGTCACCTTTCGCTTTGCTTCAGTAGTTTCTTTTTCTAATGCGAACTTAGACTCTGCAAACAATTCAGTTTGCGCTGGCATGGAAAAGAGATCAACTTGATCTTCCTTTACCTGATTTGCATGGCCCCCGTTATTTCTCATTAAATCAGCAATAGTTAAGGTTTGAGCATTAGCATCCAACCAACGACCACCTTTGGCTACCAAATCGGCATTAGCAGCATCTTTATCCGTCGTGTGTTTAACCCACAACGGTACCCAAGCTTTTTTCAGGTTTTCCTCTGCACCATTGAGTGTGCCACCTTTCTTGCCGGAATGAACCACCAAAGCAGTGTCGGCTAGGCAGTAAATGTACTTATTCCGCGCCATGGCATTACCAGCACTAAAGCCAGCCTCAGGGTGGAAAGGTGATACCAACACGGCATGATCATCCATCAAGCCTTTTCGCCACTTACTACTGGTGACAGCTTTTAACAGGCTGTCAGCCATTACACCGATGACACCACCGCCCTGCTTCATGGCCCCCAACATCGCAGTTTCATCTACTCCGCGAGCACCACCAGAAACGATAGTAATCCCTTCTAGCGCGGCTTTGGCACCCAGCTCATTAGTGAATATAAGGTCTGCGTCATTAGCATTGCGAGAACCAATTACAGCCAAACCTCCAGTATTCAATAACGCTCTATTACCACAACCAAACAATACAGGGGGAGAATCAGTTTTAAGTCGCTGCTTTAAGCGCCATGGATAATCAGGATCAGAACGAGTTACAACCCAAAGACCCGCTCTTTGCCATTTTTCCATAGCGATTGCCAAACTATGCCCGCGATTAAGCAATTGAACGATCCTATCCACACTGATTCGCGCGTCATACCAACCGTGGAGTAAAGCTTTTGGATCGGTGACCAACAGTTCGGCAGGTGTGGTGGATTTTTCTTTTAACCACAAAGCAAAACGCCCCCACTCCGCGTTAGTAAGCGGCTTGGCATCTTCGCTACTGGTTTTCGAAAAGTAACTGGTCAGCAACAAAGTCGCTTGTGCTATGGTTGACAATGAGCTGGATACATTCATGAGTCTTTCACCGAAGAGGACGCAAGTGCAACGGGATACACCTCGCCACTACCTGCCTGTTGTAATAGTGCCGCGATGACCGTCAGCGTCCAGCCAGAATCCACAATGTCGTCTACCAATAAAACTGGTGAATTAGGTATAGGTAGTAGCTGGTCTATCGCAAATACGCCATCCAGATTCCGACATTGATAGAAACGATTCTGTTGGCTTTTCTGTGGCTGATTGTCTCCCACTTTATGTACGGCATCCATGAACGGTAAACCTAGCCGAGCAGCCAATCGTCGAGCAAAATCCGGCACTAATTTAGGGTGATTACGTGACGGCACACAGCAAACCCATTGAGGGGCAGGATCCGGTAGCCAGCGCTCCAGAATCATTTCTGCCATTGCCTCCACTAAGTCATCACTAAAACGTCCAACATGTTTGTTATCAGCAACTGTGCCTCCCCAACCGGCATCACCCCAGCGAGACAAGACCCGCCCCTTCTGTGCACGAAGGGTCTGCGGTAAGTTGCCTCTAAATTCATATTGTACAAATGCATTGGCTGCTACTTGTACTTTTGGCTCAATCACCACTTCAGCATGTTTAAGAAAGGTGCCTGCTTGATGAGCCAAAATGGGATCAACAGGAACATTGATTACCGGAAAACCGAGGCAAGATGAACATTGACCACAGGACGTTTGATCAAGGTCATCCAGAGCTCGACGCAGGAAGGTCATCTTGCAAGTGGCATCAGCAAGGTATGCCTGGACTTCCTGCCATTCCTGAACACGCTGCCCTGTTAGATGGGCAATACGGGCATGATCCATTTGATAACAAACTGGCGTTCTGACCCACCGCCTGCCGTCTTTGATTACAGGGGCTGGGTTTTCCACGCTCAGCAGTTTAAGCACTTTCTCAATTTGACCATGCCGCAGGTTGGTTTGCTCTTCAATGCCACGAAGAGAAAGGCCATCGCTCTCTTCAAGTATCTGCAAAATTTCGTGGACATGATCTTCTGATGGAAATGCCGACTCCCTAAAAAATTCGTGGATATCTTGATCTTCCACGCCGGACATCAACACACCCACCGCATAGTCAATACCACGCCCAGCTCGACCGACTTGCTGGTAGTAGGCAACGATAGAGCCTGGGGCCTGATAGTGAATAACAAAACTTAAATCTGGCTTGTCGTAGCCCATGCCCAAGGCAGTAGTAGCCACCAAAACCTTTATCCTGTTGTGGAGTAACAGATCTTCCAGATGGTCACGGTACAAATTACTGTCACCAAAGCCTTCGGCCTGAACACTTCCGTGGTAAGCCTTAGCATCAATACCGTTATTACACAACCATTGCGCTACTTGCTCGGCATCTCGCACCGTTAGGGTGTAGACGATACCAGTACCCGGCAAAGTAGGTATCACCTGCGCTAACCAGGCCAAACGCGATGCCTGATCGGGCAACACCATGGTTTGCAAAGCAAGGCTTTCGCGGGTCAATGAACCACGGATGATCTGGATATCGCCTAGCTGGGTTTGAATATCTTCTATCACCCGATTATTGGCGGTAGCTGTTGTGCCGAGTACTGGTGTATTGACGGGCAACTGACGCAGGATATTGACAATTCGGCGATAGTCGGGGCGGAAGTCATGGCCCCAGTCGGAGATACAGTGTGCCTCATCAATCACCATCAAAGCTATACGGTTGGCAATCGGCTGCAAGACAGTTTCCATAAAGCTGTCGTTAGCCAAGCGCTCAGGAGAAATCAGCAAGCAATCGACTTGGTTATCCAATATGGATTGAGTCACCGCTGGCCAATTATTTGAATTGGTAGAGTTCATAGTTACAGCGACAATGCCCAACCGCTGCGCTGATTCAATCTGATTACGCATCAAGGCCAGCAAAGGTGACACGATAATAGTCGGCCCCATCCCCCGATCGCGGAATATTTTGGTACTGATAAAGTAAACCGAGCTTTTACCCCAACCAGTGCGCTGCACAACAAGCAGCTTTTGCTGATCATTAACCAACCTATCAATGGCCTCCCACTGGCCATCCCGAAATTCAGCGGTTGGGTTTGCCAACGCCGTTCGCAGTAATTGTTGGGCTTGCACTCGATTCATGACCACTCCTTGATTTGCACGGTCAGCTTGCCACGCATCAGTTTGGGTACCAATAAATATCGACTGTAGGCATAGCGTAAGAAGATCAATCCCATTACCGGCAAAAAATATTCATTACTAGCCAGTTCAGAGTTAACACGCAAGGTATCAGCTGATTTCCACTGGCGTTTTTTAATTATTTCAATATGTTCAAGTTGAGCCATGGGACTGAATTCCTAGTTATCTTTAGATTTATTTGATTCACCGATATTTGCACGGTTGTGTTGGGAAGAGATGTAGTGCTCCAGCTTACTTTGTTTGAACAGCCAAGAGTTGCCCACCTTAAAGCTCGGTAGTTCGCCGCTTGCGGCTAGGCGATAAATGGTCCGCTTGTTGACTTTAAGGTAATGAATCACATCTTTGATGGTCAGTATGGAGCCAGTCACGACGAGAAATCACACCAATGTCGAAAAAATTTATCATCGCCAATATATAGAAAACGAGGGATGAAGAGCAAGCAGAAGAGGCTTTAAGGTTGCTGAGCACCAAATAGGCGCAGGTTGTGTTTGACCGGGCAACAAGGGAGTAAAACGATGTCGGTAGCATGCGATCTAGATGCGGGATGAGTGTTTTTTTGAGTTTGAAGGTTTTCCTGTGCTGGGCGCTGTCAGCAATAGGGATTTCTGTTGGGTTGGCTTTTTATGGTTTGCGCTGCTTACCTAAACGGGGATCAATGCCATTCATAAGCTGGTCATGGGCCTGCTGACGTAATGATCGGGCTTTTTTGAGGTCTATTGTGGGGTAAGTGCCAAACGAGATGCGTTGTTGTTTGCCTTGCCAGCAGAAGCGGAAGAGCCAGAGTTCGGTGACGCACAGTAACAGGCCGTCTGTGTCCGTGAGGGTGTAGTTTTTGCCCGTGAGGCATGACTGGCAAACGATAGTGTCTGAAAGGGCAATCGGTCTTTCTCCTGTGCAGGGGGAGAAAAATTCTTGCCTGTACAGCAAGGGGCACTACAGCAACAATCCACACTGTCTGCACTCCACTTTTAGAGGTACTTAAAGATGTACTTGTTTTGTGTGGATGAGGGTGTTTGTGGCTGGTTTTCAGTTTACTGCTGTTCAGTGAAATGTTTTTTCAATGAGTTGTGGCACTTGGCGGTTCACTGTGTAAGAAAACTTGGAGCGGGAAACGAGACTCGAACTCGCGACCCCGACCTTGGCAAGGTCGTGCTCTACCAACTGAGCTATTCCCGCATTGAAGGTGACTAGGTTACTCACTAACCCTAGCGATTTGGTGCTGTGCATTTTACTGATCAGCAGGCTTCAGTCAACACAATTGTGTGCTCAGGGCACAATCGCGACCTCACAGCTATGTCGCAACATGATGCCGACAGCGCAACGAATTCAACCATTGATGTACCGAAAGTGGTTCAATCACGTAAGTCATGACGTGCAGCATATAGATACTGGAACATCGACCAGAAGGTGAGTGCCGCCGCAATATATAACAACACGATACCGGCATATTCCACTGAAATATTAGGGCGCCACAGTAGACCGATCAACGCGATCATCTGAGCCGTGGTTTTCACTTTGCCAATCCAGGATACTGCGACGCTGCTGCGTTTACCAAGTTCCGCCATCCACTCACGCAGTGATGAGATAATAATTTCGCGTGCAATCATAGTGGCAGCCGGTAGTGTGATCCACCATGTGTGGTAATACTCAGCCACCAGCACCAGTGCCACCACCACCATGACCTTGTCTGCTACGGGGTCAAGAAAAGCACCGAAGCGGGTGGTCTGTTTCCAGCGCCGTGCCAGAAAACCATCAAACCAGTCAGTGATTGCCGCAAAAACAAAAATGAGCGCGCATAACATCGGTGCCCAACCAAATGGTAAGTAGAATACCAAAACAAACAGTGGGATCATGACCACGCGCGAGAGGGTCAGCCATGTGGGTATGTTCAATTGCATCATGCTTGGATAGCTATCTGGCCTAAAAGTGAATTGGCTCTATGTTGCAACATTGGCTTCACTGTTTCAATGCATTGTGAATTTTTTCTGCCAAGGCGTGAGAAATACCAGGCACTTTGGCTATCTCTTCAATGCTAGCGTTTAACAGCGGCTGTAGTCCCCCCATGTATTTGAGCAAAGTCTGGCGGCGTTTTGGCCCAATCCCTTCGATCTGCTCAAGCGCACTGCTACTTTTTACTTTGGCGCGCCGCTGGCGGTGGCCAGTGATTGCATGGTGGTGTGCATCGTCGCGGATGTGCTGCAATAGGTGCAGTGCCGGTGAATCCGCCGCTAAGGCGATGCCCTCGCCTTGTGGTTGTAAGAACAGCGTCTCTAACCCAGCTTTGCGGTCACTCCCCTTAGCAATACCGATCAGCAGCGGCTGCTCTTTATTCCACTTTACATTCAGCGATTGAAAAACATCCATTGCCATGGCCAGTTGCCCTTTGCCACCATCAATCACAATCAGATCAGGAATTTTCTTCTCATCCAGCTCTTTGCCATAACGTCGTTTCAACACTTGTGCCATCGCAGCGTAGTCGTCACCTGGTGTGATGTCGACGATGTTGTAGCGCCGATATTCAGCACGCAGTGGGCCATTGTTATCAAATACAACGCAGGAGGCGACGGTCTGTTCACCCATGGTGTGGCTGATATCAAAACATTCGATCCGTTTGATTTCGCTTAATTTGAGCAACTCAGACAATGCAGTCAGCCGTTGATGAACCGTGGCGTACTGCGAAAGTTTGCTGACTAACGCAGTGGCTGCATTGGTGCGTGCCAATTTCAGGTAACGCGCCCGATCACCACGCGGCTTACTCTGGATATCGATCTTGCGCCCAGCAATTTCACTCAGTGATGCTGCCAGTAACGCTTTTTCAGGCAGTGCAAAGTCCAGCAGGATCTGCGTTGGTAGCGTGCGCATTTGGCTACCTTGCAGGTAGAACTGGCCAACGAAAGTTTGCACCACTTCGCTCAATTCAGTTCCTACAGGCACTTTCGGGAAATAGCTGCGGCTACCTAACACACTGCCCTGTCGAATAAATAGCACGTGCAAGCAGGCCATGCCAGCATCAAAAGCGACGCTGATCACATCCAGATCTTCCCCGTTCCCAGCGACGAACTGTTTTTCCGTCACCCGGCGTACCGCTTGGATCTGATCACGAATGCGTGCTGCCTCCTCAAATGCCAGTTGTCTGCTCGCCTGTTCCATACGCTCAATCAATTGATGTAGTACCTGCTGATCTTTTCCCGATAGAAACAGCCGCACATACTCAACCTGTTGCTGATATTCCTCTTCAGTGACTAAGCCAGCCACACAAGGAGCCAAGCAACGGCCAATCTGGTACTGCAGACAGGGACGCGAGCGGTTACGGTAAACGCTGTTTTCACACTGCCTGATCGGGAATAACTTTTGCAGCAGTGCCAATGTTTCACGTACAGCATGGGAATTGGGAAACGGGCCAAAGTAGTCACCTTTGATCTGTTTAGCACCACGATGCACGCTCAAGCGCGGATGTTGGTCGGCACTGAGCAAAATGTAAGGATAGGATTTATCATCACGCAGCAACACGTTATATCGTGGGAGATATAACTTGATGTAGTTGTGCTCAAGTATCAATGCTTCTGTTTCGGTGTGCGTGACAGTCACATCGATCTGCGCGATGTTTTTAACCAGTGATTCAGTTTTGCGGCTGGATAGTTGTGTGCGGAAATAGCTGGCAAGGCGTTTCTTCAGATCTTTTGCCTTGCCAACGTAGATGACAGTACCAGCCAAGTCGTACATCCGATAGACGCCCGGTTGGCTGGTGACCGTTTTTAGAAATGCCTGAGCATCGAAACCTTCACTCACTCGTTACTAATGTCTCCGCGTTAAACAAACCATGTTTGATCGCCAAATGAGTCAGTTCTACATCACCATTGATGCTCAGCTTGCTGAACATACGATAGCGGTAGCTATTGACCGTTTTCGGGCTGAGATTCAGTTGTTCCGAAATCTCATTCACCTTCTGGCCTTTGGTGATCATCAGCATAATCTGCAACTCGCGGTCAGACAAGCTGGCGAATGGGTTTTCCGCCTGAGGCTGTAGCTGGCTCAACGCCATCTGTTGCGCAATGTCTGAGGCAATGTAACGCTGCCCCGCATGCACGGAACGAATGGCACTAATCACCTCTTGTGGCGCGGCACCTTTACTTAAATAACCTGCTGCACCCGCCTGCATCACTTTGGCAGGGAGCGGGCTTTCAGTATGGATCGTCAGCATAATAATCTTAGTATCTGGCGAATAGCGCACAATTTTGCGCGTGGCTTCCAAGCCGCCGATACCTGGCATATTCATATCCATCAACACAATATCAGCACTATTGCTGCGGCACCACTTCACGGCATCCTCGCCACATTGTGCTTCACCAACAACTTTGATTCCTTTGATATCTTCAAGAATGCGTCGGATCCCTGCGCGCACCAGTTCGTGGTCATCAACGAGAAGAACGCTAATCAAGGAAAATTCTCCAAAATAGGGAAGTAAAACAATTTATTACTCTTTGTCATCTATCCCCATATCACACCATAACCGCAAATGAGGGGCGGTCACTCCGTTGATTCATCCCGTCACCTTTCACTTGCACTTCTGCGTATAGTTAATGAAAACAGATACCGCTTACGTTGCCGTTATTATTCATTGCGTTGGTATTCAACGAAATTTGTTATCCGTTGTTTTGGCTGGTTGTTATTGCCGGCTATCATCACTGTCATTGTTGATAGCGGGTAAACCGCACTTTTTACTACTATGGTTGTATACTTTTGTTGCCACAACCATAACAGCTCACCAATAGCTAAACTTACTGTCGCAACCCTCCCTTGTCACCAAGAGCGGCTGGAGACCGCCGTTGCCAGTAACGGTTGCGCCATTATTGAGGGTTATGCCACGCTGACAAGCACCGCGCTTCCGCAAAATGACTAACAATAAATCCCGCATTAGGTCATATGTTAATTTACAGAGAATTCCCAGACTAGTACTTACTCATTGTTTTCTCTGCAAATAAACTGAGCCTTATTACCCGTAACATCACTGGACGCAGTCAGGTGATTGCGTAGTAATCCTACAAAAACCCGCTAGTAACCACAAAAAATCACCAGTCACAAGCCAACGATAACGTAGACACAGCCCTCTGATTACCCAACTCTCAGCAAACACAAATGCTACGATCCAACAGCAGAACACTACATTTGCACTACCTTTGCTCCATCAACTTGCTCTTTAATTACCAACCTGTTGTAGCACAGTTCAGTGTTTTATCTCGAACAAGCAGTCAATTGGGCAACCCCAACCGATTAAAACTCAAACACCATTGCAAGCAAATCGGCAACGCGTGGCATAATAACCCACATTGCTGATGTTACAAAATGTTTTTAATTTCATTTTTATCTAGCTTTTGTACTGTTTCCTGTACAGGTAATGAATTCAATAGATAGCAAAATGGCAAAACATTTATGCCAATAGGTACATAGAGTTCAATTTGTTTTTTCAATCACAACAGTCAGTAACGCCATTTTTTCTGCAACAAAAAACATATAAATAAAATTGACTTTTTTTAATGATATGTTTTCAGTTGTTTTTTATAAATCAGAATAAAGCATCGTCCCGATAACTCGAAAAAATAAATAAAATATATTAATCAATAATTCTTTCGTTACATTACATCTCGCTAACTAAACCCTAAAAAAAACGATAAAAAAATTGGTAATTACTTAACAATCCCAGATGATAATATCGAAGTAATATTACTGAAAGTGGCTGCTGTAGCGCTCGCACCATCAAGTACACAAGCTAGCCATAGATTTACACAGAGCCAAGGTCATACCAGCAGTTCAACTGGAGAGCATCAGTGGTAACAGTTCCGATAGATGGGCTTGGTTGTTTGCCTGCTAAAAATGTCTGAACAGCAGCGTAATGAAGTAGAACCAGATATCAGCAAAATGGAAACTGGCCGGCACAGCCAGTATGGCTAGCGATTGCTCACCAGCCATTGCTTGAATTGAGAAACGAGGGAAAGTTCAGGGGACGCTGTAATCCTTGAGCTCACCACGCAGTCCAGTGATGGCATTCAGCTCCGGAAGTGCGGCTTGTAGCTTCTGCTTTGACGCATCAGGGCCAACGTAGATACGGGTGATTTCTCCTTGGATCGGCGTGGTTGGTAACGTGTAAGCCCGATAACCCGATAAACGCAGTAATGCGATGATCTCATTAACCTTAGCGGCATTTTTTAATGCCCCTAACTGTACAACATAAGCCCGCCCAGCAGGAGGGGCTCCTTCTGGCTGTGGTTTCGCTGTTTTTTTCGCTTCAGCCGATGTATTCGCTGGCAGCTTTGACGGCATCTCCGCTGGCTTGGCTACTTTGCTGTTATTGGGTGGGCGCTGTGTGCCGGCGTTTGACGTCGGTAGACGCACTGATGTGGTCTGCTGTGTTTTGTTTTGGCTGATCGCCTGTCGGGCTGCCATTTCAGCCGCAGCCTGCTGTTCTACCAGTGCAGCAGCACCTTCTGGTGGCTGTGCTGGCAATGCTTGGCTTGCTGGCGGGATAAGGTATGATTCATGCACTTCGCCCGGTTTCGGTAACAGTGGAATAGCCGCAAATTCATTCTCATAATGCTGCTTTTTGCCATCAAGTAAACTCGGCAGAATGATCACACTTAGGGCGACCAAAATCACCGTGCCGACTAAGCGATTTTGAAATTTACTGGCCACTTATACACCCCGCCTTCCATCTAATAACGTCATGACTTGTGCTACGGTGTAAAACGATCCACACACAATAACAATATCTTCATCTGCTGCTTGCTGCATCGCACAACGCCAAGCCGCTTCAATATCGGTAAAAGATCGCGCATTTGGCAAGTGTGCAGTCAATTGCTCAACAGTAGCGCCCCTAGGTACTGCCAGACCAGCACAATACCACTCATCAATCTGCCCACTCAGACAAGCCAGCGTTCCGGCAATATCTTTATCGGCTAACATGCCGATTACTGCGCGGATTTTGCCGCCATGACGCGGTAGTTTTGCCAACTGTTCAGCCAAGTAAGCCGCTGCGTGAGGATTGTGTGCAACATCAAGGATCACGCGCGGTTGTTGTCCAACCATCTGAAAACGGCCAGCTAACTTTGCCTGCTGTAAACCACTAAAGATGGCCTGTTCAGCAATCTCTAGCGGCGAATAATGCAACGCTGCCAGTGCAGTTGCTGCATTCGCTAGCGGTATTTGCGGTATTGGCAAATCACTCAGTTGCGTCTCCTCAGCCCGCCATTGCCAACGATCTCCTTGCTGGCTGAAGTGCCACTGTTGACCACAACGGTAGAGCGGAGCACCCAAGCCCTCAGCCACGGTGAAGATCGAGCGCGGCATATCTGGCTCGCCAACAATCGCCGGTTTGGCTGGCCGAAAAATTCCGGCTTTTTCAGTACCGATGCTTTCACGTGAATCACCAAGATAGTCAGTGTGGTCAAGTGCGATGCTGGTGATCACTGCTACATCACTATCAACAATGTTGGTTGCATCCAGGCGACCACCTAATCCCACTTCCAAAATTACCACGTCCAGTTTGGCCTGTTTAAATAGCTGTAACGCTGAGAGGGTGCCAAACTCAAAATAAGTCAGTGAGGTTTCGCCTCGCCCTGCTTCGATCAGAGCCAGTGCGCGACAGTGTTCAACTTCGCTCAGTTCCTGGCCCTGAATGCGTACACGTTCGGTATAACGCAGCAGGTGTGGCGAGCTATAAACTCCCACTCGCAACCCCGCTGCCAGTAAAATGGCTTCGAGGGTGCAACAGGTAGTGCCCTTACCGTTGGTGCCTGCGACAGTGAAAACCGTGGGTGCCGGTTTGAGCAGATCAAGCTGTGTTGCTACGCGCTGAATGCGCTCAAGCCCTAACTCTATCGCTTGACTATGTAAGCGCTCTAAATAATCCAGCCAAATGCTAAGCGAAGAGTTGGCTGCAGGGGGTTGGCGAGTTTGCATCAATTTGACCACTGGCTTAGGTTAATAATCTATCAAACGATAGCCCCGAAGGGGGGAGATAAGTAAGTTTGAGCCAACCGGTTGCGCTTGGCTAATTGTTGCTGTTTGCCCTCTCCCTGGGTGCAAAAAAGAGTGGATTGGGCGGTTCCGTTGCGCTCTGCGTGTCGCCACCCTACTCATTGCATTGATGATATCTATACGCTGAGCATGTCTGTACGCTAATTGTATCTATGCAGTTACTGTTATCGACATACTTAGTGCCTTCGACAGGCTTATCAACGCTTTTTCAGCGTCAATAAACCTGTTTTGTTTTGCCACTTTTTGTCAGTCACTATTCAGCGTTCAGCGCTGGGCAGCTAACAGCAACAAATCTGACCAACGCTGTCGGCTATTCGTCTTGTGGATGTTCCTGTTCAACAACCGGCTCAACCTGATCAAACTGCGGCTGCGGTTGATGGGTCAGTTTAGCCAAGATGCCTGCCAGTTTCTGGCGCATTTGCAGACGAGGCACAATCATATCAATCGCCCCTTTCTCAATCAGAAACTCACTGCGCTGAAAGCCTGGTGGCAATTTCTCACGCACTGTCTGCTCAATCACTCGAGGGCCGGCAAAACCAATCAAAGCATTCGGTTCAGCAATGTTAATATCACCCAACATTGCCAAGCTAGCAGAGACCCCCCCCATGGTTGGATCAGTCAATACCGAGATGTAAGGCAAACCACGCTCTTGCAATTTCGCCAATGCTGCACTGGTTTTTGCCATCTGCATTAATGACATCAGTGCCTCTTGCATCCGGGCACCACCACTGGCGGAGAAGCAAACTAGCGGGCAGTTATCTTCCAGTGCCTGCTCAACCGCACGGACAAAGCGCGAACCGACCACTGAAGACATCGAACCACCGATAAAGGAGAACTCAAACGCAGCACTGACAATCGGCATACCATAAAGCGTCCCCTTCATAACTACCAAGGCGTCTTTTTCACCGGTCACCTTCTGTGCCGCTAATAACCGGTCTTTATACTTCTTCGAATCTTTGAACTTGAGAGCATCTTTCGGCTCCAGTTCACTGGCCAGCTCCACTTCACTGCCTTTATCGAGCAGACTGCGCAACCGCACTCGCGCCGACATGCGCATGTGGTGGCCACACTTTGGACACACCTCAAGGTTACGCTCCAGTTCAGCACGATAAAGCACCTGACCACAACTATTACATTTCGTCCACACCCCTTCAGGAATACTCACTTTCTGGGTTTGCGTAACATTACTTTTGTTAAGAATTCGTTCAATCCAGCTCATTGATGACCTTTCTGTCTGAACTTGGCAGATGCCAGCCCCCTGTTCATGAAAAACATGCCCGATGAAACATCTAGCTGCTCAATCAGTAGCAAATAGCCCATCTGGCTGCTACCGTTAGGCTGTTCACAGGAACAGACCACAATAATGCGCTCATTAAACCATATCAGCCGCGCACTGTAGATAAAAAACTGTTTAGGCCGATAGATTTTTACGATTTATGTCGCTGCTTGGCGTTGTCGCGGTGACGCCAAACCTCCACCACTCCCGGTAGCATCGAGATAAAGATGATCGCGACAATTAACAACTTCAAATTTTGCTGCACTACCGGCAAATCACCAAACAGGTAACCGGCATAAGCAAACAGCACTACCCAGATCAGCGCACCCACCACGTTATAGAGCGCAAACTGACGATAAGACATCTGCCCCATACCCGCAACAAAGGGGGCAAAGGTGCGCACGATGGGTACAAAGCGTGCCAGAATGATCGTCTTGCCACCGTGCTTTTGATAAAAACTGTGCGTTTTATCCAGGTAGCTGCGGCGAAAAATTTTCGATTGCGGATTGCTGAATAATTTTTCACCAAACAGATAACCAATAGTATAGTTCACCGCATCACCCAATATTGCTGCCGTTATCATCAAAATCACCATCAGATGGATGTTGAGATCATTACTCGGCAATGCTGCCAGTGCGCCAGCAACAAACAGCAGCGAATCACCTGGCAGAAATGGCGTTACTACCAAGCCAGTTTCACAAAACAAGATCAGGAATAAAATCGCATAGACCCATACACCATATTCAGCGACCAACGCAGCAAGGTGCAAATCGATATGCAGAATAAAATCGATTAAAAACTTAATCAGTTCCATACACCTTCCCACTTAGGCAGGTCTCAACCTGCTCGGTTGTATTGTCAGCCAAGAACAGTGGCCCAAGCGGCAGTTGTGGTAACCCAAAATCAGTTGGATAGTCCACTGCAACCAGATAAAGTCCAGCTGCAGGCGCTGTTGCTGCCGCCAGTGAGCGGTCTTTCGCGGCCAGCAGTTCAGCAATCCACTGCTCAGGCTGATTGCCATAGCCGACTTCCAGCAAACTGCCGACAATGTTACGTACCATATGGTGAACAAAGGCGTTCGCTTTGATATCTACCACAATATATTGCCCATAACGTGTTACCGTCAGATGTTGGATATTGCGCCACGGGGTACGTGACTGGCATTGTACCGCACGAAAGGCGCTATAGTCGTTCTCGCCCAGTAGTGCCTGTGCTGCACGTTGCATCCGAGCTGCATCGAGTGGGTGATAGCAGTGAGTCACCCCCTGTTGCAAAATAGCCGGGCGGTAGCGGTGGTTGTAGATAATGTAGCGATAACGCCGTGCAGTTGCACTGAAACGAGCATGAAAATCTGCATCAACCTGTTTTACCCATCGCACCGCAATATCAGGCGGTAGATGGCTGTTGACACCCATCGTCCAAGCTGCAGGTTGGCGGCTGGCCGTGGTGTCGAAATGCACCACCTGCCCGGTCGCATGAACCCCGGCATCAGTACGCCCGGCACAAAACAGGGTCACAGACTGATCCGCCACTTTGCTCAATGCCTGTTCCAGGCAAGCCTGTACGCTGGCTACTTCGCGCTGACGCTGCCAGCCATAGTAGCGACTGCCATCATACTCAACACCTAAGGCAATTTTGATCGTTGGTGCGGGCGACATCAGTAACTCTGCTCCTGTAGCAGGCGTTCCGCAATCTGGATCGCCATTATCGCCCCCGCAAAACGCACATTATCAGCCACAGACCAGAAGTGCAGCAGTTCCGGTATGCCATAATCCTGTCGCAGACATCCAATCGTCACTTGATCTTGACCAACAGCTTCAGTGACTGGCGTTGGAAAATCATTTTCATCACTCAGGCAAAGATCATCAGCAGCAGCCAACAGCGCGTGTGCTTGTTCCAACGCCATCGGTTGTAGTGGTTCCAGTTGCACGATTTGTGCATGGCCATAAAATACCGGCGCTTGGATGCAACTAACCGAGATTGCTAGCCCCGCATCCTGAAGGATTTTACGCACTTGCTCCACAATTCGCCGCTCTTCAGCGACACTTCCCTGCTGATCACTGAGTAACGGTAGCAGGTTGAACGCCAACTGTTTGCTGAACAGTGGTGACTCTACTGGAACACCATTCAGCAAACGCGCACTCTGCCCAGCCAGATCTTCCAATGCCGCTTTACCATGCACAGACACTGGCATTAGCGACGTCAACTGAATACGCGCCACGCCGACCTGCTCGATAATTGGTTGGATAGCGGTTAACAATTGGCTGACCATACCATCAGCTAACGCGACGATGTTGCGGTTGCGATAGTCAGCCAGTAACTGTGGATTAACACTCGGTACTACCAGCGGGATTTCTGGATCTAACGCGAAATAACCACTACTGTCGATTACCAAACAACCCATGTTAGCCGCTTCGTCACCATAACGGGCAGCCGCTTCTGCTCCTGCGACAAAAAATGCCAGTTGCGCCTGCGACCAGTCAAATTGCTCCACATCCTGTACCAGTAGCGATTTGCCATTAAATTGCAAGCGACTACCCGCGCTACGTTCACTGGCGAGCAGGAACAGTTCACCCACTGGAAACTGACGTGTCTGCAGTAGCTCCAGTAGCGCCTCACCCACGGCGCCTGTCGCGCCGAGCAGCGCAATATTCCAGCCTTCAGACATGATTTTCTCCAAAACCGTTCGATAGTTATCGTTGATTAAATAGTAACTGACCAGCACGCATCACATCACCGTGAAACCGAGTTGCTGTAGTAATTCCGCCGTGCTGCTGTTATCGCACTCTACCTGCAGTGAAGACCACTCGCGGCGCTCCTGATACTGCTTGCGCAGGCGATCAAACTGCCCTGCCTGCCCGGCAACCAGACGCAGTGCGGCATCATCGCGGCGCACATCATACACTAAGTTGATCAATCGCCTTAACTGGCTCTCATCTAATCCGCCGTTATAGCGTAGTCGGCTAAACTCTGGCTGCGGCAGTAGCGAAGACAGTGCGATCTGCTGGGGTTGCTGTAAAAATTGAGTAAAGGCTTCAAATACCTGTGTAGTGCCTCTGGCTTTGCCCTCTAGGGTGTAACCCGCGATATGTGCGCTGCCGATGGCAACGCGATCGAGCAGCGCGACATTCAAATCAGGCTCTGGTTCCCAAACATCAAGCACCACCGAGAGCTGTTTGCCGCGTTCCAACGCGTGTAACAATGCGGCATTATCAACCACCGCCCCACGGCTAGCATTAATCAGAATGCGTTTATCTGGCAACGCTGCCAACAGATCAGCATCAACCAGATGTTGGCTGCAATAACGGCCACTGAGGTGTAATGGGGTGTGAAAGGTTAAGATATCCGCTTGCGCCACCAGCGTTGCTAAGGGCAAAAACTCGCCACTGTCACCGTTATCAGCACGTGGTGGATCACAAAGCAGGGTATTCACTCCCAATGCTTTCAGTCGGTTATGTAATCGGTTACCGACATTACCCACACCGACAATGCCTACCGTTTTGTCACGCAGTTGGAATCCTTGTTGCTCTGCCAGTTGCAGCAGCGCGGAAAACACATACTCCACCACGGCAATTGCGTTACAGCCCGGTGCCGCCGAGAAGCCAATCCCAGCCTGTTGCAACCACTGCTGATCGACATGATCCGTTCCCGCAGTCGCTGTGCCAACAAAGCGTACACGGGTATGCGCCAGCAGCGACTGATTGACCTCGGTCACTGAGCGCACCATCAGCGCATCGGCATCGATTAATTCATCTCGTGGAATTGGCCGCCCTGGCACCGCTAGCACCTTGCCCAATCCACCAAACAGTTGTGCCGCATAGGGCATATTTTCATCTACCAGGATCTTCACATCTCTCTCCGCAACTGAGACCAAACGCTGCCACAGTGTGCCATTGATTGGGCAGAAACCCAACATGGTTAACCACGACGAAAACGTTCGGGCGTAGTACCACCAATCTGCTGAAACATAGCAATAAACGCCGAGGCGGAACTGTAGCCAACCTCAAGTGCCACCTCTTGTACTGTTTTGCCCTGTTCCAGTAACGCAATGGCATGGAGAAAACGCAGCCGTTGTCGCCACTCACTGAAGGAGATACCCAGCTCCTGCTGACAACGGCGCGACAAGGTACGCTCGGTGGTGTAGACACGTTTAGCCCAAGCTGCTAACGATGTGTTATCTGAAGGGTTTCGCTCTAATGCTTCTAAGATTGGTGCCAGAAATTTGTCTTGTGAGGTCGGCAAATATGTCTGCTGGATCGGAGCGATACGCAACTGATCAACCAATACCAGGCATAGACGTAACTCCTCTTCGCTTTGCGGTTCCAAGATTTTCCGTGCCAGACAATGTTCAACAATCGCGCTAAACAGCGGTGATAATGTAATCAGTCCCGCTTTGCGAGGTAAACCTTGACACAATGAATTAGCAATATTGACACTCCGGAACAGTGCTGGTTTGCGGTTGTAGCTGGAGTGCTCCATTCCAGCCGGTAGCCAAACAGCAAACTCTGGCGGGGCCAGAAAACGCTGTCCGGCAATGTTCAGGGCGATCACACCGGTTTTCACACAAATCAGTTGCCCCCAGCTATGGCTGTGCGGCAGGTATTCAGTATCAGCATTGGTTTCTTCACTGCGAAAACAGAGCGTCTTCGGTGCCTTAACATCTGCGGTGAGGTAACGACGGGTTTCAGCCATAAGTAAAGTTGTCCTGATTGCGTAAAATTTTGTCTGATTATCGCTATATATTATAAATCAGACACAGGTAGACTAACCAATCTGTAATATCTGAACGAGAATAATGAGCATGAATGCGCTGTTTCCTTTAATGGCAGTACTGATTTGGTCAATGAACTCCGTGGTGAGTAAAGTTTCAGCTACCGCGATCGATCCTGCTGCGATCTCCTTCTATCGTTGGGCACTGGCACTACTGGTGCTCACTCCCTTTATTCTGCCTGCGGTAGTGCGCAATTGGCAAACCGTGCGTGCTTACTGGTGGAAACTGATGATCCTCGGTTTGCTGGGTATGGTGCTCTACCAGAGTTTGGCCTACTACGCAGCACACAGCGTCAGTGCGCTGTTTATGGGTATCCTGACTTCATTAATCCCACTGTTGACGGTAGTGATTAGCATTTTTGTGCTCAGTGTGGCACCCACCGTCGGGATCATACTGGGGGGATTGGTTTCGCTCAGCGGCCTGGTCTGGCTGGTCAGTTCTGGGCAACCGGCGCTGCTACTAGAACATGGCATCGGCAAAGGTGAGCTGTTGATGTTTGGTGCCTCCGCCTCCTATGCGTTGTATGGTGTACTGACCAAGCGTTGGGCAATACCGCTAGCTAACTGGCAATCAATCTATGTTCAGATCCTGTTCGGTGTCGCGCTGATGCTGCCAAACTTCCTGCTCACCGAGAATGTGCAACTCAACAGCGACAATCTTCCGCTGGTGCTGTTTGCCGGTATTCCAGCATCGATTTTAGCTCCCTATCTCTGGGTGCAAGGGGTGATGCGCTTGGGAGCTAATACCACTTCGATGTTCATGAACTTAGCGCCGGTATTTACTGCCATTATCGCCGTACTGTTCCTACATGAACATCTACAGACCTATCATCTGATTGGCGGTGGCATCACCCTGCTGGGCGTCATTCTGTCACAACGGCTCCCGATCCCACTGTCACACAAAAAAAAGCAGTCGGCACCAATTGAAACCGCACTGCAACACGCTAGTGTCAGTGATGCAACCAACAGCCGTTAATGCTACACCCCGTTCCCCCGCGCACTGACAAGCATGGGGGAATATCACTGTGTTGACTCAACTGACTTCTGACTTCTGACTTCTGACTTCTGACTTCTGACTTCTGACTTCTGACTTCTGACTTCTGACTTCTGACTTCTGACTTCTGACTTCTGACTTACCAGCAGTATCGATCACCATGATGCGATGTAAATAAAATGTGACTTACAACGCAAAATTCGCCCTATCTTATGCTGATTTTTACTTATTTTTCACATTAAAAAACCAGAAATACCATCAATTAGCATGGTTGTTAACAATAATGCTTTGTTTAGCAAAAAGAATACTCCACTTTGTTAATTTTAGGTTACGTAAAACCACCAACTTGCCCTTACCTGTCTATACGAGTATATGTTAACAACTATCTAATACAGAGCATTGGCGAACGCCGGCGCTGATTTGCTACCAGCCAGGATAACTGGCTGAGCCAAGTGAGCAAAGAGCACATTTCCGTTGCGGTGAGTGTTGTGACGTTCGCTTTGTCCATAAAGCACTATTTCAATCAAAAGGAAGTTGTTTTATGTATTATTCAAGCACATTTGCACGTTGTGAAGTTCAAGCTTTGGCGGCTTACAATGCTGGGCTATCGATTGAGGCAGTGCAGCAGAAATACGCTGTTTCACGTGTTGCTAAATTGGGTAGTAATGAAAATCCGTTGGGGATCTCTCCCAATGCATTGGCAGCACTCACTGCTGCCGCACCTCTGGCAGCACTCTACCCGGATCAATCCTGCAGTCTGTTACGTACTGCATTGGCACACAAACTGGCAATCGATGAGCAACGGTTGGTATTTGGTAATGGCTCTGAAGATCTACTCAGTATCATCTGTCGCGTGTTTCTCGATCATGGTGATCACGTTGTCACTATCCTGCCCTCATTTGGTCTGCACATCATCTACCCACAAGCCGCAGGCGCTCAGGTCATTGGCGTCCCTATGGGCAGTGATATGCGTATCGATGTGCAAACGTTAATGGCAGCAGTGACACCAAGAACCCGGCTACTGATGTTCTCTTCGCCCTCTAATCCAGTTGGATCGGCTCTAACTGGCAGCGAGTTGCAGTACATTATCGATCACCTCCCGGCACACACACTGCTGGTTTTTGATGAAGCCTACTTTGAATATGCCAATGGTGAAGCCGGTTATCCAGACGCGCTACAACTGCTGCAAAACAGCCAGTGCCACTTTATTGTGCTAAGAACCTTTTCTAAGGCTTATGCACTCGCCGGGCTGCGTATCGGTTACGGCATCACCAGTGATCCTGGCCTGGCACAACTGATCGACCGGCTGCGAACACCATTTAATGTCAACCGCTGTGCGCAAGCGGCTGCTGTTGCCGCGCTCGCCGATGTGCAGCATTTAACCCAGAGCGTCACACATGTACGCGCTGAACGCCAACGTATGGAGACATTTCTACGCGAGCGCTTAGGGCTAAACCCGATCCCATCACTGGCCAATTTTATTTTTTTCGAAAGCCCACTAGCCGCTGACAGCGTTAATCAGTCGCTACTCCAACAGGGGGTAATTATTAAACCTTGGACAGAAGCGGGTTATTGCCAATATTTACGTGTTTCAGTCGGTAGCCAGCAGGATAACTCGCACTTTATGCAAGCACTGGAACATGCTCTGCAACGCTAATAGCTGCCCCGGTTAATAAACACTGCATTCAGGTTATTTAATTACACGCTGGTGCCAATAAGTCAGAATATACGATGGATTAATCTGCTCGATTCTACCTGAAGTTTTATTTTCTACTCCAGAGCACCTGAAAGCAGAAGTGGTAATCGTGCATTAAGAGTTGTCGGTTAAATCACATTTACCACAACGATGGACACCCAATAATTTGTAATAAGTTGTTTTCATGTTATTACTCTTTTTCTAAACAACCACACTATTTTGAAGGTAATAATGACAACGCTAAAAACTCCCCCATTGATCGAAGCTCGTGTCATAGACTTCATTCCAGAAAATGAACGGCACGGCAAACCGTTCAGCCAATTCACCCTTTGGTTTGGTGCCAATCTGCAAATTACGGCAATTGTCACTGGCTCGTTGGCCGTCGTGTTGGGTGGTGATGCCTTTTGGTCAATCATCGGATTGCTGATCGGGCAACTGATTGGTGGTGCAATCATGGCGCTGCACGGTATGCAGGGGCCAAAACTGGGCTTGCCACAGATGGTAAGTAGCCGAGCACAGTTTGGCGTCTTGGGGGCATCGATCCCGATCGTGCTAGTTTGCGTGCTCTATATGGGCTTCAACACCACTGGGCTAGTGCTGGCTGGGCAAGCCATTTCACAGTTGGCTCATATCAGCAATACCGCCGGTATCCTGACCTTTGCTGCCATCATCATTACCTCTGCGATGATCGGTTACCGTTTTATCCACCGTTTGGGTCGTATTGCCACGATATTTGGCATTATTGCTTTCAGCTATCTGTTTGTGCGTCTGCTACTGGTCAATGATGTTTCACTGTTGCTGGAAAATCGCCATTTTTCCTGGCATAGCTTTTTGATTGCGGTCTCACTCTCCGCATCATGGCAAATTTCATTCTCGCCTTATGCTTCCGACTACTCGCGCTATCTACCCAGCAATACTTCATCGAGCAAAATTTTTCTGGCGATCTGGTCTGGCTCGGTGCTCGGTTCACAAATCTCGATGGTACTAGGGGTCTTTGCCGCAGCGCTGGCAGGCAGCCATTTTGCCGGTAACGAAGTGGGCTACATTGTCAGTTTAGGCGCCAGTGGTGTTATGGCTGCACTACTCTATTTCAGCATTGCCTTTGGCAAGATAACCATCTCTACGCTGAACGCTTACGGCAGTTTGATGTGTTTGACCACCATTGCCAGCGGTTTCCGCCGTCAAATCAGTCATAATCGTTACCAGCGCTTGGCGGTTGTGATTTTTATTGTCGCAGTTTCCACCTGTCTGGCATTTTTGGCAAAAGATGAGTTCCTTCGGGCCTTCAAAGCATTTTTGCTGTTTTTACTGACCTTCTTCACCCCTTGGGCAGCGATCAATATTGTCAGTTTCTACTTTGTTTCCAAGGGGCACTATGATAACGCTGCTTTGATGGATCCTGATGGCTGCTACGGGCGCTGGAATTTTTTCGGTATCGGTATCTATTTCTTAGGCGTTTTAATCCAGATCCCATTCCTTGACTCGGCGTTATATACCGGTGCGCTATATACCTGGTTAGGTACTGATATCTCTTGGATTGTCGGACTGGTGATACCGGCGGTACTTTATTGGCTATTTGGCAAACAGAAAGCCGGTCAGGTAGCGCCGCAGGAAAATGAGACTGAACTCACTGAGCATGGCCAATAGATCACAGCCTATCGTTTGTGGCCTCAATGGAACCCAACATAACGTACAACCAAACAATGTAGATAACAAAAAACCCCAACCGCCTACGCGACTGGGGTTTTTGTCTGGTGAGTGGGCAAGAAAAACCAGACACTAAATTAAGTTGTTCGTAAGCGGCCTTAAATCAGCATCTGTTTTTTAGCCATTGACTGCGCAACACTACCTCTGCGTTCATTTAATACAGAGGTACCATCATGAAATCACAACAACGTGCCGACTACTGGCGTGAACAAATTATTCTCTGGCAGACATCTGGCCTTTCCGGGCAGATTTTTTGTCAGCAA
>NZ_SBEF01000038.1 GCF_004011885.1 Serratia microhaemolytica | reverse complement strand
CCCAAAATGAAAGAAACCTACGCAACATTGTTGATGGAGAAATTTACTTATTACCTGAGGCAGCATCGATTATATACCCGCACACTTGGCATTATTTGAGTTTATAGAAATGAGGGGATCACTAAGATAGATACCCCGCTGGCTGAAACAGAACTGGCTGATTTGGCACCGGGATTGTGTGGTTATGCTGATGCGTTGGGTACCCTGGGAGGGGGTAATCACTTTGCCGAATTGTTGCAGATCGACGAGATCTATCAACCGGACGTAACGGTTAATAAAAAGCGGCTGATGCTACTGGTACACAGTGGCTCACGCGGTCTTGGCCAGGCTATTCTGCAGCAACACGTTGAACGCTTTGGCCATCATGGCCTATTGGCAGATAGCGAACAGGCACAAGCGTATCTTCATCAACATCAGCAAGCATTGGATTTTGCCACACTCAACCGCCAATTGATTGCCCAACGTATCTTTAAACGACTGGGCATTTCAGGCGATTGTCTGCTGGATCTCGCGCATAATTTTCTGGCTCCAGCCACGATCAACGGCATTTCCGGTTGGATACACCGTAAAGGCGCAACCCCGGCAGATCAAGGTATGGTGGTGATCCCCGGTTCACGCGGAGATCACAGCTATATCGTACAGCCACTACCCAGTGCTAGCAGTTTGTACTCTTTGGCACACGGTGCGGGGCGCAAATGGCAGCGCTCTGAGTGTAAAGATCGGCTTTCCAATCGTTTTTCGGTTGAACAGCTAAGCAGAACACGCTTTGGCAGCCGGGTGATCTGCCGCGATCGGCAATTGATCTATCAGGAAGCCCCGGAAGCTTACAAACCGATTGATAGCGTCATTGGTGCGTTGCAACAGGCGGGACTGATTATGGTACTGGCACGGTTAAAACCGCTACTGACTTACAAAACAAGTGGGAGGCGCGAATGATGTTATTACAGATTTCCGCCGCCCATGGCCCTGACGAGTGCTGTCTGGCGGTCAGCCTGGCATTACGTCATCTACAGCGTGAAGCTGCGGCAATGAAAGTCGTATTGCGTGAAATAGAGTCTGAACCGGGGCGGCGTCCGGCGACACTGCGCTCAGTGCTGCTAACGCTTGAGGGTGCCAACGCTGAGTTGCTGGCCGCACAGTGGTGTGGAACAGTACAGTGGATCTGCGACAGCCCCTGGCGTACCAAAGGCAGTAGAAAAAATTGGTTTATTGGCGTAGCTCGTTACCGTGCCGCAACGCTGCTGCCAGAGAGTGAAATCCGGTTTCAGAGCTCAAAATCCTCGGGAGCGGGGGGACAGCACGTCAACAAAACGGAGTCGGCGATTCGTGCTACGCATCTCGCCAGTGGGATCAGCGTTAAAGTGCAAACCGAGCGCAGTCAACACGCCAATAAACGTTTGGCACTGTTATTGATTGCTCACCGATTAGAGCAGCAACAACAACAGCTCTCTGCACAGCAGCGCGCTCAACGGCGGATGTTTCATCATCAAATCGCACGCGGATCGCCACAGCGTATATTTAGAGGCAAAGAATTTACTCCTTGCTGATACTCCATGATAACCACCGGCTTCAGACGCAGTCGGTGGTATCTAACAAGAAAAAATATTATGGAACTACATTATGGAACTACAGCGAAAATATGGTCGAACTTACCATTATCCTTTTTCACCGGGCACAACCAGTGATGATCGGATTAATAAAAATTATTGGCAAAATATTCAGGCAATCGACAAATTAATACATACCGAAAAGCTTGATGGTGAAAACAACTGCCTGAACCGATATGGTGTATTTGCCCGCTCTCATGCCGCACCAACTGATTCGGCATGGACACGTCAAATCCGTCAGCGTTGGCAACAGATTAAAAATGATTTAGGCGAGATTGAGCTATTTGGTGAAAACCTCTATGCGGTTCACTCGATTGAGTATCACGCTTTGGAACAGACATTCTATCTATTTGCAGTACGTTACAAGGATCACTGGCTAAGCTGGGAGGAGGTTAAATTCTATGCAGCACTGTTTGATTTTAGCTGTGTGCCAGAGATAACCCTGAGTCAGCCAGTGATTACAGCAGAAGAATATCGTTTAGCCATCATAGCGCAGGCATCAACGTGTGGCAGCTTTATGCCGCATGATATCAATAACGGTTTGCCCTGCACGATGGAAGGTATTGTTAGCCGCAATGCTGCAGAATTTCCAGTTGCTGATTTTTCCCGGCAAGTTTTTAAATATGTCCGTCACAATCACGTTAAAACCGACCGTCACTGGCGGGTGAACTGGCAACGGGCACGCTTAGTACATGAATATCGACAAGGAGAGCATCATGTGGTGCCTGACTAAAGAAAAGCAGTGGGAAAGTCTGGCACAGCAGTTTCGCTGGGTAGCTGACATGCATCAGGTTGTCCAAGATCCTTACCATCACGCTGAAGGTAGTGTGGCTATTCACACGCAGCGAGTATTGAACGCATTGCATGAGTTGACTGAATTTGCCGCATTGCCGCCACAGCAGCAAGAGTTGTTATGGGCGGCAGCATTACTGCATGATGTGGAAAAACGCAGCACAACGCAGATTGATAGTGATGGGCGGGTGCGTTCTCCACAGCACGCGAAGCGGGGCGAGATCACCACGCGCACTCTGCTGTATCGGGATATTGCCACCCCGTTTCAGCTCCGTGAACAGATCGCTGCGTTAGTGCGTTTTCATGGCTTACCACAGTGGATCATGACGCGTCCTTCACCGGAGCGGGCACTACTCTCTACGGCATTACGGCTGGATACGCGTTTATTGGCGATGTTGGCTCGAGCCGATGCGATGGGGCGTGATTGTGAAGATCAGGCGATGTTACTGGAAAATATCGAACTGTTTGAACTATTTTGCCAGGAGCAGCAGTGTTGGGGCGAAGCACGTCCATTCGGCAGTCAATATCAACGCTACCATTATTTAACACACCCAGCGGCCAGCCCTGATTTTGTGCCGTATGAGCAGTTTGCCAGTGAGGTGACCCTGTTATGTGCCTTGCCAGGGATGGGCAAAGATCACTACATTGCACGTCACGCTGCGGGAATGGCGTGTATCAGTTTGGATGATATCCGTCGTCAACATCGGCTGTCCCCGACCGACAAACAGGCGACAGGTTGGGTAGTGCAACAAGCGAAACAGCAGGCGCGGGTATTATTGCGCCGTGGTGAACCGTTTATCTGGAATGCGACTAACATTACACGTCAACTGCGTAGCCAACTGATTGAGCTATTTATTGCTTACCATGCCAGAGTAAAAATTGTTTATTTAGAAGTACCTTATGCGCAGTGGTTACAGCAGAATGCTAAGCGGCAACACAGCGTGCCGCAGCAGGCGATGAACCAGATGCTAGGTAAGTTGGAGATCCCGCAAGCGGATGAAGCACATGAGATAGAGTTACATGTCCAGTCGGCGCAGTAGCTTCTATATGAGGTGGCATTTGTGGTTGGCGCGACCTTTAGCTTTAACGCTGAGCCTGCTGCAATGTCAGTGGGACAGGGCATGAGTGTTAATACCCAGCTCGACACTAACATCGAGTGAAAAAGCTCTTTCTTTCTCGATGGCTACTTGCTTTAATCTGACAATCTTATTTAACCGATTGCTTCAGAACAGGGAATGTGAACATGCGCACTCAAGCCAGTGGATTGCAATTCACCCTCAGCGCCGGTGGCCAACCGGCTGGCAGCTTCGCGGTGGTCGATTTCACCCTGCACGAACACGACTCCTCGCTGTTTGAACTGGAACTTAACCTCGCCAGCCGCAACCCGGCGGTTGATTTTGATGCGGTGCTCGATCGCGGTGCCACACTCTCGGTCTGGCGCGACGGCGTGCTACAACGCGCGGTTTCCGGCATCGTCACCTGCTTTCAACAGGGCGACAGCGGCTTCCAGCAAACCCGCTACCGCATGTCCGTGCGCCCCAGCCTGTGGCGTTTGGGCTTGCGCCGTAACTCATGCATCTTCCAGCTTGAGACCATCGAACAGATCATCAGCACACTGCTGCGCGAAGCGCAAATCGTCGACTACGCCTTCGGCCTACGCCACCCGCACCCGGCACGCGAATTCTGCGTGCAGTACCAAGAGAGTGACCTCGCGTTTATCCAGCGCCTGGCCGCCGAAGAGGGCATCTTCTTCTATTTTGAGTTCAACCAGGGCCGCCATACCGTAGTGTTTGCCGATGACTGCGGCATCATCCGGAAAAAAGCCAGCCTGCCGTACAACCCGAATGTCGCGGCACAAGCCAACGAGTTGTGCGTCAACAGCCTGATTTGTAGCGCTCAAGTGCGCCCGGCGGAGGTGCAACTGAAAGATTACACCTTCAAAAACCCACGCTGGGATGCGACATTCAGCCAACAGGCCAGCGGTGAAATCGCTCAGCGTCGCAGTTACCAACAGTTTGATTTTCCTGCTCGCTTCAAAGATCAGCAGCACGGTGAAGACTTCACCCGCTACCGGCTGGAAGCGCTGCGCAACGACGCCCGCTTGGGGCGCGGCACCAGCAACGACTTCCGCCTGCAACCTGGCATTCTCCTGACGCTGAGCCAGCACCCGCGCGCTGACCTGAACGGCGACTGGCAACTGATCGCCACCCGCCACAGCGGCCAACAGCCGCAAGCCATGGAACAAGAAGCCGGCGAGCAAGGCACCCACCTCAATACCGAGTTCCAATTTATCCCGCGTAGCCAAACCTGGCGGCCAACGCCACTGCCGAAACCGGTCATCGACGGGCCACATCTGGCCAACGTGGTTGGCCCCGGCAACGAAGAGATCTTCTGCGATGAACATGGCCGCATCCGCGTGCAGTTCCGTTGGGATCGCTACGGCAACAGCGACGACCACAGCTCATGCTGGATCCGCGTCAGCCAGCCGTGGGCAGGATAAGGCTGGGGCATGATCGCCATCCCGCGCGTTGGTCAAGAAGTGGTGATCCACTTCCTGCACGGCGACCCGGATCAACCGATGGTCACCGGCCGCACCTATCATGCAGTCAACCGCGCCGCGCTGAAACTGCCGATGGCAAAAACCCAGATGGTATTGCGCAGCAAAACCCACAAAGGCGAAGGCTACAACGAACTGCGCTTTGAAGATGCTAAAGGCAGGGAGGGCCTGTTCCTGCGTGCCCAGCGCGACATGACCACCCAAGTGCTGAACAACCGCGTCACCGAAGTCGGCGCTAACCATACCGAGACCATTACCGGTCACCAACACACCACCCTGACCGAAGGTCACCGCCACATTGAGGTGCAAAAAGGCAACGACAGCAAAGTGGTCGCCAGCGGCGCGCTCAGCGAGCAGATCGCCAAGGCGAAAACCATCAACGCCGACAGCCTGCACGTTGCTGTGGCTGCCAGCCAGGGTGAAGCCAGCTCCGGCCATCAGGTATTTGTTGCCGACCAGAGCATCGCATTCGGAGTGGGCAAAAGCCAAATTGTGCTCAAACCGGACTGCATCATCATCAACATTGGCGATTCGGTGATCCAACTGAGCGAAAGTGGCATCACCATCAATGGTAAAATTGTCTTGATTAACTCTAACGAGATGCAGAGACAGGAACTCGTTGATGATATTAAATATCAGGATTATGAACCGACACACAAGGAAGTGTTATTTTCATTAAGACACCCGATCGCAGCTTATCATATAGGGAGCATTGACAAAGGTAAGAATAACATTTCAACCATAGCACATCGCTTCGCTAGTTCCGGAACGGGAAAATATGTATTGCAATATCATCAGGACAATGGCAGTACAGAAGGTACCGAGGTGAATGCATTCCGACACACCATCTGGCAAGCAGCTATTACAAGTACCTATGGGAAAGAAATTGCAAAAGAAGCCGGTGATGCTCATGAAGTTAATCCTAATGCACACTTAAGCTCAAGCAGATTGTTCGATACAATGGCAGAAGCTGACCAGTCCGCTGATTTAATGAACAATATAATTGGTCGTAACATTGGCGAAAGCAATAAAAATAAAAACATGCAAGAACTTTCTTTACTTGTACTAGATGATTTTTTCAAAAATGGCCTATATGTAGTCACAAAAAATAAGCAAGAGAAATTTCTGCTTGAAAAGAGGTTGATTATAAAAGAAAAGTATGAATATTTAAAATCATACTATGATGAACTCAATGAGAACGGGAGGCCTAAATGAAGCTACACCTAATGGCTATAAGTTTTTTTTGCATTCTGTTAGCATTATCCGGTTGTTATGAGGAAAAAAACATGGATATTAAAATTAGTCTAATTAAACTTATTGAATCCAATTGTACTGAACATGATGAATGTATAATAAGCTTTAACTCGCTTCCATTAGGGAAATGGGATTTTATTTATATATTCCCAAATGTTAGCCAGAGTTACATCAGAGAAAAGATAGCAGCACCTTATAATATTTATCAGGACATTGGTGATAAGCTGATTGCCATTCATGAAAATAAAATCGTTTATTATCATGAGCTTTTCCCAATGCCAGATAATCCAGCTCAACATAAAAACATTAGATTTTTATTTGATAAATTTAATTACAATAACAGCGACATTGGTTATTATCGCTTAACTCCTGATAATGCTGATGTGCGTGTAATAATAAAAAAATACACTAACGATGGTGCTAACCATATGGTCTTATATGAAATCAACCCAAATAATCAACAACAAATGATTAGATAGCATTACTGTTATCGTTTGCTTCGTGCCTGTTGACTTTAGGGTGCTAACGCCTGCTAACCAAAAAATATTCATGGATTATATAAAAACACTGCCTACAGTACAGCGAGATAAAATTATTATTATGAGGTGATAGTATGGGGGCGAGTCTGTTTATCGGTTGGAATGATAATGGGCAAAGAGAAAGTAATTTTCAAAGGACTGGGGGCTTTGTTAATGGGGGTTATTGGGATGCCTTTGGAGATCTGCTAGATGCAGTTTTTTTGCCTGAATACCCTAAGCTGCATGAGGTGATAAAACCAGAAGAAGGTGAATACCTAAAATTTTATTCATTTGTTGAGTTAGATAAAAAGGACTTTAACAAAGCCGTTAAATTAATCAGGGAGTATCTTGTGAAGCAACAAAACCCAACCGAATGGCAAAAAATGGCAGCGGTGGTGTGGGAGGATGTTGCAGAGCCTTACATTATTCAGGATAAGCGTTATCAGGATGATTAATAAGTAAAAGTAATCCCCGCCAGGGTAATCGCATGGATGCATAAATTTTAACCAACGCGGTCAGTGTGTAGTCATACATGACCTGTCTGGAACCAGATTTATGCGTTTAATGCTCTGCAGTGGTCTTTTTTTATGCGATTTCTGGTCAATAAACATTCGTGTTCTTGCCCTGTAGTTTCTACGCTGTCAGCACCTGCCACCGGATAGGCTTTTAACCAATCCAAAGTGGCAGGCGATATTAAAGGCTTTGCCGAAGCGGAAGACACACTCGACTTTCTGGCTGCGGCTATCGGGGTGATCCCGGTCGTCTGCGATGTTGCAAGAAAGGTAATTAACACATTGAAAATAGAGAATATTATTGAAGTATCGTAGTTGATTAATAGGGGTAACTATTGGAACTCAGGATATTGACTTGCTTTTAGCAAAGTCACAGCTTCAGGGGGTAAATGAGTTGTTTGACAACAAAGGAAATAGCATTTGATTTCGAAAAAATGTTATCAAGATTGGTTGCGGGGGCCGGATTTGAACCGACGACCTTCGGGTTATGAGCCCGACGAGCTACCAGGCTGCTCCACCCCGCGCCTGTCTTGATAACACTGTGACCGTATCGGTCGCACTACATTTATCATTTATCGGTCTGTTACATCGACAACTGCTATTGAACAGCCGATGGTTAACATCTACACCGCTACAGCGGAGAGTAAACAACCAGTCTACAGCAAATGCCAACAACGCTTGAACGACGTTGGTTGCGGGGGCCGGATTTGAACCGACGACCTTCGGGTTATGAGCCCGACGAGCTACCAGGCTGCTCCACCCCGCGTCCGATGGGTGCGCACTATACACGCGATAGGATTTTTTGCAAACCTTTATTTGCAGATAATTTATTGGGTGGCATTTTTCTATTGAAATGTGGTCACAATTTATATTTTTACCTGCTCGCTGGCTAACAGCGGGGGAACAGTGGGGATAGCGATAGCACATGGTTGCTAGCCGCTACTA
This sequence comes from Serratia microhaemolytica, assembly GCF_004011885.1. GTDB lineage: Bacteria > Pseudomonadota > Gammaproteobacteria > Enterobacterales > Enterobacteriaceae > Serratia_G > Serratia_G microhaemolytica. The sequence continues at coordinate 21,218 of NZ_SBEF01000038.1, read as the reverse complement.
TTTTAAGTAACTTGGCGCAACAACAGTTTCTACAGAGAGTCACTTATGCAACAACGTTGGCGGCGATGGTTATCTGCTGGGATGATGATCGCAGTTTTGATCGCCTGTACCTCAAAACCTACTGGGCAGGGGCAGCAGTACAAAGATGGGCACTTCAGTCAGCCGCTGGTATCGGTTAGGCAGCCTAACGTGCAGGATTTACTTAGTAATCCAAACGATTACACTGCTCAACTTGCCGAGATCCAATCAGCAGCGCCAGCACTGTTTAAGCAACATAGTGTCACCTATCAAGCGGTAGAACGTTGGTTAGCAGCCGGTGGTGATGTGCGGCAGTTAAACCAGTCTGGTTTGATGGCCTACCAGATGGCGGGAGCCGATCAATACGGTAATGTCCATTTTACCGGTTACTACACCCCTGTGGTGCAGGCACGGCGTGTTGCACAGGGGGAGTTTCGTTACCCGTTATACGCGAAACCGGCGGCAGAGCTGGCATTACCTCAGCGTGCCGACATTTATGCCGGCGCGTTGGGCCAGCAGCATATCATCGCTTACAGCAACTCTTTGATGGATAACTTTATCATGGAGGTACAAGGCAGTGGTTATGTCAATTTCGGTGACGATGAACCACTGGTGCTGTTTGCTTATGCTGGCAAGAATGGTCATCCTTATCGCAGCATCGGGCGTATCTTGGTGGAACGGGGTGAAGTTGCCGCACAGCAGATTTCACTACAGGCAATCCGTCAGTGGGCTGATGGTCAAACTGAGCAGGAGGTACGCAAGCTGTTGGAGCAGAATCCATCTTTTGTCTTCTTTCAGCCACAGGATTTTGCACCAGTACGAGGGGCCAGTTCCGTGCCGTTAGTGGCTCAAACAGCGGTAGCGGCAGACAGGCTATTAATCCCGCCTGGCACCACTTTATTGGCAGAGGTGCCACTGATCGATAACCAAGGTAAATTTACCGGCAAATATCAACTGCGCCTGATGGTGGCACTGGATATCGGTGGTGCAATCAAAGGCCATCATTTTGATATCTATCAAGGTATTGGTGAGGAAGCGGGTCATGTGGCCGGTTACTATAACCATTACGGCCGCGTCTGGGTGTTGCAACCCAATCAGACTTGAGCTGCCGTATCAGACGATGGCGCAAACATAGCAACAGGTTAGCTACCGAACAGATTAACGGGTCATTGTGGTATTGCTATTCGGAGTGAACCCCTTGGCAACAATGATAAGGTAATGAAATTAAAATGAGTGTTCCCTATTCAGACGCCTATTTGCAGCGTTTTTCTGGCGTTGCGCGGGTATATGGTCAGCCGGCGCTGGCGTTATTTGCTCAGGCTCATGTCTGTGTCATCGGTATCGGCGGAGTGGGATCATGGGTGGCGGAAGCACTGGCAAGAAGTGGCATTGGCGCAATCACACTGATCGATATGGATGATCTCTGCATCACCAATACCAATCGCCAGATCCATGCGCTGCGCCAACACATTGGCCAGCCAAAAACCAGTGTGATGGCTGAACGTATTTTGGCGATCAACCCAGAGTGCCAAGTGCATTGTGTTGATGACTTCATCACTCCCGATAATGTGGCCCAACTACTGGGGAAGAGTTTCAGCTATGTAATTGATGCAATTGACAGTGTGCAATCCAAGGCTGCACTGTTGGCCTATTGCCGGCGGCAGAAAATTGCGGTGATCACTATTGGTGGTGCGGGTGGGCAGATCGACCCAACCCGGATTGGTGTCGCTGATTTGGCGAAAACGGTACAAGACCCGCTGGCAGCCAAGTTACGAGCCAGATTAAAACGGGATTTCAACTTGGTAAAGAGCAGCAAAGGCAAGTTAGGCATCGACTGTGTTTTCTCCAGTGAGCCGCTGGTTTACCCACAGCCGGACGGTTCAGTCTGTGCGTCACGCAGCAGCACACAGGGCTCGAATCGTATGGACTGTAACAGTGGTTTTGGTGCGGTCACGATGGTGACGGCCAGTTTTGGTTTTGTTGCCGTCGCACATGTACTGAAGAAGATGCTAGCCAAAGCGGCACGCAATCCAGACCAGCCAAAGTGATTGGCGGTGCTCACAGACTGGCGATGTTCGGCTGTCGTCAATCTGATACATCTAACGATTTGATTGATAAAATATCAGTGCTGCTGTTGCTGATTGCGTCGTTTCAGAGAGACAGCCCCGAAAGATGATGCGCTGCTGGTTACCACAGGCGATCAGGTTGTTATTATTTTTATTTTTTAAATCAATTTGTTGATTAAATAATTGATGGATTTCGATTGTTGGCATACAGATTGCTTTATTCTGCCAGTCGATGCTCATTCCATCTGTTATGTCCGCAGGTTAGCGCCATAAATCTGGGAATGATGCAAACGCGTGGTGAAAGTGCCTATTGTCCAGCAACCGATGACGCCTGTTGTTGCATACAGACTCATCACACTGAGGACATTACATTAAGTGAGGCACTGCTGTTAGTCAGGTGTCGGATCTGGGTGCTAAAGATCAACACTTGACCAGCGGATAGTGGTCACAACCGGGGGGCAAGGGATGCCGAGGTTGCTTGCTCCCTGGATGTGATCTGCTTTCGAACTGCTGCATATCTTGACCATTCCACCAGGTTCAGTTCATCGCTGTTGTCGTCGTAGCGCGACAGCTTGCAGTAACTGATTAACCTGCCAGTGATTAAATAACGCTTCCAATGTCATACTCAGTTTGCGCCGCCAGTTTGGATATTGATAGTCGGTGCCGGGAATATTGACCGGTATTACCATGCCGATCCAGTCTTCAGGCTGCAACCCCAATAATGCAGCTTGGCTATCGGCAAGATAGCAGTGCAGCGCTTGGCTAAGTTGTGCGCTCATTGCGGTAGTGTTGAGCAGGGGGGGCTCAATGCAGTCGCGATCACTATTGTGATCTAAATAGCCGTGCTGTTGCAGCGCGGAGAGCAACCCCTGCTTTAGCTGTTCGCGCTGAAGCTGTAACTGGGCGAATTTTTCACCATCGGGGTATAGCCCCAAGCGTTCACCCAGTGTTAAGTCATCAGATTGCCAATAACTATACAGTGTCGGCAGATCGTGTGTGGTCAGCGTCGCAAACGCCTGTGGTGGGTAATCGGCTGGCGTGCGGAATTGCGCCGCATGGTCATGTTCAAAGTAGAGCACTTTATAGGTGTAAATACCTGCCTGATGCAGTTTGTCGCGCATTTCTGCCGGCACCGTGCCGAGATCTTCACCAATCACCATGCACTGCTGGCGTTGACTCTCCAGTGCCAGCAGTGCTAGCAGGTCATCACACGGATAGTGAACATATCCCCCCTGATCAGCATGCTCACCAGCGGGCACCCACCATAAACGTTGTAACGCCATGACATGGTCAATGCGCAACGCACCGTAGTAGGCCATGTTGGCACGTAGCAAATCAATGAAGGGTTGATAAGCGCGAGTCGTTAACACCTGTGGATTGACGGGCGGCAACTGCCAGTTTTGCCCCAACGGGCCGAGTGGATCGGGCGGAGCACCGATTGAAGCTTGCAGGCAGTAGAGTTGGCTATCGCTCCAGGTTTCGGCGCTGTCAGCGGCGACGCCTACCGCCAGATCACCATAGAGGCCAATCGACATTTGTTGCTGTTGGCACAATTGAGCGCAGGCAGTGAGTTGTTGTACTGCCAGCCACTGTAGCCACTGGTAGAAGCGGATCTGTTCAGCCTGTTGCTGGCAGAAGGTCGCTACTGCTGCACTGTGGTAGTGGCGGTAATCGTCAGGCCAGCTTTGCCAGCCTTGAAACTGACTGTTCTGGCTGATCAGTGTGGCTTGCAGAGCATCAAATGTGGCCTGTCGATGCAACTCGATGCCGCCCTGTTGCACAAATTCGGCAAATGCGGCTTGTTGGATCAACAGGGTTTCACTGCCCTGAAAGTGGGCAAAAGCCAGTTTCAGCGCCTGTAACTTCAACGCCATCACAGCAGTGTAGTTGACCCAGTCACTTTGGCGTAATTGGGCTAACTGCCGTTGTATTGCCGGTTGTTGCCACCACTGTTGTGCCTGTTTGCTATGTTGAAATGCTTCGACCTCATCAACGGCAATATAGAGCATATTGAGCCAACGGCGTGACGATGGGCTGTAAGGGCTGGCATTTTCTGGCCTGGCTGGATAGAGCGCATGGATCGGATTAATGCCGACAAAAGCGGCACCGCGCGGAGCCAATTGCCCGATCAGGCTGCGCAGATCGGCAAAATCGCCAATGCCCCAGTTACGTGCTGAACGCAGCGTATAGAGCTGAATAGTAGTGCCCCACACTCTGGCACCCTGTGCCAGTACACGCGGTTGATAGCAGCGGTGTGGCGTGATAATCAACCGGCAGCACCACTGTTGCTCGCCTTGATGAAGCTGTAGCTGGTGATAGCCCAATGGTAGATCGTCTGCCAGCTTGAGTGTGTCGCCAGCACCGATGCTGCCGTGTAGAACAACGCCAGTTTCCAGTTGCAGTTGCCACTGATACTCACCAGAACCGCTCACCGCTATCGTGATGGGTGTGGCATGGCGCACAATTTTTACTCTTGCCAGTGGTGCCTCAGAACGGGCCGTTGTGGTGGCAGATGAATCAGTGAATTGCATTGCAGCGAGCAACTTGTGGCGTGTAGCAGGGGCAATGCTCTGCCATTCGCCGTGCGTATTCAGGTAATTGCTGGCGATGCCAGCCTCGGTTGCGAGTTGATCAGTGTCGGCGTGCATAGTGTTGCCCTTACCCCCAACGTTGCCGTGAGATTTAGCGCCTATACGATGAGCGCTATTGTGGTTGCTATTTTTTCCGTTGCCTGTGCTCGAAATTGTTAGGTACTGAATGCTGTTGGTATCCAAACTGGCAGTGAGCTATTTACTGTCACCACTTACCATTTACCACTCACCATTTACCGCCACTGCTAACGATGTAATGGTTTGTTAATCAAATCGTTGCTTTAATTTAGGTTGAGTTTAATATTTTTAAAGCAATGAAAATGAGTAAATTTTTATTTTATCTATTTCACTGTTCTGCTCTGAATAGCCGCTTCCTTGCAGTTACGCAAATATATTCTAGACTGTAATTTCAGTGTGTAATTTTTACAAAATACGGCCGCAAATAATCGTCAATTAGCTAATCTAACTATCTGTACTTAATAATGATATGTTTTCAATGCCATTTTTATTTAAGTATCAGATATACATCCAGTTATCACAGAATAGTGTTGATGATCTTCTATCAGTTAAATCAATTGACTAATGAATATTTCCAACACGGTCTGTAGCGGATGTCTCGACCAGAGACATATTTGCCCTGTTTAACCTCCAAGTTGCAGTTACTGAGTTATCAACCCGATTGGCCTCAAGAGGAAAGAAGGAAAAGTCAGATGAAAAATAAAGAAAATTATCGTCAAAAAATCGCTGGTTTGACGTTGATTTTAGGGCTCAGTTCATTCATCCCTGTTGCCCAAGCGGCAGTCAACGGCACGAATGACAGCCAATGGCGTTATGAGTTTACTCCCTATGTTTGGGCAGTAGGACAGAGCGGAACTTTTGGCTTGGCTGGTGGCCCGGGCAATGGGCAGTCGTTTGATCAAAGTTTCTCAGATATTTGGAGCAACATGGATATTGCTGGTATGGCGGCGTTTGAAGCACGTTACAACCAGTGGGGGATATTGCTGGATGCCATTTATCTACGCGTTTCTGATGATGGTTCACTTTCGACCCCGAACGGCCTGGCTGATCTCTCGGCTGATGGCCGCGTTACCCAGCAGCAGTATGCGGTAGCCGGTTATTACCGCGCGATAGAGGGGATTACCACATTGGATGCGCTCGCTGGGCTGCGGCTTAACTCGGTGCGCTGGAACGTGGATGCAAACCTCTCTTCACCACTGCTGCCCAATAGCGTGTCGCGTAAATTTGCTGATAGTGAGCGTTGGGTTGATCCCTACATGGGCGTGCGGGTAACGCACCACTTTGATCAGCAATGGAGCGTAGTCGGTTATGCCGATCTGGGTGGCGCGGCATTCGGCTCATCACCTACTTGGCAGTTACTCGGTGGTGTGAACTATGCCTTCACACCAGGGGTGATTGGTAAGGCGGGTTATCGCTATATCTCGATCGACTATGAGAAAGATGGATTTATTTATGATGTTGAAACATCGGGATTTTATCTTGGGGTTGGCATTGTTTGGTAGCGAGAACCCCCAACATATCAACAAGTCTGTTTTTAAGGTTATCGTTATGAAATTAAGTAAGATTGCAACAGTTACTGCCATCATCTTTGCAGCCAATAGCGTTATGTTTGCCCATGCTGCCGGTGGTGGAGCGGTTCATGCTGATCATGGACATGGAAATAGCCACCAGCATTTCCACCCACAAGGCAAACCGCCTTCCAAACACACCTTGGCACTGCATGAAAGCCTGAAAAAATCGTTGCCATTCGAAGACGCAAGGGATTTTGAAGAGTCGAAAAAGGGATTTATTGCCAAACCTGAGTTTACCAAGATCATGGCGGATGCAGGGCATGTCGCCTGGGATATCGGCAGCTATCAATTCCTGCTGGAAGGTAAGGATTTCACTAGCATTCACCCCTCATTACAGCGGCAGGCAGTCCTCAATATGGCTTATGGCCTGTATGAAGTGGTACCGGATCGTATCTATCAGATCCGTGGTTTTGACTTGGCTAACATGACGCTGATTAAAGGTGATACTGGTTGGATCATTTTTGATCCCTTGACGGCCAAAGAGACGGCTGCTGCCGCGCTGGCATTTGCCAATGAGAAATTGGGTAAGCGCCCGGTGGTTGCCGTGATCTTCTCCCATACCCACGTTGACCACTTTGGTGGAGTACGCGGTGTGGTCGATGAACAGGATGTGGTGAGTGGCAAAGTGCCAGTGATCGCGCCGGAAGGTTTCATGCGCGAAGCGATTGCGGAAAACGTGTTTGCCGGCAATGCGATGGCGAGACGAGTTCAATATCAATACGGTGTGTTACTGGCCCGTAACCCATTTGGGCACGTTGACCAAGCGATTGGTAAGAATATTGCTAACGGTAATACCGGTTTGATCGCACCCAACAAATTCATTAGCAAAGATTTTGAAGAAGTGACCATCGATGGTGTCACTATGGTGTTCCAAAATACCCCCGATACCGAAGCACCGGTAGAGATGAACACCTACTTCCCACAATTTAAAGCCTTCTGGGCTGCCGAGAATATCACAGGCACCATCCACAATATTTACACCTTGCGTGGTGCTCAGGTACGTGACGCCTTGAACTGGTCGAAACACATCAACAAAGCACTGTACAAATTTGGTGATGATGTGGAAGTGATGTTTGCCTCTCATAGCTGGCCGCGTTGGGGCAAAGAGCGCGTGCAAGAAGTGATGCGTGCACAGCGCGACATGTATGCCAACATGAATAACCAGGTGCTGCATTATGCCAATCAGGGCGTGACGATCAATGAGATCCACAATGTTTATCAGGCCCCCCCCAGCTTACAGCGCCAATGGGCGGCAAGGAGTTACCACGGCTCTGAGGGACACAACACACGCGGCATTATCAACCGCTATCTCGGTTACTGGGATGGCAACCCTACCACGTTAGTACCGCTCTCTCCGCGCGATTCAGCACCACTCTACGTTGAGATGATGGGTGGCGCTGCAAAGATCATTGCGAAAGCTAAGCAGCTTAATGAACAGGGAAAATACCTGGAAGCAACGGAGATCCTGAATAAGTTGGTCTATGCCGAACCACAGAATCAGGAAGCAAGAAATCTACTGGCGGATGCCTTTGAACAACTGGGTTACCAAAAGGAGAGCACGGGAGTGCGTAACAGCTTCCTCCAGGCAGCCTATGAGTTGCGATCTGGCTTACCACAAGGGTTAGCGCCAAGACCAACTGGACCGGATGTGATCCGAGCATTGCCTACCGCACTCTGGCTCGATTTCCTGGGTATCAGTATGGACAGCCGCCGTGCTGACGGCATGAACTTCACGATTAATCTGATCACTCCAGATAACAATGAGAAGTTCCTGTTAGAGATGAGCAACGCAACACTAACAAATATTGCTGATTATCAAGCGAAAAACCCAACGTTAACTATCACGGTGGATCGTGCTGATTTGAACGGTGTGATGATGGGGATCACCTCATTTGAAGCACTCGAGGAACAAGGTAAAGCGAAATTTGACGGTGACCGTTCGGCTTATGAGCAGTTAAAGAGCCTGATGGTGGTATTTACGCCAAACTTTGAGATGATGCCAGGCACAGTCAATGCTGCGCCAACACCAGCCTCTGCGAACAGGAATAACAGCGCACCACGCTACGATGCAAAACCGTTTGAGTATGTCATCTATACCACGGAAGAAGATTAATCGCAGAGGAATGAGTCAGAGAGGAACCTGTTAGCACGCTGTTAACGTTATCACAGACCCCGACCGCCGCTTTTTGCGCGCTTGGGGTCTGTACGCTGCGTGATCGCTGATTTAGCGCCTATGTATTCGGGCGATGCGGCTCTTGGAGGCTACTGGCAAGCGTTAGCAACCGCCGGTACATTACCGGTGCCTAACGGGTTGCACCAACAATGTTGACTGGAAACGATGCTTAGTGTGATAGGTGCTTACTAACGGTATATAATCACAATATTTTCATGTTGTGTCTCTTTCAAAGGACGAGCTATTGCTATGTTTAAACAAACCCTGATTGCTGCTATTACCTTCTGTTCATTGGCCTGTGCAACTGTCGCCTTCGCTGCGGGTGAAACTCGCGTCATGTTAACCACTTCACTGGGTGATATTGAGCTACAGCTCGATAGTGAAAAAGCGCCGATCAGCAGTAAAAACTTTGTTGATTACGTCAACAGCGGTTACTACAACAACACCATCTTCCATCGTGTCATCCCGGGTTTTATGGTGCAGGGTGGTGGATTTAATGCCGAGATGCAGCAGAAAGTCACTCAATCGCCGATCAAGAATGAGGCTGACAATGGCTTGCGTAATCTGCGTGGCACGATCGCAATGGCACGCACGGCCAACAAAGACAGCGCGACCAGTCAGTTCTTTATCAATGTGGCGGATAACGCCTTTCTGGATCATGGGCAGCGTGATTTTGGCTATGCGGTATTTGGTAAGGTGGTGAAGGGAATCGACGTAGTGGACAAAATTGCTCAGGCGCCGACCGGTTCACGAGGCCCACATCAAAATGTGCCGAAAACGCCAATTGTGATCTTATCGGCAAAAGTGCTGCCATAATCTACCCTTGCCGGTTGCTCTGGTGTGACCGGCCTCCGTTAGACAGCGAAGCCGATTGCCGCTGGCTGTTCTTTTTTAGCCTGGCGTGATTTAATGGCGGTCTGCAACCAGGCTGACTATTCAGTGTCCGTTGCCTGCCCTATTGTTCAGGATCCGCCGTGGCTATGTTTGAATTCAACCAGATCTTGCTGTTACTACAGCAAATGTGCATTTATCTTGTCATTGCTTATTTGTTGAGCAAAACACCGCTGTTTATCCCGCTAACTCAAGTGACCATCCGACTACCGCATAAATTACTGTGTTATGTGATCTTCTCGGTGTTCTGCATCATGGGTACCTACTTTGGGTTGCATGTGCAGGACTCGATTGCCAATACGCGTGCGATTGGGGCGGTACTGGGGGGGCTGCTTGGCGGCCCTTCGGTGGGCTTTCTGGTCGGTTTGACGGGCGGGCTGCATCGCTACACCCTAGGCGGTATGACTGATGTTGCTTGCACCATAGCGACCGTTATTGCCGGCTTACTCGGTGGCATCATTCATAGCATTGCCATGCGGCGTGGACGTATTGCACTGCTATTTAACCCATTTTTTGTCGCCGGAGTTGCATTCACTGCCGAACTGCTAGAGATGGCGATCATTTTACTGATGGCGCGTCCGTTTACTGAAGCGGTATGGTTGGTGGAGCATATCGTATTTCCGATGCTGATCGCCAATACGCTAGGTGCAGCGATGTTTGTGCAGATCCTGCTTGATCGACGTGCGATGTTTGAAAAATATACCAACGCGTTCTCTTCGAAGGCATTAAAAATTGCTGAGCGTACCGAAGGCATCTTGCGCCAGGGATTTGACCAGGAAAATAGCATGAAAGTGGCGCGGGTGATCTATCAGGAGCTCGGCATTGGTGCGGTCGCGATCACCGATCGTGACAAGTTACTGGCTTTTATTGGCATCGGTGCTGACCACCATCTGCCGGGGACGCCCATTGCCTCGGTTCATTCACTGCGTGCGATTGAGAATAACGAGGTGGTTTATGCCGATGGTAACGAACTCTCTTACTGCTGCTCGATCAATGCGAATTGCAAACTGGGTTCGACACTGGTGATCCCGCTGCGCGGTGAAAATCAGCGCGTGATTGGTACCATTAAACTCTACGAACCAAAAACCAAGTTGTTCAGCACCATCAACCGCACCCTTGGTGAGGGCATTGCCAACCTGCTCTCAGCGCAGATCATGGCTGGGCAATATGAACGCCATAAACAGCTATTGGCACAGTCAGAGATCAAACTGTTACATGCTCAGGTTAACCCACATTTTCTGTTTAATGCCTTCAACACGCTGGTTGCGGTGATCCGCCGTGACGGTGAACGAGCGTGCGAATTAGTGCAGTACCTATCCACCTTCTTTCGCAAAAATCTTAAACGTTCCGATGACGAGGTAACACTGGCGGATGAGATAGAACATGTGAATGCTTACTTACAAATTGAGAAGGCGCGCTTTGCCGATCGGCTGGAAGTGATGGTCTCTCTACCGCCTGAGCTGCTGTCAGTCAGGCTACCGGCATTCTCACTGCAACCGATTGTAGAAAACGCCATCAAGCACGGCACTTCAAACCTGCTCGGTGTTGGACGCATCGAGATTGGCGCACATCTACAAGGGGAACATCTGTTGTTGCATGTGACCGATAACGCCGGGTTATTCAGCCCGCAACAAGGTGGCAGTGGCTTAGGGATGAATTTGGTTGATCGGCGCATTCGCGTGCGCTACGGCGACGATTACGGTGTGCAAGTCGCCTGTGAACCGGAAAACTTCACCTGTATTACCTTAAACGTGCCGTGGGCAAAGGCGGCGTAATGTTAACCGTACTGATTGTTGATGATGAACCTTCTGCACGTGACAACCTGCGTCATCTGCTGGAGGCGGAACCTGAAGTCACCATTATTGGTGAGTGTAGCAATGCGATTGAAGCCATCGGCCAGATCCACCGCTTGCAGCCGGATGTGGTGTTTTTGGATATCCAGATGCCCCGTATCAGCGGGTTAGAGATGGTAGCAATGCTTGATCCTAAGCAGATGCCACACATTGTATTTTTAACTGCTTACGACGCCTATGCAGTACAGGCTTTTGAGCAGCACGCGTTTGATTATTTGCTAAAACCGGCGGAACCGGCACGGTTAAATAAAACCTTACAGCGCTTACGGCAACAGAGAGTTCCACAAAATATCAATGGATTAACTGAAGGAGAAGGCTACCTGAAGTATATCCCCTGCACCGGACACAGCCGCATCTACCTATTACGTTTTGATGAAGTGATTGCCGTGCGTTCCAAATCGACTGGTGTTTATGTGGTGCGAAATGATGGTATGGAGTGTTTTACCGAATTGACTCTACGCACGTTGGAGCAACGCACCCCGCTGGTACGCTGTCACCGCCAATATCTGGTTAACCTTGAGCAAGTTAAAGAGATCCGCTTCGAAGAGAGCGGCGTGGTTGAGATGGTGATGTCGGTTGGTGAGCCAGTGCCAGTGAGTCGGCGTTATTTGCGCACCTTGAAAGATGAGCTAGGGTTACGTGGCTAGCCGCCTGTTGGATGAGAGGTGTTAGCGTGATTACCGTTTCCATCTTGTCTGGCAACGTCTGACTCGATGGGTGAAAGAGTTTACTGCTGCTGTGCTCAATAGCTTGCTGTTTCCTCCGCTCGATTTTACTGATGGCATTGAAAGAAATGATTGTGTATCGGTGACAAAAAACAGTATTCACAATGCACATAACAAGTTAGCTTCGTTGCTATTAATCACCCACAGTAGGTTGCCAATATGTTGCTGCTGATCGATAACTATGACTCTTTTACCTACAACTTATACCAGTATTTCTGTGAGTTGGGCGCGGATGTGCAGGTGAAACGCAATGATGAATTGCAATTAGCAGACATTGAGCGCTTAGCACCGCAACAGTTGGTGATCTCACCTGGCCCGGGGACACCGGACGATGCCGGTATCTCGCTGGCTGCGATCCACCATTTTGCTGGGCGAGTGCCGATTTTGGGTGTTTGCCTTGGCCATCAGGCAATTGGGCAGGCATTTGGTGCTCAGGTTGTGCTGGCACGTGAGGTGATGCACGGCAAAACATCAACCATTTATCATACTCAGCAGGGTGTTTTTAGTGGATTACACAATCCGTTAACGGTAACACGCTACCATTCGTTGATCTTGCAAGCCGACACGTTACCGGCGTGCTTTGAAGTGACCGCCTGGAGTGAGCGAGAAGGCGGTGTTGATGAAATTATGGCGATCCGTCACCGCACCCTAGCACTGGAAGGGGTGCAATTTCATCCGGAAAGCATTCTTAGCGAACAGGGTCATCAACTCTTGGCCAATTTCCTGCGGCAATAGATCGCTGACAGCACTTCACTGAACCGAGCTACTGGCGGCCTCGCCAGTAGCGGCATTTAAGCCCACATCCGGCGGAGTGGCTGCACTTGCCATAGGTTTTGCCGTGTTGCTGGTGGCTTCAGGCATTGCTGCCTAGAGGCAATTTGCATTATTTGCACTCTCTATTTGAACTATCCATTTGCTATTGACTGCTTTTTTATGCATATTTTGTGACTAGATTTTCACGTGGTTTCAATTGATGGCAGAACAGCGAGAAGCTCAGTGCATTAGATGCCAGTAGATTGAGGTTCTTGGTGGTGTGCAGCAATAGCAACTTTTCATGCATATTGGTTTGAAGGTGACTCATGAGCGAACAGAGTGTGGTGGATCGCAGTACATTTGATCAGGTTATTTTGCCGGTCTACGCACCGGCTCAATTTGTGCCAGTAACAGGCCAAGGCAGTCGAGTATGGGATCAGCAGGGAAAGGAGTATATCGATTTCTCTGGTGGGATCGCGGTTACCGCTTTGGGCCACTGCCACCCAGCATTGGTTAATGCCTTGAAACAGCAGGCGGAAAAGTTGTGGCACACCAGTAACGTGTTTACCAATGAACCGGCATTACGTTTGGCAACTAAACTGATCAATGCCACATTTGCCGATCGTGTTTTTTTTGCGAATTCAGGCGCAGAGGCCAACGAAGCAGCATTTAAGCTGGCGCGTCATTATGCTATTACCCGTCATAGCCCCTATAAAACCAAAATTATCGCCTTCAACAACGCTTTTCATGGTCGAACGTTATTCACGGTTTCTGTTGGTGGCCAGGCAAAATACTCTGATGGGTTTGGGCCAAAACCGGCCGATATCATCCATGTTCCATTTAATGATCTGGCAGCAGTGCGGGCAGTGATCGACGACCACACTTGCGCGGTGGTGATGGAGCCGATTCAGGGGGAAGGGGGAATAACGGCAGCGCAACCTGACTTTATGCGTGGCGTGCGTGAGCTGTGTGATCAACACCAGGCGTTGCTGATCCTTGATGAAGTACAAAGTGGCATGGGGCGTAGCGGTAAGTTGTTTAGCTATATGCACTATGGTGTTACGCCAGATATTGTTACCACTGCCAAGGCATTGGGCGGCGGTTTCCCGATCAGTGCGATGCTGACAACAGAAGAAATAGGTTCAGTGATGCGTGTCGGCACCCACGGCACGACTTATGGTGGTAACCCGCTGGCTTGTGCCGTGGCTGAAGCGGCACTGGATGTGATTAATACCCCGGCAGTTCTCGATGGCGTGACACAGCGCCATACGCTGTTAGTGGGGGCGTTACGGCAACTGGCGCAAGAATATGCGCTGTTTAGTGAGATCCGTGGCATGGGATTGCTGATTGGTGCTGAACTGAGTAGCGATTATCACGGTAGAGCGGCAGATTTTTTGGCGGCCGCTGCTGCGCGTGGTTTGATGCTGCTTAGCGCTGGGCCAAATGTGATCCGCTTCGCGCCTTCGTTGGTGATCACACAACAGGATATCGAACAGGGCATGGCGCTGTTTGAACAAGCGATCCAGGATCTGTTAAACCGCTAGCAGGTGGTATTGGCTCGTGATGTTCAGCGCCGGTCTCGCTCAGCGTGAAAGATTGCTGGTTGTTGGCGACAGACTACTGCCCGTTTTGGATCAGCGTTAGCCTGTTGCCAACGCTAGCGACTGACCAAAACCAGCGCCACTGAATAATTTATTTAAAATCAATCAGTTATTGACATGGTGCCGCGTCACATATTGACCAGTGTGGGGGTGATAAAGATCACCAACTCGCGCTTTTTGTGCTGTTTGCTCTGGTGGCGAAACAGTCCACCTAGCAACGGCAGATCGCCGAAAGCAGGTACTTTATCTACCCCTTGACTGCGTTGACGTTGAAAAATACCGCCAAGTACAATGGTTTCACCACTCTTGACGGTAACTTGGGTCTTAATTTCCTGCTTGTCGATTGCCAGTGTTTCACCGTTACCACGTTGTAGCACCCGTCCTGGCATATTTTGGCTGATATGGAGTGCTAGCGTGATGCGGCCATTGGCGTGAATTTGCGGTGTCACCTCCATACCGAGCACCGCTTCCTTGAATTGCACAGAGCTTGAGCCATTGTTGCTGTTGGTAACTTCATAAGGAATTTCGGTGCCCTGCTTAATGCTGGCGGTTTTCTGGTGTGAAGTGAGTAGCCGAGGGCTGGCAATAATTTCCACTTCATTTTCCTGTTCCAATGCCGATAACTCTAAATCGAGCAGTCGTCCGCTGATACGTGCCAAATGCAACCCGAGCGTGGCATGGCTGTTTTCTAATGGCAACCCCAGATTAAAGTTACCCAGTCGCATCGATTTCGCCGTTTTTTCTTCCGCTGCCAACCCCCAACGCACTCCCAGTTCACGCAGGTTTTCGCTGCTGATAGTAACAATATGCGCAGCCAGTTGTACTTGTGACAACGGCGTGTCGATCTCTTTAACCCAGATCTGAACCTGCTTCAGTGCTGCTGCGTTATCGCGTAGTAACAGCGCGTTGGTTCTTTTATCGACCATCACACTGCCGCGTTCGGTGAGCAATTTGCCACGTAGAGTTTCCAGGTGTTTGGCTAGCTCATCCGCATCGGCATTTTGCAGTGTAATAGTCAGATTGCGCAACGGCTGCTGCTGAGCTAACGCCTGTTGCTGCCGCTGCTGTTCATGTTCATCTGGTGCCGGGTAAATCATCATGACATTACCCTCAATGACCATGGTTAATTTACTCATGCGTAACACCACCGCCAGCGCCTGTTGCCAAGGAACATTCTGTAAGCGCAGCGTCAGTTGTCCTTTTACGCCTGCATCTGCGACTAGATTAAGTTGCTGATATTCAGCGAGTGCTTGAAGGATTAGGCTGACTGGAGCCTGTTCGAAGGCTAACGAGACCGGTTGTTGTGGCGCGATCGCGTCAGTTGCTGTGGCAGGAGCTGTTGGCAGCAGTGCCAGTAACAAGATGATCAGGCCAATTGCGGCCAGTGCTGAATTATCACGTTTCATTGTTGGCCTCTTGCCTGAATGTTGCCCAGTTGTAGCATGATGCGTGCATGGTGTGATGTGCAGGCGCTGTCATTGTACTGTGGCGTGAACTCCAATTGATCAGCGGTGATCTGTGTTACCTGCCAGTGTTGATCTAGCACTAACTGTTTGCTGCTCAACATTAACCATTGGCCTTGCGGGGTGATCACCCAGGCGTGACGCGAAGCTGCATGGCCAATGGTGCCTTTTAATTGCCACTGTTGCGGTGATAAAGCGCTAACGAGGCAAGGCGGTGTCTGTGGCGCCAGAAAGGGATCCGGGTAGTGTTCACTCGCCTGAGTACCGGCGCAGAGCAGGTAGAGGATGAGTTGTTTCTTATTCATCATTCACCTTTTGCTGATGCTGTAATCTCAGTTGTGTCACTAATCCCTCTGGACGCTGAGTAATTTTGAGTTGTTCAATACGGCTGTTGGCAGGCATTTCTGCTAACAGCGCCAGTAGCCGGTTAAATTCCAACTGCATCACCACTGATTGTTGCGCCACCTGCTCCTGTTGTTGCCAATGTAATAACTGGCCACCAAGCTGGTAGAGCTGGCTTGCCAGATCACGCTGTGCCGTTTGCTGTTCTGACCGTTGCTGTTGCAGATTGGCGGTCAAGAGTGCCAGTTCTGGTAACAGTGCGAGTTGTTGTTGACGTTGGGTAATCATTGCCTCTGCCTGCTGCCGCTGTTGTTGCAGGGTTTGATAGTGCCGCCATGGATTAATGCCAAACAGCATGAAGAGCAGCAGGGCTAAGCCCGCCAATAGCAACCACTGAGTCGCGAGAATTTGCCATCCTGGCCGATAGAGCCAGGGTGAAAACCATGTCGGTGGTGCGTTATCCTTCATGTTGCCACCAGGCGGTCAGAGTAAAAGCCAGCCCCTGTTGGTGTGGTGTTACCTGCGTGAGCTGGCTGCGTTGCAGTAACGAGAGTGTCGACAGGCGCTGTTGAAAGGTGTGGATAGCGGCATAGTGGCCACTCAGCCCGTACACTCTGATCACGTTGCCGTTCTGTTCCAGTTCAGTCAACCATAACGCTGTTGGCCGTCGCTGTGCCAGTTGCTGCAAGAGCAGCAGGTAGCGCTGGTTAATCTGTCGATTTTTCTGTTGTAGTAAGTTCTTTTCTGTTTGCTGTTGCAGCCTGGTAATTAGCAGTTGGCGTTGCTGAATCGCCTGAGCGAGCTGCTGTTGTTGGCTGCTAAGCTCAGAGAGCTGCTGCTGTAACGTGGTTTGCTGATGGTGCAGCCAACGGGAGAGCACCGCCCACGCCAGCAACAGCAGCAACACCTGTAGCGCAGCACAGCGTAACCAGAAATGATAACGTTTCTGCTGCTGTCGCAGACGCCAGGGCAGCAAATTAACCTGATACATCAGTGATCCTCGCGGCGTAATGCCAAGCCGCCAGCCAGTACAAATGCCATCGGGTGGCTGGGGAGTGGCAGTGGCAACTGGCGAAAAGCCACCAGAGGTGACCATGGGATTGCTCCGATTGGTGTCGGGCATTCAATCGCGCTGCTGTAGTAGATTTCTGTTGCAGTGAAGGTCGTGCTTTGGTGACTGATTAGCTCAATCAATTGCTGAGTGTCGGCGATATTTTGATCGGCAAGTGTGCCGTAGTTAAAACCACCTTGGCGAGGTGCTACCCATAACCAGCCCTGTTCCAGCCGGTGTAGCAGCGTGCTGTTGGCAGGCAAGCCGGCAAACTCTGCCATCAGTGACAGCGCATTCGGTGCGATCTCGATCACTTCAGGCTGTAGATCTGCTTGCTGTAGGCAGTGTAACCATTGCTGCAACTCTTGCTGTCGTGCGGCGGTTAATAGCAGTTGAGTGCTGTCAGGGTGTGTTTGTCGGTAGTCGAGTGCTAAGGTTTGGCTATCAAGTGGGAACTGTTTTAATCCTTGATGAGTGATGTAACTGTGGCGCATCGGTTCACGCAGGCGCAGATCGGGCAGTGGCATCGGTTGTTGCAAAATACGCTGGGCAGGGAGTGCCAAGCGCAGTGAAAACTGTTTTGGTAGCGCAGTGCGCCAGTGCTTGAGCGCGGAGATCAATAACGCGTTTTGTGTGATCTGCCCTTCACGCAGTAGTGGCTGTTGCTGGGGCAGTTGCCAGCATTGACGCAACTGCCAGCCGTGACGGTGACGTTGCACAGCCACGGCTCTGATACAGTGGCTATCAATATCCAAGCCAATTTGCCAACGTTGAGAAAACATTGTTCACCCCAGGTTTATGTTGCCGGATGGCAAAAGAACATATCTATTGCCGCCGAGTTACCCTTATACTACGGCCTCAATGTTTATAAACTGCCCAATCGTCATAACATGGGAAATCTCAGGTGAAGTTCGTAAAGTATTTTTTAATTTTGATCGTCTGTTGCATTTTATTGGGAGCCGCCTCGATTTTTGGCTTGTACAAATATATCGAGCCACAGCTCCCGGATGTGGCGACACTGAAAGACATCCGGCTGCAAACCCCAATGCAGGTTTACAGCGCTGACGGTGAATTGATCGCACAATATGGTGAAATGCGCCGTATTCCGCTCAAATTCGAGCAACTTCCGCCATTAATGCTACAAGCCTTTATTGCGACAGAGGATAGCCGTTTCTTTGAACATCATGGGGTTGATCCAACCGGTATTGCACGCGCTTTGTCGATAGCGCTGACATCCGGTCGTGCATCACAGGGCGGTAGTACTATCACCCAGCAGTTGGCAAAAAATTTCTTCTTAAGCCCAGAAAGAACGTTACTACGTAAAGTAAAAGAGGTCTTTCTGGCGGTTAGAATCGAACAACTGTTGACCAAGAATGAAATTTTGGAACTTTATCTAAACAAAATTTACCTCGGTTATCGCGCTTATGGTGTTGGTGCAGCAGCACAGGTCTATTTTGGTAAAGATGTTAGCCAGTTAACCTTAAGTGAAATAGCGACCATCGCTGGCTTGCCGAAAGCACCTTCAACATTTAACCCGCTTTATTCTCATACTCGTGCGCTGTCGCGTCGCAATGTGGTATTGGCGCGGATGCTGGATGAGGGCTACATCGACCAGCAACAGTATGAACAAGCGCGTAATGAAGCGCTGGTAGCCTCTTACCACACACCGGAGATCAGTTTCCAAGCTCCGTATTTGGCAGAGATGGTGCGTCAGGAGATGGTGAAACGTTATGGCGAACAGGCTTACAACGATGGCTATAAGGTCTACACCACCATCACTAAAAAATTGCAGTTAGCGGCAGAAGACGCGGTACGTACCAACATCATTAACTATGACATGCGTCACGGTTATCGCGGCCCGAGTCATGTTTATTGGCAACCGACTGAAGCGCCCTGGCAGCAGCAGCAGATCGTTGATGCCCTGAAAGATCTGCCCACTTATGGGCCGTTGCGGCCAGTGGTGATCGTTGAAACCAGTGCGGTGCAGGCTTCGGCGATGTTAGCGGATGGTAGCCTGATCACCTTACCGATGTCCGGTATGCGTTGGGCGCGCGCATTTAAAACGGATTCACTGCAAGGGACGACACCGAAGCGGGTGAGTGAAGTGGTTAAACCGGGGCAGCAAGTCTGGGTGCGCCAGGTAGATGAGGATTGGTGGTTGGCGCAGGTGCCGGAGGTGAATTCGGCGCTGATCTCACTTGATCCGAACAATGGAGCCGTGAGGGCGTTAGTGGGAGGGTTCGACTTTAGTCAAAGCAAGTTTAACCGTGCCACTCAGGCGGTACGCCAGTTAGGCTCTAACATTAAGCCATTCCTCTACACGGCAGCACTGGATAAAGGCTTGACGCTGGCGACGCTACTCAATGATCTGCCAATCACTCGCTGGGATGCCAACGCCGGTAATGACTGGCGGCCGAAGAACTCACCACCGACTTATGAGGGGCCAATGCGTTTACGGCAGGGGTTGGGGCAGTCGAAAAATGTGGTGATGGTACGTGCGATGCGCGCGATGGGTGTCGATTATGCGGCTGACTATCTACAGCGTTTTGGTTTCCCTGCACGTAACATTGTGCGTTCTGAGTCACTGGCGTTAGGCTCCGCCTCGTTTACTCCGATGCAGGTAGCGCGTGGCTATGCGGTACTGGCAAACGGTGGTTATCTGGTTGATCCCTATTTCATTGACAAGATTGTCGATCATACCGGTAGCAGCGTGTTTGTCAGCCAGCCCAAAGTGGTTTGCCATACTTGCAACCTGCCGGTGATTTATGGTGAAACCGAGCGCTCAGCAATACTTTCGGACGACAATATTGAGAATGTCGCGCTGTCGCAACTGCCGGTCGTCGAAGCTGCAACAGATGATCTGGCACCGGGTGAGCAAGCCCTGGCGGATGATTATGGTGTGGCAACAGCCGCAGTGACAGCCCCTTCTGTTGTGGATGCGGAGCAGCAAAGCGCAACACAAGCGGATGCGGAGCATTATGCTCCACATGTCATCAATACACCGTTGGCATTTTTGATGCGCGATGCACTGTATAGCAATATCTTTGGTGAACCAGGTTGGGTTGGTACTGGCTGGCGTGCCAGCCGAGATTTAGCCCGCCATGATATTGGTGGCAAGACCGGCACCACTAACAACTCGAAAGATGCTTGGTTCTCAGGCTATGGCCCTGATCTGGTGGCTGCAGTATGGCTCGGTTTTGATGATCATCGGCGAGAGTTGGGGAGTGCCAAGTCCTCTGATGCGCTGGAAGAGCAGACATTTGGCATTGAAGGGGGGGCAAAGAGCGCACAACCAGCCTGGAATGCGTTTATGAGAATGGCGCTGGAAGATGTGCCCGAACACAAAACAGAGCCACCTGCTGGTATTGTCAGTGTGCTGATTGATAAGAGCACCGGTAAGCTTTCCAACGGTGGTGAGAATAGCCGTCTGGAGTATTTTATTGACGGAACACAGCCGACCAAGTTCTCGCTCAATCAGGCCGGAACGACTTTTACCGATCAGGCGGGTGAGAGTCAGGAGCTATTTTAATATCGTGTGGTACAGAGCCTATTCCGATAGGCTCTGTACCGTTGTTTGCCTCAATTGTCATCGATAACCGCTTTTTCTGTCATTCACATCATAAGCACTCTGGCTGATTACAGTGATAATTTTGCACTGTAAGGAAGAGGGATAATTTGCCAGGGCAAACACGCGAGCGTGCATTTTTACATCTCATTAAATCAAAAAGTTAACTATTTTTAGTCAATAGTCGGGTAAAAACGTTCATGCGACTGCCCTGCATCACTAGCCTAGCCAACTAAATGACCGGGTAGCCGCAGAAACGGCTACCCGGTGGAATAAAAAACACAAAACCGAGAGATATTCGGCAAATTCACACCTCAATTAAGTACGGAATATCGAATAAAACAGCAAAAACCACCGATTTAGATTTAACTCTAGGACATGATGAGAAATTTATTGACTATCAACAAAAGGCAATGATATTTTCAATTTTCGATATAAATTACTCAAATGGATCAGAGGTTTTCATGTCTTACCTTGGTTATTTATCGTTAGAGGGAAAGAGTCAGGGATTAATTTCAGCGGGTTGTTCTTCGCTGG
>NZ_SBEF01000037.1 GCF_004011885.1 Serratia microhaemolytica | reverse complement strand
GCTGTTCACGCTGCTGTTGTTCGCCCTGTAGCCGTTGCAACCCTTGCATCCGGCCCACTATTGAGGCGCCGAGCCGCGCCCCCAGCGGCTCTCCGTTTGGTGTTGTCGACATCGTTGTCGTCTCCTGCGGTTACTGTTCCGTGGCTGTGGGGGTTAATTGCAGGCTGCCGATCACTGCCAGCATCTGCTGTTTTTGTGTTTCACCCAGCCCTTGTGCGCTGCTGACGGTGAAGGAGAGCAACACGTTCTGCTCAATCAGCATGACGACCAGTTGGTCAATTTGCCCTTCGCTGCTGATCCAGTGGTAATCGAGCAGGGTAGCGTTTTTTTCCGCGACCACCAGGCTACGCCGTTCATGTTGCTGGTACTCCGGCAGGTTGTCGGCGTATTGCTGGCAAACGCTGTCGATAAATTCCGCTTGGTCGGCGCCAAATGGCAAGGGCTGGCGGGTGATCACCAGGTTGAGGCCGCTGTTGTCGGGGGAGGAGAACGCGTTGAGTGTTTCGTCCTGCCAGCCTTCCGGTAGCGCAATCACGCCTTCATTTAATTGATATAACATGCTAATCCCCTAGTTAATAAATACACTCTTGCCATTAATGGTGATGCCGCTTTCGCTCAGTTGGATCACCGAATCGCCAATGTTGATGATGATGCAGTCCGGTTTGAGCACAATTTGGCTTTTGCCCACTCCGAGTGCGATGCCCTGGTCGGCAACAAATACCTGATGGCCGGAGCTGGCTTCGCCTTGGCTGGCGGCAACGGCAACGTGCAGGCTGTCGGCGCTGATGGTTTTTGCTTTGGCGATCTGTTCGCTGAGTGCGCCGCTGGCGACCACTTTGCTGTCGTTGCCTTTTTGCACTTCGATCTGGCGGTTGCCTTCGGTCAGGGTGGTGTGTTGGTGGCCGATGATGGTCTCGGTGTGGTTGTTGTTGACCGTGGTTGTCCGATCATGCAGTACCTGGGTGGTCATGTCGCGCTGGGCGTGCAGGAATAGCCCTTCCATGCCTTTGGCGTCTTCAAAACGCAGTTCGTTGTAGCCTTCGCCTTTGTGGGTTTTGCTGCGAAACGCCATCTGGGTTTTTGCCATTGGCAATGGCAGTGAGGCGCGGTTCACCGCGTGATAGGTGCGCCCGGTGACGATCGGTTGATCCGGGTCGCCATGCAGGAAGTCGACCACCACTTCTTGGCCGACACGCGGGATGGCGATCATGCCCCAGCCTTGTCCTGCCCACGGCTGGCTGACGCGGATCCAGCATGAGCTGTGGTCGTCGCTGTTGCCGTAGCGATCCCACGGGAATTGTACCCGCACGCGGCCGTGTTCATCGCAGAAGATCTCTTCGTTACCAGGGCCGACCACTTTGGCGATTTGTGGGCCATCCATCAGCGGTTTTGGCAGTGGGCTAGGGCGCCAGGTCTGGGTGCGCGGGATAAACTGGAACTCGCTGGTGAGGTGGGTGCCTTTGTCGCCCGCTTCCTGCTCCATCGCTTGTGGCTGTTGGCCGCTGTGGCGGGTGGCGATCAGTTGCCAGGCGCAGTTCAGGTCGGCGCGCGGGTGCTGGCTCAGCGTCAGGCGGATGCCGGGTTGCAGGCGGAAGTCGTTGCTGGTGCCGTGGCCGAGGCTGGCATCATTGCGCAGGGCATCAAGCCGGTAGCGGGTGAAGTCTTTGCCGTGCTGCTCATCTTTGAAGCGACCCGGGAAATCAAAGTGTTCGTAACTGGTACGCTGGTAGATTTGGCCGCTGGCCTGTTGGGTGAATGTTGCATCCCAGCGTGGGTTTTTGAAGGTGTAATCCTTCATTTGTACCACGGCGGGGCGCACTTGGGCGCTGCGGATAAAGCTGTTGACGCACAGCTCTTGCGCTTGTGCCGCGACGTTCGGGTTGTAGGGCAGGCTGGCTTTTTTCGGGATGATGCCGTTGTCATCGGCAAACACCACGGTGTGGCGGCCTTGGTTAAATTCAAAGTAGTAGAAGATGCCCTCTTCGGCGGCCAGGCGCTGGATAAATTCAAGGTCAGTCTCTTGATACTGGACGCAGAATTCGCGTGCCGGGTGCGGGTGGCGCAGGCCAAAGGCAAAATCAACGATTTGTGCTTCACGCAGCAGTTTGCTGATGATCTGTTCGATGGTTTCAAGCTGGAAGATACGTGAGTTACGGCGCAAGCCCAAGCGCCACAGGCTGGGGCGCACTTCCATGCGGTAACGGGTTTGGTGGAAGCCGGTGTCGCCCTGTTCAAAGCGGGTGACGATGCCGGAAACGGTGCGTTGTAGCACGCCGTCACGCCACACCGAGAGTTTGGCACCGCGATCGAGCACGGCATCAAAATCAATCGCCGGATCAGCGCTGGCGAGGTTAAGTTCCAGTTCAAACAGCGAGGAGTAGTGTTCGTTAAGGGTAAAGTCGACTACGGCGAAGGTGCCAGCCGGTTGGCCGCCGGCGCTGAGGGTAAATTGCAATCCACTGGGTTGAGTACTCATGTTCACATTCCCTGATCTCGCGTTGATTACGTGCGTAAATGGCTTAGTTTTAGTGGTTCTGATTACTGCGAGTTATTCTCGATACAGAAACAGCTAAAAAGCATAGCTTGGACGATAGGTTGATAACTGTTTTCGGATTAAATCACGCAATTACATGGAAAGAAAGTGGTTTTATTACCCTATTTTAATACAGGGTGTCTGGCTGTTACAGAGCAATCATCGGTGTTAGCAGAGATGCAGACTACCTGCCACTGGGACAAAATCAGCCAAGGTTGAGCGCTGGCTAATTACCTTCTTGGAACTCGGGTCTTGGTCGTCGTTATGACAGCGCCCAATGGCTGAACGGCATCTTGCTTGACTTTATGTGTAGCCTGCATAAGATGCGTCGTCAGCACAATTCGGAGTCTGCATGATAATGCTTACCTCATTACAATTGTTCAAAATTTTATCAGATGCGACGCGACTGAACACCACATTACTGTTACTGAAATCGGGTGAATTGTGTGTGTGTGAACTGTGCAGTAGTCTGAAAGAGTCGCAGCCAAAGATTTCTCGTCATCTGTCAATGCTGAGAGAATCTGGGCTTTTGTTAGATCGCCGTGACGGCAAGTGGATCTACTATCGGCTCTCTCCACATCTGCCGGCATGGGTATTCGGTGTGTTAGAGCAAGCTTACCTTGCTCAAGGCGATCAGCGCGTTTTGCTACAGGCAGGCAAGCAGACTGAAAAGGACTGCTGCTGATCGAAAAAATTTGCTTATTCATATATGTTTTTCCATATATGATTACCAGTCGATTAATCAACCAATATTTTATTACGGCAACCACCGTTGTCTTATGGGGGCATCATGTTATTGGCAGGAGCGATTTTTATTCTGACTATCGTACTGGTCATTTGGCAACCGCGCGGGTTGGGTATTGGCTGGAGTGCCACATTTGGGGCGATACTGGCACTGTTTGCTGGTGTGGTGCAGCTAAGCGATATTCCCGTGGTTTGGCAGATCGTCTGGAATGCGACAGCAACCTTTATTGCAGTGATTATTATCAGCTTATTACTGGATGAGTCCGGTTTCTTTGAATGGGCTGCACTGCATGTCGCGCGCTGGGGTAATGGGCGTGGGCGTCTACTATTCAGCTATATCATCTTGCTGGGAGCAGCCGTTTCTGCGCTGTTTGCCAACGATGGTGCGGCACTGATCCTGACACCGATTGTCATTGCCATGCTGCTGGCATTAGGATTTAGCCGTGGTGCTACCTTAGCATTTGTTATGGCGGCCGGATTTATTGCCGATACCGCTAGCCTGCCACTGATCGTGTCGAATTTGGTCAACATAGTCTCAGCAGATTTTTTCAACCTCGGCTTCAGTGAATATGCCGCTGTTATGGTACCGGTTAACTTTGCTGCGATTGCGGCGACACTGGTGATGCTGCATCTGTTTTTCCGCAAAGAAATACCTCAGACTTATGATTTGTCGTTACTGAAAGCGCCAAAACAGGCGATCCGTGATCTGAATACCTTCAGAACAGGGTGGTTGGTATTACTGCTGCTGTTGGTCGGTTTCTTTGCCTTGGAACCGTTAGGGGTTCCTGTCAGCTTGGTTGCTGCGTTAGGTGCGGCTATTCTGTTGGCGGTAGCCAAACATGGCCATGCGATCAACACCGGAAAAGTACTGCGCGGAGCACCTTGGCAAATTGTGATCTTCTCACTCGGTATGTATCTGGTGGTGTATGGTCTGCGTAACGCCGGTCTCACCGATTATCTTTCTATGGTGCTGAATCAATTAGGTGAACAGGGATTATGGTTGGCAACATTGGGCACTGGCTTTCTGACGGCATTTCTCTCCTCCATCATGAACAACATGCCGACAGTGTTGGTTGGCGCACTCTCGATTGATGGCAGTTCAGTCACCGGAACCATCAAGCAGGCAATGATCTATGCCAACGTTATTGGCAGCGATCTGGGGCCTAAAATTACGCCGATTGGCAGTTTAGCGACGCTGTTATGGCTACATGTGTTAGCACAAAAAAATATGACCATCACCTGGGGATATTATTTCCGGGTAGGTATTGTCATGACGTTGCCAGTGTTGTTGGTGACACTGCTGGCATTAGCGCTAAGACTATCTATTTCCTGGTAACCATTCTTCAACCATCTCGCCAGCGGCAGCCGCTTGCTGGCTTTTCAATCTGAGAGATCACAGTCATGAGCAAGGTCACTATTTATCACAATCCAGCCTGTGGAACATCCCGTAACACCTTGGCACTTATTCGCAATAGTGGTACCGAACCGACGGTAATTCTCTATTTAGAGACACCGCCCAGTCGTGAGCAACTGGTGAAACTGCTTGCTGATATGGCGATCACACCACGGGCACTATTACGCAAGAATGTTGATCCTTATCAAGAATTAGGGTTAGAGGACACGCATTTTAGTGATCAACAACTGATCGACTTTATGCTGCAATATCCCATCTTGATCAATCGCCCGATCGTTGTCACGCCACTGGGCACTAAATTATGCCGTCCTTCTGAAGTGGTGCTCGAGATTTTGCCAGATGCGCAACGTGCCGCTTTTAGCAAGGAGGATGGTGAGCAAGTGGTTGATGCACAAGGTAACCGAGTGATAAAAGGGCAGTAGCAAAGTGCAGGGCGAAAATACGTGGCTGTACTTTCGCCCTTTTGGGTGAGATCAGTAACCCAAAAACAGGCGTGGAAGCGCTAAGCTGATTTGTGGCACAAAAGTAATTAACATCAATGCCGACACTAACACGGCATAGAATGGTAATAATGGCTTGATGACTTTATCAATTTTCACCTTGCCGACCGAGCAGCCGATAAACAGCGCACTGCCTACAGGCGGGGTACAAATACCGATACAGAGGTTGAAGGTCATCATCACACCGAAATGGACTGGATCCATGCCCAAATCTTGGGCAATCGGCAGGAAAATCGGGGTGAAAATCAGTAGCGCTGGTGTCATATCCATAAAGATACCGACAATCAGCAGGGTCAGGTTGATAATCAGCAGCACGATGATCGGGTTTTCGGAAATCGCCAACAAAGCATCGCTGATCAGATAGGGAATATCTGCATTTGCCATTGCCCAGGACATGCTCATCGACGCACCGATCAACAGCAGCACAATCGAAGTGGTGACAACAGACTCCAGAATAATCGCCGGTAACTGTTTCAGACTCACCTCACGGTAAATCAGCACGGCAAGGATCAGGGTATAAATGACTGCAATTGCTGATGCTTCAGTCGCAGTGAAAATGCCACCGATAATGCCGCCCATGATGATGATGATCAATCCCAGACTCGGCAACGCATCGAACAGTTTCTTCAATACTTCGGCGCGCGAAGGTTTTGGTGCTAGTGGATAGCCGCGTTTTTTAGCAATCACACCGGCGACCAGCATCAAGCTCAACCCCATGATAATGCCAGGCAGATAACCGGCCAGAAACAGCGCGCCAATTGATGTTCCGCCAGAGATCAGCGAGTAAACAATAAATGTGTTGCTGGGAGGGATCAGTAACCCAGTTGGGCAGGAGGTGATGTTAACGGCAGCAGAATAGGCTGGATCATAGCCTTCTTTCTTTTGCAATGGGGACATGGTGCCGCCAACTGCCGCTGCTGAGGCCACCGCAGAGCCAGAAATAGCACCGAACATCATATTGGCGATAATATTGACATGGGCCAAGGAGCCAGGCAGGCGACCACCCAGTACTTTAGCCAGTTCAATCAGTCGGATCGCAATGCCACCCTGATTCATGATATTGCCAGCCAATATAAAGAAGGGGATAGCCAGCAGAGTGAAACTATCCAGACCCGAGGCCATTTTTTGCGAGATCACTGCAATAGCAGCATCAAACGGCAGCGACATCAGCACGCTCAGTAGCGAAGACAGTCCGATCGCAAATGAGATAGGAACACCGAGCGCCAACAGGAAAAAGAAACTACCAAACAGCACAATCAGAATTTGCCATTCCACGGTGATATCCCTTATTTAGTTAATATGTGTTTTTGTTTCAGTGGGCGAAATCAACTGTTGGCGTTTAACAATTAATTCGAACAGGTCGCGCAGAATGTAGATCATCATCAATAGGCCGCTTAACGGCACGGCAGCGTAGACCAGCCCCATCTCAATGCCCAGCGCTGGTGAGATCTGGCCAGTGGCCAATGTTTTCAGCATTAACTTGCTACCGCCGTAGATCATGATCACGCAGGCAAAACAGAGGCTAAGCAAGCTAATCAATATATTCAGGTTGCTGAGTTGCAGCGGTTTTTTTTCCAGTTTCATTGCCAGCAGGTCGATTGCCAAGTGACGTTTCTGCCCCATGGTATAGGCGGCCCCCATTAAGCCAACCCAGATAAACAGAAAGCGCGCGATCTCATCGGTCGAGGTGCTTGGATTGTTTAGCACATAGCGCGAAAACACCTGCCATGAGACGCAGAGTACCAACACACTGCTCAATGAGATGCAGCACCACGACAACACGCTATTCATGATGGTGATGAGTCTGTTCATCAGAACCTCCAGAGCAGCAACTCATTGGCTACTCTTGTAAAAATAAATACAAAATCAAGGTGTCCGCGATTTAACCACAAAGTAATGCTTCATCTTGTGATCAAGCTCACAACTAAATTGGTCCGGCCAATCCAGTTAACCAAAGTGTGATATTGGTCAACCTGTGCGGTTTTTTTGATTGAAAATGGTGCAATTGTGCGTCACATTGCCGGCGTAACCTGTTCTTTTTAAGCAAGCAGCTCAATCTGGTTAACCAAGTGCCACGGCTGACTGACCGACAATAAATGTACGGAGGCTCCAATGGGGTTGAACAAAAAGCTATTAGCCATTTGTACGCTGGCTAGCACACTCACTTTTCCTGCTTTTGCAGTCACAACACTTAAACTCAGCCATAACCAAGACCGTGATCATCCGGTACACAAGTCGATGCAATACATGGCGGATAAGGCGAAAGAGTACTCAAACGGTGAGATCCGGGTGCGGATCTATCCTAATGGTCAACTCGGCACCCAACGTGAATCGATGGAGCTGCTGCAGAATGGTGCGCTACAGCTGGCTAAATCGAATGCCAGTGAGCTGGAAGCATTTGAGCCGGCCTATGGTGCCTTCAATATTCCTTATCTGTTTATCGATCGCGATCACTACTACCGTGCGATGCAGGCTGATGTGGGCGAGAAAATTTTGCTGGCGTCAGAAAAGAAGGGCTTTATTGGTTTGACCTATTACGATGCCGGCGCACGAAGTTTCTATGCCAATAAAGAGATCCGTACTCCAACTGATCTTAAAGGATTAAAAATCAGGGTTCAGCCAAGCCCAACTGCGGTCGAAATGGTGAAGATGATGGGCGGAGCGCCAACTCCGCTGGCTTATGGTGAGCTATATACCGCGCTGCAACAGGGGGTTGTCGATGGTGCCGAGAATAATGAAACCGCATTGACCACAGCACGTCATGGTGAAGTGGCAAAAATTTTCAGCTTAGATGAACACACCATGATCCCGGATGTGTTAGTGATCAGCACCAAAACTTGGCAGCAACTTAAGCCACAAGATCAACAGGCGCTGAAAAAGGCGGCTTTAGAGTCAATGGAATTTCACAAAAAGCTATGGACAGAGATGACTCAGCGTTCGATCGAACAAGCTAAATCGGCAATGGGTGTTCGATTTGTTCGTGTTGATAAGCAAGCATTTATCAATGCGGTTAAACCGATGCATGATGCAGCGCTGAATAACCCGGTGATTGCCAACTATGTACGCAGTATTGATCTGTTGGCGAACAGCAAATAACAACTGATGACGATATGATGATGGGTAGCCTATTCGCTGCTCATCATCGCCTTGCCTGCCGAATTTAGGGGATCACCATGCTGGAACGCTCACACTTGGCAGAGAATGCTATCAATTGCCTACATGATGAGCAGTATGATCTGCCATTTAATCTGCAAAACCTGAACCATCGTAATATGCTGTTTATCGGCGGACGCCAGCGGGAGTCACTGAATGGTGACTGGAACTTTGCTGTCGACCTGTTGGATACCGGTTTGCGTCAGCGTTGGTATCAGATGCAGCCAACTCCGGCCGAACAGCGCACTGAGCCTTGGGATTATGATCCCTATGTCGGTGAAACCATTCCGGTTCCTTCCTGTTGGCAGATGCAGAAAAAGGAGTGGTACTTTTTTGAGGGCAGTGCTTGGTATACCCGCGCATGGGAATACCAGCCCAACAGTGCCGATGAACGGGTTTTTTTGCGTATTGGTGCAGCACAGTATGACTGCAAAGTATTTATTAACGGTGAATTTATCGGTAATCACTACGGCGGTTCGACACCACTGTTTGCCGAATTTACCGGCAAGTTGCGTATTGGCCGCAACTGGATCATGTGCTGTGTCAATAACAGCCGCACGCTGGATCGTGTGCCGATGCGTAATACTGACTGGTTCAACTATGGCGGTATTTATCGTGATATTGAGATTGTGCGCACGCCCGGTGCGTTGATCCGTGATCTACACCTCTACCTGGTTCCTAATCGGCAATATAATCAAATCCATATTGATGTTGAAACCGAGGGTGAAGTTGACAGTGATCACCCGCAGGTTGTGGTGAGCATTGCTGAACTCAACCTCAGATGCACGATTATGCTGACAGCGGGCAAAGGGTCGATTGAGATCAACGCTGAACCTGAATTGTGGTCTCCTGAACGGCCGAAACTTTACACCGTAGTTGCAGAGTTTGCACAAGATCGCGTCACCGATCGGGTCGGTTTTCGCCAAATTGAGGTCAACGGTACAGAAATCTTGTTAAATGGTACCAGCATCTTCTTGCGTGGGATCAGCGTACATGAGGATGACGTAGCGCTGGGTAAAGTGGTGACAATGGATGATCTTAAACGCCGTTTTCACCATGCTAAACAGTTAAACTGCAACTATCTACGCTTCGCTCACTATACCCACCATGAGTGGGCTACTCAGTTGGCTGATGAGTTGGGGCTATTGATCTGGGCCGAGATCCCGGTTTACTGGGCGATTGATTTCCAGAATCCTGCCACTTATCGTGACGCAGAAAACCAACTGATCGAGATGATTAAGCGCGATCGCAACCGCGCCAGCGTTATCATCTGGTCGGTCGGTAATGAGAATGCCGACACCGATGCACGCCTGGGTTTCATGGCCGAGCTGGTTAACACCGCCCGTCGCTATGATCCTTGCCGGTTGGTTTCGGCTGCCTGTTTGGTTAACCATGCGCAAAATCGGATCGAAGATCGTTTGGCTGAACACCTTGATCTGATAGGTATTAATGAGTATTACGGCTGGTATGAAGAGAATTTTGATGATTTGCTGGCGCTCGGTGAGAACTCAAATCCGTCAAAACCGGTCGTGATTTCAGAAACCGGTGCTGATGGTTTTATTGGCGAAGGCGCTCCGACCAGCGGCTTGTTCAGTGAATCTTATATGAGTGAAGTTTATCGCAAGCAGATCGACTACTTGGCCAAAATGGATTACATAAAAGGCATCTCGCCTTGGATCTTATATGAGTTTCGGGTGGAACGGCGACAGAATGTTTTTCAACGCGGCTGGAATCGCAAGGGATTAATTGCAAATGATAAGGTCACCAAAAAGCAGGCTTTTCACCTACTGGCTGAGTTTTATGCCAAGTTGAAATCGCGCTCATCGTATCACGAGTAGCAGAGGCTGGACCGAGCGCATCACGTTAAGCTGGGATTGAGCGACAGTCAACGGGCATTTTGTGGTTAATATGCGACACTATGGCAATTTGGACAGATAATAATCTGTTATTTTGTCATAGGATAGGCTAACACACTATTTGACGAACTATCAGCGCTCACTTACCCTAACCGCTGACAAGAAAGAACACTGGCGAGAACATCCATGAACAGCGCAATGTCGCAACCGAAAAGATTGTACCAACAGATCGCTTGTTCACTGCAACAGCGTATTTTAAAAGGCGAATTCAAGCTAGGTGACCGTTTACCCCCAGAGCGGGACATTGCAGAAGAGATGAGAGTAAGCCGCTCAGTGGTGCGTGAGGCGATCATCATGCTAGAGATCCGGGGGCTGGTGGAAGTACGCAAAGGATCAGGTGTCTATCTGATTGGTATTCCCCATCAAGAGAGCCAAACGGCTCACACTGCCACACCGCGTGCCAGCTCAGATATCGGGCCATTTGAGTTGCTGCAAGCGCGCCAGGTCGTTGAAAGTGAAATAGCTGCGGTGGCCGCCAGACACATTACCAAAAGTGATATTCAGCGTCTGCGTGATGCGCTCAATACCGAAAGACAGCGTCTTGAATCTGGCGCGGGTGATTATGACAGCGATGAGCTGTTTCATCTGATCATTGCCGAAGCATCACAGAACAGCATTCTGGCTGATATCGCTAACGATCTCTGGTTACGGCGTCACCAAAGTTCTATGTGGCGCCAGCTACACTCGCGCATCACGAATCAGGATTATCGCCAAGCCTGGTTGCTGGATCACGAGCGTATTTTGGTTGCGCTGCAAAAACGTTCACCCGAAGCGGCGCGCAAAGCGATGTGGGAGCATTTAGAGAATGTGAAACAGGTGCTGTTTAAACTGTCAGATGTTGATGATCCGAAATTTGATGGCTACCTTTTCCCTTGAATCTCACCCTTTGATTTAAAAAATCACCAACTTCTCACACGCAGCCTGGTCAGGCTGCCTCGGCGACAGCGAGTTTTGAGCGCATTTGCAGCCGCTGGCGCAGCGATGAAAGCACCACATAGCCACAGCACATAAGCCATTAGAATTGCACTAATGCGGTTTTAGTGATTTTTAATTTTGTTTAAATAGATTATTATTGTTCAAAATGTGTTTTTGTTGGTTTTTTTTGCTAAAAATAGCTTGGTGAGTATGTTGAAAATTTGGCACAAGTTGCGTGATCGCTGGTGGGGACAGCCGTTGCTGATGAGCCTTTTTCTGGTTGAGGTGGCAGGCTGGCTTTCGCCACGGATTATGCTGCCGGATGGCAAACTCTACTTGATCTATATGCCGTTAGCCCTCTGTTTTTCGTTGCTGATGGCGTATGGTGAACGTGCTTTACTCGGGATCACGCTAGCCATTTTTATCCGTTATGCCAGCCGCGCCAGCTTAGAACCTAGCATCATTGTTACACTGGTTTACCTGTTCTGTTTAAGCCTTTGCTGGTGGGGTTATCGCTGGCAGCACCGTAGCCGACGTTATCTGTGCTTCACGGAATTGAAGTTGAGCAAACAGCGGCTTATCTGGTTGATCCTTGTGCCGCCACTATTATTTATCATGAGCTTACAGGTGGTGATCTCGCTGCATCTGCTGCCTGATGAACTGGGAATGCTCTCTCAGCGTGGCAATTGGTTACATGCAATGATTAATTCCCAGGCGATATTAATGGCCTGCCTCTCTTCCAGCCAACTGTTCTATCTATTGTTGCGCATCATTAAAAAACCCCGCTTTGCGCAGGTGTTATGGCGGCGTATCAAGGGAGAAATGGCGCCTTCAGTAACCAAAACTGAGCTACAGCTCTGGCTGCTGTTATTGACGGGTTTACTCGTGGTGCTGGTTTATCCTTCGGCGCTGACATATCGCCAGCAGGTTCCTGACTACAGTTTGACGCTACTGCTACCGCTGATGCTGTACAGCGGGATACGTTTTGGCTACCAGTTTAATTGCATCGTTTGGGCGATCAGCCTGCTGGTGCTGTTCTTAAACTATCCCGGCTATGTACAGTGGGATAATTTACTTCACAGCTTGATGATGATCTCGTCCATCATGCTGGTATTTAGCCTCAGCATTTTATTGACCTCTGCGGTACACACGCGGCAGCGCATGGATTACGCCAAAGGGCAGGCGGCTTCACTGAATGATCCGGTGATTGGCTTGCCCAATTTGCGCGCCTTGAAACGTGATTTAGTCAAAGTTCCACGTTCGACACTCTGCTTTTTGCGCATTACCGAGCTGGATTTACTCAGCCGTAACTATGGAATGCAGCTACGTATCCGTTTCAAACAGGAACTGGCGACAAAGTTACGGCAGGTATTGGAACAGGATGAAGGGGTTTACCATCTGCCGGGCTATGATCTGGTGTTGCGCTTGAATGGGTTTAACAAGCAGGCCAGAGTGAAAAAAGTCCAGCAGGTGTTGGAGGATTTTCGCTTGGTCTGTGATGGGTTACCGATCCATCCGGCAGTGGGTGTCGGTTATTGTGGGGTTTATTCTGATATTAGCCATTTACACTTGCTACTGAGTGAGCTAAGCGCACTGGCGGAGGTCTCATTGAATACCGGGCGACCAGAGGGTGCGCTAAGAGATCACCAGGTGGTGCAAGATGAGATGAAACGCAAAGTCAGATTATTGCACTTGATCCAGCATGCGCTAGACAGCAATAGCGTTGTGCTGATGGCTCAGCCGATCCTCGGTACACGTGGTGACAGTTACTATGAGATCCACCCGTTGCTGCTGGATGATGATGGTAAATCAGTGCCGGAGGCTGAGTTTTTGCCCATTGCACACGAGTTTGGTTTGGCTTATCAGCTTGATAGCTGGGTGTTGGAGCAGACACTGAAATTTGTTGCCAGCCAGCGAGAGACGATGCCCAGTGTTCGTTTTGCGCTAAATTTATCCCCCTCTTCATTGTGCCGCTCCAGCCTATCGCAGGATATACAGCGAGCATTGCGTCGCCACCATATCGAGCCGTATCAACTGATCCTGGAGGTAACTGAATCACATCTGGTTCCTGATGTGAAACAGGTGAGAAACTCACTGCGTGAATTACATCAGGCAGGCTGCCATATTAGCCTGGATAATTTTGGCACAGGCTATGCTAGCTATCAGCGCCTCAAGCAACTTCCGGAGGTTAATACATTAAAAATTGATGCGCAGTTTGTGCAAGCCATGTTAACCAGTCGACTGGATTATCAGATCGTTGCTTCCATTTGTAAGGTGGCACTGATGCGTCGACTCGCTATTGTGGCACAAGGGGTGGATTCAGCAGAGTTACGTGAAATAGTGAAAAATCTCGGTATTGATTATATGCAGGGCAGCTTTATTGGCAAACCACAGCCACTGGCGACACTCTCCGCTCAGGCCAGCAAGAAGAGGGGAAGGTAGAGGCGACCACGGGCTGGCAGTCTCAGCACGCTTCGGCGATCTGTAATTGCCAGCCGACCACCTGCTGCCAGTAAGCTTGTTCGCGTTCAATATCTCGCTGCACCAGGCTATTTTTCGCCAGATAGCCGGGTGGAAAATAGAGTGTCCAGTGGTGGTGATCGGTGCTGAGGCGCAAGGTTTCGACAGCAGTGGTCGCTTGGCGTTGATTATTCAGTAACACACTGAGGCGCAGTAGCTGGATCAGTGGCAAATAGTGTTTTTTCTTAAACAGATTAAAGCTGGGCAACTCGTCAGGTTTGA
Organism: Serratia microhaemolytica; assembly: GCF_004011885.1. Classification (GTDB taxonomy): domain Bacteria; phylum Pseudomonadota; class Gammaproteobacteria; order Enterobacterales; family Enterobacteriaceae; genus Serratia_G; species Serratia_G microhaemolytica. The sequence goes on along the minus strand of NZ_SBEF01000037.1, from coordinate 19,378 downwards.
TGCTTTTGCGGTGAAAACGAACCAACGTCGCCAGCAGCAGTTGCTGCTCTTGACTGAAGCCAGGCAGATTACTGTGCTGTAAAATGTAGGCTGAGTGGCGCTGAATGCCGCTGTGATTGATGGTTAACCCGACCTCATGCAGCATCGCGGCCCAGTTTAGCAGAGCCTCGAGTTGTGGTTGGGCCAGTTGCTCATTCTGCTGTTGCCATTGGCGATAAAGCCGTTGGGCGGTTGTTAGCACCCGTTTTGCCTGTTCACGATCAATATTGTAGTGTTCAGCCAGGCTGGAAGCCGTGCGCATCCGAATGTCTTGATGACGGAAACGGTGCTCCATTTCGTACAACACCCCTTCACGCAGCGCACCATCGCAAAAACGCAGTTCGCGCAATGCAAGCGCATCGAAGATGCCGGATAAAATCGCCAATGCAGAAACAAACACCGGCTGACGCTCTTCGGTCAGGCCAGGCAGTTGCAGTGAGTCGATATGACTAAATTGCAGCACCTTTTCACGCAGTAACTCAAGGCGGGCAGGGGTGATCAAGCCATCTTTTTCGCCGATTGCAATAAGAACCTCTTGCGTTGCTTTGATACTGCCTGACGCACCTAGTGCATATTGCCAACCCTGAATCCGGTATTGCCAGGCGAGAGATTCCAACTTCTGTGCTGCAGCCACACGAGCACGGGTAAAGTGGGTGGCATTAATCTCCCCATTGGGGAAAAATTGCTGTGCAAAACTGACACACCCCATGCGCCGACTCTCTGCCAGTAGCGGCTGAAAATTTTCACCAATCACCAATTCGGTAGAGCCACCGCCGATATCGATCACTAATTTGCGACCTTTCTCTGGCTGGGTATGAGCAACGCCCATAAAGATCAGCCGGGCCTCTTCTTGACCTGAAATAATCTCAATTGGATAGGGGAGCACCGCTGCGGCGCGGGTGAGAAAGGTTTCGACATTGATCGCCTGCCGCAAGGTGTGTGTGCCGACAATCGCAACATTATCAGCTGGGAAACCCTGTAACCGCTCGGCAAACAGTGCCAGACAGGCTAAACCGCGTTCGATAGCCTCTTCACTGAGACGATTTTCGTGGTCGAGACCATCAGCCAGGTGAACGCGCTGTTTTAGACGCCCGATCACCTGTAAAGCGCCATTGACGATACGTGCTATCACCATATGAAAGCTGTTTGAGCCGAGATCAATAGCTGCGATCTCTGAAGCTGTATTACCGCTGCTATTACGCATAACACTGCTGGTTAGTGGCATGGTGAGTAACCTAATATCCTGATTGTTCGAATGCGGTTAGGTAATCGTAGATTGCTGTTTGGGCACGCACTTTGCGGCGATTACCACGCGGTACATACTGGTTACTCAAAGATCGATCAAGATAGCGTGCCTTAACCGTATCGCTAAATAAAATTTCAATTATATCAATAACACGTTGTTTCAGCGTTGGATCAAGCAGTGCTACCGCCACTTCGATACGGTAGTCGATGTTACGTGTCATCCAGTCAGCGGACGAAAGATAAACACGTTTATCACCACTGTTTTCAAAAATATAGACCCGATCGTGTTCCAGATAACGGTCGACAATGCTGATCACCTGAATGTTATTTGCCATGCCAGGCAGATCCGGAATTAGCGCACACATACCACGGATCAGCAGACGTATTTTTACCCCAGCAGATGCCGCATCATAGAGACGCTCTATAAGATCATTGTCAACCAGGTTATTGATTTTAAGTGTGATGCTGGCTTTTTTCCCTTCAGTCGCATTGTTAATCTCACTATCAATCAGCCGGTAAAGCATCTGTCGCGAGTTTTGCGGTGACACCATCAGGTAGTCAAAACTGACTGGCCGATAGGGATTCTCGATAAAATTAAATACCCGACGTACTTCGTTGGTGATCCGTGCATCAGCGGTTAACAGAGAGTAATCGGTATAGGTTCGAGCAGTTTTTTCATTGAAATTACCGGTGCCAATATGGGCATAACGCACAATTTCATCGCCTTCACGACGTGAAATCAAAAACAGTTTGGCATGAATTTTTAGCCCGGGAGCCGAGAAGATCACGTGGACACCGGCTTCGGTTAGCCGTTTTGCCCAACCGATATTGGCTTCTTCATCAAAGCGAGCCTGTAGTTCCACCACCACGGTGACTTTTTTGCCGTTGTGGGCAGCATGGATCATCGATTCGATAATTCGTGAATTCTTCGCCACCCGATAGATGTTGATCTTGATTGCCAACACACAGGGATCAAACGAGGCTTGACGCAAAAACTCCAGCACATGCTCAAAGGTGTAGTAGGGGTAGTAAAGCAGAACATCCTGTTGTCGGATGGCATCAAAGCCATTGCGAAACTTATCAAACCAGAGATGGCGTAGACACGGCAGTGGTCGATTAAGCAGGGTTGCTTTGCCAACATTAGGGAAGTTTATGAAGTCATTAAAGTTATGATAACGTCCGCCAGCAATTACTGAGTCATAACTGGAAATCCCCAATTTATTCAACAATAACTCGACCATCTCATTCGGCATATTGCGTTGGTAGACAAAACGCACTGGTGCAGCGGTAAGGCGCTGTTTCAAACTGGAGGACATCAACTCTAGCAGGCTGGATTCCATCTCGGTGACCAGATCATACTCGGCATCGCGGGTCATTTTCATTGAATAGGCGTGCAAGCGGTCGTAATCAAAAAAGCCCTTGAAAATGTCATCCAAGCAATAACGCAAGATATTATCAACTAATATCATTGGCTTGCGTCTTCTAGGTGTCTCTGGTGGCAGATTAACAAAGCGCGGCACTTTATCTGAAGGGATCTCCAGCAAAGCGTAATTGATCTGATCAGCACGAATGATCTCCACTGCCAGATAGGTGTAATCATCTTTCAGAAACTGCACCAGATTGGTGTCGTGATTGATTAAGATCGGGGTGACATGCGGGCGAAGATATTGTTTAAAGTACTGCCGCAACCACATTTGCTGACTTTCTGATATCTGCCGCTCATTGATCAGAAAAATCTGGTTGCGTGCCATTTCCAGCAGCAACTCGTTATACAGCGAGTCAAACTCTTGATCTGCTTTCAAAACCTTAGTCTGAATTTTTTTCAGCAAATGACGGGAAGCCCCCACAGCTCCTTGCTCTTCGCTGATCAAAATACGTCGCTTCAGTTCGGCGAAACGCACTTTATAAAACTCATCAAGGTTGCTGGAATAGATGCCAAGAAAGCGCATTCGTTCGATCAACGGGTTACTTTTGTCAGCAGCTTCCTGCAGCACGCGCTCGTTAAAGGATAACCAGCTCAATTCTTTATCGATATAGCGTTTTTCCTGACTCATCACCACTCCAGCACAAGATGATTCTGTTTGCTATTCAAAACGACAAAACTACGCCACAACAGGCAGTGATCGATAGCCTGCTGTGGGGCTAACTCTACTAGCAGCTGTTAGGCTTTATTCTGTTTCACTGCGGGTGATTGAGAAGCCGGTGCTTTATTTTCAAATGGAGCCGATGCCTGCTGCGCCACGGTGATCTTGGGCTGTTCGCTGTTCGGCTGCATCGGTTGTGATTGACCAATAAATGTGCCGCCTTTTTCAATCGAGATCTCATCGGCATAAATATCGCCGCGAATACTGCCTTTCGGTTGGATCGACACCGATTCTGTGTAGCAACTGCCTTCTAGCACGCCATTGACAACAATCTGTTGAGCGCGCACTTCACCTTTGACGTAACCGCTGTTTTCAATGCGCACGATGTGCATTGAGATGATATTGCCTTCAACTTGTCCTTCAACAACGATGTTGCCATCCGCTTTAATCACTCCCGTGAAGGAAGTTCCGTTGGAAATGAAGGTATCTTTTTTGGCGCGAACCGGCTTGTTCGCATCAACGGTTTCAGTAGGCTGGTTTAGCTGAGGCTCGGCGGGAAGTTGCACCTGAGGCTCACGTTGCTCGACGTTTTCCGTTGGTTTTGACTCATTAGCAACTTTTTTCTGTTTGTTAAATGACAGCATTTTATTCACTCTGGTTATTTTGTATATGAAAAGGAGACTAGCCAGTATTGCAAGGACAAGTGCGACTGGTAACGCACGTTCTGAATAGATATCACTGAAGCTGGTCCCTGTTAGCCATAGTATAAATAGCGCCCATAAAACCCATATGCCCCACAACAAATTGTAATTACGCATATTTTATTTTCGGTTCAAGTTCACATTTTTAGTGGGATATTCCCTGTTAGACCCCAGTCGTCAGCAGCCGAACGGCGATCGGTGTTCTGCCGTACAACAGCAGGGGAATCGCTAGATGATACCCAATAATTCGTAGCAATTCATTATTGAAAATGCATAGAATGCATCAACTGTTGTTTAACAAGGCGGCATTATTGCTCGTTCAATGTGGTAATGGATGGTTGCCTTCATGGGTAACTTTATTTAAATCAGGAGGTTTTATTATGTTATCGATATATGAACATGCACCAGCACAGTTTGAGCACGGCTTGCAGAATTTGTTACACCTTTTAAAAAAAGCTGAGCACTTTCTCGCGCAGGGCGCTGTGCCAGAGAGCCAACTGCTGGACGCGCGCTTAGCGGAAGATATGTACCCACTGTTACGGCAGGTACAACTTAGCTGTGATTTTGCCAAGGGTGCGGTGTCACGACTTGCCGGCCGGGAAAATCCAGTCATGCCGGATGAAGAGACAAGCTTTGCGCAGTTATATCAGCGGATTGAAAACACCCTCGCTTATGTGAAGAGTTTTCAAGCCAGTGATTTTGCCAACAGTGAACAACGCGAGATCGAACTACAGGGCAAGTCGTATCACCTGAAGATGACAGCACAAAAATTTTTGCTGGCTTTTGCGTTACCGAATTTCTACTTTCATCTCACCACCGCGTATAACATTTTGCGGAACCAGGGTGTTGAGATCGGTAAGAAGGATTTCTTGGGGATGTCGTGACAGCCGATAGTGTGACCACGGTTTCACCCCACCGGTAGCGGATTTGAGCACTTCACTGACGTTGCAGAGAGTTGGTTACCTCTCCTCTAATGCACGCTGGGTTGGCACCACCGCATTTAAACGCGCTGCACACTACTGACAGCAGAAGTCTGGGGCAGTGGGTGGTGCTTTATCAGGCAAGGCACTGCCATAACAGGCAGTTGAACCGAGAGCAGCTTCTTGGCAGCCTATTCCAGTCGGTTACCTGCTAATTTTTTTTAACATCCAGTGTTGCCAGATGCGCGCTAAAATCGGTTGCATCAAGAAAACCGGTTACGCGGCTGGCAGCAATTTCGTTACCGTTAGCATCAAAAAACAGAATACTGGGTAAGCCGAGGATCTGTAGGTGCTTCAATAACGCGATATGTTCTGGCTGATTTGCTGTGACGTCAGCCTGTAATAGCACCCAATCACTCAGCGTTTGTTGTACCGCCGGATCACTAAAGGTGTACTTTTCAAACTGTTTACAGGCAAGGCACCAGTCAGCAGAAAAATCGAGCATAACCGGTCGACCTGCCGCTTGCTGCAATGCACGGTAAAGCTGTTCCACATTAGTGACAGCAATAAAATTGACCGAGGACGTTTCCTGCTGTTGGTTGCTAAGCGAAGGAAACAGCCAATCTTGCAGTGGACGGGCAGCAATCACCAACAGGGCCAGTAATAACACCTGGATCACGCGTATGCCGCTTTGTGTAACCTTCAGGCTTACGGTAAATGCCCAGCCGAAAAAGGCCACTGCCAATAGACTCCAGAGACGTTGATCCCACTGATCACTCACTATCCGCTCTAATAGGAATACCGGCACCACTAAAATAATAAATCCAAACGCCTCTTTAACGTGTTGCATCCAAGGGCCACGCTTCGGCAATAGGTGACTACCAAACAGGGTGATGATAACCAGAGGAATGCCCATGCCCAGCGCGTAAAGGTAGAGCGTACCTGCGCCAACCCACAAATTACCACTCTGCGCAATATAGAGCAGGATCGCGCTGAGTGGTGCGGTGGTACAGGGGGAACAGATTAAGCCAGCAATTGCTCCCATCACAAACACGCCCAATACCGAACCGCCTTGCTGTGTATTGCTCCAATTGGCCAGCCGTGTTTGCAGTGCTGAGGGTAATTGCAGTGAATAACAGCCAAACATCGACAGCGCCAGTGCAATAAACAGTAATGAAAACAAAATTAAAACATAAGGCTGCTGTAATGCGGCCTGAAATTGTAGTCCCGCAGCGGCAACCGCCATCCCCAGCAGGGTATAAGTCACTGCCATACCCTGTACATAGGCTCCTCCTAGCAGTAACAAACGTCCTGGGCGCGGCCGTTGCTCGCGACCAAGAATCATTGTCGCTAGCAGCGGATACATCGGTAATACACAAGGAGTAAAGGCAATACCCATACCGAGCAGTAGCGCCCAAAGGGGCGAGAACGGCAGCAATGTCGGGCTATTGCTCTCTGTCGTCAGGGCGAGCGGCTGTCCACTGCTCTGGCTTGTCGGTGCTTGCAACGACACGTTTGCTGCAGTGAATGGTTCTAGTGGGATGATGCGTGTTTCAGGCGGATAACAGAAACCACTTTCAGCACACCCTTGATAAGTGACACTTAAACTTGCTTGCTTGCCCACTTCCAATAAAGGAATTTTGATCTGTAAGGGTTTCTTCAAAATAACGACGTTACCAAAAAATTCGTCGATGTGATTTAGCCCAGCAGGAAGGTTAACTATGCCGATGGTCACCTGACTAGGTTTCAATTTTATCTCTTGGCGATAAAGATAGTAGCCTGGCTGGGTCTGCCAGTTGAGGATCAGGAGATCGTCCTGTTGCTGAAAGTCAAATGGAAATGCCTGGTCAACCGGAAGAAAACGGTTACTGACATGCTGTTCAAATAGTGCGCCTTGTGTGTTGAACGACAGAAGTAACAGGTTGCAAAGCAAAAAAATTAACTTAGCGAATCGTTGAGCCATGACAGATAATCTTTATCTCCAGCCAATACCGGCAACACCAGCAGTTCTGGTGTTTGATATGGGTGATGTTGTTTTAAATGGGTGAGCAGAGCGTCCTGACAGTGGCGCTGACTTTTAAATAACAGTTGCACCTCATACTCTTGTTCTAATTTTCCTTGCCAGTAATACAGTGACGAAGCTCCGGGCAGCAGGGTAACGCAGGCGGCAAGTTTCCCCGCCAATACGCCAGTTGCTAACTCTTGTGCAGTGGCTTCATCGGGTGCGGTGCAGAGTATGACGACAGCATCGTAGTCAGACATCGTTAGCTCCCTCAATCAAGTCATAGCAAAGCACTATACATTGAAGTTGCCTGAGCTAGAAGTTGAGATTGCTGGTGGGAGAGGCGGGTCAGCGGTGTGAAAACGGTCAAACAGCGTGTTACAACTGCTAATGTGCTAATATTCGCTTTTTTATTATATTGTGTAACAAGAGGTAATATTGTGATGTGGTACATAAATACGGGGGAGTTACTCCCCCGTAAGGTTGTTACAGGATCACGCCGCCGATGAGAAAGCCGAAGATAACTGCAAACATGACACCCAATGTACCAGGGATGAAGAATGGATGGTTAAAGACAAACCGTCCGATCCGTGTGGTGCCGGTATCATCCATCTGTACCGCAGCGACCAGTGTCGGGTAGGTAGGTAGGATGAACAGACCAGAAACCGCAGCAAAAGAGGCCAACGCAGTGAGAGGGCTGACGTTGAGAGCCAACGCCAAAGGCATTAATGCTCTCGCTGTGGCGGCTTGTGAATAGAGTAGTGCAGAACAGAAGAAGAAGATCACTGCCAGTAACCAAGGATGGGATTGGATCACGCTGCCAGCAGTGGACTTAATCCAGTCAATATTGGCTTGTACAAATGTGTCACCTAACCAGGCAACCCCTAAGATACAGATACAGGCACTCATTCCCGCTTTGAAAGTACTGGAGTTGAGGATCATGCTGGTATCGACACGGCAAATCATGGTGATTAGGGTGGCGACACTGAGCATAATAATCAGGATCGCACTGGTGGTGTTCATGAGCGGTTTAGCAACCAACCCCATGCTTGGGCTATTCACGATGGCATAAGCGACCACCGATAACACCCCGAGTAAAAACAGTAATACAGAGGCTTTGGCACTGGGTTTGATCTGAATGACACGATCACCGCGCAGTGTTACCAGTCCCTCTTCTAGCCGCTGCTGATAGACCGGATCATCAGCGAGTTTGGCGTTAAACAGCCAGGTTACCAGCAGGGACATCAGCAGGATTGCCAGAAAGGTAGAGGGGATCACCACCAGCAGCATGGTGAGATAGCTGATGTTGAACCCTTCCATCACGGATGACATATAAACCACAGCGGCAGAGATTGGCGAGGCAGTAATGGCAATTTGCGCTGAAACCACTGCGGTAGAGAGTGGGCGACTGGGTTTGATCCCTTGCTCTTTGGCCACTTCGGCAATAACAGGCAGCGCAGAGAGCGAGATGTTACCTGTTCCGGCAAAAATAGTCAGAAAGTAAGTGACAATCGGCGCCAGTATGGTGATGTACTTCGGATTTCTACGCAGCAATTTTTCTGTTTGCTGTACCAGATAATCCATGCCACCCGCAACTTGCATCGCGGCAATCGCCGCAATCACCGCCATAATAATCGAAATCACGTCAAACGGTATGCTGCCAGGTTTTACACCCACAGCGGCTAATGCCAATACGCCAAGTCCCCCGGCAAAGCCGATCCCAATACCGCCCAATCTGGCCCCTAAAAATATGGCCAGTAGAACAATGATTAATTCTACTGCTAACATGATGCTTCATCCTCTAACATGATTTTTTTGAAAATAAAAAGTTATCAATTTGTGGCGCCATAAAGAAAAAAGCACGCTATCTGGTAAGATTAGCGTGCTTTTGCGGTTACTGGATGAACCTTCTGCTATTATTCATCATCATTTTCATCAGTATAACGTTTTGCTTTATAAACTGGGTTCATCAGATTCTCGAGTGAGAAGATGTCGTCCAGTTCCGCTTCAGTTAACAGCCCGCGCTCCAGCACCACCTCTCGCACACTCTTGCCTGTTTCCGCACAGATCTTGCCAACAATGTCACCGTTATGGTGACCAATAAATGGATTTAGATAAGTGACAATACCGATCGAGTTAAATACATATTGCTGGCATATCTCTTTATTGGCCGTGATGCCGTTAACACACTTCTCGAGCAAATTGTAGCAAGCGTTGGTCAGAATATGGATTGATTCGAACATCGCTTGGCCAATCACAGGCTCCATCACATTCAGTTGCAGTTGCCCAGCTTCGGCTGCCATGGTAACGCAAGTATCGTTGCCGATCACCTTAAAACAGACCTGATTAACCACTTCAGGTACCACGGGATTAACTTTGGCCGGCATGATTGAAGAGCCTGCCTGTAATTCAGGCAAATTGATCTCATTTAAACCAGCTCGAGGGCCAGAAGAGAGCAGACGCAGGTCATTACAGATTTTAGACAGTTTCACTGCCAGACGCTTAAATGCACCATGTACCATCACATAAGCACCACAGTCTGAAGTCGCTTCAATCAAATCTTCCGCTGGCACTACCGGCAATTTGCTCACTTCAGCCAATTTTTGCACTGCCAACTGTGGATAGCCTTCTGGGGTATTTAATGCGGTGCCAATTGCGGTAGCACCTAAATTGACCTCAAGCAGTAGCTCAGCATTACGCTGTAGACTACGGATCTCCTCTTTCAGCAATACATTGAAGGCATGAAACTCTTGCCCCAAGGTCATTGGCACCGCATCCTGCAATTGCGTCCGTCCCATTTTCAGAATACCGGCGAACTCTTCGGCTTTGCGCTCAAAACCCTCACGCAGGTGATTAATCGCCTCAATCAATTTCTGGTTTGCCGAGTAAACTGCAATACGAAAACCGGTAGGGTACGCATCGTTGGTGGACTGGCTCTTGTTCAGATGATCATTTGGGTTGAGATACTGATATTCCCCCTTTTGGTGTCCCATCAGTTCCAAACCGATATTTGCCAACACTTCATTGGTGTTCATATTCAATGAAGTACCCGCACCGCCCTGAAATACATCCACTGGGAATTGGTCCATGCAGCGTCCCTTTTCCAACACTTCATCGCAAGCCTGAATAATCACATCGGCGATTTTACGTGGAATGGTTCGCAGTTCCTTATTGGCCATTGCAGTGGCCTTTTTGACCATCACCATACCACGCACAAATTCTGGTACGTCGCTGATTTTACTGCTGCTGATATAAAAATTCTCAATCGCACGCAGGGTATGAATACCATAATAGGCATTTGCGGGGACTTCACGTGTCCCTAGCAGGTCTTCTTCGATACGAAAGTTGTTTGACATGAGAACCTTCTCTAAAATGTTACCATCAAGTTAACTATTTGTTTAAAAAGAAAATTGTTTCGCGTAATGCATTGGTGGCAAAAGTATAAATCGTAGCAACCGACGCTATCCGGATCATATGCTGTTTAGGAATAAATGAGTGAACATAGATCACTATCTTGCACAGCCAAAAATGGCTGTTGTTTGTTTTTGTGATTGAGATCTCGTTTTAATCTCAGTTCGTGCAGTTGATGTCAGTGAACTGTTGCCCGTTATACCCGTATTGAGCGCTATTCTCACGACGCGCTATTGCTGGTGTGTGAATCAATGCAGTTGAAAACAGAACAGATTGCCCTCATTGTAGTAGTCCCCCCTATCAACCCGAGGAGAGACCGGTGCGCTGGTTCCCACTGCTGTTAATATTTCTATTGGCCTACATTGAGATCTCTTTATTTATCAGAGTAGCTGAGATTTTGGGTGTAGCAATAACGTTGCTATTGGTGGTGTTTACTACCTGTGTTGGTGTTTCGTTAGTCAAAAATCAGGGTATTAGAACGTTAATGCAGATGCAGCAAAAGCTAGTGGCTGGAGAAAGCCCTGCTGCGGAGATGGTAAAAAGTGTTTCTTTGGTGTTGGCGGGTATTCTGCTGTTGATCCCCGGTTTTTTTACTGATCTGCTTGGTCTGCTGCTGCTATTGCCGTTGGTGCAAAAGTTGTTGGTGCTCAAGTTGATGCCAAATTTGCGAGTTTATCGCCCAAACACTCACAGTGAGCGCCATTCTGGCGAAACCTTCGAAGGTGAGTTTCAGCGTAAAGCGGAAGATGCTCATGGCCTAGAGCAAAAATCTGAGCCACGCGACAAGAGTGACCGACCTTGAGCCGCTGTGCTGTAGCCGCTTTGAAATAGCGGCTTTCAGCTTGACGCGCGCTTTATCGCTAAGTTGAAATTTTTTTTGATGTTGCCCCTTGAAGGGGAGTTGAGTGACCCCATTTTAGATTGTGCACAACCGGCATCCCTAAGTCCGGTGGGCAAACCTAAAGTTTGCAAACCTAAATTTGGTACAGACCTTCTTAAAAGGAGAGCGTTCAATGAGTATTCGTCCATTGCATGACCGCGTTATCGTCAAGCGTAAAGAAGTTGAATCAAAATCTGCTGGCGGCATCGTTCTGACTGGCTCTGCAGCGGGTAAATCTACTCGTGGTGAAGTGGTAGCCGTTGGTAAAGGACGTGTTCTGGAAAACGGTAGCATCCAGCCATTGGATGTGAAGGTTGGCGACATCGTGATTTTTAACGACGGTTACGGCGTGAAAGCAGAGAAGATCGATAATGAAGAAGTATTGATCATGTCTGAAAGTGACATTCTGGCAATTGTTGAAGCGTAATTTCGCTTTATCTATATATCTTCTGAACTGAACAAGTTGAAGGGAAATAATAAATGGCAGCTAAAGACGTAAAATTCGGCAATGACGCACGTGTGAAAATGCTCCGTGGCGTAAATGTGCTCGCTGATGCGGTAAAAGTCACCCTGGGCCCGAAAGGCCGCAATGTAGTACTCGATAAATCTTTCGGTGCGCCTTCGATCACTAAAGATGGTGTCTCTGTCGCGCGTGAAATCGAACTGGAAGACAAGTTCGAGAATATGGGGGCACAGATGGTGAAAGAAGTGGCCTCTAAAGCGAACGACGCAGCAGGCGACGGTACTACCACCGCAACCGTATTGGCACAATCTATTGTTACTGAAGGTCTGAAGGCAGTTGCTGCGGGTATGAATCCGATGGATCTGAAGCGCGGCATTGACAAAGCAGTCAACGCGGCGGTTGAAGAGCTGAAAAAACTCTCTGTTCCTTGTGCAGATTCAAAAGCCATTGCTCAAGTAGGCACCATCTCGGCTAACTCAGATGAAACCGTGGGTAAACTGATTGCAGAAGCAATGCAAAAAGTTGGCAAAGAGGGTGTTATCACCGTTGAAGAAGGTACTGGCTTGCAAGACGAGCTGGATGTGGTTGAAGGTATGCAGTTTGACCGTGGCTACCTGTCACCGTACTTTGTTAACAAACCAGAAACGGGTTCAATTGAACTGGACAGCCCATTCATTCTGTTAGTTGACAAGAAAATCTCCAACATTCGCGAAATGTTGCCAGTGCTGGAAGCCGTTGCTAAAGCAGGCAAACCGTTGGTGATCATCGCTGAAGATGTTGAAGGTGAAGCACTGGCTACCCTGGTGGTGAACAGTATGCGTGGCATCGTCAAAGTTGCTGCGGTTAAAGCACCTGGTTTCGGTGATCGTCGTAAGGCGATGCTGCAAGATATCGCTACCCTGACAGCCGGTACTGTGATCTCTGAAGAGATCGGTCTGGAGCTGGAAAAAGCCACTCTGGAAGATCTGGGTCAGGCAAAACGTGTGGTGATCAACAAAGATACTACTATCATCATCGACGGTGTGGGTGAAGAGCCAGCAATCCAAGGCCGTGTTGCCCAGATCCGCCAACAGATTGAAGAAGCAACTTCTGACTACGATCGTGAAAAACTGCAAGAGCGCGCGGCTAAACTGGCTGGCGGTGTCGCAGTGATCAAAGTCGGTGCTGCAACTGAAGTCGAGATGAAAGAGAAGAAAGCGCGTGTTGAAGATGCGTTACATGCAACTCGTGCTGCGGTGGAAGAGGGTGTTGTCGCTGGTGGTGGTGTCGCGCTGATCCGTGTTGCGGGTAAGATTGCTAACCTGAAAGGTGATAACGAAGATCAGAACGTGGGTATCAAAGTTGCTCTGCGTGCGATGGAATCACCACTGCGTCAAATCGTTATCAACGCAGGTGAAGAAGCCTCTGTGATCGCTAACAAAGTAAAAGCTGGCGAAGGCAGCTTTGGTTACAACGCGTACAGCGAGCAGTATGGCGACATGATCGAAATGGGTATTCTGGACCCAACCAAAGTAACCCGTTCAGCACTGCAATTTGCTGCTTCTGTTGCTGGTTTGATGATCACCACCGAGTGCATGGTGGCTGATCTGCCGAAAGAAGAGAAGGCTGACATGGGCGCTGCTGGAATGGGCGGCATGGGTGGCATGGGCGGTATGATGTAATCCCGCTCGGCGACAGTTGACCTTGACGTGATCTCAGTTAGTGAACAGTTTCAGGTCAATCATGCGGTCGGTGACACTGTAACGTGTCACCGACGCGCAGTAGTCGTCGCACTTAATACCATTGCCAGGCTAGCAACCGCGAGCTGGCAGATAAAAAAAACCGCCGTGGTAACAGGGCGGTTTTTTTGTTAATGCCTTTGTTCAGGCGTATCAATGCGAAGATCAGCGTTGTTGTGCTGCTTTCGCCGCCTGTGCTGATTGAATAGCTGTCAGTGCAACGGTGTAAACGATATCGTCAACCAGCGCACCACGTGACAGATCGTTAACCGGCTTACGCATCCCTTGTAGCATTGGGCCGATAGAGACTAAGTCGGCTGAGCGCTGTACGGCTTTATAGGTGGTGTTGCCGGTATTTAAATCCGGGAAAATAAACACCGTTGCTTTACCCGCGACTGGCGAGTTTGGCGCTTTTGATTGCGCAACATCGGCCATAATGGCTGCGTCATACTGCAAGGGACCATCGATGATCAGGTCTGGGCGTTTCTGCTGTGCCAAGCGAGTCGCTTCGCGCACTTTCTCAACATCACTGCCAGCACCAGAGTTACCGGTTGAATAGGAGATCATCGCAACACGCGGCTCAATACCGAACGCAGCGGCAGAGTCTGCAGATTGGATGGCAATCTCAGACAGCTGTTCAGCGGTGGGATCAGGGTTAATCGCACAGTCACCATAGACCAGAACCTGATCAGGCAACAGCATGAAGAACACTGACGAAACCAGCGAGCTACCCGGAGCGGTTTTAATCAGTTGCAGTGCAGGGCGGATGGTGTTGGCGGTGGTATGCACGGCACCAGAAACCAGACCATCAACTTCACCTTTCTCCAGCATCAGCGTGCCAAGCACCACGTTATCTTCCAGTTGTTCGCGTGCGACCACTTCGGTCATCCCTTTGCTCTTACGTAACTCAACCAAGCGCGGTACGTAAAGTTCACGCACGGCCACAGGATCAACAATGGTGATACCCTGGCCCAGTTTCACCCCTTGTGCCGCAGCAACGCGTTCAATCTCTTGTGGATCACCTAATAGCACACACTCAGCAATACCACGTTCAGCACAAATAGCGGCGGCTTTCACGGTACGTGGTTCATCGCCTTCAGGTAACACAATACGCTTACCGGCTTTACGCGCCAATTCGGTCAATTCGTAACGGAATGCTGGCGGTGACAGACGACGCGAACGCTCAGAGGTTGCTGTCAGTGATGCAATCCACTCAGCATTAATGTGGCTGGCGATGTAGTTCTGCACACGCTCAATACGTTGGTGATCATCCGCTGGTACTTCAAGGTTGAAGCTCTGTAGGCTGAGTGAGGTCTGCCAAGTATTGGTATCTACCATAAATACCGGCAAACCGGTCGCGAAGGCACGTTCACACAATTTTTTGATCGACTCATCGATCTCATAACCACCGGTTAACAGGATGGCACCAATTTCGATACCATTCATCGCAGCCAAACAGGCGGCAACCAGCACATCGGGACGGTCTGCGGAAGTCACCAGCAGCGAACCGGGGCGGAAATGCATCAACATATGTGGAATGCTGCGCGCGCAGAAGGTGACCGAACGCACACGGCGGGTCATGATGTCACCTTCATTGACGATGCGTGCTTTCAGGTGCCGAGCCATATCAATTGCACGCGTAGCGATCAGATCAAAGCTCCACGGGATACAGCCCAACACAGGCAATGGGCTGTTAGCAAACAGTTGTGCTGGATCGATATTCACCGCACTGGCTTTACTATCATCAAAAATCTCAGACAGATCAGGACGCATACGCCCTTGTTCATCAACCGGAGCATTTAGCTTGTTGATGATAACACCGGTGATATTTTTATTTTTACTACCGCCAAAGCTGCTACGCGCCAATTCGATACGCTCTTTGAGCTGAGCAGGGGAGTCGTTACCAAGTGCCAACACAAACACGATTTCCGCATTCAACGTCTTGGCAATTTCGTAGTTCAGCGCATTGGCAAACTGCTGCTTGCGGGTAGGTACTAATCCTTCGATCAACACCACTTCGGCATCTTGGGTGTTTTCGTGATAACGAGCAACAATCTCTTCCATCAACACATCTTGCTGATTGGAGCTTAACAGACTTTCAACGTAACTCATGCGCAGCGGTTCAGCGGTCGGAATGCTGGAGTTACTGCGAATAATGGCGGTAGTTTGATCAAGAGACTCTTCGTTGTTGCGTGGCTGAGCGATAGGTTTAAACACACTCAGGCGAACACCTTTTTGCTCCATCGAGCGGATGACACCCAGACTGACGCTAGTTAGACCAACGCTAATACCGGTGGGGATCAACATAATTGTACGTGACACAGAATGGTCCTCTTCACGATTTTCAGCCCGCAATGGTGCGGGCTGTGACAGTGCGTATCACACTGCCAGTCGGTGCTGGCAGTGCTGAGACGATTAAACAGTAAGGCGGAACGCGTCTTGCGCGATCACCAACTCTTCATTGGTTGGGATCACCAGCGCCGGGCGACACCCTTGCTTGGTAATATTGCCAGATTTGCCAAAACGTGCAGCCAAGTTGCGTTCTTGGTCAATTTCAAAACCTAACAAACCCAGTTTATTCAACACTAACTCACGCACCAGTGCTGAATTTTCACCAATGCCACCCGTGAAGATCACCGCATCAAGACGCCCCTCCATCAACGCACTGTAAGCGCCGATGTATTTGGCCAAACGGTGACAGAACACATCCATTGCACGCTTGGCATCTGCCTGAGTTTGGTAATTGTCTTCAACATAGCGGCAGTCACTGGTCACTTCGGTCAGCCCCAAGAAACCGGACTCTTTGGTCAACATAGTGTTGATCTGGTCGATAGTCATACCGAGTGCATCATGCAGATGGAAAATGATCGCCGGATCAATATCACCACTGCGCGTGCCCATCACTAAACCTTCAAGTGGTGTCAGCCCCATCGAGGTATCGACCGATTTACCATTACGCACCGCAGTAACTGAAGCACCATTACCGAGATGACACGTGATCAGGTTGACTTCATCAACAGGTTTATCCAGCAGTTTTGCTGCCTGCTGGGTAACGTAGAAGTGGCTAGTGCCGTGTGCGCCATAACGGCGGATGCCATGCTCACGATAGAGATTATAGGGCAGGGCATAGAGATACGACTCTTCTGGCATAGTTTGGTGGAAGGCGGTATCAAACACGGCGACGTTTTTATCTGCCAAGTGCGGGAATGCTTTAAACGCTTCCATAATACCGGTCAACCCGGCAGGGTTATGCAGCGGGGCAAATGGGATGGAATCTTTGATCCCTTGCAGAACCTCATCGTTGATGACAACCGAAGAGGTAAACTTTTCACCGCCTTGTACCACACGGTGACCAATCGCAACCAGTTGGGCAGAAAGTTCTGGCTTTTCTGCCAGAATGGTATTAACAATGAAGTTCAGTGCTTCGCTGTGTGCTGCACCGGCGCCCAAGGGTTTTTCTTGCTTGCTGCCATCCATTTTCCATTTGATGCGGGCCTCAGGAAGGTGGAAGCACTCTGCCAGACCAGAGAGCGACTCCTCTCCGTTGGTTGCGTTGATGATGGCAAATTTCAGAGAAGAACTGCCGCAGTTAAGAACCAGTACTAGCTTGCTCGACATTGAAGTACCTACTTAATAGTTGGTGTTGGTATTATGGGTGACCCCAAACACATTGGTAAACAGACCCGTTGCCCGTCAAACGACTGGTTATTGACAAAAGCAGCTCGTCGATGATTGTTCCAGGTTAACCGCATATCGACTTAACTTCATCGCTCACTATTGCCAGTTGGCAGCCATTTGAACTACTTTGGGTATAAACTGTCAACGGGACAGGCAGCGTAGCGCAGAATGTCGTTGACATTTATGATTAACATCATGCCAATCACAGAAAACATAATGGTAACCCGCCATTGACCGCTCGGTAGATTAGCTGATGCATTTTTCTCTTCGGTGGCACCAAACGTGTTACCTCACGCAGACCAGAGGCTACACGCGAGCTAGCGCAGAAGTTGACACCGTTTCGTCATCCATCCGTTGCGGCGACAAGGGCAGCCTAGGATACCGAGAGCAGGGTATAAATACAAAATAAATTTAAAAGTTAAAAATTAGTTGTTGTTTACTGGTGTAATTGTCCACATCGCGTTCAGTTGGAGTAAAAAGAGAGAATGACGAACAGCCCCGCTAGCCCTCCGAGTTGGTTAAAAATCTTTCGCCTTGGTCAACACTATATGAAAACCTGGCCGACCGATAAACGGCTGATAGCGGTGTTTCCAGAAAACCGCATTGCACATGCGACACGTTTTGCTTTGCGTGCCGCTCCTCCGTTAGCTGCATTTACCTTAGCCTGGCAAATTGCCTTTGCTGATCAACTGGCGGCAGCCATTACCATGACACTGTTTATCTGTAGCCTGCCAATGCAGGGATTATGGTGGTTAGGCAAACGTGCAATAACCCCACTACCACCAAGTCTACTCTCGTGGTTTTATACGTTGCGCAGTAAACTGGTCGATGCAGGTCAGACGTTAACCCCGTTAGAGGGGACGCCGACCTATCAATCACTGGCGGACATTTTGAAACGAGCCTTCAAACAGCTTGATGCCACTTTTTTAGATGATCTTTGATCCGTCAACACCAGGCTGCCAAGCAGCCATGCCATCATGTGATATAGCACAGAAAGAGGAACATGAGATGGAAATGACAAATGCACAACGTCTGATCCTGTCTAATCAATACAAAATCATGACGATGCTTGATCCAGACAATGCAGAACGTTATCGCCGTTTACAAACCATCATTGAGCGTGGTTTTGGTTTACAAATGCGTGAGTTAGATCGTGATTTTGGTGAAATGAGTGAAGAGGTGTGCCGTACTATCATCAACATCATGGAGATGCACCATGCTTTGCAGGTTTCTTGGGAAAACCTGAAACAGCCAGAGGGGATTGATCAACGCCGTTTGGCCTTTCTCGGCTTTGATGCTGCCACCGAAGCACGTTATCTCAGTTATGTCAGATTTCTGGTTAATACCGAAGGGCGCTATACCCATTTTGACTCTGGCAGCCATGGTTTCAATGCGCAAACCAGAATGTGGGAAAAATATCAGCGGATGCTGTCAATCTGGTTCTCCTGTCCGCGTCAGTATCATCTAAGTGCAGTGGAGATCACACAAATCATTAATGCTTAACTGAACCACAAGCAATCTACCACAGTTCCCGTTCCCGCTGATTTGGCTGAAAAGCCAGCACAGGTTAGCGGTTACACCAACCACTGATGCTGCTGCTAGCGCACACTGCACGCGATAGCAGCATTACATTAACAATGGTGATAGGTTGATCAACACTGGCTACAATAGCGATATTGATGTTGATTATTTATTTTCTTAACAGTGAAATACTTAAGAAATAAAATATAAATCAGCACAATAGTCTTTTTAATTGTACCGATAACGGGCAATTCTCCGTGCCTGGCAGGCAAATAAAAAGTTAAAAAACAATCAGTCATAAGCGGAACTAACCCGCGCCCAGTGAAAAAGCGCACATAAACACAAAAAGTACATTTTATCTTATGAAAAATAAGTAATTATTGACATTGTGGCGAGAAAATAACAGCATGGTAAGCAATAAACACCCCCCAGGAGCGGGTGACTTTTTTAGCGATTCACTGTGACCAAACACCACCAACGGAAAAACGCCGCCAGTCGGGCTACGGACAGGGAGAGAAGGGAATGGAGCGCTTTACGATGCCACCCATCAACGATCACGCGACCAACACGCGATCAGTGTGCCCACACGATCCGTTTTCACACGATCCATTATCACCCCCTTCGTTATCACAGCATCCGTTATCCCGTTATCACAGCATCCGCTACCGGCGATCGCTTGCCGTCCCCAACATCGACAGCATTGGGTTAGGGCCACG
>NZ_SBEF01000036.1 GCF_004011885.1 Serratia microhaemolytica | reverse complement strand
GCGACAGTAAGCGGATTGGGAGAGTCCGCTGTTTCGCCAGTTATCAAGATGCTGCTGTTTTTGCTGTTTGGTATATGGCATGGTTTATTCTCAAGCAGAGGATGTGATGGCGAGAATAATGATCGTGGTTGACGAGGCTAACAAGGTGAGATGGCCGGATGTTTACAGAGAGCCAGGAAAGCTATTAACTTCTGTTACTAGGTCTTATTGTTAGCTAAAAATCGAAAGTAAATTCTTATTATCTAATATCCATTCAAGTTTCTGTGGCTTAGAGATATTGGCAATTTAAGTGCGGTATCATAGTCGCTCAATTTCCCCAGCAGCAAACCATTGATTACGAATCGCAGCCGCGATCAATTCATCGGGATTTTCGGTGTAAGCGACAAGAGCTAGGCTTTTTTTTGCGCGAGTGCATGTGACATACAAGAGACGGCGCGTGCGTTCAATGCTGCTATCTGTAGCATCGGCAAGATGCCTGTGATCCGAATCCGATAGAGGCTTGGCTTCGAATAGTTTGTCGTATGAAAATAGAAATCCACGAGCATCACTGTCATCTAATACTACCAATACGCGTTCAAACTCGAGGCCTTTTACACCCTGATGAGTTCCGAATGCTCCACGGTCATTTACATATTCTGAGAATGGGATCGTCTGGTTATACGGCGTTTCCAAAAACGCTCGCCAAGCTTCAAGGCTTGCTGGTGATGATTCAGTAGATTTCTCTTCGTTATCCGAAATATCGTCATCGGTGATCTGCCGAGCTTCTGTCATAGTGAAGTTATCGACGACGAATGGCTGTAGTGCAGTTGGAATTTCAAATAGGCGGTACTTTGCTACACACTCCAGTACTGCAAGGAAGGTAGTGGTGGGGTGTTCTGGGTTGAGAGCAAGCAGTGCATCCACTCCGGAACGTATTGGCAGTAGTGGGTCGTTCGAGATTGACGCTTGGGCGATAGCCGACCGCTTAAGAAGCGGAGAGGCTGCGCGCAGATGAGCCATAACCGCGAATCTATCACCTGCGCGTGCAACTGCGATGAGTGGGGCAACCCGATCAGTAAACAACCTTAGACCAGCAAGCTCTCCGGTTCGTAGTCCTGTTGAAAGGCGCGAATCCCGATCTAGGGCTTGGAACATATCGAGGAAACCGCACCGTGATGCCGCCATATGGTGCTCAAGAGTGAGCACTTTGGTTGTTGCCTCAACACGCCAGTTGGAGTCATCACATAGATCGGCCATCCGTTCTCGGGCTCTTCGCTCAAATCCCGGCTTGTCAGGTATGTCGTTGGATGCGACGAAAAGACGAACAAAACCTACCTCACTGTCGTTGCGGGCAACTTGGCTTTGGCGATCAACTGACGCTCTCAGCACATTACCAAGCGTGATGACACGCTGGGGTGAGCGATGGTTCAACCGCTTAACCGGACGAGCCCAATCTGTAGGTACGAGGTGCTCTAAATTCGGATGACCATCAAGGTAAATCCGCTGCATAGTGTCGCCGAACAGCCCCATGCCGAATTTTCCCTTGTTCGCAGCTGCGAGTGTAAAGAATGCTTCGAGCAATATCTTGTTTGTATCTTGACTCTCATCGATGAGCAGAAAAGGATATTTGTTGACGAGAACCGCTTGCATTGATGGTTTTGACTCAATGAATGAAGCCGTGATTTTTAGCACCTCGTAATGCGACAGAGAGTCCTGACCATAATTGTCCCCATTGGGATTGTAGGTGAAACGCCGTGGGACGCTGAGCCATTCGAGGCGTCGCCTTGTTGAGTTGATGGCGCGCTCGCGATCTATCGCTGCTTTGCTGCTAGCACGTCCCTTCGCCTGTTTCTCATATAGTTCGGCAAGGTCGGTCGGAAGGGCTTCAAGTAGCCATGCCTGAATATCATGATGATAGGTCTTGATATGTTGCCAGCAGAAACTGTGAATCGTCGAAATGGGGAAGAGTGGGTGATCTCCGATGCGCGCTGTGAGCTCGTCTGCTGCTGCGTTTGTATAGGTAATCACAGCGATCTTCTTGCCTGAGCGTTGGAAGGCTGCACCATAGTTTTTGAAAAACGTCTTGAGTGCATTTTCCAAGGAGCGTGTTTTCCCAGAGCCAGCACCGGCATACAGGAAAAAGCTTTTGGGGGCGGTGGGGTTCAGGCAGGCCTGGATTTGTGCGTCGGCGCCGTCATCAAAATTTGGTGATACGGTCTCAATTTCTAACATGAGGTAGTCCTGCCTTAAATTCGCTGTCCGCGATATCTCTGCTAACTGCGCCTTCGAACCATTCAAGACCGGCAGCTATGTAGCTGGGAGGCTTCAAAGCCTCGGGGTCTTCAAGCATTAAGCAATCGAGTGCAAACGCAGCCTTCTCGGCAGTTTTTAGTAAGCCGAACAATTCATCTGCAAGGTCGTCGTCCGAAAGTTTCTGAGCCAAGATGGTGCAGATTTTGGCTGATGTGGCAGAGCCTTTGACCCCTTTTAAAACGGCGAGATTCTCTAAAATCAACGCATCCTCGAATGTTCGAGGAGTGATTAGATTATCGCCATTGCCTGGCTTTTGGTAAGCAACATAGAGTTCATAGTCGTCGCCGGTCGTTAATGCATGTTCTTCAGGTGGCAGTGCTATTAATTCGTCGATCAGCTTTTTCTTGGGGTGCCATTCTTTGAGCACTGAGTTTGCCGTTTGTTGTCCTTCACCTTGCTTGGGACGTGTTGATTTCCAGCGAGTCGTTTCCTTGCCATTCTTGTCGGTTATTTTGGCTAACACCGTTGCATCAAGATCACCGATGATCAACGTTGCAATGCCAAGTGCTTCAATCAGATCGCGAAAGCTATGCACGTGGCTGCCACCAAGTTCAAGGATAGTGACATAGCGCCGCGCTAACTCGGGGAAATGATGACGAATAAAATGAGGTACGAGAATACGTTCAGCTTGACCTTCAACAAATATGACCCCATCCGCAAAGAAGAGGTCACAGTGTGTAGCCTTCAGATAGCGCTTAGCGAAGCGTTTTGTATCGTCGCCGTCACCGAAAATATGGGAAAGATTAGCGACTGTCGTCGTTGGTGTCTCTCCTTTATGCGCGGCAGGCCTGCGCCGGAAATAACGCAAATTAGCGAAATCTGCTTCATGCGCGATATGGCTTGAATGGGTGCTGACAATCAATTGGGTGCAATAGGTATTCTCGGCACCAAGATCGTTGTGTTTCCTGAGAAGATCGTATGCTTTGTTGATAAAGACCTGCTGAACCTGTGCATGAAGGTGCGCCTCAGGTTCTTCAACAAGTACAAGGTGCAGAGGCTGGATTTCATGCGGTACATCGGTACCTTCGAGCAGGCTTGCCTTTTTGACACGCATCCACTCGTCACGAAAACCCATAAGCATAAACACCATGGCTATGAGGTTCTGATAGCCGAGACCGGAATAGTCTTCTGGGAGCTTGAGCGTCTTGGTACCATTGCCTGAGGGGTCGGCAACCTGATATTGCACTGAAGATCCATGTTTTAGCCCGTCCGTTGCTCGAAGAAGTGTTGATATCTTGAGTTTAGGATTGTTCATGCCGGGATAGCCTAGGTCCTCGAGTTCTTCAAAGGCCGCAGCAAACCCAGCTTCAAGGCGAGTGTCAAAGCTTTGTTCGGCTGCTTGAATTGCTCCAAGTGCCTCATAATCCTTTTCTGAAGGTGTTTTCGATGGATCAAGATGGCGGTCGTAATAAGAGCGAAGCTGATCAGATAGGCGTCGTTTGAACCGGCGAGTAGTAGCCTCGGTCTTATCCTCACCACCGTCATTGCTTCCAGCATCAGCGAAGTCGCGCTGTGCAGCGATTTCATCGATTTTGATTAGGTTTTTAAATGGAGGATGGTCAAACGCTAGCGCACTTGTGGGCAGTACTTGCGGTGTTGTAAATCCGTTCTTACCTGGCAATGTAACAGCAGCAGGGTCTAGAGGATAGGCTAAAAGTTCAATGTATGTTTGTAACCTACGTTCTAAGAAATCGGTTAGGCTGCTTGGCCATAATGCGATCTTGATTATTTCATCGTTCGGCCCATTGATCGATGCATCTCGTGCTGGGATACGATGTGTGAGATATTCGGCTTTGAGTTTGTCGAGATCTTTGACTCGGTATGATAGCCGCACACCAAGCAGGCCGCCGGACCAATCCAATGTTGGAAGGATATGAACGACATGGTGGATCTCGCTGAGTGGAACGTCGAGCCATATATCAAGCGAAGGAAGGAGCGCATTAAGATCGACAGTGGATTCGCTATCTGCTTCCCACTCATCACCTAAGAGGTCGATTTTTGTCCAGTTTGAAATCGTTACATCACGTAGCGCAAGACGCTTCGGTGAGAGTAGAAAAATGCGCAGAGCCAGCATTGCCGAAGTTTTGCCACTATTATTAGCGCCAACAAGAATCGTCGTTTTTTTGTCGAAATCGAGATGCGTAGATTTCAGTTTTCGGAAATTATTAATCTCGACAAATTTGATGCGCATGCTGCCCCCTTTGTGCACACTTCGCCACTGACAGAATCAAATGCTGAGCCTTGTACGTTCCCTTTTAACCGAACAGCTACTGCTTAGCATATTTGTAAGAGAATCATATCTCTGTTTGCTCTGCTATCTCTAGTACATAATAGACTTTGATTCTTGTCCCTAAATAACCGATTAAAACTGACTGAGTTCAGAGTAACAGTGGGCAGATAAAATACGAATCAGGATATACAAAAAATATTTTTGCTCACAGAGCTCCATCAAACTCCACACCTCAACTATCCCCTTGCGACCTGTTTTAAGGCAGTTATAATCTTCCTGTCAAACGTGCTCGTAGAGCACACACCCAAGCGCACCGGTTCCTGTAAGTGCGCGTTCAGAGCACCCCTCTGAATGGAACTACCCAAGCCATCACCGCCTGATATTAAAGATGGCGACGCAACACGCGTTCAGGCTTCCTCTCCCAGACGAAAAACCGTCATTCCAGCTCACCGACGAACCGCCGCCGTTCCTGCGGCAGCGTCAACCGCTACTCCCCTGCGTACAGGTTGAAATCGGGCACCACCCGATATTCGGCCCTGTACGCTCTTTTTTTAACTGCCGCAGCGGGCAACAAGGCGTCACTTTCAACGCGTAAAGCGAGAAAGTGACGCCGCACAACACCCCGCGCCAGACCAGACAGAGCGCCGTTTTTACGGCCTTTTGACAATCTGACGCACCCTTTATCCCACCTTTTACAGGAGAAAACCGACCGATACCCATGGCGGGTCACACGACCCGGGGGAACACCTGCGAAAGCAGGCGGCTGCACAGTGTGCATCACCGAACCCCACCACACCTAAACCGCATCCCACCGGGTGCTGTAGTGGTACAGTAATTTTGGCCACCTGATGAGAGGTGTTAAGATACACCTCATACACGAGCAGGTGAAACAATGAGTAATAGAACATTTAGTGCAGAATTCAAACTAGAGGCAGCGCAACTCGTTACTGAGCACGGGTATTCAGTAAAAGAGGCGGCCACAGCGATGAATGTCAGTAAATCGGCGATGGATCGCTGGGTCAGGCAATTAAAACAAGAGCAACAGGGTATCAGCCCTAAAGCTTCCCCCATACACACAAAAGACTGAATTAAGACCTTAAAAAGATCGATTCATAGTAGCATAGAAAAAAAGCAGACGAGACACAAATACGGACTGAGATAGAATCCCTTAAACCGCAATAAAACAGCCCATTCGCGAACCAACTTATAGACACAAACAAATAAGTCTAAAATAAGTCCGCTGACTCAGAACGGCGAAGAAATGACTACATTTCATCCACTTCGCAGATGAGCTGTATTTGCAGGTTGTCCAGTGGCAGCGCAGTTACACATCGCGGCGAGAGTTTTTAACGTGCGCACAACAGCATTGATACTGATATGCAACGCCCGTGCGGTATCACGGATACCTGCGTTATTCATAGCGAGGTCAACGATTTGCTCTTTCATACTCGGGTGACAGGCGCGATAAGCGTAATCGAGTTGGAAAGTTCGGCAACACATTTGGCACCGATAACGCTGATGGCCGGCTTTTCCCAGACCGTGTTTTTTAACGAATTCCGTCTGTTTACAAAATGGGCACTTCACATCAACTTTTGCCATTCGATACACTCAGTCAAAAGAGTAGTCTTACAACACAATCCACACTTTGGATACTTGACCCCACAGGGGGGATGCTATCGTCCCGTGGTTATACGCCGATGAGGTTGTGCATCAGATGGACAGTTATGAGTTGACGTGATGCCAGCCTCGCTGACTGTCACACTTTGCGGCGATTACAGAGCTATGAGCCGCATTAGCACCAGAGATCTATGTGTGGGTGAATGCCTACCGCAGCAGATCACGTTGCTACCCCTATAAGCCGGAACAGTTTTTTTCTTAACCAGATAGATCCACTATTCAATATCAATGCACAAGATTATCAAAGTTTGGGTAAAGCCTGCCTGACAGGAGAGCAAGTAATCAGTGTTGATCAGCATCGAACTATCCGCCGCTGCCATTTTATCGATAAAAAACTGGGTAATATTTATCAGCAAGACTATCGCAGCGTATTGATTCCACGCCCTTGTTCACGTAACCACTGTCAATGTCATATCGGCTATGTTCATACGCCGGAACGACAGCTCTACCTGCTATTCGGCGATGGTGTTTTGGAAAGAATACCTTCTTCTGTTTCTATGAGTTAATCGAAATTAAATGCTGTTTAGTGAATGGTAGAGCAGGTGTAACCCGTACAGGGAGTGGATAGCTAGACCCGTATTCAGGTTACGCGAAGATGCCAGTTAGGGCGGGTGATAAACCTGCTATATTTACACTGATATTGTGCATTTGTCAGTGCAATAAACTAACAATATGCCAAATAATGAATTAGTTATCTAATTTTTGCAGTGGATTGTTGCTATAAATCCTATTACACTGGCGCGGTTTTATTGCCATACTGACGCGATTCAAACCACTGTGGGTTATCAAGGTTGTTTGAGGGTGTGCCATATGGTTTTTAAGTGATATTAAAAACAAATCAATGATGTAGAGTGAAGCTTGTTAGCTCAATGGTGCTTATTCATGCGAGTTCCCTAGCGGTTAGCGCAACGTGTTGGCGTTTTTGAAAATAATGGGCGTAGCGCGACTAATTCGGGGTGTGTTGTGAGTCAATTCTTGCTCGATTTTCCTATTTATATCAAATTCTTTGTTGGTCTGTTTGCGTTGGTGAACCCGGTAGGTATTTTGCCGGTGTTTATTAGCATGACTAACTATCAATCAGCAGCAGGGCGTAATAAAACCAACCTTACCGCCAACCTTTCAGTAGCGATCATTCTCTGGGTTTCGTTATTTTTGGGTGAGAGTATCTTGCTGATGTTTGGTATCTCAATCGACTCATTCCGTATCGCCGGCGGCATTTTGGTGGTCAGCATTGCAATGTCGATGATCAGCGGTAAGTTGGGTGAAGATAAGCAGAACAAGGAAGAGAAGTCGGAGAGTGCATTGCGCGAGAGTGTCGGCGTGGTTCCATTGGCATTGCCACTGATGGCGGGGCCGGGTGCTATCAGTTCTACCATCGTTTGGAGCTCACGTTATAACAATTGGCACAATTTGTTGGGGTTTAGTCTGGCGATTGCACTGTTTGCTTTTTGTTGTTGGTTGTTATTCCGAGCTGCGCCGCTGTTAGTGCGCTTGCTAGGTCAAACCGGGATCAACGTGGTGACCCGTATTATGGGCTTGTTGCTGATGGCATTGGGTATTGAGTTTATTGTCACCGGCGTGAAGACCAGTTTCCCTGGGCTGCTGTAGGGGAGTCGGTTGCTGTGTGCTGCCGTCGTTCACGCTGACGGCAGCGATCATATCTGCTGATAACTGCGGCTATGTAATCAAGCAGGTGCGATAGGTGGTTGTTACTCGCGCCATAAAATATGGCACAGTTTGTTGTCGCGTTCTCGGCAGATCAATATGCGGGCAAATACCTCGTTGATTGCTTCGCTTTCATTCGGGGCGAGTCCAATCACCACTTCAGCAAAAAAATCGGCATCAACTGGGTAGTCAACATGCTGTTGCCACTCTTCGCTGGCATCATACAGTTCAGCCCCACCGCGCTGTTCAAACTGAAGGTTGAATAGCAGAATGTCGGCCGGATCGAGGTTGTCTCCGGCCAGTTCAAGAAAAATATCATAAGCTTGTTCTAGTGTTTCATCATCGGTCAGGCGATTATTCAAATCCATACAAGTACCTTAGTGAGTGAGAGATTTTGCTGTTATTTTTATTAATTTGGCCCAAGAGGGTCTGAATGCCTACCCGATTTCGAACCTATCCAATCTGCACCACGCCTTTTAGCCGCATCGGTGATCCTCGGCTACCTTATCTATGCAGTGGCTGAGTGGTCGCTCTACAGCAATGCGCTAGCATAAAGCTCCCTCGTGGCCTATTGGCCAGGTTCTGGGCGCTATTCTACCTGCCATTTTTCTCTGAGCAATCACTGAAATGTTTGTTTGCTGTCCAGGTGCGGTGTTTTCTGGGGCATTCTGTTTCTAACTGAGTGCAACAATTGTCATTACATGCTGGGGCTGATTAAAGTAACGGGCTGAAAAAGTAAAAGATACGTTCGACAATACGGTGCCAAAATGGGCGTTTTGCCCACTGTTTTATTGCCAGTAATTTTGAACGTGTGAGGTAGTCACGCTGTATTTTGTCCAGATCGTGACCAAAGTCGTTATCGTCGATCGCCAGGGTGACTTCAAAATTGAGCCATAGGCTGCGCATGTCCAGGTTTACGGTGCCAATCAGGCTGAGCTGGCCATCAACCAGCACGCTCTTGGTGTGTAATAAGCCACCTTCAAACTGGTAAATTTTTACCCCTGCTTCCAGTAGTTCGGAGAAGAAGGCGCGGCTGGCCCAACGCACCATCATTGAGTCGTTGTCACGCGGTAGGATGATGCTCACTTCAACACCACGTAGTGCGGCAGTGCAAATTGCGTGCAGTAGATCGTCGCTAGGGACAAAGTAGGGCGTAGTCATAGTTAATTGTTGACGTGCTGAGTAAACAGCGGTGAGGAGCGCTTGATGGATCAGTTCGTCAGGGAATCCAGGACCAGAGGCGATCACTTGGATCGTGTGCCCATGCTCTTGTTCAAAGGGCATAAAGTTGACGCAGGGTGAGGGCGGCAGCAGACGTTTGCCGGTTTCAATTTCCCAGTCGCAGGCATAAACGATACCCAGTGTGGTAGCAACAGGCCCTTCCATTCTGGCCATAAGATCTACCCATTGGCCGACGCCGGCATCTTGCTTGAATAGCCGTGGATCAACCATGTTCATGCTGCCGGTATAGGCAATGTGGTTGTCGATCAATACCATTTTGCGGTGCTGGCGCAGATCGATACGGCGAAAGAAGAGACGCAGTAGATTAACTTTCAGTACTTCAACCACCTCAATACCGGCGGTCCGCATGATGTTGGGGTAGTGGCTGCGGAAAAATTGTCGGCTGCCAGCAGAGTCAAGCAGTAGGCGGCATTTTACGCCGCGCATTGCCGCAGCCATGAATGCTTGCGCCAGTAAGTCAACTTGGCCACCCGGTTGCCAGATGTAGAACACCATATCGATATTGTGCTGTGCCTGCTCAATATCCAGGATCAAGGTTTCCAGTGTGGCGTTGCTGGCAGTGAGCAGTTGTAGGTGATTGCCTTTTACCCCTTCAATGCCTTGTCGATGATAGCAGAGCTGAAATAGCGGCCGCGCTACTTCGCTGTAGTCACTGGCGAAAATGCGTCGACACTCTTTCAGTTCGGTTAGCCAACGCGCAGTTGAGGGCCACATTGCTTTGGCGCGTTCTGCACGTTTTTTGCCTAAGTGCAATTCACCAAAAGAGAGATAGGCAATAATACCGACCAGCGGCAGGATGTAGATCACCAGCAGCCATGCCATTGCGGAAGGCACGGCGCGCCGTTTCATTAGAATACGCAGTGTCACTGCGGCAATAAGTAGCCAATAGCCAAAGACAAAAAATCCGCTGACTACGGAATAAAATAAGCTCATAACAGGCGAAAGTTCCGTTCGCAATTCATCTATCGTGAGTGTAGCGGTAGAACCTCAAAGGTGAAACTGTTTATTACAGGCTGGCAGAGGATTGGCTGCATTATTAGGCGGATTGGTTTGCACACGCAGATGGAGAACGAGTTACCTGCGTGCGCTGCTACTAAATTACTGCGCGAGCCAATTGATTACCGTTTGGCGTGCGCCATGATCACGGAGCGATAGGTAGGCGCTAGTGACCTGATCAACAAAGTGCTCATCAGCAGGTAACTGTTCACCGAAGATAGTTTTTAACTTTAACAGAGTACGCACGCGCTGTTCACCATCCTGCGAGCTGGCGACGCTCTGTTGTAGCTGTGTGAGCATCGGATCGCGGATGTCAATCGGCTGGCCAGCATCATCCGTGCCGCTGACATAGCGCATCCAGCCAGCAATACCCAACGCCAGTCCACGGTAACTGCTACCCTGTTGGCGGTGCCAGCGGATCGACTCCAGCATTCTTTGTGGCAGCTTTTGAGAACCATCCATAGCAATTTGCCAGGTACGATGTTGTAACGCCGGATTGCGATAGCGTTCGATCAGTTGGTTGGCGTAGGCAGCGAGATCAATCGATGGCATTTCCAGTGTTGGTGCTTGTTCGTTAAGCATCAGTTGGTGCGCTGCGCGGCAGTAAGCTTCATCTGCGACACACTCGTTGATGTATTGGTAACCGGCCAGGTAGCCGAGGTAAGCGAGAAAAGAGTGGCTGCCGTTGAGCATACGCAGTTTCATGCGCTCAAACGGTAGCACATCGCTTACCAGTTGCACTCCAGCCACTTGCCAGTCAGGGCGACCAGCGACAAAGTTATCTTCAACCACCCATTGGATAAAGGGTTCACAGGCAATACCACACTCATCACGCACTCCACCAAGCGCATTGCTGATCTCGACCAGCGTCTGTTCTGTGGCAGCAGGCACGATGCGATCCACCATCGTATTAGGGAAACTGACTTGCTGTTCGATCCATGCAGCTAATGTTGTGTCACGCAGTTGTGCCAGTCCGAGAACCGCGTTGCGTACTACATGACCATTTTCTGGGATGTTGTCGCACGAGAGTATACTGAATGGTGCCAGATTTTGTTGGCGGCGGCGTGCAAGTGCTTCGACCAGAACGCCAGGGACTGATCCAGGTTGAGTTGGGTTGGCAATATCAGCCTGGATCGCTGGGTGTTGCACATCGAGTTGACCGCTTCCGGGTTCAATACAATAGCCTTTTTCGGTAATCGTCATTGAGACAATCGCTACCTGTGGTTCGGTCAGTTTGGCTAAAATCGCTTCGATGCCATCGAGCTCAATATGTAGGCTTTCACGTACTGCACCGACGATAATCGCTTGATGATTGTCGCCGCTCTTTTCCAGCACGGTGTATTGGTGTTGTTGCTGGCGTAGCGCTTGAAACAGCGCTTGACCACCAAACAGGCTCACCTCACAGATCCCCCAGTCGCCGCCCTGGCGGTTAAGCACCCGATCGGTCAATAGTGCTTGGTGTGCTCGGTGAAAGGCACCAAAACCCAGATGTACGATGCGGCTGGAGAGTGACTGGTGGGAGTAGTTGGGGCGTTGCACCGCCGCAGGTAGTGGGGAATTAGCGATCGTTTTCATGAAAACTCCATGACAAGAAAAGTGTGGTCGATAGCAACAGTCAAGATGTTAGACCAGTTTTGTGCCGTTTATCTGCTTTTAGTATCACTACAGAGCAGAGATGAATCAGTGCGTGACAGCAAATAGGCCAGTAATAGTGCCAACTTGCCAGTGACATCAAGTTTATGTGCTAGCCAATTTACCATATCACATGGTTGAAGATAAGTGATATCTATTATAAAGTGGTATGACAACATTCCACATGGCTAACTGACTTTTACAAGGGCAAATCTAATGGAACAAACATGGCGTTGGTATGGGCCAAATGATCCCGTTTCACTCGATGATATACGTCAGGCGGGGGCGACGGGTGTGGTGACTGCGTTGCATCACATTCCGAATGGTGAGGTGTGGCCAGTGGCAGAAATCCAAGCTCGCCAGGCACTATTAACCGAGAAAGGGCTGGTTTGGTCGGTGGTAGAGAGTATTCCTGTGCATGAAGAGATCAAGACGCACAGTGGCAATTATCAGCGTTATATCGCCAACTATCAGCAGTCGCTGCGTAATTTGGCGCAGTGTGGCGTTGATACCGTCTGTTATAACTTTATGCCGATCCTTGACTGGACACGTACTGATCTGGAGTACCAACTGCCAGATGGTTCCAAGGCATTGCGCTTTGATCAGATAGCATTTGCTGCTTTTGACCTGCATATCTTGCAGCGTGCAGGTGCAGAGCAGGATTACTCCGCGCAAGAGATTGCTGAGGCCAAGGACTATTTTGCCGCGATGAGTCCGGCGGACATCGCCAAGTTGACTGGCAATATTATTGCTGGATTGCCGGGGGCAGAAGAGGGCTACACGCTGGATCAATTCCGTGCCCGGTTAGCCGAGTATCAAAATATCGATAAGACGAAACTGCGTGAAAACATGGCGTTTTTCCTGCGTGCGATTGTGCCTGTCGCGGAAGAGGTTGGCGTGCGTTTGGCGGTACATCCTGATGATCCACCGCGTCCGATCCTCGGTTTGCCGCGTATTGTCTCTACGATTGAAGATATGCAGTGGCTGAAGGAGTGTGTCGATAGCATCTACAACGGTTTTACCATGTGTACCGGCTCTTATGGGGTACGCGGTGATAACGATTTAGTGAAGATGATTGAGACGTTTGGTGATCGCATTCACTTTACTCACCTGCGTGCTACCTGCCGTGAGCAGAACCCGAAGACGTTTCATGAAGGCGCTCATCTGCACGGGGATGTTGATATGGTAGCGGTGGTTGAGGCGATTTTGACAGAAGAGTCACGTCGTCATCAGGCGGGCGATCGCCGTGCTATCCCAATGCGACCAGATCATGGCCATCAGATGCTCGATGATCTGAAAAAGAAAACCAATCCGGGTTATTCAGCGATAGGGCGTCTGAAGGGGTTGGCAGAGATCCGAGGGGTTGAGTTAGCACTGAAGCGGCGTTTCTTCCCTCAATTACTGTAATTGCTGGCTGGTTAACAACCAGAGCGTTATGGTTAACCAGCCTAGCACAGTTAGTCAGCCCGACTCATGTAGCGACGTTCGGCAATATGGATGCGGATCTTGTCGCCGGTCGTTAAGTACTCAGGAACTTGAATAGTCAGGCCGGTCGCCATGGTGGCCGGTTTGTTGCGAGCGCTGGCTGAAGCACCTTTAATGCCAGGTGCTGTTTCGATGATTTCCATATCAACGGTTTGTGGCAACTCTAGCGCCAATACTTGTCCTTCCAGCATCAGCACCTGCATACCCGCCAACCCGACTTCGGGGATGAACAGTAACTCCTCTTCGATCTGATCTTTCTTAAAGATGTATGGGGTGTAATCTTCATCATCCATAAAGACATACTCTTCGCCATCGATATATGAGAGGTTCACCTTGCGGCGGCTGAGATTGATGGTTTCTAGGATGTCATCCCCTTTGAAACGCTCTTCTACTTTCAGCCCAGTACGCACATCGGAAAAGCGCATTTTGTACAGTGTACTGGCTCCACGTGCGCTGGGGCTTTGAACATCTATATCTTTAACTAACAACAGTTTCCCGTTGTGATTAATCGCCATGCCACGCTTGATTTCGTTTGCTCTTGCCATTTGAGATAACCTGATTGATAGCGCCCAACGGTTTTCCAGATGCTGCAATGGATGCGTGTTCTGAAGCCGATCAGCGAGAGATTAAGAAAAGTTGCGACAAATTACCCGTGTGGCGCTGTTCAGGCAAGTATTACTGTTAAAAACCGTGTCGATAAACTGTGCTGTCAGTAGGGCAGCAAAGGCTAAATTTATCTACCAGAGGCGGCACACTCTGCTAATGTCTGTGGTGAGTGTAGAAAGTTTCGCTGTTGGTGAAGGGGTTAGCTACAGGAGTAGGCCAATGTTCCTGGAACGTGTTGAGATCGTAGGATTTCGCGGTATTAATCGCCTCTCGTTGCAACTTGAGGATAATACCGTGTTATTGGGTGAGAATGCCTGGGGTAAGTCGAGTCTGTTAGATGCAATGACGCTGCTACTTGCACCGCATCAACCATTTTATCAGTTTGAGGCGAAAGACTTTCACTGGCCGCTGGCCGAGAGCACGGTTAACGAGCGCCATTTGCAGGTTATTTTCACTTTTTGTGAAAAAGAGATCGGTCAAATGCATTGTGCACGCTACCGGCCACTACTGGTCACCGGCGTTAAGGGGGATGATCGCCATTATCGTATCTACTATAGCTGCCAGGGAGAGTTGGCCGAGGATGGTTCGATCCTAACGCTACGTCGCTTCCTTGATGCCAATGGCGATGTTTTGCCGCTACAGGATGTCGATCAACAGGTTCAGTCACTGCTGCGTCTTCATCCAGTATTGCGCTTGCGTGATGCCCGTTTTATCCGTCGTTTGCGCGCGAATACGCACGGAGAGACGCCGCTGACCAATGAGCACCGGCTACAGCAACAGCTTGATAAACTCCGGGATGATTTAGCACATAATCAGCAGCGGTTAACGCCGTTTGAGGCAAAGCAATTTTTGCCAGCGATGCAACAACTGTTGCAGCACTACTTTGCTGAACAGGGCGCACAGGAAGTTGACCGACGTGCTGATCGGCAGTATTCGGAACAGTGGGTGTGGCGTTTGTTGGACAACATCAACCGGCTGATTGCTGAACCGAAAAATCGCGCTATTCGTCTAACGTTAATCAGTATCTTCTCAAACTTGTTGCAGGCAAACAGCAACCTAAAGTTGGCAGCAGATGCACGACCACTGCTGTTGATTGAAAACCCGGAAACACGCTTGCATCCAATCATGCTGTCCGTCGCATGGAATCTGTTAGAGCAGATGCCAGTGCAACGTATCACCACCACTAACTCAAGTACTTTGGTCTCACTGGTGCCAGTAGAGCAGATTTGCCGTTTAGTTAGGGAGTCAAATAGCGTGGTGGCTTATCGTCTGGGTGCGCAAGGATTAAGTATTGAAGAGGGGCGGCGGATTGCTTTCCACATCCGTTTTAATCGCCCCTCCTCACTGTTTGCGCGTTGCTGGTTATTGGTTGAAGGCGAAACAGAGGTCTGGCTGCTCAATGAGCTAGCGCGTCAATGTGGCTACCATTTTGATGCGGAAGGGGTACGTGTGATCGAGTTTGCTCAATGTGGCTTGAGGCCATTACTCAAGTTTGCTCGTCGGATGGGGATCGAGTGGCACGTGTTGGTGGATGGCGATGAAGCTGGAAAGAAGTATGCCAATATAGTACGCAGCTTGTTGAATAATTATCAACAGAAAGAGCGCGATCGCTTAACCGAACTACCCGCAGCAGATATTGAAAACTTCATGTACAGAGAGGGGTATAGCTCAGTTTATTACCGAGTGGCTGGGTTGCCCTCTACCATTCATATGCCGATGCGTAATGTGATCCGCAAAGCGGTACAGCGCTCATCAAAACCCGATCTGGCGATTGAGGTCGCAATGCAGGCGGCGAGCTGGGGAACGGATGCCGTTCCAACGTTACTGAAGAAGATGTTCTCACGCATCATCTGGTTGGCGCGCGGACAGGCTGATGAGTGAAGTGATAACGTGGCTGTTAATCTTTTGATAAGTTATTATTTTTATCTCGTCAAGATGCAGAGGGTTACCTGGTAATACCGTTAACCTGCCACATCTTGACGTGATGGCCATTGTGAAGCCATTCGCTGAACGCTTTAGCACAGCAGCACTGCCAGTGACAACTGCTGGTGTTAGCAAGCCAGACAGTCTGTTTACCGGCAGATGCAGCATGTGCATTGCGGCAGTGAATGCTCATCGTACTCAGGTCACTGCTTCACTTTCCAGTGGCAAGATCAGGCTGGCGTGGTTCCCTTTCGGGCCTTGATGCACGTCAAACCTGACTTGTTGGCCAGCTTTCAATGTCCTGTAGCCATCCATCTTAATCGTTGAGTAGTGAACAAAAATATCTTCGCCACCACCTTCAGGGCAGATGAAACCAAACCCTTTTGCGTTATTGAACCACTTGACAGTACCAGTATCCATGTTTCTACATCCCTCTTAAGGCAATTTTTTAGTCGAGATGAATAACCCGTTTTTTATGTGGCTGGTGATTAGAAAACCAGCAACACATAAAATTACACTTTAGAACAAATGATCATTCCGTCAAGCGATGAATGATAAGAATCATAGAATAATTCCGCAAAGTTTGAGGTGGTTAACGTTGATGTCAAAACTTGTCAGATTGGCGGGCTTGTAGGGGTTTATTTTGCATTACTACATCGCAGTCACAAAAATGCTAGAATGGGCGCAACCCCCAGTTTTGAATAATCCAAATGTAACTCATATACTAGAGCACGATCAGAGAAGACAAACCACCATGGGTAACCACGATACTTGGCTTGATTTAGCGCATTCAGCCAAACAACAGGCAAAAGATGCGCTAAAACCGCCCTCAATGTACAAGGTCATATTGAACAATGATGACTATACTCCAATGGAGTTTGTGGTTGAGGTTCTGCAGAAGTTCTTTTTCTATGATTTGGAGCGAGCTACCGAGCTGATGCTACAGGTTCACTATCGAGGTAAGGCTGAGTGCGGTGTGTTTACCGCTGAGGTTGCTGAAACCAAAGTTGCACAAGTGAACAGTTATGCAAGGGCAAATGAACATCCGTTGCTCTGCACGTTAGAAAAGGTCTGAAAAGACAATCTTTACTCTTGCCGAGCTAACCAGCAGGGGTACATACACTAACTATTCCTAGGGGGAATGCTGAAAGGTTGCGTAACAGCCAGGGCATGACAATGATAGGTAACAGTAAGGTTGACCAACACTGGAGAACCTTCCGCGTAACGGGTTGATGCACAATTGAGTGACCCGAGCACAGGTTAGATACCCCACTGATTTCCAAGATGCGGGCAGGTGGCAACGGGGTCGTTATTCGCTGAGTGAAGTGATGCGGGCGATCATTTGCTGCTGCGGTGTCTGTGGCCTTAGAGGCCGAGATCAGGCGGGCTCGGCTTGCCTTACCACTGCTTACCTTACCATGGTTAGATACTGAACGTTTTGCAAGCGGGATGCCTTCATAGAGTCCATGCTCAATCAAGAACTGGAATTCAGTCTCAAAATGGCTTTTGCCAGAGCGCGCGAACACAGACATGAATTTATGACAGTGGAGCACCTGCTGTTGGCACTGCTCAGTAATCCAAGTGCGCGAGAGGCACTTGAAGGATGTATGGTTGAGTTGAGTCTGTTACGTCAGGAACTTGAGACCTTTATTGATCAAACCACCCCCACGCTTCCAGCTAGCGAAATGGTGCGAGAAACCCAGCCAACGATCAGTTTCCAACGCGTGCTGCAACGAGCAGTGTTTCACGTGCAATCTTCTGGTCGCAGTGAAGTTTCCGGTGCCAATGTGCTAGTGGCGATTTTCGGCGAGCAGGAGTCTCAGGCGGCCTATCTGTTGCGTAAGCACGATGTTAGCCGTTTGGATGTAGTGAACTATATTTCTCATGGTACACGTAAGCATCAGGCTGGAGAGCAGCCTAATAGTGAGAACCCATTGCATGAAGAGTTGCCTGGCGGAGAGGATCGTATGGAAAACTTCACCACCAATCTGAATCAACAGGCACGCATTGGTGGCATCGATCCATTGATTGGTCGAGATCATGAACTGGAGCGAGTCGTTCAAGTGCTGTGCCGTCGGCGCAAAAATAATTCCCTGTTAGTTGGCGAATCGGGGGTCGGTAAGACTGCGATCGCTGAGGGGTTAGCTTGGCGCATTGTGCAAGGGAATGTACCGGAAGTGATAGCTGATTGTACGCTCTACTCGTTGGATATTGGTGCACTACTGGCTGGCACTAAATACCGTGGTGACTTTGAGAAGCGTTTTAAAGCATTGCTTCATCAGCTTGAACAGGAGCAGAACAGCATCCTGTTTATTGATGAAATCCACACCATCATAGGTGCTGGTGCGGCATCGGGTGGCCAAGTAGATGCGGCTAACTTGATTAAACCGTTGTTGTCGAGTGGCAAAATCAGGGTAATTGGTTCAACGACCTACCAGGAATTTAGCCATATTTTTGAGAAAGATCGCGCACTGGCACGTCGTTTCCAAAAAGTCGATATCACTGAACCTAGTGCAGATGAGACGGTTCAGATTATCAATGGCCTGAAGACGAAGTATGAGGCACACCACAATGTGCGCTATACCGCAAAGGCGATCCGCGCTGCCGTCGATCTTTCGGTGAAGTACATTAACGATCGACATCTACCAGATAAAGCGATTGACGTGATCGACGAAGCGGGAGCGCGCTGTCGTTTGCTGCCAGCCAGTAAGCGTAAAAAAACCGTCAATGTAGCAGATATTGAGTTCGTGGTTGCGCGTATGGCACGCATTCCACAAAAGAGCGTCTCTGCCAGTGATCGCGATGTATTGAAGCACTTAAGTGAGCGGTTAGGTATGTTGGTATTTGGCCAGCAAACTGCGATTGAAGCACTGAGTGAAGCGATTAAGATGAGCCGTGCCGGATTGGGGCATGAACGTAAACCGGTTGGCGCATTTTTGTTTGCCGGGCCAACGGGGGTGGGAAAAACTGAGGTTACGGTGCAGTTGGCAAAAGCGCTTGATATCCAACTATTGCGCTTTGATATGTCTGAGTATATGGAGCGTCATACGGTTAGCCGTTTAATCGGTGCCCCGCCGGGCTATGTCGGTTATGATCAGGGAGGTTTGCTGACTGATGCGGTCATCAAGCACCCGCATTCCGTGGTGCTACTGGATGAAATTGAGAAAGCGCACCCAGACGTATTCAACCTGCTGCTGCAAGTGATGGATAACGGTACCCTCACCGATAACAACGGGCGTAAAGCGGACTTTCGGAATGTGATCCTGGTGATGACGACCAATGCCGGGGTGCGTGAGACCGAACGCAAATCGATAGGTTT
Source organism: Serratia microhaemolytica (assembly GCF_004011885.1). GTDB lineage: Bacteria > Pseudomonadota > Gammaproteobacteria > Enterobacterales > Enterobacteriaceae > Serratia_G > Serratia_G microhaemolytica. Next base: position 17,768 of record NZ_SBEF01000036.1, on the reverse strand, counting down.
GATCGACCAAGATCGCAGTGTCAATGCAATGGATGAGATCAAGAAACTGTTCACACCAGAGTTTCGCAATCGACTGGATAACATCATCTGGTTCAATCACTTGTCACCTGAGGTGATCCAGCAGGTTGTGGATAAGTTTATCGTCGAGCTGCAAGCACAGCTAGATGCCAAGGGGGTGTCGTTGGAAGTGAGCGATCAGGCGCGTGACTGGTTAGCGCTCAAGGGCTATGACCGAGCGATGGGAGCACGCCCAATGGCACGGGTGATACAGGAAAATCTGAAGAAACCGCTGGCTAACGAGCTGCTGTTTGGTTCGCTAGTGAACGGTGGTGCGGTGAAGGTCGATCTGGATCATGCTGCTAACCGCTTGAGCTGTGAATTTGTTAGTGCACAGAAGCAGAAGGCTAACGAGGGAGCACTGCATTAGTTAATTGCTGTAGGCAGCGACTCTGGATTGCACTAATGGCCACAGTATAGAGAGCGCTGCTGAGACGGAGATGCTGAGCAATCTGTTTTGCTGCTCATGATAGCGATAGCGGGGGGTGGCTGTTGCCACCAACCAGCGTGTTATAAGCGACAGTTGTTACTATCAAGTGTTCGAACGCCGCAGGCATCATCCCGCTCGGCAACCACGGTCAACGAGACGCTGAAAGCAGTAAATGACGATGATGCGGCGCTAAACAGAGGCAGCTTGCCGCCAGCAGTTGGCGGCAACTCAGGCAGATTAACGGCTACGGAAGACAATGCGGCCTTTGGTTAGGTCGTAAGGGGTCAACTCCACAGTGACTTTATCACCGGTCAGGATGCGGATGTAGTTCTTACGCATTTTACCGGAGATATGTGCAGTTACTACATGTCCATTTTCCAGTTCAACACGGAACATGGTGTTTGGCAGCGTATCCAGGACGGTGCCCTGCATGTCAATATTGTCTTCTTTGGCCATCGAATCCTCTAGGTATAACGAGCTTGGTTTTTAACCGGCAAGATAATGCCGAAAAACTCCCAGTATGTAAACATCTGCGGGTGGATAATGCACCATTTTGGCAAAATTAGTTTTTGCCAAACCCATCTCAACTTATTGTAGGGGGATAATCTGCGTTCGCCAGCAGGCTTCGGCTAAAATTTTATGCTGAAGGTTGACCAGTTGCTGCAGAAACCGCTCACGAGAAATTTCCCGCGCACCAAGCTGCGCAGTGTGCGCGTTCAGCACCTGACAGTCAACTAATTCTCCACCATAAGCAGAAAAATGGCGGCAGAAGGCGAGCAGAGCGCATTTTGAAGCATTGCTGTGTCGGCTAAACATTGATTCGCCACAAAACAGCGCCCCCTGTGCAATGCCATATAGCCCACCGACCAGTTGTTCATCTTGCCACACCTCTACTGAATGGGCATAACCGCGCTGGTGTAATTCAAGGTAGGCTGCTTGCATCTGCTCGGTCAGCCAAGTGCCTTCATTGAGACGATCGGCACAGCCGGCGATCACTGACTTAAAATCGTAATTCAACGTGATATCAAAGCGACTGTGACGCAGAAAACGTTTGAAACTGCGACTGAGATGATATTGCTCAGGGTAGAGCACCGCACGTGGATCAGGTGACCACCACAAGATCGGTTCGCCGGGAGAGAACCAGGGGAAAATTCCAGACTGATAAGCGGTGATCAGACGAGCAGCAGAGAGATCACCGCCGATCGCCAGCAAACCCGAGGGTTCACGCAGTGCCAGCCTTGGATCAGGAAAAGCCAGCGAGTGCATTGAGAGTTTGGCTATCGGCATAACATCGAACCTTACTGCAGATTATTCAATTCGCTGATAGAGTTGCGCATAACGCCCCTGTTGTTGCATCAGTTCACTGTGACGACCTGATTCCACTATTTCACCACCATCCATAACGCAAATACGATCAAACTGTGCCAATCCGCTCAGACGGTGAGTCACTACAATCAGGGTTTTGTCTGCGGCATGTCGGTGCAACAGTTGCAGGATTTGTTGTTCGGTGTTGGCATCTAGCCCTTCGGTCGGCTCATCGAGCAGTAGCAGCGGCGCTTGGTGTAACAGGGCGCGAGCGATACCCAGTCGTCGCTGCTCGCCGCCTGACAGTTGACGTCCACCTTCACCGAGCCAGGCAGCCAATCCTTCACCGGCTAACAGATTACCTAGACCAACATGTTGCAGGCTATCGCTGAGTTGTTGATCACTGGCGCTAGCATCGGCCAGTAGCAGGTTATCGCGTAGTGTGGCACTGAAGATATGCACTCGCTGGCTGACCACCGTCATCATAGTGCGCAGCGTCGCTTCATCGTAGTGCTGTAACGGATGGCCATTCAGTTTGATGTTGCCACTTTCTGCATCCCAGGCGCGTGTTAGTAACTGCAACAGTGTCGATTTGCCACAACCGGTACGCCCAAGTAGCGCAATATGTTCACCGGGTGCAACGACTAAGTTGATCTGATTAAGCACCTTTTCAGTTTGCTCGCTATAACGAAAACTGACTGCGTTAATCTGCAAGCCGGCACTTGCTTGAGCTGCGACACCAGCAGCAGGAAAAGTGACAACAGGTTTTTGATCAATAATCTGTTTTACCCGGGTTGCAGAAGCGATCACCTGGCCTAAATGCTGGAAAGCGTGCATCACTGGAATGATTGCCTCGAAGGCGGCGAGAGTGGCGAAGGCGAACAGTGCAATTAGCGCGTCGGGCTGATGACTGGCTCCTACACCGTCGGCGGCTAACCACAGCAACAGAATAACCGTTAAGCCACTGACCAAGATCACTACGCTTTGCGACAAACCGGTAAGCGCAGCTTGGCGTTGCTGCTGCTGCTGCCACTGCTGTTCTGTGTGATCAAGCTGTTGGCGAAAACGTACTTCGGCACCAAAAATCTGTAGTTCAGCCTGCCCTTGCAGCCAACGGGTCAACTGATTACGGTATTGGCTACGCAGTACAGTTAATGCTTGGCCGATGGGTTGACCAGCACGGTAAAACAGAGGCGGCATGAGTGCCATCATCAGTAGCAGAATAGTGGCTAGCGTTAATGCCAACTGAAGATCTAACCAACTGAGTGCCAAGGTCAACAGCACAATCACCATCAACGCGCTGACCACCGGTGAAATCACACGCAGATAGAGGTGATCAAGGGTATCGACATCCGCCACCAGACGATTTAGTAACTCCGCCTGACGAAAGTGTGCAATGTGATTGGGGGCTAACGGCAGGATCTTGCTAAAGGTGAATAGGCGTAAATGTGACAATAAGCGAAATGTGGCGTCGTGGCTCACTAGCCGTTCAGCGTAGCGCCCGGCGGTGCGAAAGATTGCCGCTCCACGCACTCCGGCTGCGGGTAGCATATAGTTAAATGCAAAATTGCCCGCCAGGCCGGCTAATGCAGAGGCTGCCAGGAACCAGCCAGAGAGAGCCAGTAAGCCGATGCTGGCTAACAGCGTGGTAATCGCCAGCACCATGCCGAGCAACAGCAAAAAGGTGTGGCGACGATAGAGTGCGAGAAAGGGCAAGAGAACACGCATGGCTAAACCTCATTACGGCGGTGGGCGAGCAGATCGGCAAATAAACCGGCTTGGCGACTCAGTGTGGCGTAATTGCCCTGTTGCACAATTTGGCCATGATCCATAACCCAAATCTGGTCATACTGCTCGGCTTCCTGGAGTTGATGGGTAACCAACAGCGTGGTTTGTTGATAGGAGGCATGATCCAGAGCCTGCATCACCAAACGCTCACTGGCGGCATCCAGGCTGGCAGTTGGTTCATCCAGCAATAGCAGCGTGCGTGGGCTGAGTAGCGCCCGAGCGACAGCGATGCGCTGAGCTTGGCCAACAGAAAGGCGTGCGGCACCATCGCCCAACTCACTCTCCAAACCGTTCGGCAAGCGTGGTAGAAACTCACTGACATAAGCGTGATCAATAGCTTGCTGCAATTCTTCAGCACTGGCATCCACTGCACCAAGCAGAATGTTTTCTCGCACCGTTTGTGCCGGTAAGTGGGGATTTTGACCGATCCAGCCTAACTGTTGCCGCCACTCTGCTGGCGAGAGTTGTGATAACTCAATGCCGTTCACTTGCAGTGAACCTCGGTAGGGCAGGAAACCGAGCAGTACGTTGAGCAGCGAGCTTTTGCCAGCGCCAGAGGGGCCAACTAAAGCGACGCGTTGGTTGGCGGCGAGCTGAAATGTGATTGGCCCAGCAAGCACAACACCATTTGGCGACAAGATCTCAAGCGCTTGCGCCTGTAATGTGACAGCTTGCTGAGCTGGCAGTTGTTGCTGGCCTTGGCCGCGTGGTTCAGCCTCGCCCTCTGCATTAAGGAACTGTTCCAATGCTTCAGCAGCACCAACCGCTTGTGCTTTAGCGTGGTAAAAGCTGCCGAGATCACGCAGTGGCTGAAAAAATTCAGGCGCTAAAATCAGCACCAGAAAACCGGCAAACAGAGTGACTCCGGCGCCATAACTACCAAAATTTAGCTCCCCCAGATAAGAGAAACCAAAATAGACGGCTACCACGGCGATTGAGACCGCAGCAAAAAACTCCAGCACTGCTGAAGAGAGAAAGGCCAAGCGTAACACTTCCATGGTGCGTTGGCGGAAATCTTCTGTAGCGCGAGCTAACTGCGCCGATTCACGCTCTCCATGATGGAACAGGCGTAATGTATCCAGCCCACGCAGACGATCAAGAAAATTGCCACTCAGGCGTGCTAATGCGACAAAATTGCGTTGATTGGCATCGGCAGCACCCATACCGACCAGCGCCATAAACAGAGGGATCAACGGCGCTGTTGCTAACAGGATCAGGCCAGCGGCCCAGTTTACCGGGAACAGGGCAAACAAGATCAGCACGGGGATCATCACTGCAAGGTACATCTGTGGCAGGTAGCGAGCATAATAATCTTGCATCTCTTCGATCTGTTCAATAATCACACTGGCCCAACTGCCAGCAGGCTTACCCTGTATCCAGGCAGGGCCGAGCTGTTGTAATTTATCGAGCACCTGAGCACGCAGATGGCGGCGTATCACCTGCCCACAGAGGAAGCTACTGCGTTCACGCAGCCCCGCCAGCAACGCGCGCAGTACTAGCGTGATGCCCAACCAGACGAATGAAGAGATCAGTTCGGTGCGTGTCTGTTGTTCAATAATCAACGTATGTAGCAGATCAGCCAATAGCCAAGCCTGGACGACAAGTAACATGCCACTGAATAGCCCTAACAGCATTGAGAGGCGTAGCCAGCGATTTGCTAAACTGCTCTTTTCTTTAAGCCATTGAGTTAACTGAGTTTGCCGATTTTTTTTCATTCAAAGAATCTACATCGCTTTGTATTAGAGAAGACAAGCTGAGTGTGAGTCATCTTGAGCACAAACACGAGCGATTATACACAACGCGGCTTTCATCTTGCTAATCACTGGTACTGGCATGAGTCATTTAACCGCATAGTTGCTGGCAGTCACTATGCGGCATCGGGGTTGTCGGGATACCAAATTTTACATCTCTGCGGTTTTTTTAGACTCGAAAAAATTGATCACCACAGCAACAGAGGTATGGTATTGCGCGTCAATCACTGAGGTGGTGGTTTTATCGCTGCCACAAACAGAAAACTGCTGGCGATGATTGAAGATTGGCGCTGGTCAATCAGCCATGTTGATATCAACACCAAATAAAATCAGTGAGTTTTGTTTTTCATTCTCTTCAGGCAGTCGAGCAGAATGCTGACTATATTTTAATGCACGGCCCGTATTTTCAGTGCAACAGTTGCACTCACTTTACCACGCTTGATTAATTTTAAATCAAGTGTCGACAATAACCACGAAGAGGTGGCAGATGATTACAGAAGCAGAAGTGAACCAGGCACAGCAAGCGTGGTGTGATGGGTTGATCAGAATTGGTGCTGTCTATCGTCAAGGCGGTGATTATCGTGCGGTTGCTGCTGAGATCGTTGATGAACTCTATGATTATCAGGATGGTGTTGTTTTCTTCAAACCAACGCTGGCACATGGAGCCAATACCTTCCGCTGCAGTCGCAAAGGGGCAATCTCCTATTTTGTTGCCGGTGATGCCGATTATCCCGACGATGCCGGTTTTGCCCTGAAGGTGTGGAAAAAAGTCTGGTATGACAACAATGCGGCCGATAATGGCATTCAGATCCACGGCAATATCGCCATCACGATGGGCAATGTTTATCTAATTAGCGAGGATAACGAACAGGTGATGGTAGACAAGACGTTTGTATTTCGTCGCTGTGCAGACGGGCGCTTGCGCCTTTGTGTGCATAAGTCTGCACTGCCCTATGTTCCTGACGCCAAATAGTGTAATTGATCGACAACCGGCGAGTGAACAAGCTGTTTGCTCTGCCGTTGTCGCGAGCCGGCAGTCAGACGCCTAACTATTGTCGATACTAGCGCTGTCGCTAGATAATCTGAATTTGTTGCATGGAGAGAGGTAACAGCATAAATGACTATCAGCAAAGGGGTTTCAGGTGATGTTTTTGGTGGTTTAACCGCAGCAATTGTTGCGCTGCCATTGGCGCTGGCATTCGGTGTGCAATCGGGTATGGGAGCTGTTGCTGGGCTATATGGTGCAATAGTGTTGGGTATTCTTGCGGCACTGTTTGGGGGGACTCGAACCCAGATTAGTGGCCCGACCGGGCCGATGACCGTGGTATCCAGCGCGATCATTGCTGCAGAGATTGCCTACTTTGGCTCCTTTGAAGCCGCGCTGCCATCGATTATTGTCACTTTTGTGTTAGCTGGGCTGTTGCAGATCGTTATGGGGTTAATGAGGGTAGGGCAGTATGTGCGCTATATGCCATACCCAGTGATCTCTGGCTTTATGAGCGGAATTGGCCTGATTATTATCATCACTCAACTGTTTCCTTCTGTCGGGTTAACTTCGGTAGGGACACCGCTTAACACCTTACTGACATTGGCAACGGCAGTGGTCAATATTAACTTTTCTGCGCTGCTGCTGGCATTGGGGACGATTGCAACAATCTACCTGTTCCCCAAGGTCACTAAAGCGATCCCCGCAACATTGGTGGCATTGGTGACATTTACCGTGCTTTCGATACTGCTAGAGCTAGCGGTACCAACCATTGGTGAGATACCTCAAGGGCTGCCAGCACTCCATGTTGCGGCGTTTGCCGGCATTGAGTGGCATGATCCGGCAATCATTATCTTTACAGCCCTGACACTGGCCAGTTTGGGGGCTATCGACTCGTTGTTGACTTCGGTGGTAGCAGACAACATGACACGTACTCAGCACAACTCCAATCGCGAATTGATTGGGCAAGGAGTGGGCAATGCCATCGCTGGGTTATTTGGTGGCCTGCCAGGTGCAGGAGCAACGATCAGAACAGTGGTGAATATCCGCTCGGGCGGAAACTCACGGTTGTCCGGAGTGACGCACGGGTTGATCTTGTTACTGATTTTACTGGGCGCTGGCGAGTATGCCGCGCAGATCCCATTGCCAGTGCTGGCAGGGATTTTGATCACGGTAGGGATTGGTATTATCGATTGGCGTAGCCTGAGAAATTTACGTGCCGTCCCACGAGCAGATATGGTGATCATGCTCAGTGTCACGCTATTAACGGTGTTTGTTGATCTGCTACAGGCGGTCGGTATTGGTATGGTGATGGCGGCGCTCTGGTTTATGAAGCAGATGAGTGATTTGGCAGAGGAAAAATCACAAGGCCATCTGTTACAGCAGGCGCCGATGATACAAGCTGATGAGCAAGCCTGGCTCTCCGGGCATGAAGATCGTGTCTATATTCAGCACTTTGAAGGCCCTATCTTCTTTGGCTTTATTTTTGGATTCAATCGGATTATCCGTGAAATGCCAGAGGTAAAAACAGTGATTTTCCGCATGGAGAATGTGCCCTATATCGATCAAAGCGGGCTATATGCGCTGGAGGATGCCATCACGAATTTACGCCAGCAGGGGATTGAAATTATTATTTGCGGATTGCAGCCTCAACCGCAGGCGATGCTGGAAGCGATTAGATTGATCCCCAATTTGGTTGCAGCAGACAAAATTGTCCGGCATTTTGATGAGTTGGCACCCTTGGCCTAGCCCAGATTGGCAGGACATCAGTGGTTAGCAGGTGTGCTGTACGCTACCGCTGATGCCCACCTTGGGGTAGTTAACTATTCCCACCATTCGCCAAGCTATCGAGGTAGCGTTCGGCATCTAATGCGGCCATGCAACCGGTACCGGCCGACGTAATGGCCTGGCGATAGATATGATCCATGACATCGCCGGCAGCAAACACGCCAGGTATACTGGTCTGTGTCGCGTTGCCATGAATGCCGGAATGCACTTTGATATAGCCATTTTCCAACTCAAGCTGATCGCCAAAAATTGCGGTATTCGGTGAGTGGCCAATCGCAATAAAGACCCCAGCGACGGCGAGTTCTTCAGTATGCTGCGTTGCGTTAACATCACGCAGGCGCACGCCAGTTACCCCCATTTCGTCGCCGAGCACTTCATCCAGTGTACGGTGAGTATGCAGAACGATATTGCCATTTTTCACCTTTTCCATCAGACGATTAATCAAAATTTTCTCGCTCCGGAAGCTGTCGCGACGATGGATCAGATGCACTTCAGCAGCGATATTGGCCAAATAGAGCGCCTCTTCGACAGCGGTATTACCACCACCGACAACGGCAACCTTCTGGTTACGATAAAAAAAACCATCACAAGTAGCACAGGCAGAGACGCCTTTGCCTTTGAACGCTTCTTCAGATTCCAGCCCTAAATAACGTGCGGAAGCACCGGTAGCGATAATCAGAGCATCGCAGGTGTATTGGTTGTTGTCACCAAATAGACGGAAAGGACGCTGTTGCAGCTCAACACGTTGGATGTGATCGAACACGATCTCGGTATCAAATTTTTCCGCATGTTCACGCATTCGATCCATCAGTGCGGTACCCGTCAGTTCTCCGCCATCCCCAGGCCAGTTCTCGATTTCGCTAGTGGTGGTTAATTGCCCACCTGGCTGGATACCCGTTATTAGCATTGGGTGTAAGTTGGCGCGTGCGGCATAGACGGCGGCGGTATAGCCGGCTGGGCCTGATCCCAAAATCAGTAATTTGCTGTGTTTAGCTGTGCTCATGAATAACCTCTTCTCGCACAATAATAAATATGTTCAGTAAGATATCTAAGTAGATGACAGTGTGATCAATGCTTGCTGTCAGGTGTAAGCATACGTAGTGCAAAAAACACCTGTCAGCCAGTCCTGCCGACAGTCTACTTGATTGTAGGTAAAACGGTGCAGCAAAAAAAGCGACCAGGCGAGTCGATGCTAGCTCTGATAGGTGTTGACTATCTATTAACCTATTCTCATTATCACAGATAATCTGGCAAAACAGTCAGGATACAAGATTTGCAGCACAATTTTTCAGCACTCCGATCAAGAGATATTCATCGTTTCAGCATCAGGTTGCCAGTCGCGGAAAAGAGCATGCCAAATGGATTAAAGTAATTTAATTTCAATAAATTAATTGCTCTTTATCGGCTTGTATAACTAGCGCTTCTTGGTTAATAACAGAGCAAGCGTCAATTTTTTTTGACGGTAGGTTGTGCTGATTTTAGTTATTTTATTTTGACAATCCGCTGTGTATTTGCGAAAACATCACCAACAGAGGAAATTATTCCGCAGGTAGTAGCAAATTTTAGCTATGTACAGCTATGAAGCACAACATGATGCTTTTTTCACTGTTAAAACTGGATTTGGTCGCTACAACAGCGGATGGTACTCTGGAGAACGTTGCCTTTTTGCACTTGTTACTCAAGGATGACGATAGGTTTTGCAATGCAAAGGGGCGATGTACCTAAGTTGACGTAAGTCGCAAGGGTAGAGGTGAGTTGAGTGACAACCCTGCTTGAGGTGGTGATCGCTGCAACAAGGGTTAGGGGTTGTTTAACATTAGCATCGAGTCTTCGCCTGGGATCAGTACTCACATAAGGATGGTGAAGTGACTGTAACAGGTGCAGGGAAGAATATAATAAGAGAGACATAAGAATGGTAGACAATAAAAAACGCCCAAGTAAAGATCTTGACCGTATCGATCGCAACATTCTCAATGAGTTGCAAAAGGACGGGCGAATTTCCAACGTTGAGCTTTCTAAGCGAGTCGGGCTTTCGCCAACACCCTGTTTAGAGCGTGTTCGCCGTCTTGAACGTCAAGGCTTTATTACCGGTTATGCAGCACTGCTTAATCCGCACTACTTGGATGCGTCTTTGTTGGTTTTTGTTGAAATAACCTTAAACCGTGGGGCGCCGGATGTTTTTGAACAGTTCAATACGGCTGTGCAAAAATTGGAGGAAATTCAGGAGTGTCATCTGGTTTCCGGTGATTTTGATTACCTGTTAAAAACCCGTGTGGCTGATATGTCAGCATATCGTAAACTGTTGGGGGAGACGCTGTTGCGTTTGCCGGGTGTGAATGATACCCGTACCTACGTTGTCATGGAAGAAGTGAAACAAAGTGGGCGTCTGGTCATCAAAACACGTTAATCCATAGGTGCAAAACCGGATTAAATTCGTTACACTCCTGTTTGTTTATACAGTGACAGCGCCGAGAGAATGACTCGGCGCTGTTTTTCCCTATTTAGTCAGTTAACTAACAGGACCTGGAGTGCCTTTTTTGAGCCAGGAATACACAGAAGACAAACAAGTCACGTTGAAAAAACTGGCTGGTGGTCGGCGACTGTTTGAAGCGCTGTTGATCATCATCGCTGGTTTTGCTTTCTACCTCATGGTATCGCTGATCAGCTTCAATCCTTCAGATCCGAGTTGGTCACAAACTGCCTGGCATGAGCCGATCCATAATCTGGGTGGCATTGTTGGTGCTTGGTTGGCCGATACCTTGTTTTTCACCTTTGGTGTCTCTGCTTATGCGGTGCCGCCAATCATGCTAATCCTCTGCTGGCGTGCTTACCGTCAGCGTGAACATAGTGAGTACACTGATTACTTCTCATTGGCGCTGCGTCTAATTGGAACGCTGGCACTAGTGCTGGCCTCCTGTGGTCTGGCAGAATTAAATATCGATGACCTCTATTACTTTGCGTCTGGCGGTTTGCTGGGTAACTTGTTGAGTAGTGCCATGTTGCCAGAGTTTAGTCCGCTTGGCGCTACATTGGCGCTGCTTTGCCTTTGGGTTGCAGGTTTTACGCTGTTTACTGGCTGGTCGTGGCTGACTATCGCTGAAAAGCTCGGTGCGGCGGTACTGGCGGTAGTTGCTTTGTTGCTGCATGGTTCAAAGCGAAATGCCCGCAAGCATGACGAAGGCAGAACAGCACAGGAGACTAACCAGCCGCTGGTGATTGTTGCTGATGAACTGGTGGTGCTGGATGAATTTATTGCTGCGGATACAGCAAAAGTTTATTCGCAACCGCAACCGCCACTTTATCATCGCCAGCCAGAGCAGACTGTGCGGGTGGCTGAACACGCGGTGTTGAACCTCACTGATACTGTGAGTACTGATCTGCAGCCAATTAAGGCGAGCCGCGTTGTTGAACCCTTTGACGTACAACCCCCAGCCATTTCTGCGATTGATACAGATGAAGAGGCTGAAACAGCGTTTTTTAACTTCTCTCCCGCTTCACAACAACCGGAGCAGCAGCCCACGGTTGCAGTGGAAACACCGACAGTAACAGTGTTAACGGAAGAGTTTGTTGAGTCTGAACGTACGCAACCGACCTTTATGCCCGTATTCAGCGCACACAGTAGTGAAACTCCGCAAGTTAAACAGGGGATTGGCCCGGAATTACCGCGCCCTAATCGGGTGCGTATTCCCACTCGGCGCGAGTTGGCTTCCTACGGCATTAAATTGCCGTCGCAACGTATGGCAGAACAGCGTGAGGCTGAGCAACGTGCAACTGAGCCAGCGCTAATGCAACAGCAAGCATCACAATCATCATTGCTCGCGGAGGACGTTAACCACCGGCAAACGGCGTACTCGGTTGCTGAACCGTATTCTTCATCGATCGTAGGTGAGTTTGACAGTGAGCCTAGGGTAGGGGATTGGTACTCGACATTATCAACCGCTACTGAACCACAGCCGGATGTTGATGAGACTCCTTTCACCATCGATTTTGCTGATAGTGCAGCCAGCAGCGCATTTATCGCTGCTAGCGAAGTTGCTGAGTCGCGTACTCCATTGTTTACCCTAGCAGCGGAAACAGTAGAGCTGTCGGGTAAGCAGCAAGAGCCTGCGATTGACCTTACTCAGATTGAATCGGTCAATATTGAACCGAGTTATCTTCAGCCAAGCCATCACGCTCAACCAAACAGTGATACTCAGCCAAGCAATATTGCCGCGCAGCCAGCTGCCATGGTTGAGAGCCTGATCCATCCTTTTTTGATGCGCAATGATCTCCCCTTGCAGAAACCAACCACCCCGTTACCCACGCTGGATCTGCTGGCCGAAGCACCGAAAGTGACGGAACCGGTGGACATGCTGCTTTTGGAACAGAAAGCGCGTCTGATTGAGGTCAGTCTGGCTGATTACCGGGTTAAAGCCGATGTGGTAGATATCTTACCTGGCCCGGTGATCACCCGCTTTGAGCTTGACTTGGCGCCCGGTGTGAAAGCAGCGCGCATCTCCAATTTATCGCGAGATCTGGCACGGTCACTGTCAACTTCAGCCGTGCGTGTCGTTGAAGTGATCCCTGGTAAGCCTTATGTTGGGCTAGAGCTGCCGAACCTCAAGCGTGAAACGGTTTATCTGCGAGAAGTGCTGGACTGTCCTGATTTCCGTGATAATCCTTCCCCATTAGCGATTGTTTTGGGTAAAGATATCTCAGGTCAGCCGGTGGTAGCGGATTTGGCCAAAATGCCGCATTTACTGGTTGCCGGCACCACCGGCTCGGGTAAATCGGTTGGTGTCAACGCGATGATCTTGAGCATTCTGTATAAAGCGACACCGAAAGAGGTGCGCTTTATCATGATTGATCCGAAAATGTTGGAACTCTCGGTGTATGAAGGTATCCCACATCTGCTCACCGATGTAGTAACAGATATGAAAGATGCAGCTAACGCCTTGCGTTGGTGTGTTGCTGAGATGGAACGGCGTTATAAATTGATGTCGGCGTTGGGAGTACGTAACCTGGCCGGTTATAACGAGCGTATCGATGAAGCCTTGGCGATGGGGCGTCCAATCCCGGATCCATTCTGGAAACCGGGTAGCAGCATGGATATTTCGGCACCGGTGCTGGAAAAAGAGCCTTACATTGTGGTGATGGTGGATGAATTTGCTGATCTGATCATGACGGTCGGCAAAAAAATTGAGGAACTGATTGCCCGGTTAGCGCAGAAAGCGCGTGCTGCGGGTATCCACTTGGTCTTGGCCACCCAGCGCCCCTCTGTTGATGTTATCACTGGTTTGATTAAGGCAAACATTCCGACACGTATTGCTTTTACCGTGTCGAGCAAGATTGACTCGCGCACTATCCTTGACCAAGGGGGAGCTGAGTCGCTGCTTGGCATGGGTGATATGCTCTATTTGGCACCCAATTCCTCGATTCCGATCCGCGTGCATGGAGCCTTCGTTCGAGATCAGGAGGTTCACGCGGTTGCTAAAGATTGGAAAGCGCGTGAGCGTCCACAATACAAAGAGGGTATCCTCAGTAGTAACGAAGAAGGTGAAGCGGGTAGCAACACAGAACTTGATGATGGTGATGAGTTAGATCCGCTATTTGATCAAGCGGTTGAGTTCGTGGTTGAAAAAAGACGAGCTTCCATCTCGGGTGTCCAACGGCAGTTCCGTATCGGTTACAATCGCGCAGCGCGCATCATTGAGCAGATGGAGATGCAGGGTATTGTCAGTGCGCAGGGGCATAGTGGCAACCGTGAAGTTCTGGCACCACAACGCCATGAGTAACGACACTCAGGCTTGATGTGCCATGCATAACATAAGGTGTGAAATGATAAAAAAACTATTGATAACCTGTTCCCTGTTGGTCGGCACGATGAGTTCACTATCGGCCTGGGCTGATGCCGCGAGTGTCTTGCAGACGCGTTTGGCAAAAGTGAATAGTTTTCAGGCCAATTTTACGCAAACAGTGCTCAGCGCTGAGGGCAATGTAGTGCAACAAGGTGAAGGTACATTGTGGTTAAAACGACCTAATCTGTTCAATTGGCACATGCATTCTCCCGACGAAAGTGTGTTGATCTCTGACGGTAAAACGCTCTGGTTTTACAACCCATTTGTTGAACAAGTGACCGCTAGCTGGCTGAAAGATGCGACAGGAAACACGCCTTTTATTTTACTGACACGTAACAATGCCAACGACTGGAAGCAGTATGATGTCCGGCGTCTGGGAGACGATTTTGAGTTGACGCCGAAAGTCAGTAGCAATCACCTGAAGCAGCTACTTATCAGCGTAAGTAACAGTGGCACGATCAAAAGTTTTACTGCAATCGAGCAAGATGGCCAACGCAGTGACTATCAATTGAAAGGACAACAAAATCGTGTCATTGAAGCTGAAAAATTCAGGTTTACACCGCCTAAAGGGGTAACACTGGACGACCAACGTAATTAGAGGCTGCTGTGAACACGCTGTCACTGGATTTTTCTGAACACGCATTACAACCACTCGCGGCACGTATGCGCCCCACTACGCTGGCTGAATATATCGGCCAGCGTCATTTGCTGGCACCGGGTAAACCGTTGCCACGTGCGATAGAGAACGGCCAACTGCATTCGATGATCTTATGGGGGCCACCCGGTACTGGTAAAACCACACTGGCAGAGTTAATTGGCCGCTATGGCAATGCGGAGATCGAGCGGGTTTCTGCAGTAACCTCGGGAATTAAAGAGATCCGTGAAGCGATTGAGCGTGCCAGACAAAACCGTCATGCCGCACGGCGCACTATTCTGTTTGTCGATGAAGTACACCGGTTCAATAAAAGCCAACAGGATGCATTCCTGCCACACATTGAAGATGGCACTATCACTTTTATTGGTGCGACCACCGAAAATCCGTCATTTGAGCTGAACTCAGCGCTGCTTTCGCGAGCGCGCGTCTACCTGCTGAAGACACTGACGGTGGAAGAAATTGGGCAAGTGCTTGATCAGGCGATGCAGGATGCTCAGCGAGGTCTAGCGGCAGAAAAGATAACGCTACTGCCGGAAACGCGCGACATGCTGTCACAACTGGTTGGCGGTGATGCAAGGCGTGCGCTGAATAGCTTGGAAATGATGGCGGATATTGCCTCGCCGGATCAACATGGAATGCGCACGTTAACCCCTGAGTTGTTAACAGAGACACTGGGTGAACGACAGGCTCGCTTTGATAATAAAGGCGACCGTTATTACGATTTGATCTCAGCGTTACATAAATCGGTGCGTGGTTCTGCACCAGATGCGGCGCTTTACTGGTATGCGCGCATTATCACCGCAGGCGGTGATCCACTGTACGTCGCTCGCCGCTTGCTGGCGATTGCCTCAGAAGATATCGGCAATGCTGATCCGCGAGCAATGCAGATCGCGATTGCTGCCTGGGACTGTTTTACCCGCGTTGGCCCGGCTGAAGGGGAGCGCGCGATTGCACAAGCTGTTGTCTATCTGGCCTGTGCGCCGAAAAGCAATGCAGTCTACAACGCATTTACCGCTGCGCTGCGTGATGCGAAACAGCAACCCGATTATGATGTACCGGCGCATTTGCGTAATGCGCCCACCCGGCTGATGAAAGAGATCGGCTTGGGTGCGGAATATCGCTATGCCCATGATGAACCAAATGCTTACGCTGCCGGTGAGAACTATTTTCCCCCTGAGATGGCACAAACCACCTACTATCACCCAACTGAACGGGGTTTAGAGGCCAAGATTGCTGAAAAATTGGCCTGGCTGGCCAAGCAAGATCAAAATAGCCAGACAAAACGCTACCGCTGATAGTCGCCTTGCGGTAAGGTTAACAAGCAGTACACTACTTTTATCTAGTTTTCTGTACGCTGGATAAAGCGAAAACGTCTTCTTCAATAACAACAAGCACAGGATTAGCATGCTCGATCCCAATCTGCTGCGTAATGAGCTAGACGCAGTTGCCGTAAAACTGGCTCGCCGAGGCTTTAAACTTGATCTGGAACTGTTGCGCGCGCAAGAAGAGCGTCGCAAGGTGCTACAGGTAGAAACAGAAACATTACAGGCAGAGCGTAACGCTCGATCGAAGTCCATTGGTGAAGCGAAAGCACGTGGTGAAGATATTGAGCCGCTGCGTCGTGAAGTCAATGAGCTAGGTGACAAGTTGGATGCAGCCAAAAGCGCATTGGAAAAGCTGCAAAATGAGATCCGCGATTATGCATTGCAGATCCCTAATCCTCCTGATGACAGTGTACCCAATGGCAAGGATGATAGTGAAAACCGAGAAGTCAGCCGTTGGGGTGAGCCAAAAAGCTATCACTTTCCGGTGCGTGATCATGTCGAGCTGGGTGAGCTGAGCGATGGCCTCGATTTTGCTGTGGCGGTAAAACTGACCGGGGCGCGTTTTGTGGTAATGAAAGGGCAGATAGCCCGGCTACATCGTGCATTGGCGCAATTTATGCTGGATCTGCATACTGAACAGCATGGCTACCTGGAGACCTACGTACCTTACTTGGTCAATCATGCCACACTGTATGGCACAGGGCAGTTACCGAAATTTGGTGAAGATCTGTTTCACACCAAGCCACTGACAGAAGAGTCGGAAAGCAGCAACTACGCCTTGATCCCAACAGCAGAGGTACCGGTCACCAACTTGGTACGTGACGAGATCTTGGAAGAAGAGAGCTTACCACTACGCATGACCGCACATACCCCTTGCTTCCGTTCAGAAGCGGGTTCTTATGGGCGTGATACCCGTGGTCTGATCCGGATGCACCAGTTTGATAAAGTCGAATTAGTGCAGATCGTGCGGCCAGAAGATTCGATGGCAGCGCTGGAAGAGCTGACAGGGCACGCGGAAAAAGTGTTACAACTGCTGCAACTGCCTTATCGTAAAATGTTGCTCTGCACCGGTGATATGGGTTTCGGCTCTTGCAAAACCTATGATCTGGAAGTGTGGCTGCCGGCACAAAACACCTACCGTGAAATCTCTTCCTGTTCCAACATGTGGGATTTCCAGGCGCGGAGAATGCAGACGCGTTGCCGTAGTAAACAGGAGAAAAAGCCACGTTTGGTGCATACCCTGAATGGTTCAGGGTTGGCTGTTGGCCGCACGTTGGTTGCTGTATTGGAAAATTACCAACAAGCCGATGGGCGGATTGAGATCCCAGCGGTGCTGCGCCGTTATATGGGCGGCTTGGAGTACATCGGTTAATCGAATGAGATAAACATGTGCTAGACAATCCAGCCTACCCTTAGCTATAGCAGGGAACTCTCGATGATCGGGAGTTCCCCCGTAATGAAAACAGTCCCCTCCCTTCATCGGCACGCAAAAATATCGTGTATTACGTGTTATCACGCCGCACTAGGTAATTGAAACGCTATGTTTATTCGAAGTTAAAGCGTTTTCATCTGAAAATTATCTGCTGTTAAATCAAATCCCTGTTTCTTGACAGCAAACAAAGTTTACTACCGCTTTATAGGTAACATGCTGATTGTGAGGGATTGATATGTACCCAACTATTTCGCGTTGCAGTGATTTTCTGAAGGTAGCCATTGGAAAGTAAGCGTCCGGTAGCCTCACCTTGCCGCAGCGAATAAAGCCTTTCATTATTCTCGCCATCACATCCTCTGCTTGAGAATAAACCATGCCATACACCAAACAGCAAAAACAGCAGCATCTTGATAAC